>NZ_PZJL01000001.1:0-524895 GCF_003206585.1 Salinicola sp. CR57
AGCGCGGGCTTTTTTGGTCTCTTGGCTGTGTCTCGCGACGTCACTTTCCAAGGCTATCTATCGGCCCTGTCTTTCGATGTCACCTGTCGCTTTTGCCTATCGGTATCATCGTTTCGGGCGACGTCCGTCGCGGCCGGCAGCAGACGCTCAGCAGCGCGTGCAGTGCTTCAAGGTTTCGGCATCGTCTCGCTCGAGCCGCGGCGTTCGTGATGGCAATGCCGACGAGCGTCGCGATGCCGGAAGCAGCGGACTCGAGCGCAGCAGCATCATCACCATGGCGCGCACCACGTGCGCGAGCACGTAGATGACGACGGCCATAACGATCAACGCTTTGATGCGCCCGGAAATTTTCACGCTGCTTCTCCTTGAAGGGGGGAGTCGGGGGGATTGGCAGCAAGGATATAATCACAAGATTGTGACGGAAAATTGAAGGCATCGATAATCGGTATGCGGGTCATCGATGAACTCGAACGCCCCTCGACTAGCCGCCCTCCTGCACCACCCGCATGAGCAGATCGAGAGCGGGTGTCGCGGCCATAGGCGGCCACGACAGCTCGCTCCCGTGAAAATGAGCCCGGGCGCTGGCGTGCTAGGCCGCGAAGCGCGGCATCACGTCGCGAATGAAGCGTTCCAGCGAGCGCTTCTTCTCCTCGAACGACAGGGTATTGTCGGTCCAGTAGCTGTACTCGGTGATGCCCAGGGACTCGTAATAGCGCAAGCGCTCGGTCAAGGCGTCCGGCGTCCCCACCATCATGTTGCGATGCAGACTCTCGAGGGTGAATTCGGGATTGTCGGCCACGCTCTCGGGGCTGGCCGGTGGCATGTAGCCATCGGTCACCGGCGACTCGTTCTTGAACCAGCCAAGGAAGTGGCGGTAAAAGCGGTTGAGCCCTTCGGCACCGACCTTCCAACCCTCCCGATCGGCTTCCTCGTGGACATAGGTGTGGCGCAGCAGCATCAGCTCCGGCCGCGGCACCTCGGGATGCTTGGCGCAGGCAGTGGCGAACTTGTCCGCCAGGTCGGCCACCTCCTCGTCCCCCTTCATCAGCGCCGTGACCATGACATTGCAGCCATTGGCGACCGCAAATTCGTGCGAGCTGGGGTCGCGCGCCGCGATCCACATCGGTGGCATCGACTGCTGGGGCTTGGGCACGCAGGTACTGGTAGGGAACTGGTAGACCTCGCCCTCATGGGCGTAGTCGCCCTGCCACAACGCCTTGATCGCCGGCACCATCTCACGTAGCGCGGCACCGCCCTCCGAGGCCTTCATGCCGGGCACCAGGCGGTCGAACTCGTACTGGTAGGCACCGCGCGCGATCCCGAACTCGAGACGGCCGTTGCTGATCACATCGAGCATGGCGGCTTCGCCGGCCAGGCGCAGCGGATCCCAGAACGGCGCGATGAAGGTCCCGGCGCCCAGCCGGATCCGCGAAGTCTTGGCCGCCAGGTAGGCCAGTTGTTGGCCTGGACTGGGCGACGCGGTGTACTGCATGCCGTGATGTTCACCGATCCAGACCTTGTCGAAACCGCCCTGTTCGGCGATCTGGGCCAGTTCGCACAGCTCCTCGAAAAGCTGCCGGTACTCTTTGTCCTGATAGCGTTCCATGTGAAGAAAGAGAGAGAACTTCATCATTGCCTCCAAGGTGAACGTGGCGTGGTCATTGCTGCGAAGATGCGTAGCGTTTCGGGCTGGGACTGCGGCCGTCCTCGACCAGGGCCTTGAACAGGCAGAAACACATCAGCAGCAGTACCACCGAGAAGGGCAGCGCAGAGGCGATGGCGGCGGTCTGCAGCGCCTGCAGGCCGCCGGCGACCAGCAGTACGGCAGAGGTCGCACCGAGGAAAAGCCCCCAGAAAACGCGCTGCAGCTGCGGCGGGTGCGCTTCCCCGCGCGAGAGGATGGTGCAGATCACCAGGGTTCCCGAGTCGGCCGAGGTGACGAACCAGGTGATGATCATCAGCGTCGCCATGCCGACCATGGTGGTGCCGAGCGCGCCACCGGCGACGGAATCGATGGTATGGAATAGCACCGAGGCGAGATCCTGCGACGCCAGGCTGGCCAGATCGACACCGGCGAAGAACTGCAGGTGCAGTGCGGTGCCACCGAAGATGGCGATCCAGGCTCCCGCCGCCAGCAGCGACGCCGCCATGCCGCCGAGCAGCACCTGCCGAATGGTGCGACCGTAGGAGATCCGCGCGATGAACATGCCCACGAACGGGCCCCAGGAGAGCCACCAGCCCCAATAGAACAGGGTCCACCAGCTCTGCCACTGGTCGCTGGGATCGGTATTGACCCACAACCCCATCGGGATCATGTCGATCAGATAGCCGCCGATCGTCTTGCCGAAGGTGGTCAGCAGAAAGAGCGTGGGCCCAGCAATGATGAAGAACGCGAACAGAACCATGCTGAGATGAATGTTCCATTCGCTCAGCAGCCGAATCCCCTTCTTCAGCCCGGAGACGACCGATAGCGTCGCCAGCACACTCACGATCACCACCAGAACCACCTGGTGCGTGGTGCTGATGCTCAGACCGAAGAGCTGATTGAGCCCGGCATTCATCTGCGCAACCCCCAGCCCCAGCGTGGTCGCGGTGCCGAACAGGGTGGCAAAGATCGCCAGCAGGTCGATGGCATGACCCAGCGGGCCGTAGATGCGACGTCCCAGTATCGGATAGAACGCGGAGCGGATGGTCAGCGGCAGGCCGCGTCGATACGAGAAGTAGCCGAGCATCGCCCCGATCAGGATGTAGATCGCCCAGCCGTGCAGCCCCCAGTGGAACAGCGTGATCTGCAGCGCCTGCTCGCCACTGGCCAGCGATCCCGCCTCGAGCCCCGCCATGCGCTGAAACGGATTGCCCTGCATATGGGTGAGTGGCTCGGCGATGCTGAAGAACATCAGGCCGGTGCCGACCGAGGCGCTGAACAGCATCGCGAACCAGCTGAACCACTTGAATTCGGGGCGATCATCGTCACGCCCGAGGCGGATGCCGCCCCATGGAGAGAGGATCAACACCACGGCCGCCAGCAGCACCAGGTTGACGGTGGCGATGTAGTACCAGCCCAGCCGCTGCGTGATGAAGTCCTTGATCGAGGTATAGGCCGCCTGCGCCGTATCCGGCATCAGCACGGTAAAGAGAATGAAGGCGATGACCATGGCCGTCGCTGCCACCGTGGTAGTGACGTCGACACCGGCCAAAGGCCCGGATCGAGGAATGTCCTCTCGCGTATCGTGCATCTGCCTCTCCTGTCGGGTGCCTCGGGCCGAACCGGTCCCACCACTGTCAGCCGAAGCGCGTCATTGTTTTTTGGGTTTTGGTATACCGTAATACAAAACCTTAAACTCAGAGAGACATCCAGTCACCTCAAAAAAGGCCCCCTGATACCAAAGTTCAATTCGGACATGCCGCGAGATTCGCTGTCGATTCATGGGGTTTGACTTTTTGTATTATGGTATGCCAAAAATAAAAACGATCGCAGCGCCGCGCGCCGGCCTGTTCACCAGCTCAAGGGAGAGCGCCATGAGTTTCGAGATTCGAAAGATCGTCAGCTACCGCGAGACCACCTTCATCGAAGGCGGCCGCGCCGGCGACCGGCCCGTGACCATGCTGGGTATCGCCGCCGTGGTGACTAATCCGTGGGCCGGCCGGGGCTTCGTCGAGGACCTGAAGCCCGAAATTCGGCAGCACTGCTCGGCGCTGGGTGAAGAGATCGTCGCGCGCCTCCTGCGCGAGATGCCGGGCGAGACCATCGAGGCCTACGGCAAGGCGGCCGTGGTGGGTGCAGAGGGTGAGATCGAGCACGCCTCGGCGATCATCCACACGCTGCGCTTCGGCAATCACTACCGCCGTGCGGTCAATGCTCAGAGCTATCTCAGTTTCACCAACAAGCGCGGCGCCCCGGGCACATCCATTCAGATCCCGATGATGCACAAGGACGACGAGGGCTTCCGCTCGCACTACATCACGCTCGAGATGCGTATCGAGGATGCCCCCCGCGCCAACGAAATCGTGGTCGCGCTGGGTGCCGCCGACGGTGGTCGCCTGCATCCGCGGATCGGCAACCGTTACCAGGACCTCGAGGAGCTTGCGGCGGAGGGTGACACCGGACAATGAGTTCCCGGGACGCGAGCATGCACACCCTCCAGGCGCGCGAGACGCCAGCGGGCACGCGCTACTGGCGGGCGGGCCATGGCCCCAGCGTGGTGCTGATCCATGGCGTCGGTCTCGATGCCACGATCTGGTCGGCCCAGTTCGCGGCGCTGGCCGAGCGTTACGACGTCATCGCCTACGACATGCTGGGCCATGGCGCGAGCCCGCGGCCGCCCTCCGGCTGTACGCTCGAGGATTACGCCGCCCAGACCTGCGAGCTGATGGATGCCCTGCAGGTGGAAACGGCGGCGATCGTCGGTTTCTCGATGGGTGGCCTGGTGGCACGACTGATGGCGCTGGATCACCCCCAGCGCTGCTGGGCGCTGGTGATTCTGGCCAGCGTCTTCGAGCGCAGCCCGAGCCAGGTCGAGGGCGTGGGCGAGCGCCTGGCGCAGGTGCGTGCCGAGGGCCCGGCTGCCAACGTCGATAGCGCCATCGAGCGCTGGTTCAGCCCCGCCTACCGCGCCGCCCATCCACAGGCTATCGCGCGCATTCGCGACATGGTGGCCAGCAACGATCCAGACGGCTACACCGTCAGCTATGCGCTGTTCGGCAGCGAGCACAACGTCGGTCGCGAGCGCCTGTCACAGATCGAGGTACCGGTTCTGGTCGCCGCCGGCGACGACGACCCGGGCTCGACCCCGGCCATGGCCCGGCGCCTGAGCCAGCGGCTGGCCAACGCCGAGTGCCGGATTCTGCCGGCCATGCGGCACATGTTCGTGATGGAGCATCCACGCGTCGCCACCGAGCTGATCGCCAACTTCCTCACGACCCACCATTCCGCTCACTCGCGTGGAGAGATGCAGTCATGACGCTCGAGCACATGCAGATGTACATCGACGGACAGTGGTGCGACGCGCAGGACGGCGCCACTTTCGAAAGCTTCGATCCGGTCACCGCGGCGCCCTGGTGCCGTTTCCCCGACGCCGGCGAGAACGATATCGACAGCGCGGTAGAGAGTGCCCACCGCGCCTTCAGGCAGGGCGAATGGCCGACGCTGACTGCCTCGCGTCGCGGCCAGATGCTCAACCACCTGGCCGACCTGATCGCGTCGGAGGCCGAGGCGCTGGCGCAGCTGGAGAGCCGTGACAACGGCAAGCTGATCCGCGAAACCCGCGGCCAGGTCGCCTATCTGCCGGCTTTCTTCCGCTACGCCGCGGGAATGGCCGACAAGATCACCGGCGATACTCTGGCGCTGGACAAACCCGACCTGTTCGGTGCCACGGTGCGTGTACCGCTGGGCGTGGTCGCTGCCATCATTCCCTGGAACAGTCCGCTCTATCTGACCGCGATCAAGCTCGCGCCAGCGCTGGCGGCGGGTAACACCCTGGTCATCAAGCCCTCTGAACACGCCTCCGCCAGCCTGGTCGGGCTGCTGCGGCTGGTCGAGCGCGCCGGTTTCCCGGCGGGCGTCGTCAATCTGGTGACCGGCTACGGTGCCACTGCCGGCGCCGCTCTCACGCGCCATCCCAAAGTGCGCAAGATCGCGTTCACCGGAGGCACCGAAAGCGCCCGTCACGTGGTCCGCGGCAGTGCCGAGAACTTCGCCCAGCTATCGCTGGAGCTCGGCGGCAAGTCGCCCAACATCGTCTTTGCCGACGCCGATCTCGATAGCGCCGCCAATGGCATCGTCGCTGGCGTCTTCGCCGCCGCCGGGCAGAGCTGTGTTGCCGGCTCGCGGGTACTGGTCCATGAGCAGGTTCTGCCAGCACTGCTCGAGACCCTGCGTCGGCGTGCCGAGACCATCGTCATCGGCCGCCCCGACGATCCCGCGACCGAGATGGGGCCGTTGGCCACCCAGGCCCAGCTCGAAGCGGTCGAGCGCCGCGTACACGATGCCGAAGCAGAGGGCGTGGAGCTGATCTACGGTGGACGCCGTCCGTCAGGCGACGCCGCGGGGTGGTACTTCCAGCCCACCATCCTGCTCACCCGCGATCCGCAGGCGCGCATCGTGCGCGAAGAGGTGTTCGGCCCGGTGATGGTGGTCATGCCCTTCCGCGACGAGGCCGAAGCCCTGGCGCTGGCCAACGACTCCGACTATGGCCTGGCCGCGGGTATCTGGACCCGCGACGTGGCGCGCGCGCACCGGCTGAGTCGCGACATCCGCGCTGGCATCGTCTGGGTCAACACCTATCGGGCGGTGTCGGCGATGGCACCCATCGGCGGCTTCGAGGCCAGCGGCTACGGCCGCGAGTGCGGCCCGGACAGCGTCAAGGACTACACCGAACTGAAGACGATCTGGATCAATCTCTCCGATGAGCCGATGCCAGACCCCTTCGTCATGCGTTGAGCGAGGAGACCGTCATGACCCTGAGCATTAGCGACAACTACAAGCGTGTGCTGGGTTCGTTCCCCAGTGGCGTCACCGTCGTCACCACCCTGGACGAGCACGAGCGCCTGGTCGGTTTCACCGCCAGCGCCTTCTCGGCCGTCTCCATGGACCCGCCACTGGTGCTGGTATGCCCCAGCCTGTCGTCGGACTCCTATCCGGTGATCTGCAGAAGCGGGCGCTTCACCATTCATATCCTGGGCCACGATCAGGAAGAGACCGCTTACCGCTTCGCGTCCAAACGCCCCGACAAGACCGCCGGCATCGCCTGGCAGCGTTCGCCGCGAGGGCATGCCATTCTCGCCGGCGCTGCCGCCTACCTGGAGTGCCGGCTATGGGAGAACTATCCCGGTGGCGACCACGCCATCATCGTCGGCGAAGTCGAGCATCTGACGCTGTGCGATGACAGCCCCGACCCGCTGCTCTACTGCCGCGGCATGATGAGCCGGTTGCCCGAGGCGCTGACCACGCGCCCGTGCGGCTAGCCGCGGCGGCCCCCGGCGCCATGCTAAGATCGAGCTTTCGAGAAGGCGCGTGCGTCGGCCATGCCGGCAGCGGCCTCTCGCTCGCTCAATCGGACGCCAGGGACACGTCAGCGATGAAAAGAACCCCCATGGACGACAGCCTCAAGGTCACCCGCCCCCAGGTCACCCTGCGCGAAATGGTCCTCGAAAAGCTCCGCGAAGCGATCATGAACTTTCAGTTCCTGCCCGGAGACCGCCTGGTCGAGCGCGACCTGTGCGAACGCCTCGGCGTCAGCCGCACCTCGGTACGTGAAGCGTTGCGGCATCTGCAGGCCGAAGGATTGGTCGAGCAGAGCGGCACCCGCGGGCCACGCGTGGCGGTGATCTCGCTGCAGGACGCCCGCGACATCTATGAGCTGCGCTGCAGTCTGGAGAGCCTGGTCGTGCAGCTGTTCACCCAGAAGGCGACGGCAGTGCAGATGACTCAGCTCGACGCCGCCTGGGAGGTGCTCAAGACGCATCTGCGCAGCGGCAAGACGGATGCCATCGTGGAAGCGGTCAGTACGTTTTATGGCGTGCTCTACGACGGCTCCGGCAACCGCGTCGCCGGGCAGTTGCTGGCCCAGTTACAGGCCCGCGTGAGCTATCTGCGTGCGACCACCGTCTCGCGCTCGGGGCGCTATCGCGAGAGCTTCCGCGAGATGTCGCGCATCGTCGAGGCGATCCGGGCGCGCGACGCCGCCGCGGCGCATCAGGCCTGTGTCGCCCATATCCAGTCCGCCAGTCGCGTCGCGCTGGAGATGCTGGCCGAGCGCGACGGTGTCAGCGCCGATCCCATCACCCCTCCCTTACCGGTCGAGAACCTGCCGTGAATCCACGCCACCCCGCCGCCCGCCACTGCACCCACTGCACCCAGTGCGGCCACGCGCCGCTGGAGCAGTGCGTGCCGCCGGGTGATACCCACCTGCGGCTACGCTGCCCGGCCTGTGCCCACCTGATCTATGACAACCCGCGCGTCATCGCCGGGGCGATCATCGATGAAGGCGGGCGCATCGCGCTGTGCCAGCGCGGCATTCCGCCCGGCGTCGGGCGCTGGACGCTACCGGCGGGGTTCATGGAGCACGGCGAGAGCGTCGAAGAGGCCGCCGCGCGGGAGGTCATGGAAGAGACCGGGATGCGGGTCGAGATCCGATCCCCCTACTCGATTTTCAGCGTCCCGCCGACCAACGAGATCTATCTGATCTACCGCGCCACCCTGGTCGTCCAGGAGACCGAGCCTGGCCCCGAAAGCCTGCAAGTGCAGTGGTTCGGCGCCGACGATCTGCCGTGGCAGGAGATCTTCTATCCTGCCATCGGCCAGATTCTCACGCGCTACTTCGACGAAGGCCTTACCGGCCGCCACGGCGTCTACAGTGGCAGCATGGAAAGCGGGCACATTCACTTCATCTCGTGAGTGCCATCCTCTGCCCCTTGCGGCGCCAGCGTATCCACGACCTCCAGCCCGAACCCCGCCAACCCGCGGTAGGGGCCCGGCGCGCCCAACAGCTGTATCCGAGTCACGCCAAGCCGCGCCAGGATCTGCGATCCCGTGCCCGTGCGCGCCTTGTCGCGACGCAGCCTGGTCAGGTCACCCTGCTGTATGTGCACGGCCCGTGACAGCAACGACGCCGGCGAGTCCTGGTGCGCAAGGATGACCACGACGCCCTCGCCCTGCGCGGCGATCGTTTCCAGTGCCTGCCACAGCGTCCAGCCCAGCGGCGCGCCGGGCACCCGCGCCCCGACCAGATCGCGCAGCGGATCGGTGACATGGACATACACCGGAAAAGCGCGCTCGGCATCGGGCGTGCCCATCATCAGCGCCAGATGGACCTCATCGTCGACGCTATCGGCAAAGCTGTAGAGTTCGAATCGACCATGGACGGTGTCGAGCGCCTGGTGGCCGACGCTGGCGATGGTCTGCTCGGTACTCGAGCGATAATGGATGAGGTCGGCGATGGTCCCGATGCGGATCCCATGCTGCCGGGCGAAGGCCAGCAGCGAGTCGCGCTTGGCCATGCTGCCATCCTCCTCCATTACCTCCACGATCACCGCGGCTGGCTCAAGGCCGGCCAGGCGCGCAAGGTCACAGCCGGCTTCGGTATGCCCTGCGCGCTGCAGCACACCCCCTGGCTGGGCACGTAGCGGAAAGATATGCCCAGGGCTGACGAGATCCCGCGGGCTGGCATCGGTTGCTACCGCGGCACGCACGGTGGCCGCACGATCGGCGGCAGAAATGCCGGTGGAGACGCCTTCGCGCGCCTCGATCGAGACCGTGAAGGCGGTCGTGTAGCTGGAGCCGTTGTCGCGCACCATCAGCGGCAGCGCCAGACGATCGCAGCGCTCCCCGCTCAGCGTCAGGCAGATCAGCCCGCGGGCGTGGCGGGCCATGAAATTGATCGCCTCGGCACTGACATGATCCGCCGCGAGTACCAGGTCACCCTCGTTCTCGCGGTCCTCGTCATCGACCATCAGGACCATTTTCCCGACACGCAGGTCGGCGATGATCTCTTCGATCGTATCGAAAGGCGTATCGTCACGGCAGGTGAGCGGCTTGGCAGTCATGGCGTGGTCCAGTCAGTGGGAGGAGAGGTGCCTTCCCACTCGTTTTGGCATACCATAATACAAAAAGCAATCGACGGAGAGCGACATGCCCAAGGCCTACTGGATCGCCACGGTCAAAATCACGCAACGCGAGCGCTACCAAATGTACCAGCAGCTGGCCCCGCCGGCCTTCGAGGCCTACGGTGGGCGCCTGCTGGTACGCACTGATCAGCCCCAGGTGCTGGAGAGTCGCGACGGCCAGACACCCGAGCGCTGCGTGATCTTCGAATTCCCGAGCCTGGAACAGGCCCTGGCCTGCTATCACTCCACGGAATATCGCGAGGCACGCGCCGCGCGGCGTCATGCCGCGATGGTCGATATCACCATCGTGCCCGCCTGACGAAAAGCCATTTCGGTGTACAGACTCGAGCACGACCGCCGTCTTGGCTCACCCAATGGATAGCCACCTCGACGTAGTCCCGTCACGAGTTCCTGCAGGGCTCCAATCTTTGAGTCAGCCTGTAGAATTTGATGTCGAGCACGGCGTATCCAAGACCGAGAAACCCTACCCTGACATCCGCGTGCCATGATGGTCCGCGCGCCATGATGGCTTGGCACCCGAAGGCCGCAGGAACGGCTCCGGCATCGCCTGTGGCGTTCATCGACAATCCCCTACTAACCAGAACGCAGTGCTGGCTTAAACAATTGTCAGTTCTCGTACCGGTGAAGCTGGGTCACGCTGCTGCGGACATGGCCCGGACGCGGCTCTACCGCGTGCTGCCGGGCTTTCGGTCATCTTCGGGGAGAGAGAGATGTCAATCGTTCAAACGCTGGCCACAGCCGCGCATCACTGGAACACCGCGGCACTCACCGACGAGGTGACGCTGGCGACACGCAAGGCGCTGCTCGACTGGTTCGCCACGACCCTTCCCGGCACCACTCAGGCGCCGGCTACCCTGCTGGCCAGCGCCTTCTCCGCCGTCCCCTGTCAGGGCAATGCCGTGAGCTATGTCGACGGCACCCACCGCTCGCCGCGCTATGCGGCGCTGGTCAATGCCACCGCCAGCCATACCGTCGAGTTCGATGACATCTTCAAGGACGGCGGCTATCACCCCGGCAGCCCGACGATCGCCGCTGCGCTGGCCGTGGCCCAGGAGATCGGCGCCGAGGTACAAGCGCTGCACCGGGCGATCATCGGTGGCTACGAGCTCGGCTGTCGTGTCGCGCTCGCCATTCAGCCCAGTCATTATCGTTACTGGCACACCACGGCGACAGTCGGCACCCTGGGAGCCGCCACTGCCACCGCCATGCTGCTGGGCGGCAACGCTGAGACAATCGCTCACGCCGTGGCTCTCGCCAGCAGCTTCGCCGCAGGCCATCAGCAGAACCTGCAGGGCAGTGGCATGGCCAAGCCGCTGCACGCCGGCCATGCCGCCGAGGCGGGGGTGCTCGCCGGCTATGCCGCCAGCCACGGGGTCACCGCCTCTCTCGCCAGTCTGGAGGCGCCGGCAGGATTCGCCGCGGCCACCAGCGACTCGCCCGGCGACTGGCAGCGCGCGCTCGCCGGTATCGGCGAGTGGACGCCCATTACGCGCATGACGATCAAGGCGCACGGGTGCTGCGGACACATCTTCCCGGCCATCGACGGGCTGGCAACGCTGCTCGCCACCACCGGGACGCAGGTGGAAGCGATCGCGCACATTCATGTCGAGGGTTACGCAGCCACGCACCAGATGTGCGACCGGCCCGAGCCGACCACCCCGCAGGAAGCACGCTTCAGCCTCCAGTACAGTCTGGCGACCTATCTGCTCACGCGGCGCTTGCGCCTAGAGGCGTTCGCGCCCGAGACCCTGGTCCGCCGCGATATTCGCGCCCTGATGGAACGCATCAGCGTAGAGGAAGACCGCGAATTATCGGCGCACTATCCCACGCAAAGAATGGCCAGAGTTCACCTGACGACCACCGATGGACAAACCTTTTCGCACCTACAGACATTCCGTAAAGGCGACCCCGAAAACCCGTTGTCACTGGAAGAACTCATCGCCAAATACGACGAATTGAGTCAGCAGGTTCTCTCCAAACACGCCAGCGAGGCGCTCAAACGGAAGATCCTCGACACCCACGAGATGCCGACGACGCTGGTGTGATATCCACCTGACCCTCAACACGCCGCAAGAGGTGAGCCGGCGCGCCACTCTTGTCATAGACCAAAGTCTCATTGAATAAATCAGGCA
The DNA here is from genome assembly GCF_003206585.1 of Salinicola sp. CR57. Taxonomy (NCBI): domain Bacteria; kingdom Pseudomonadati; phylum Pseudomonadota; class Gammaproteobacteria; order Oceanospirillales; family Halomonadaceae; genus Salinicola; species Salinicola sp. CR57. The sequence continues at coordinate 11,757 of NZ_PZJL01000001.1, forward strand.
ATAAACGCCCGAAGAAACTCTAAAAATATCTTGGCTCTGTCCTGACTTATCGTCGGTCGCGCCGTGAACGTCTGCTGTGTGAATCTGCTGCCGAGTCCATCGGACATCGATAACTCCACAAGCGACAATAACGGAGACACGCCATGCAGACTTCACACTTGCTACGTAAGACAGCCGTCGTCCTGGCGGCCACCGCCCTCTCCTTCGCCGGCGTCATCGGCTCGACGGCCATGGCTCAGGACAAGACCTGGCCCTCCGGCCCCGTCAAGGTCGTCATGCACACCAAGGCCGGCGGCTCTTCCGACGTCTTCATGCGGACTCTGGCAAAGTCGCTGGAGCCGGAAATCGGCCAGCCGGTCGTGGTCATCAATTCGCCCGGCGGCGCCGGTGCCGCACAGCTGACGCGGGTTCGTGCCGCCGCGCCTGATGGCCTGACACTGGGAATCAACACCCTGACCCCGCTGACCGGCATGCTGACCAATCTCAAGGGTGTCTTCAGCCTGGACGACTTTTCCTGGATCGCCTCGACCCAGGTCGACCCCAACCTCATCTGGACCGCCGAAGATTCGCCCTACCGCAACCTCAACGATCTGATCGCGGCGGCAAAACGCAGCGACAAGAAGATCAGTGTGGGCGGTTTCGGCTCGATCGGCTCCACCCAATACATTGCGCTCTCCATGCTCGAACGGGCCGCCGGTGTCGAGTTCGAATGGGTCGCCTTCAATGCTACCCCCGATATCGTCGCCGCAGTGCTGGGCGGACATATCGATGTCGGCATGTCCAATCTGAGCGGCGCCCAGTCCTACTTCGATGCAGGCCGCCTCCATGGTCTGGGTGTGCTCGCCGCGGACCGCCTGGAAGCACTCCCCGACGTCGCGACCTTCGAAGAGCAGGGCTATCAGGTCAACAACGACTGGGTCCAGGTCAGAGGCGTGTTCGGTCCGGCCGGCATCCCCGAAGAGACCCAGCAGCAGATCGCGGACGCCTTCCACAGGGCGATGAAAGACAAGGATTACCAGCAGTACGCGCGCAACTCCGGAGTGATCGACTCATGGATGGGCCCCGAGGCCTACAAGAAGTTCATCTACAGCATGAGCGACACCGCCGAGGTCGCGCTGGAAAAAGCCGGGGTCAAGTGAGACCTGCCGCGGCGCACCCGCGCCGCGGCCTGCCCCCACGCCATCCGACCAACTCACACATCGACTGCCACCGTTCCTGGGACCAGGACGACCGGGGTCGCCGTCGCGGCGACCCAGCCACCACGCGACCGACCCGTAACACACCTTGTCGGCGTGTCGTCGCCCCCACTGCATCAGAGGATTGTTCATGTCACAGAGTCAATTGATCGAATTTTCGCAGCAGGATGACATCGCCATTCTGACGCTGAACCGCCCCGAGAAGCGCAACGCCATGAGCGATGCCATGCGTGCGGAACTGGTCGAGCAACTCAAGCGCATCCGCGAGGATCGCTCGATCCGCGCCCTGGTGCTCACTGGCAAGGGCAAGGGTTTCTGCGCCGGTGGCGATATCGCCGGCATGCAGCAGCGCATGGAGGCCGACCCGGCCACGGTCGGCTTCAACGGCTGGGAACGCCAGCAGGGCGTGCACTATGCGGCCAGCCTGCTGCTGAATCTGCCGATTCCCACCGTGGCGGCAGTCAACGGCGCCGCCGCGGGGCTGGGCGCCGACCTCGCGCTCTCCTGCGATTTCGTCATCGCCGCCGATGCCGCCACCTTTACCTGGGCCTATATCGCGCGCGGGCTGGTTCCCGACGGCGGTGGCCTCTACTTCCTCCCGCGCCGAGTCGGTCTCAGCCGCGCCAAGGGCTTGATCTTCAGCGGCCGCCGCGTCGAGGCCGAAGAGGCGCTCGCCCTGGGCATCGCTGATCAGCGCTGCTCGGGCGATGCGCTGCTGTCGAGCGCGCTGACGATGGCTGCCCAGATGAGTCGCGGCTCGCGCACCGCCACGGCGCTGACCAAATCCATTCTCAACCGTAGCTACGAGCTCTCCGAGCAGCAGGTGTTCGCCGAGGGCAGCAAGGCGCAGGGGATCTGTTACACCTCCCGCGAGCATCGCGACTCTGTCCAGGCTTTTCTGGCACGCGCCAAGGAGGCCACCGCATGAGCCAGCTCGACGCCCTGCTCAACCCCCGGAGTATCGCCGTGGTGGGTGCCTCGGCCGATCCTCACAAGACCTCCGGTCGCCCGATCTCGTATCTGCTGAAGCACGGTTTTTCGGGGGATATCTATCCCGTCAATCCGAAGGCGAGCGAGATCCAGGAGCTGAAGTGTTACACGCGCATTCCCGACCTCCCCAAGGCGCCCGATGTCGCGCTGGTCCTGCTCAACGCCCGCCGCAGTATCGAGGCGGTGCGCGAGCTGTCGGCGCTGGGGTGCCGCGCAGCAATCGTGCTCGCCAGCGGCTACGCCGAGGCGGGTGACTCGGGCCTGGCGATGCAGGAAGAGCTCAAGCAGGCCGCCGGTGCCATGCGCCTGCTCGGCCCCAATACCATCGGCCTGGTCAATCTTTCCGCCGGCATTCCGCTGTCGGCCAGCGGCGCCCTCGAAGTGAGCGAGCTGCCGCGAGGTGGCATCGCCGTGGTGTCGCAGAGCGGGGGTATCCTCGGCGCGCTGCTGTCACGCGCCGCCGGTCGCGGTATCGGACTCTCGTCCCTGGTCTCCACCAGCAACGAAGTCGACCTGGAGGTGAGCGACTTCATCGATCATCTGGTCGACGACCCCGACACCCGGGTGATCGCCCTCTATCTCGAGAGCATCCGCCACCCGGCGCGCTTCCGTGCCGCCGCCGAACGTGCGCGGGCCGCCGGCAAGCCGGTGGTGGTGTTCAAGATCGGCCGTTCCGAGGCCGGCGCACGCTCGGCCAGCTCCCATACCGGTGCGCTGGCCGGAGAGGACCGGGTCTACGACGCCTTCTTCCGTGACCTGGGCATCGTGCGCGCCGACACCTTCGACGAGCTGCTCGACATCCCCGCGGTACTCACCGCCGGCCGCCGCATGCAAAAGCGCCGTGTGGCGATCCTGACTTCCACCGGCGGCGCCGGTACGCTGATCGCCGACAGCCTGGGCATGAAGGGATTCGAGGCGCCGGTTCCCGACGAGGCCACCGCCGCGCGCCTGCGCGAGCTGCAGGGCGACACCCCGGCGGAACTCGACCGCAATCCGATCGACGTCACACTGGCTGGCCTGCAGCCCGATCTGCTGCGTCAGGCGATTCGTACGCTGCTGGAGAGCGAGACCTACGATGCGCTGGTGGTGATCATCGGCTCTTCCGGTCTGGCCATGCCCGACCTGGTCGTCGGTGCCATCCAGGCCAATCTGGCGCTCAGCGACAAGCCGGTGCTGGCGTATGTCAGCCCGCACGCACCGGAGACGCTGAAACGCCTGAACCGCGCCGGCATCCCCGGTTTCAGCTCACCGGAGAGCTGCAGCGCAGCGCTGGAGGCGATCCATGTCACCTCCACGCGGGTGACATCCGCCCCGGCCGCCGCCGTCACGCCGGCGATGGCGGACACTCCCCAAGGGTCGCTGGACGAAGCGAGCGCCAAGCAACTATTCCGCACCCATGGCATCGCGGTTCCCGCCAGCCGCACGGTGACCACGCCGCAGGAGGCGGCGCACGCCGCCGCCGAGATCGCTACGCCGGTGGTGCTCAAGGTGCTCGACGGTACGCTCCTGCACAAGAGCGACATCGGCGGCGTGGCGCTCAATCTCGGCGCCGACACCATCGCCGAGCGCCTGACGCGCATGCAGCAGGCGGTCGCCGAGCATACCGGGCACACGCCGCAGCGGTTCCTCGTCGAAGCCATGGTACCGGGCGGCTTCGAGCTGATCCTGGGCGCCAACCGCGATGCGCTCGGCACCTCGATCCTGCTCGGGGCAGGCGGCGTCACCGCGGAGCTGTTCAAGGACACGGCCCTGCATCTGCTGCCCGACGGCCAGGCGCTCAGCCTGGATCAGGCCCACGCGATGATGCGCCAGTTGATCAGTTGGCCGCTGCTAGCCGGATACCGCGGGTCCGAGCCGCGCGATACCGCGGCACTGGCGCAGGCGATCGTCGACTTCTCCACGCTGGCCGCAGCGCTGGGTGAGCGCCTGGTGACGGCAGAGATCAACCCTCTGTTCGTGCTGCCGGAGGGGGAAGGCGTGGTGGCCGCCGACGCCGTGCTGGTGACGACCGCCACCGCAGCGGCCGGCGAGGAGATCGCCCATGCCTGATACGCACCAGCCGCCACGGGTCGAGCTCGACTACGTCGACGACATCGCCGTGGTCACCCTCGACAATCCACCGGTCAACAGCGGTAACCAACGTATCCGCCAGGGCATCCTCGACGCGCTGGCGGCAATCGACACCCAGCGCGTCCGCGCAGTGGTGCTGCAGGGGGCCGGCAAGCATTTGATGGCGGGGGCCGATCTGCGCGAACTGGACCAGCCCGCCACCGCACCGTCACTACCCGAGGTCACGCAGGCACTCGAGGCGTTCCCGCTGCCGATCGTCGCCGTGGTCCGTGGCCATACGCTGGGCGGGGGGCTCGAACTGGCGCTGGCCTGCGACGCGCGCCTGGCAACCCCCGGCGCCAGTCTGGGCCTGCCGGAGGTCAATGTCGGCATCATCCCGGGGGCCGGCGGTACCCAGCGCCTGCCGCGGCTGGTGGGGGTCGATCACGCGCTGACGATGATCGTTGCCGGCAAGCCCATCGACGCCGCCACGGCTCACCAGTGGGGGCTCGTCGACCAGATGCTGGACACCACCGAGCGCGCCGACCAGGAGGTCGCGGCGCTCGACTTCGCGCGCCGCATGCCGGCGGACAAGCGCCGCGTCAGTGCGCGGTCGGTACCCCCCTTCGATGCCGACCAGAGCGCACGCCTGCAGGCGCAGCAGGTACGTCGACAACGCGGCCTGCCCGCCGCCGCCGAGGCCGCCGATGCGGTGATGATCGCCACACGCACGCCCTTCGCCGAAGGCGTGGCACACGAGCGCGAACGCTTTCTGGCACTGCGCGACAGCGAGGCCGCCCGAGCCCTGCGCTATCTGTTCTTCGCCGAGCGTGCCAATCCGCTGGCAGAGCTCACCGCCGCGCCGGCGACGCTCACACGGGTGTCAGTGATCGGCGCCGGAACCATGGGCAGCGGCATCGCTCTGGCCGCGCTGCGCGCCGGCTATCGAGTGGACCTGATAGAGCGCGATGCCCAGGCGCTGGCCGCTGGCGTCGAGCGGATCGAGAAGGCGCAACAACAGCTCATCGAGCGGCACGGTACCACCGCCACACCGCTCTCCGAGCTGCTGTCGCGTCTGGCCTGCAGCACTCAACTGGCGGGCGTCGAGCAGGCCGATCTGGTCATCGAGGCGATCGTCGAGGATCTCGAGATCAAGCGGTCGCTGTTCGCCGAGCTGTCGCGGCTGACCTCGTCCGACACGCTACTGGCGACCAACACCTCGTATCTCGATATCGACGCGATCGCCGCCGAGGTCGCGCAGCCATCGCGGGTGCTGGGGCTGCACTTCTTCAGCCCGGCGGATCGCATGCCCCTGCTCGAGATCGTCGCCACTGCGCGTACCGACGACACGACGCTGGTCACCGCGCACACCTTCGCCAAGGCGCTGAAAAAGACACCGATCGTGGTCCGCAATGCCTGGGGCTTCGTCGGCAACCGGATCTATGCCGCCTACCGCCGGCAGTGTGAGTTCATGCTCGAAGAGGGCGCCTCCCCGACGCAGATCGACACCGCGTTGGAGGCGTTCGGCTTCGCCATGGGGCCATTCAAGGTCGCCGACATGTCCGGACTCGATATCGCCTGGAAGATGCGCCAGGCCACTGCCGCGGCAGACACTGACCGGCGCTATGTCGGTCTGCCCGACCGCCTGTGCGAGGCCGGCCGCTTCGGACGCAAGACCCGCCAGGGCTACTACCGCTACGACGATTCGCTGCAGCCTTCGGAAGATCCCGAGGTGATGTCCATGATCGACGCCTATCGCCAGGCGCAGGGTATCGAGCCGCGCGCATTCAGCGCCAGCGAGATCCAGCAACGCGTGGTGGCGGCGCTGATCAACGAGGCGCTGCTGGTCATCGGGGAAGGTGTCTGTCGCCGTGCCGAGGATATCGATATCGCGCTGGTCAATGGTTACGGCTTTCCGCGCTGGCGCGGCGGGCCGGTGTTCATCGCCCGCCAGATGCCCGCAGAGGCCCTTGCCACCGCCCTCGACCAGCTCGCCCGGGCGAGCGGCCAGGGCCATGTGGCCGGTGACCCCGCCGTCCTGTCCACGGCGTGTTCTCGAGAATCTTCCCAAGGGCCTTCCGAACCCGCCAACAGGAGCAAGACGTGATGTCAGAAGCGTGGATCTGTGACGCCATCCGCACCCCGTTCGGGCGCTTTCAGGGCGCCCTCTCCGGCATCCGTGCCGACGATCTCGCGACCCTGCCGATACAGGCGCTGATGCAGCGCCACCCCGAGCTCGACTGGCACCGGGTCGACGACGTGATCTACGGCTGTGCCAACCAGGCCGGCGAGGACAACCGCAACGTCGCACGCATGGCCGCGCTGCTCGCCGGGCTGCCGCTCGAAGTCCCGGGATCTACCCTCAACCGTCTGTGCGGCTCCGGCATGGATGCGGTCGGCAGCGCCGCCCGCGCCCTGCGCTGCGGTGAGGCTCAACTGATGGTGGCCGGCGGCGTCGAGAGCATGAGCCGCTCACCCTATGTCATGGGCAAGGCCGAAAAGCCCTTTTCGCGCGGCCAGACCCTGGAAGACACCACCATTGGCTGGCGCCTGATCAATCCAGCGATGAAGGCACGCTACGGCGTCGATCCGCTGACGCAGACGGCCGAGAACGTCGCCGAGGAGGAGCGTGTCAGCCGCGCCGATCAGGACGCCTTCGCCCTGCGCAGCCAGCAGCGCTGGCAGGCCGCCCACGCCCGCGGATTCTTCGACCGGGAGCTGATGTCGGTGACCGTGAGCCGGCGCGGCCAGCCCGACCTTGCGTTCACCTGCGACGAGCATCCGCGACCGGAGAGTACGCTGGAAGCGCTGAGCAAGCTGCGCAGCGTGACGCACGAAGACGGCAGCATCACCGCCGGCAACGCCTCGGGTATCAACGATGGCGCCTGTGCGCTGCTGCTGGCCACGCCCGAGGGTGCCCGCCGGCACGGCCTGGTCGGACGCGCGCGCATCGTCGGCATGGCGACGGCCGGGGTGGCACCGCGGGTCATGGGCATGGGCCCGGTGCCGGCGATCGAGAAGTTGCTGGCCCAGACCGGGCTCAGCCTCGAGCAGATGGACACCATCGAGCTCAACGAGGCCTTCGCCTCCCAGGCGCTGGCGGTAGGCCGCCGGCTGGGACTCGCCGACGACGACCCGCGCGTCAACCCCAACGGCGGCGCCATCGCCATCGGCCACCCACTGGGCGCCTCCGGTGCACGCCTGATCACCACCGCGCTGCATCAGTTGGAGGCCAGCGGTGGGCGCTACGGGCTGTGCAGCATGTGCGTGGGCGTGGGCCAAGGCGTGGCGCTACTGATCGAGCGGTGCTGAGGTCGCCTTGCCAGCGGGGCGCCCCGTGTCGCCGGACCGGGCGAGTTCAGCGGTCACGCGGCACCCACTGGGCGTCACGATTGGCCAGTAGCCATTGGTCGAAAATGTGACCAACAGTATGGCCAGACCTCCCTGACATATCCTCAGTCGATCCGAGTCGGCCGCATCCCCCATAGTAGCGCTATCTCTTCGGCGGTGTTTCCATCCTGGCGCCGAAGAGCGCGCGTTCGCCTCGCCCGAATGGCAACAAGAACGATACCACCATCACGTCTTGTGGAGGTTCCTCATGACCGTAGAGGCCGTAAAATCCCCCTCCCGAATCGGCAACGATGTCGATGACCATCACGATCGCGATCAGATCTTGACGATCAAGAAATCTCTGGCAGAAGTCGTGATCTATCTGCTGCTCATCGCTGTCGATATCTTCTATCTGAGCGAAGCCTATCGGCTTCATGTTCAGGTACCGAGCCCACACGTGGGTCCCGGCGGATTCCCGCTCATCATCGCCGTCATCAACCTGCTGCTGCTTCTGGGTCTGCTGTTCATCAGCCTCTTCATCAAGCCGCGCAGAACGCCCCAGGAGCGTTTGGCATTCAGCCGCCCCCTGTCGGTGCTGGCCGCCGTCGCCATCCTCATCGCCGAGACCACGCTGCTGAAGACGGCAGGGCCGCTGATTACGATCGCCCTGTTCTCATTCCTGCTCATGTGGGTCGCAGGCGAACGACGCCTGACGATGCTGGCGATCATTCCTCCCCTGTTCTCCGCCACCATTTACGCCATTTTCGTCATGGCACTCGGCGTCTACTTCGATTGAGGGCATCAGATGATTGATCAAATACTGGTCGGATTCGGCTCTTTCGCCAACCCGCTGGTCGTGGTGGGTCTGCTCGGCGGGGCGCTCCTGGGCTATCTCATCGGGGCCATCCCCGGGCTGGGTCCGAGCCTGGGCGTCGCCCTGATGATTCCATTCACCTACGGCATGGACCCCACGGTCTCCATCGTCACCCTGGTGGCCCTGTATGTCGCCGCCGAATATGGCGGTGCGATCTCGGCGATTCTGCTCAACTCGCCGGGCACCGCCGCGGCGGTCGCCACCTCCTGGGATGGCTACCCGCTGTCGCAGCAGGGCAAGGCCGGCCTGGCGCTGAACGTCTCCATCATCTCCTCGGGTGTGGGCATCTTCGTCAGTGCCGTCCTGCTCTTCTTCACCGCCGTGCCGCTGTCGGAGTATGCCCTCGCCCTGGGCCCGGAGGCCTACTTCGCGCTCGCGCTGCTCGGCCTGAGCCTGGTCTCCAGCCTCTCGCCTTCGCTGCTCAAGGGGCTGATCGCCATGGGCCTGGGGCTCGGCCTGGCGACCATCGGGCTCGACACCCAGACGGGCGTGCCGCGCTTCAGCTATCACCCGGACTTCTTCGAGGGCCTGCCGCTGGTACCGGTACTACTGGGGCTGTTCGCCCTTTCCGAAGTGCTGTTCATGATCGAGAAAGGCGCGGCGGGTTCGGTCAAGAGCCAGCCCATGAGTGGGCTGTTCGCGGTTCCCTTGAGCACGTTCACCCAGCTCAAGCGCGTGTTCTTGACCAGCTCCATTCTGGGTTACGTGATCGGGATCATTCCTGGTGCGGGCGCCTCGATCGCTTCGTTCGCGTCCTATGGCGTGGCCAAGAAGAGCTCGCGTCACCCCGAGCGCTTCGGCAAGGGTAGCCTGGAGGGTGTGGCGGCCTCGGAAACCGCCAACAATGCCGCCGTATCCGGCGCGCTGGCGCCGCTGCTGGCACTCGGCATTCCCGGTTCGCCGACCACCGCGATCCTGATCGGCGCGCTGATGATTCAAGGCATTCAACCCGGACCGCTGCTGTTCGCGACCAACCCGGAGATCCCCTACACGATTTTCGCCTCACTCTGGATCGGAGTGCCGGTGATGATCATCATCGGTCTGGCGGGGGCTCGCTTCTGGGCCAAGGTGTCTGACATCCCGGGACCGATCATCGCAGCCATCGTTGCCGGGATCAGCCTGATGGGCGCTTATGCCACAGAGAACGCCATTTTCCCGGTCTTCATCACGCTGGCGTTCGGCCTGATCGGCTATCTGCTACGCAAGGTAGATATTCCGCTGGCGCCGATCATTCTCGCCCTGGTGCTGGGCGACATGCTGGAGACCAACTTCCGCCGCGCAGTCTCGATCGCCAATGGCGACATGACCACGTTCCTGACCGATCCCATCAGCGCGACGCTGCTGGCGATCATGGTGATCTCGCTGATCCTGCCGCGCCTGCGCAAGTCCTTCTTCAAGAAAGCGGCGCAGGTCTAGCACCGGACGCACTGCCGGCCCGACCTCAACCGAGGGAGTCCAGCACCCGCGCCGGCGGCGTTCCCTCTTCGCCGGCAGCGGGCGCTGCCGGCGTTTGCGTCTGCATCACACCCCGCATCCACTCGAGAAATCTGAGCAGCGCATCCGAGGGCGGCGTTCCCTTGGGCCAGACCAGATAGTAGGCTTCGCCGGTCTTCAACGTCTCCGGGAACGGGGCCAGGAACTCTCCCGATTCGAGCTGCTTCTCCACGAACATCTTGACGGCGATGGCGCAGCCCATACCCGTCGACGCCGCCTCGTAGGCCAGCGCAGAGCTCTCGAATTGAACACTCGCCTTGTCCTCGACCGTATCGCCATAGGCGGCGAGCCAGTGCTGCCAGTCCGAGGAGCGGGCCATCGAGTGCAGCAGCCGAACGCGGGATAGATCGCGCACGGTCTTGATCCCGGCCGAGGCCTGCAGAGCGGCGGAGACAACGGGGATGAGTTCGATATCCACCAGCTTCTCGGCGTGCAGGTCCGACCACTCTCCGCGCCCGGCACGGATTGCCGCGTCGACGTTGCCGCTATCGAAGTCCGCCGGTTTCAGAGACGACGAGAGCTTGACCTCGAGCAGGTCGTTGCGGGCGTTGAAATCCGCCAGCCGGGGAATGAGCCAACGCTGCGAAAAGGTGGTGTAAGACTGGATCGACAGCACATCCTTGCGCCCGCGACGCGAGACACGTCGGCTGGCGTCGGAGATCTCCTTGAAGGCGTTCTTCACGCCTCGGTAGAGCTCCAGCCCCTCCCGCGTCAGCTCGATACCGCGATGCTGGCGGTAGAACAGCACCACGCCCATGTAGTCCTCGAGCACCTTGACCTGACGACTCACCGCGACCTGCGAAACGTGCAGCTCCTCGGCCGCCTTGGTCAGGCTGCACAACCGGGCCGCGACCTCGAAAGCCCGCAGCGGATTCAAGGGAGGGAGAGGATGCGACATAGGTAGATACCCGCTGCAAAACCGGATTCTATAGCACAGCACTACGCAGCCCAGGTATTAGACCTTAGTTTTTGCATCACCATGAATGCTAGGTCTTCGATCTGATAAGGCGCCAGGACGCTTGCCGACTACACGACTCGCCGAAAACGACAGACTTCGCCGCTCAGAGTCGATGATCGGCATATCCCCATCTCGACACGCCTAATAGCGAAGGGGGACGCTGTGACATGTACGGGGATTGAGCCGGGTTTACACCACAACAAGCGTCGAGCGACTGGACGTCAGCAGCGCGTGCGGTGCTTCAGCGTTTCGGCCTCGTCGCTCTTGAGCCGCGGGGTACGCCGCGGCGATGCCGGCGACCAGCGCAACGGATGCAGCTGCGCATTCGAACGCAGCATCGTCGACAGGATGGCGCGAATCACGTGCGCGAGCACGTAGACAACCACGGCCATAACGATCAACGCCTTGATGCGCCCTGAAATCTTCACGCTGCTTCTGCTTGAATGGGGGGGGGGAATGACACGGACGATATAATTACACGACTGTGACGAAAAATTGGAGGCGTCGATAATCGATATGCGGGTCATCGATGAGCTCGAACGCCCCTCGACTCACGCTCCCCGCTGAGTCTGTTCCCAGAAGCAGAGCAAGTGAGTGACGACATGACCGACAGCATCGCCATTGTGGATACCCGCAGGCTCCGAATCCGCGAATTTCGGCCGACCGATATTGGCGCGTTGTCAGAGATTCTCGCCGATGCGGAGGTCATGCGTTTTTCGCTTCATGGCCCTTACAGCACTGAAAAGACTCGTGATTTCGTTGCAGCCAACCGGGCTTGTCAGGCAGAGCGAAACTTCGCAATGTGGGCCTTGGAAGATAAGGCCCGCAGGGTACTGCTTGGCTTCTGCGGACTGGGTCCGACAGAGCTCAATGGCAGGGAAGAGATCGAACTCGGTTATCGTCTAGCCAGGAGAGCTTGGGGTGCCGGCCTCGCCACCGAAACGGCTAGCGCCGCACTTCGCTACGGGTTTGAGCAATGCGGACTGGATTCCATTATGGCGATCGTCGACATCGACCACCGAGCGTCCGCCAGGGTCGCCCAGAAAATTGGCATGAGCCATGAGGCACAATCTCGCCACCATGACTCGAACATCGATATCTGCCGTCGGCAGAACAGCCTGAAATAAGTCTTAGCGCTCCAACAACCCTTCGAAGAAGCGCACCGCGTTCTCTTCGAGCCCTTCCAGGTAGTAACCGCCCTCCTGCACCACCAGCGTGGGTAGATCGAGGGCGGCGATGTCGCGGCCGAGTCTGCCGAACCCCGGCGTGGAGACCGCCACCTTGGCCTGGGGGTCCTTCTCGTGGATATCGAAGCCCAGCGCCAGCACCAGCGCATCCGGTTCGAACAGGCGAATCGCCTGGCAGGCTTCCTCGAGACGCGCGAAGAAGACCGATTCCGGTGATCCGTGGGGCATCGGCAGATTGAGGTTGTAGCCGAGCCCCGCACCGCGCCCGCGCTCATCCTCGAAGCCGCAGACCGCCGGATAGAAATTGGTGGTGTCGCCGTGGATCGAGATATACATCACGTCGTCGCGCTCGTAGAAGATCTCCTGCACGCCCTGGCCGTGGTGCATGTCGGTATCGAGCACGACGACGCGGGGATAGCGCGCGATCAGACGCTGCGCGGCGATCGCCGCGTTGTTGAGGAAGCAGAAGCCGCCGGCGGAGTCGACCCCCGAGTGATGGCCCGGCGGGCGCGACAGCGTATAGGCGAAGCGCTCGCCGGCGAGCAGGGTGTCGGCCCCTGCCACGGCGCTCTGCGCCGCCCAGTAGGCCGCCTGCCAGGTGTGCCGGCCCACCGGCGCGCTGCCATCGGCCAGGTAGCGCGCCGCTTCGGCAAGAATGCCGCGCAAGGCGTTGGGCGAACGCACGAACACATTGGAGATCACCTCTTCGCCCCAGTCCTCGCCCAGTTCGTGCCAGCGCCGGTAGGCGCTCTCGAGAAAGCGCAGGTAGGGCAGCGAGTGCACGGCGCGCAGCGGACCGACACCCTGGTCGGTTGGCGCCTGAACCTCGAAACCGAGTCGCTTGGCCGCCGCCAGCAGGTGCTCGGCGCGGTCGCGAACTTCCTGGGGCTTGCGCATCTTGCCGCGGGAAAAATAGGTCTGCGGTTGATGCAGCAACTGATCGTCATGAAAGAAGGTCTTCATGGGGTGTCCTTATTGTCCGCCGTCCACTTCGAGCTCAATAACCCGCCGTTCGATCCACCACGCTCGCAGGCAGCAGACCGTCGTCCAGACGCTGCAGCGCGTTCGCCACTTCCTGGGCCACCTGCGGCGGAGTCGAGTCACAGGCATCGTGCGGGGTGACCAGGATCCGCTCGTGCCGCCAGAACGGGTGATCCTGCGGCAGCGGCTCGATCGCGAAGACGTCCAGCGAGGCCGCCGCAAGCTGGCCGCTCGCCAGGGCCGCGAACAGGTCGTCCTCGATGAGATGTTCACCGCGCCCGACATGGATCAGCGCCGCGCCCCGTGGCATCCGGGCAAACAGCGCGGCGTCGAGGATACCCCGCGTCTGCGGGGTCAGTGGCAACAGGTTGATCAGGATGTCGCTGCGCGCGGAGAGCCGTTCGAGCCCCGCCTCACCGCTGAATCCCTCGACGCCGGCCGGCAGATTGCGCCCGCTGCGCGAATGGATCGCCACGTCGTAATCCAGCGCCACCAGTGAGCGCGCCACCGCCCCGCCCATCCTGCCAGCCCCCAGCAGTCCCACCCGCACGTCAGCGGCGTCGCGCTTCGGCAGACGCTCCCAGTGGCGTTGACGCTGATGGCGCAGATAGTCGCCGAAGCGACGGTGATGCCACAGCACGTGCCAGGTCACGAATCCCGCCATCATCTGCGCCTGGGACTCACCGGCAATGCGCATCAGCGGCACGTCACTCGGCAGGCTGGGGCTGGCGAGAATCCCGTTGACGCCGGCGGCGATCGACGACACCAGGCGCAGATGGGGATAGGGCCGGAAATCCTCGGCCCCCGGGTCCCAGGCCAGCGCGAAGGTTACGCTTTCGGGATCGGTGATGGCATCCGGCAGCGACAGACGAATATGCGGCGCCACCTGCTCGAAGGCGGCGATGTAGGTCATCATGATCTCGGCCGAGCCCAACAGCACGCCCTGCACGGTTGGCATACCGGCGCGTGGTCCGGATGTCTGCCCGTGGCGTTCGGTTTCCATGGTCGTCATGCGTTCCACTTGTCGTTGTCCAATTCAGAGCACCCCGGCAGCCGCCGGCTCCGGCGTCTCGCGGCGTCCCGGTATCGCTTCCAGCAGCTCGCGAGTATACGGGTGCTGCGGCGAGGTAAAGATCTCCCTGGCGCTGCCGTGCTCGACGATACGCCCCTTCTGCATCACGATCAGGCGATCGCAGATCTGGGCCGCCACCCGCAGGTCATGGGTGATGAACAGCAGAGAGAGATCGAGTTTCTGTTTCAGGTCATCGAGCAGTTTCAGCACCTGCGCCTGGATCGAGACGTCCAGCGCCGAGACGGCCTCGTCGGCCACGATCAGCTCGGGATTGAGCGCCAGCGCCCGGGCGATACCGATACGCTGACGCTGGCCGCCGGAGAACTCGTGGGGATAGCGCTCGGCAGCGCCGCCATCGAGCCCCACCGTTGCCAGCAGCGTCCGCGCCTGCACCAGCGCCTCGGCCTTGGGCACGCCGTTGGCGATCGGCCCCTGGGCGATGGCCATGCCGACACGGATGCGTGGGTTGAGCGACGCATACGGGTCCTGGAAGACCATCTGGATGCGACGGCGATGCGCTCGCAGCTCGCGACCCTCCAAGGTACTCAGATCCACCCCGTTGAGGCGAATCTCGCCACTATCCGGCCGATTCAGGCCCACGATGCAGCGCCCCAGAGTCGATTTCCCGGAGCCCGACTCACCGACGATTCCCAGCGTCTCACCCTTGTCGAGCGACAAGTCGATGCCGTCGAGCGCGACGACTTCACGCTTGGGCTGAAACCAGCCGCCGCTGGAGCGATAAATCTTGTCGAGGCCGCTGACCGACAGCAGCGGTGTCAAACCCGTGTCGTCCCGCTGCGGCGGGATGACATCCCCCGGCCTTTCTACCGCCGCCAGGACATCGGCGGGTCTTCCTACCGCCGCCACGACATCGGCGGGGATGGCTTCGATCAGTGCCCGAGTGTATTCATGCTGCGGATTCTCGAGCACCTCGCGGGCCTCCCCCATCTCGACGATCTTGCCTTCGCGCATGACGCAGACGCGATCGGCGATCTCGGCGACCACGCCGAAATCGTGGGTGATGAACATCACCGCCATGCCGCGCCGCGCCTGCAGATCCTTCACCAGATGCAGGATCTGCGCTTGGGTGGTCACATCCAGCGCCGTGGTCGGCTCGTCGGCAATCAGCAGTTCCGGCTCGAGGGCCAGGGCCATGGCGATCATCACCCGCTGACGCTGGCCACCGGAAAGCTCGAAGGGGTAGGCGCGCAGCGCCGACGTCGGATCGGGCAGGCGGACCTCCTCGAGCAACGCCAGCGCCCTCTCCTTGCGCGCCCGCGGGGTCAACAAATCATGCGCCTCGAACACCTCGGCGATCTGCTCGCCGACCCGCATCAGCGGATTGAGCGCCGTCATTGGCTCCTGGAAGATCATGCCGATACGCCGCCCGCGCAGGGCACGGTGGCTAACCTCATCCATCGCCAGCACGTCCTGGCCGTCGAACAGCGCCCGTCCCTTGGCGACGTGAACACCGGTGGGCAACAGCCCCATGAGCGCATTGGCCGTCATCGACTTGCCGGAGCCGGATTCGCCGACCACGCACAGGATCTCGCCCGCCTTCAGGTCGTAGCTGACGTTATCGACGGCATAGAGCCGGTCGGCGCCCTCCGGCAGGGCCAGCGACAGGCGCTCGATGCGCAGCAAAGGCTCGCCAGAGTGGCGTAGCGATTCATTCATGTCCGCTCCTTAGCGTTGCCGCGCCAGTTGGGGGTTCAACGCATCATCCAGCCCTTCGCCGACCAGATTGAGCGCCAGCACCGTGAGCAGGATCGCTACCCCCGGAATGACCGACAGCCACCATGCCTGGCGCATGACCGTCCGTGCGGCGCCGATCATGTAGCCCCAGGACATGGTGTCCGGGTCGCCGAGACCGAGGAAGGAGAGCGAGGATTCCAGCAGAATCGCCGTGGCCACCATCAGCGAGGCCAGCACGATCACCGGCGAGAGCGTATTGGGCAGGATCTGCTTGATGATGATGTCACGGTGGGTCTGGCCGACCAGGCGCGCCGCCTCGACGTACTCGCGATGTTTGATCGAGAGAAATTCACCGCGCACCAGGCGCGCCACCGGCGGCCAACTGACGATGGCGATGGCCAGCACGATGGAGAACGTGCTCGGCTCCATGATCGCCACCAGCACGATCGCCAGCGCGAAGTTGGGAATGGTCTGGAAGAACTCGGTGAAGCGCATCAGGGCGTCGTCGATCTTGCCACCGAAATACCCCGCCAGCGCCCCGAGGGGCACCCCGATGGCGAGCGCCACCACAGTGGAGATCAAGCCGATCAGCAGCGACACCCAAGCGCCGTGGGCTAGCCCCGCAGCGACGTCGCGCCCCATGACATCGGTGCCCAGCCAGAAACCGGAGACCTCCCCCGGCGCCAGAAACGGCCGCTGCACCATGCGCCAGGGCGAGTCGGGATAGAGAAATGGCGCCAGCAAGGCCAGCAGCACCACCAGACCGAGAATCACCAGCCCCACCAGGGCGCCGCGATTCTGGGCAAAGCGTTTGAAGAAATTCATGCGGCCCCCAAAGAAAGAGTTGCCTGGATCGCCGAGCGGAATGAAGCGCGAGGCGCTCGGCGCGCAGAGAGCAAGACATAACTGGCTGTTAGGATTGCGCTAGAGCACCGCGCACCATTTCGCCGGGAGCGAAATGGAACAGCCGCAGGCTGGCCTTCGGTGGCCGCCAGGACGGCGGCCATAGCAAAGCGATTCGTCCGCGCAGGCATTCAGGTAGCGCCTTGCTTGATACGCGGATCGGCGAGCCGATAGATCACATCGGTCAGCATGTTGAACAGGATCACCAGCAGCGCGCAGAAGAAGAAGATGCCCAGTAGCAGGTTGTAGTCCCGCTGCATCAGCGCCTCGTACATCAGCCGGCCGATGCCGGGCCAAGCGAACACGGTCTCGGTCAGCACCGCCCCGCCCACCATCTGCCCGGCCTGCAGTCCGGCCAGGGTAATGATCGGCAACAGCGCGTTGCGCAGGATATGACGACGCTGGATCACTCCGGGCGCCAGCCCCTTGGCCCGCGCCGTCTTGACGAAATCCTGCTGCGACACGCTCAGCATCGAGGTTCGCGTCATCCGGGTGTAGACCGCCATGAAGAACAGCCCCAGCGTCAGCGCCGGCAGAATCAGATGAACCGCGACGTCGCCGACGTGGGCCAGGCCGGTGTAGTCGGCGCCGACCGTCGAGTAGCCGTAGGCGGGCAGCCAGTCGAGCGTCACCGAAAAGACCAGCACCGCCATCATCGCCACCCAGTAGAGCGGCGTGGCATAGAACAGCAGCGCCAGCCCCATGATGATCGACCCCGATGGCCGTTTGGCGCGCATGGCGGCCAGCGTCCCCGCGATGATCCCGAACAGCAGCGAGATGCAGAACGCCGCGCCGGTCAGCAGCAGCGTCGCCGGCAATCGATCCAGGATCAGATCGAGCACCGGCATCTGCTGGCGATAGGAGTAGCCGAAGTCGAGCTGCAATACGCCGCTCATGTAGCGCCAGAGCTGCACCGGCAGTGGCTGGTCGAGACCGAAGCGTTCGCGCAGATCGTCGAGGAACTGCTGGTCGGTCGCCCCGGCTTCGCCCGCCATGACGGCCGCGGGATCGCCGGGAGCGGCGTGAATCAGGAAGAAATTGAACACCAGGATCGCCAACAGCACGATGACGGCCTTGCCGACGCGACCCAGGATCAGAGAGACATAAGCCATGGTTCTGTCCTCGTCGAGCGTCGGCCACCCGCAGGCCACCGACGCTTGCTACCGAAACCGGGTTCGTCTACTGCTCGATCCAGGCGTTCTTGAACCCGTCGTTGA
This sequence comes from Salinicola sp. CR57, assembly GCF_003206585.1. NCBI lineage: Bacteria > Pseudomonadati > Pseudomonadota > Gammaproteobacteria > Oceanospirillales > Halomonadaceae > Salinicola > Salinicola sp. CR57. The sequence continues at coordinate 29,703 of NZ_PZJL01000001.1, forward strand.
GCCCGATACCGGTGGTGATCAGGTCATGCACGTTGCAGCGGTAGATCGTCGGCTGCGCCAGCTCCATGATCCACGCCAGCGGCACGTCTTCGTGCAGCGTCTGCTGAATCTGGTCGTACATCGCCTGGCGTTTGTCGGCGTCGTTCTCCACCGCGGCAGCGGCGAACAGCTTGTCGATCTCGGGGTTCTCGTAGCCCTCGACGTTGTTCCACGGCGAGCCCTTGGCGATATTGCTGGAGACGTAGGTCCGCGCGATACCCAGTGACGGGTCGCCATACTGGAACAGGTAGGTGAAGGCGATATCGTAGTCCCAGTCACTCACTTTCTGGTTCCAACCCGCCACGTCCGAGGATTCGGTTTCGATGTTGATACCCACATCCTCGAGGTTCTGGCGCACGGCTTCCGCCCAGCGGGTCCAGGTCTCGCCATAGGGCAGCGGCAACAGGCGCACCGGTTCGCCGTCGTAACCCATCTCGTCGAGCAGTTCCTCTGCCTTGTCCGGATCGTAGGGGTACGGCTGGAGATCGTCGTCGTGGGCGGCCAGGGTCGAACTGAATGGGCCGTTGGGCACCTTGCCCAGTCCATTCCAGAGCACGTTCTTGGCGAAATCGCGATCGAGGGCGTACATCACCGCCTGGCGGAAGCGCTTGTCGGCGGTCGGCCCTTCACGGTTGTTGAGCCATAGCATGGCGAACGGGTTGAAGTACTCGTTGCCCGCTTCCGTCATGCAGCTTCCGTCCATCCCGGCAAGACGCGGGATATCGAAGTTCTCCACCGACCCGGCGGGCATGATGTTCAGGGTCCCGTTCTCGTAGGCCGCTGCCCGGGACGCCGCATCCGGGATCACGTGCCAGTAGATCTTGTCGAGATAGGGCTTGCCCGCTTCGTAGTAGTCCGGGTTCTTGTCCAGCTCGATCACCGAGCCGCGATCCCATTTGGCAAACTCGAACGGGCCGGTGCCGATCGGGTGGTTGTTGGCCGGATTGTTGTAGAAGTCGGTGCCTTCATAGAGATGCTTGGGCACGATCGGCAGGGTGCCGACCTCGAAGGCCTGGATGAAGGCCGGGAATGGCTGCTTGAGCGTGAAGACCACCGTCTCGTCGTCCGGCGCCTCGATGCTGGCCACGTGGTCGAGAATCGCCCGGGTTCGCGGGTTGGTCTCGCGCAGGAACACGTCGGCGGAGAACACCACGTCGGCGGCGGAGAACGCCTCGCCGTCATGCCAGGTCACGTCGGGGTGAAGATGGAAGGTGTAGGTCAGGCCGTCGTCGCTGATCTCCCAGGAAGTCGCCAGCTGTGGCATCGGCTTGAGCTCGGCGTCGTAACGCAGCAACCCTTCGAAGATATTCCCGGCCACCCGCTGGGTCGGGGCATTCTGGACCAGCGGCAGCATCAGCCCCGGGGGCTCGGGTTGAATGGCGACATTGGCGACACCGCCGGATTGTGGCGTTTCCTGAGCCACGGCGGGCAGTGCGACAGCAAGCGATAGTGCGGCCGCCGTCAGACGGCCGATCACGGACGATAGCAGGGTCATGGCAGATCTCGTCGTTATTGGATTTGTCGAATCTTCGAACCACTGGCAAAGCGACTTTCAGACGCCTTCAGCGCGGTGTATTCAGGGTTACCGCGCGCCTTCTCGTGTCTAGCTTGGTGATGTCCAACCTCGTTCTATCCAGCCTCGTTTCCATCCAGCCTCGTGATAGCCAACCGCAGGGATCGACGACAAGCGCGCGAGCTTCCGGCGGCACTCCATCAGCCCTCGAAATCGGGCTGAATGCGCTTCAACAGGCGCAAGTAGGCGTCCCACTCCGGGTCGTGATCGGTGACACCGTGATCTGCGTCCCACTTTTCGTACTGCTGGGCGGTGTGCTCGGCCAGGGCGTCGTCCACCCGGCGGACTTTCATGCCGCTGCCCATCAGCGCGAGCTGCGCCTGACAGCTGCGCTCAAGGTTGTGCATCCGTTTGAACGCCTCGCCGACGCTCCGGCCACACACCAGCATGCCGTGATTGCGCAACACCATGATCGGCTTGTCGCCCAGATCCGCGACCAGTCGCTCGCGCTCGGCCAGGTCCAGGGCGATCCCTTCGTAGTCGTGATAGGCGGTGCGGCCGTGGAACTCCATCGACCACTGGTTCAAGGGCAACAACCCCTCTTCCAGGCACGAGACGGCGACACCGGCCACCGAGTGGGTATGCAGTACACAGTGAACGTCCGGGCGCGCCTCGTGGATCGCACTGTGGATGGTGAAGCCGGCCTTGTTGATCCCGGCACGCTCCGGATCGTCAACCACGTTGCCGTCGAGGTCGACGGTCACCAGATTGGCTGCGGTCACTTCCTCGAAACGATAACCGTAGGGGTTGATCAGGAAGTTCTCCTTGCCCGCCTCGGCACGCGCGGAAATATGCGTATAGATGCTGTCATCCAGGCCGAAATGCGCGATCAGCCGATAGGCTGCCGCCAGGTCGCGGCGAGCGGCCTGTTTCGAGGCGTGGTGGGCGTCGGTCGCCATTTCCATCATCGATCTCCTGTGGGGACTTGCGGCGTTGCCGTTGTCGTCGGTGACCGCGTTGTCGAGCGGGTCTGGCGATTAACCTATCAGGCAATCTTCAAACTGTCGACACTCGACAGTCGACCCGATACGATCGTTGAGAGAGTGTCTGAAAGATGCCAACCGCCAGCCAAACGAGATGACATGACGACGACCACACGGGGATTCGCCACCATCCAGCAGCGCGATCTGGTCAACCAGATTGCCGACATGCTGACGGAAGCGCTGCTCAAGGGGGAGTTCGCACCCGGCGTGCATCTGGCCGAAGCGCAGCTGGCACGCGACTTCGGCGTCAGTCGTGCCCCGGTGCGGGAAGCGGCACGCCTGCTCGAAAGTCGTGGCATGCTGGTCTCCCAGCCCCGGCGCGGCTTCTTCGTGCGCACCTTCAACGCCGACGAGCTGGATGACGTCTACGATCTGCGCCTTTGCCTCGAACGCCACGCCATTCGCCTGCTGGCCGGCAAGTTGACCGCCGAGATGGACGCAGCGCTCAGCCATCAGCTCGAGACGATGCGCCAGGTGGCCCGCGACGGCACCGCCGTGCAGCAGATCGAGGAGGATGTCGCGTTCCACCGCATGCTGTGCGAGTTCAGCGGTAACCAGCGCCTGGTGCGCGTATTCGACGAGCTGTGTCACGAAATGCGCTTCTGCATTCTGCTGATCGGCCAGCTCTACGATGACCCCCTGCGCGTCGCCGATACCCACGAGCCGATTCTGGAGGCGCTGCGCACCCGCTCGCCCGACGCCGGCGAGGCGGCGCTGGATTACCACATCGGCGTCGCCCAGCAGCGGGTGGTGGAAATGTTCCGGGAACGCGCCAAGCGCTGACTGCGGCGTCGACGCAGGGGAAAGACCGACGTCTCTGGTCGTGCACCCGCCGCCGGTGTCGAAGACTTTCTGACAAGTGGAGAACAATATGCATGTCTTCGTGAGTGACGCTCACCGCGATCACGACCCGCAGTTCTTCGTCGTGCGCGGTCAGGTCCGCCGCAGTAACGAGCAGCCGGAACGGGCCGATCGCCTGCAGCGCTCTGCGGCCAGCGCCGGCCATACCCTCGTCACTACGGATACCGAGGTCGACCACGACACGCTGGCAGCCGTGCACACCCCGCGCTATCTCGATTTCCTCGAACACGTCCACAGTCGCTGGCTGGCCCTGGAAGACCGAAATCCGGAAGAGGTGGTCGCCAACGTCCACCCCTTTCCCGGCGAGCCCTGCACCTACCCGGATCATCTGGTCGGGCGGGTCGGCTTCCACCTGGGCGATATGGCCGCCTCGATCGGACCAGGCACCTGGCGGGCGGCGAGAAGTGCCGCCCAGTGCGCCCTGGGCGCGGCTCGTCACGTCCAGTCAGGCCACCGCCTCGCCTATGCGCTGTGCCGCCCACCGGGGCACCACGCCTACGCAGAACGTGCCAACGGTTTCTGCTATCTCAACAACGCTGCCATCGCCGCCAGCGCGCTGCGCCGCCACCATGCGCGGGTGGCGATACTCGATATCGACGTTCACCACGGCAACGGCACTCAGGGCATCTTCTACGACCGCGACGATGTGCTGACGGTCTCGCTGCACGCCGACCCGCACTTCATGACGCCCTTCTTCACCGGTCACGCCCATGAAACCGGGCGCGATGCGGGCGAGGGCTACAACCTCAACCTGCCGCTGCCCCAGGGGCTCGAGACCGATGGCTATCTGCGCCAACTGACCCGCGCCTGCGAGCGCATCGACGACTTCGCCCCCGGCGCGCTCGTCCTCTCGCTAGGCCTCGACATCTACGAACACGACCCCTACCAGGGTGTCGCGGTCACCACCGCGGGCTTTGCGCGGATCACCCGCCAGATCGCCCAGCTCGGTCTGCCCACCGTCATCGTGCAGGAGGGTGGCTACCTCTCCGACGCCCTCGGCGATAACCTGATCAGCGCGCTGTCGGGGTTCGAATGACGACGATTCCCGCACACGAGACCACGGACGTCCTCGCTGCCACGGCCCTGACGGTGTCGCCAGAGACCGCCCGACGAGTGCTGGCCGAGCGCTTCGGCCTCGCTGCCACCCTCGAGCCACTCAGCGGCGAGCGCGACTGCAATTTCCGCGCGGCGACGGCCGACGGCCAGCGCTACCTGCTCAAGTTCACCCATCCGGCGGAGCGCCAGGCGGTGAGCGATTTTCAGGTCCGTGCGCTGATGCACCTGGCCACACACGACCCGGCCCTGCCGGTCCCGCGAGTGCTGCGCGACCGCGATGGCGATCCGGCGCCGCCGCTGCGGCTCGATGATGGCCGCGTCAGTCACGTGCGCCTGTCGACCTTCCTGCCCGGCACGCCGCTGGCCGACCGGGTGGCCTCCCCGCGTTTCCAGTTCAGGCTCGGCGGCTGGCTGGCGCGGATCGATACCGCCCTGGCCGACTTCGACCACCCGGTTCGCGAGCTGTCGATGCCATGGGACCTGCAGCGCGCCGACGACCTGCTGCCACAGACCGACAGCCTCGATGACGCCTCGCGCCAGCGCATTCGCGACCTGCTTCAGCGCTTCGCCAAGCAGTTGCGCCCGCGCCTGGCGGTGCTGCCGCGTCAACCGATCCATAACGACCTCAACGGTCACAACGTGCTGTTTGCCCCGACCGCGGGCGAGGCCAACGCCTCGCCCGAGCACCCCGCCGCGATCATCGATTTCGGCGACATGCTGTTCGCCCCGCGGGTGATCGATCTCGCCGTGGCCGCGGCCTATCAGATGAAGGGTGCCGCCGATCCGCTGGCGGGGGCCCTGGCGCTGATCGCCGGCTATCATGCCCATTCGCCGCTCGACGAGACGGAGTGCGCGCTGCTGCGCGGCTTGATCGAGACCCGGCTGGCGATGGCGATTACCGTCTCCACCCATCGCGCCGAGCGCTACCCGCAAAACGCCGACTACCTGCTGCGCAATACGGCGGCCTCCCGCCGGGCGCTGGAGCACTGCCTGATCCTGCCCGCGGCGACCTTCCAGCGCCGCCTGAGCGAGGCCCTCGACTCACCCATCAATCCACCGGGTACGGGAGAATGAGCATGCAGGAGCCCAGCGTGAAAGATGACGATGCCGTCGATGCGGCCCTGCTGGCGCGGCGCCAGCGCCTGCTCGGCGCCTCCTACCGCCTGTTCTATCAGCGGCCGTTCCATCCCGTGCGCGGTGAGGGCGTATGGCTCTTCGACCGCCACGGCACGGCGCACCTGGACGCCTACAACAATGTCGCCTGTGTCGGCCACTGCCACCCAAAGGTCGTGGCAGCCATCGCCACCCAGGCGGCCAGGCTCAATACCCATACCCGCTACCTGCACGAGACGATCCTCGACTGTGCCGAGCGGCTGATCGACTCGCTGCCGGCGCCCCTGGAACAGCTGGTCTTCACCTGTTCGGGCAGCGAAGCCAACGATCTCGCCCTGCGCATGGCCCGCGCCTTCACCGGCGGCGAAGGGCTGATCGTCACCGAGCTGGCCTATCACGGCGTGACCCAGGCGATCGCCGAGGCATCCCCCTCCCTCGGCAGCAAGGTCAAGCTGGGCACGAGCGTGCGCACCGTGCCCGCACCGGTGGATCGCGGTGACGGCGTTGCGGCGATGGGCGCACGCTTCACCGCCGGCGTGCAGGCGGCGATCGACGATCTCGCCGCCCACGGCATCCGCCCCGCCGCGCTGCTGCTGGACAGTGTCTTCTCCAGCGACGGCATCGTGACCGATCCGGTCGGGTTTCTCGCCCCGGCGGTCGAGACCATCCGGCGCGCCGGCGGGCTCTACATCGCCGACGAAGTGCAGGCCGGGCTCGGCCGCACCGGCGTCCTTTGGGGCTTCCCCCGCCACGGCGTCAGGGCCGACCTGGTCACGCTCGGCAAACCGCTGGGCAACGGCCACCCGGTGGCCGGGGTTGCCGGCCGGCGCGATGTGATGGACCACTTCGGGGAGACGGCGCGCTACTTCAATACCTTCGGCGGCAATCCCGTGGCCTGCGCCGCCGCGCTGGCGGTCCAGCGCGTCATGGCCGAGGAGAACCTGGTGGCCCAGGCCGCCGCGGTTGGCGCCGAGCTGCATGCCGGCCTGGGTCGGATCGCGGCCACCACCGACCGGCTCGGCGCGGTGCGCGGTGCGGGGCTGCTGACCGGTGTCGAGGTGCTTGATATCCAGGGCGCGCCGGACGCCGCTCTCGCGCAGGCGCTGGTCGACGGCCTGCGCGAGCGCCAAGTGCTGATCAGCGCCACCGGGCCACAGGCCAATGTGCTCAAGATCCGCCCGCCACTGGTCTTCAACCGCACGCACGTCGAACGTCTGTGCGAGGTGCTGGAGGAGACCCTGGGCGATGTGCTCCAGGCGTAGCGCGACAGATAAAACCCCTAAAATGACGTTCCTGGCAGCCAGCCACGGCTGCCCAGGTCGACGGCGACAGCGTCACCCAACCCGAGGAGGTCGCCCGCGTGGTGCAGATGCTCGTCACGCTGCCACCCTCTGCCGGCATCGCCACGGTACCGATCAACTGGCAGATCGAAGACACGATCTGATTCGCACTCATCGGCGGCGAGACGTGGGTGTCGAGAAGGCGAGCCCGGCGCGACACTCGCGCCTCGGGGTCTCGCGTCCGGGCGTCGGGCATGGTGCAACGGCTATCGACATGGCAGCTGTCGACATGAGCTGAGCGCCGGCATCACGGACAACCGACGACACCCGTGGCAAGATGGCCTTTTGACACGCGGCACACTCGCTATGACCTCGCCTGCCTTGACGCCAATACGCCACTGGGTCTTCGACATGGATGGCACGCTCACCGTCGGTGTGCACGACTTCCCGGCGATCCGCCGCGAGCTGGAGATCCCAGAGGGGGAGGATCTGCTACATCATCTGGACACGCTCCCGGCTGCCGAGCGCGACGCCAAGCACAGCTGGCTGCTCGAGCATGAACGTGCGCTGGCGATGCGCTCGACCGCCGCCAGCGGCGCGGTAGAGCTGATAAAGGCGCTGCGTGATCGCGGCTGCCGGCTGGGCATCCTGACACGCAATGCCAAGGAGCTGGCGCATATCACCCTGGAGGCGATCGGCCTCGCCGACTGCTTCGCCCACGCGGACGTGCTCGGCCGCGACGAAGCGCCGCCCAAACCCCACCCCGGCGGCCTCGACCACTTCATCCATCACTGGCGGGTCGAACCCTCGGCGGTGGTCATGGTCGGCGACAGCCCGCTGGATCTCGAGTGCGGTCGCGCCGCCGGTACCCGCACCATCCTGGTCAATGTCGCGGACAACCGCTGGCCAAGCCTCACCGACTGGCACCATCAGGATTGTCGAGGACTGCTGGCACAGCTTTGAGACCGAGCGCCTGCGGGCGCTGCGCCGTCCGACACGCTCTCGCCCTCACCACCGGTTTGGCCGTCCTTCCCCGCTTCCGACCCTCGCCTTTCGATTGACGTCGCTTTTCCCTTCACAGCCGAGTCAACCGGTGCTATACATCGAAACCAAAGGAACACCATTTAACCGGGGTAAAAAAACGAATCGCGCTAACGTTTCGCGCTCGAAGCACTGCGTGGGCTTGGAGCACAACGGTCGCGACTACCCTGGCCAATCTCGTTGCGAGTAGGAGCGCCTCATGCCTGGGACGATGGATCGACGTTCGACGCTGGTGCGGATCGTGGCCTTCGCGATGCTGCTGATCGCGCTGCCGGCCTTCGCGCAGGATGCCGAGCGGAAAAAGTTCAAGGCGGTGACGACGTTCACGGTGATCGCGGATATGGCCCAGAACGTGGCCGGGAATGCCGCCACGGTGGAATCCATCACCCGTCCGGGCGCCGAGATCCACAATTACGCCCCGACCCCGCGCGACATACTGCGTGCCCAGGATGCCGACATGATCCTCTGGAACGGGCTCGACCTGGAGCGCTGGTTCGAGCGCTTCTTCCACAACCTGCAGGAGGTACCGAGCGTCGTGGTCTCCGAGGGCGTGAGCCCGATCAGCATCGCCGAAGGTCCCTACGACGGCAAACCCAACCCGCATGCCTGGATGTCACCGGCGAGTGCGATGATCTACGTCGACAACATTCGCGACGCCTTCATCCAGTACGACCCGGACAACGCCGACACCTACCGCGACAATGCGGCGCGCTACAAGCAGCAGATCGAGGCTGCCGTGGCGCCGATCCGTGAAGCGCTGGCCCAGATCCCGGAGACGCATCGCTGGCTGGTGACCAGCGAGGGGGCATTCTCCTATCTGGCACGGGATTTCGACCTCCGCGAGCGCTACCTGTGGCCGATCAACGCCGATCAGCAGGGTACGCCACAGCAGGTTCGCCAGGTCATCGACGTCATCCGCGCCAACGCTATTCCGGTCATCTTCAGCGAGAGTACCGTCTCCGACAAGCCGGCCCGCCAAGTGGCCCGCGAAACCGGCATTCACTATGGCGGTGTCCTTTACGTGGATTCGCTCAGCGATCCCGATGGCGCGGTACCGACCTATATCGATCTGCTGCGCGTCACCACCGAGACCATCGTGGACGGCCTGAATCAGGGAGCCTCTTCATGACGAGGCGGCGCGATACGGCACCTGCCGATCACAAGGCGGATGCCACGACTGCCGATCGGGCCGGCGCGGGCATCCGCGTGACCGACGCCGCCGTCATCTATCGCAACGGGCACACCGCGCTGCGCGATACCAGTTTCGAGATCCCCACCGGTACGATCACCGCGCTGGTCGGCGTCAACGGTTCCGGCAAGTCGACCCTGTTCAAGGCGATCATGGGCTTCGTGCGCCTGGCCCGGGGCGAAATACGCGTACTGGGGGTGCCAGCGCGCGTGGCGCTCAAGCGCAACCTGATCGCTTATGTGCCGCAGTCGGAGGAAGTCGACTGGAACTTTCCGGTGCTGGTCGAGGACGTGGTGATGATGGGCCGCTACGGGCACATGGGCATGCTCAGAATCCCCAAGCGCCAGGATCGCGAGGCGGTCGAGACGGCACTGGCCCGGGTCGATATGCAGGCGTTCCGCCAGCGCCAGATCGGTGAACTCTCCGGCGGCCAGAAGAAACGTGTGTTCCTGGCCCGTGCGCTGGCCCAGGACAGCCGCGTGATTCTGCTCGACGAGCCATTCACCGGCGTCGATGTGCAGACCGAGGACCGGATCATCCACCTGCTGAGAGAGCTGCGCGCCGAGGGACGGGTGATGCTGGTCTCGACCCACAATCTCGGTTCGGTTCCGGAGTTCTGCGACCGCACGGTGATGATCAAGGGCACGGTGCTCGCCCACGGCCCCACCGACGAGATATTCACCCAGCACAACCTCGAGCGCGCCTTCGGCGGCGTGCTGCGGCACTTCGTGCTCGACCAATCCCAGCAGGCCGGCGCGCCGCCCCAGGCCGTGGGGGTGTTCACCGACGATGAACGGCCCCTGGTGCTGCAGAACGGCATCGCCGCCAGGCGGCCCTCGAGCAAGCCGGGGGAGCGACGATGATCGGCGCGCTGCTCGAACCCTTCGGCTACGGCTATATGCAGAATGCCATGTGGGTATCCGCGCTGGTCGGTGGGGTCTGCGCGTTTCTCTCCTGCTACCTGATGCTCAAGGGGTGGTCACTGATCGGCGATGCGCTGTCGCACTCGATCGTGCCTGGCGTCGCCGGTGCCTACATGCTGGGGCTGCCGTTCTCGCTCGGCGCCTTCTTCGCCGGTGGGCTGGCCTCCGCGACGATGCTGTTTCTCAACCAGCGCAGCAAGCTGAAGGAAGACGTCATCATCGGCCTGATCTTCAGCTCGTTCTTCGGCCTGGGGCTGTTCATGGTGTCGCTGTCGCCGACCTCGGTGAATATCCAGACCATCGTGCTCGGCAACATTCTGGCGATCACCCCCGCCGACACGCTCCAGCTGGTGGCGATCGCGGTGGTATCGCTGGTCGTGCTGCTGGCCAAATGGAAGGATCTGATGGTGACCTTCTTCGACGAGAACCATGCCCGCTCGATCGGGCTCAATCCCACGGCGCTCAAGATCCTGTTCTTCACCCTGCTGGCCGCTTCCACCGTCGCGGCGCTGCAGACGGTCGGTGCCTTTCTGGTGATCTGCATGGTCATCACCCCGGGCGCGACGGCCTATCTGCTCAGCGACCGCTTCCCGCGCCTGCTGATCATCGCGGTGACGATCGGCACGCTGACCAGCTTCTTCGGCGCCTATGCCAGCTACTTTCTCGACGGCGCCACCGGCGGCATCATCGTCGTGCTGCAGACGGTGCTGTTCCTTCTGGCGTTCGTATTCGCACCCAACCACGGCATGCTGGCGGCGAGACGCAGGGCCGCCGCATCGCTGGCGCAGTCATCGACGAGCCAGGCACGATCGCCAGCCACCGGGCCCACGGAGTCACCTCGATGAGCGGGTTCGAGACGCTGCTGATGCCGTTCCAGTTCGGCTTCATGGTCAACGCCATGATCATCGCGGTGCTGGTGACCATCCCGATGTCCCTGCTCTCCTGCTTTCTGGTCCTCAAGGGCTGGTCGCTGATGGGCGACGCCATCTCCCACGCGGTCTTCCCGGGTGTCGTGATCGCCTATCTCGTCGGCATCCCCTACGCCATCGGCGCTTTCGTCGCCGGCATGTTCTGTGCCGTTGCCACCGGCTTCCTCGAGGAGAACAGCCGTATCAAGCAGGATACCGTCATGGGTATCGTCTACTCCGGCATGTTCGGCATCGGCCTGGTGCTGTTCGTCAAGATCCAGTCAACGGTCCACCTCGACCACATCCTGTTCGGCGACATTCTCGGGGTTGCCTGGCGTGACATAGTGGAATCGGCGCTGATCGCCCTGGTCACCGTTGGCGTCATCGGCGTAAAGTGGAAGGACTTTCTGCTCCACGCCTTCGACCCGACCCAGGCCCGGGCGGTGGGACTGCGAACCGGGCTACTGCACTATGGCCTGCTCTGCCTGATGTCGCTGACCATCGTCGGCGCCCTGAAGGCGGCGGGGATCATCCTGGCCATTGCCCTGCTGATCGCGCCCGGCGCCATCGCCTTCCTGCTGACCCGGCGCTTTGGCACCATGCTGCTGCTGTCGGTGACGATGTCGGCGATCATCGCCTTCCTCGGTGTCTATCTCTCGTTCTTCCTGGACAGCGCCCCTGCCCCGACCATCGTGCTGCTGTTCTCGCTCGTCTTCATCGTGGCATTCGTCGTCTCGACGAGACGCACGGCGAAGCGCGAAGCCAGCGGCGGATCGCTACCCGTCGAGCGGCGCTGACACGCCTCGGGTGGGCGCAAACCGCTCGACGACCATATCGATGTACTGCCGGGCGAAGAACGACAGAGAGACGTTTCTGTTATAGATGAGCGATGCCTGCACGCGAATGTCGAGCGTCGTGGGAAGAGAGATCAGATCGGCATAGTGTCCCTCGGTGATCAGCGAGGCATCGAGAATGCCCACGCCGACGCCCTGACTGATCAGATCATAGGCCTGCATGGTACCGGCTTCGATCTGTGGCTCCAGATGCGAGCCCTGCCGTTGCAGCGCGCGCTCGACGGCATGTCGCAGGTAGGTACCGCTGCGATTGAGGATCAGAATCTCATCCGCGAGATCGGCGACATCCACCACCGCCTTGCTGGCCAGCCGACTGTCTCGGCGAACGATACACCGATACTGGATCTGTTCCAGCGGAATGACCTCAAGCGTCTCGTTGACCTTGGAACCATAGATGAAACCGACATCGAACGAGCCGACCTCGATATTGCCGATCACCTGAGAGGATTGTCCGGCATGAAACGAGACCTTCGCTCTGGGATAAGCAGCCATGAACCGGGGAATCGTCGGCGCCACGAAGTGCTTTGACATCGAGGAGATCGACTGCACCGCCAGAAAGGCATCGCCGCCTCGAGCAATATTGTCGATCTTGGTCTGCATATGATCGAAGTGGCCGAAAATACGCTCCACCTCGGGCAGCAATTGTACCGCCTCCGGCGTCGGCGAGAGACCGAAGCTGGTGCGATAGAACAGCGGCATGCCGACCTTCTCCTCCAGCCTCTTGACGATGCCGCTGGCGGTGGGCTGCGATACGTTCAGTTCGATGGCGGTCTTGCTGATCGAACCCGTGTGCATCACCGAACGAAACACCTCGAGGCTGCGGATACTGGCTTTCATGCCGACTCCTGACGATGAAGACACTTTCGGTAGCGCGGCCCCTCCAGGCCGGCTAACCCAGGCCTGAGCGCGCCCTCACTTCCAGGGGTCGCGGTTCCAGAGCTCGACGACGGCCTGGTGCTGCTGCTCGACCAGCCCTTTCCAGGCATCGGCATCGAGATAGGCCGCGGGTACCGCCTCTCGGCTCATGTCCTTGAGAAACTCGGGATCCTCGAACATTTTGGCGAAGGCTTCATTATACTGGTCGACGATCGCTGTCGGCGTTCCCTTGGGCAGCACGTAGCCCCGAGTCGAGGCCATGTCGATATCGTAACCCTGCTCCTCGAAGGTCGGCACGTCCTGCAGGTACGCCGAGCGAGATTCATCCATTACACCCAGGAAATTCACGGAATCCTGATAATTGTAGGCGGCACTGACGTTGACGACCGCGAGGTCAACATGCCCGCCCATCAGTGCCGTCCGGGCCGAGCCGTCGCCGCCCAGTGGCACGTAAGTGAAGTGACAGCCCAGGGCACTCTCGACCTGTTTGGCGGCGAAGTGGTCTTCACCACCGTATCCCGCCAGGCCAAGCGTCAACTGGCCGCCATCGGCGCATGTCTGCTTAAGATCTTCCAGCGAATCGATATCGTCATCGCGCTGAGTGATCAGCGTATTGGGATCCGAAGTGACACTGGAGAGAAATTCGAAGCTATCGAGGTCGTAGCTCACTTTGCGGTCGACCATCCGCCCGATCGATGCGGGCACGTTGAAGGTCCCCACCGTATAGCCATCGGGATCGGCCCGGGATACCTGGGTCAGCGCGATGACGCCACCGGCCCCTTTGACGTTCTTGACCACCACGCTGGCATCGCCATCCAAGTACTTCTCGAGATAGCGCCCGACCACACGCGCGGTAATATCGGTCCCCCCACCGGGTCCGTAGCCGACCACGATGGTAATGTCCTTGTCCGGAAAGTCGGCCTGAGCCACCAGCGGCATCAACGCCACCAGGCCCGTCATCATTGTCATCTTGTTCCGGTGATTCAACATGGTGCCTCTCCTAGTTGGTGAGTCTTTTACCGATCAGCGACGACAGACGTTGCTTGAAGCACGTCAAGACGATCAGCATCACGATCATCGCAATGAGCACGATCGATGGAGCCGAGCCCCACAGCACGGCGGGATCGTTGCCGCTCATCAGCATCGAAATACGGAAGTTGTACTCCATGAACCCGCCCAAGATGACGCCAAGCACGATGGGCGCCATCGGGAATTTGAGCTTCTCGAGTACGTAACCGAACACCCCGAAACCGAACATCAAGAAGACGTCGAACAGGGTTTCGTGAATCGAGTAGGCGCCGACCACCATCAGCGAAAGGATGATGCTGCCCAGCAGCGGTCTCGGCAGATGGAGCACCTTGGAGAAGAGTCGGGTCGCCACGGACCCGCCAAGAAATAGCAGCATCACCGACGCAATCAGGAACTGCCACATGAAGCCGAACACCTCGTCCGGGTGCTCTCGGAACAGGTTGGGGCCAGGCTGCAGTCCATGGATGAGAAATCCCCCCAGCATGACAGCAGCCACCGAGGTGCCGGGGATGCCCAGGGTCAGCGCCGGGATCATCGAAGCCGCGGTATCGGCGTTGTTGCAGGTCTCGGCGGCGGCGACGCCCTCTGGCTCCCCCTTACCCCACGCTTCCGAGTTGCGCGCACTTCGCTTGGCTTCGTTGTAACTGATGAATGTCCCGAAGGACCCACCAGCGCCCGGCAAAATGCCTACTGCGATACCGATCAGAGATGCCCGTAACCAAGTTTTCCAGTAGCCGAGCATTGATGCCAAAGACCTGAAGAAACCTTCGTCGTCCACCTCTTTGACGTGGCTCTCTTCACCATTCTGTGGATTGACCAAGGTGTCGATGACCGGTGGCATCGCATACAGCCCAATCAGCAGCACGATCACGCTGATACCGTCATCGAGATAAAGCGAGCCGAAGGTAAAGCGCTCATTGGCACTCACCGGGTCGATCCCAACCGTGGCGACGAAGATACCAATGCCTGCGCTGATCAACCCTTTCAGGGCGTTGCCCTTGATCAATAATGCGATGCTCAGAATGCCGAACACGGAGACCCAGAAAATCTCGGTTGGCCCGAACATTAGCGTCACACTGCCCAGCGGCGGCGCCAGCAACATCAGCGCCAGTCCACTGGCCAAACCACCGATGGCAGAGGAGACAAGCGCCACGCGCAGCGCCTTGTTGGCACGGCCCTGCTGCGCCATCGGGTAGCCATCGAAGGTGGTTGCCACGGCCGCTGGCGTGCCAGGGATACGCAACAGGATGGCGGGAATGGCGCCACCGTACATCGAGCCGTTATAGATCCCCGCCATCATCCCGAGCGCAACCTGCGGGCTCATGCCGAAGGTGAAAGGGAGCAATACCGAGATGCCGAGCGTGGCACTCAACCCCGGCAATGCACCGAGAAAAATGCCGGCGACGACGCCGACCGCGACGGCCAGCAGACTGCTGACGCTCAGAATATCGGGCAGGGAGTGCCAGAGTGCTTCAAACATGGACTTGCCTCACATCAGCCAGCCATGGGGCAAGCTTCTGCCCATGGCCATGTCGAACAGCAGATAGAGCATCACCGTGAATAGCGCCGAGCCGAACAGGCCGCGCTCCCATCGGCGATAACCGAATGCCGCGCTCATCAGCGGAATCATCAGAAAGGTGGAGGCATAGAAGCCGAGCTTGGCAACGGCCACCAGGTAGACCAGCACGCAGAACAGGCCGAGCACGACCTTGCCCAGGCTTTCGGGATGACCCTCGCCGGCCTCCCGCTTGCGGTCCTGCAGGCAGGACTGCACGAGCAGCACGACGCTCAAGACACACACGACGCCGAGAACGGCCAATGGAAACATCGCCGATTCCAATGGAAGGCCTGCGCCCATGACGATGAAGGCGATAGATGCCCCCATAAGCGCGATGCAGACAACGACCGTTGGCATCAGTCCCTTGGATATGGCTTTCATGTACCTCTCCCCTCTGTGGTCTGGGGAGCCACGCTAGGGAAAAAGCTAAAGCGCCACGAATGCGTTTTTTTGCCAGACCCATAGCATTGCGCTATACCTAGCTTTCACCGTCGGTAGAATCTTTTTATTCATATTAGAAATCAAATATTTATGAACAACATGAACTTAGGTATAAGAGGGGATACCGAGCCAATCTTAGACTAAAGTTACAGTGTTCTACCTGCCATATTACCCTCGCCGATAGCCTCGCCATGGGCCGAAATCCCGGAGCCATGCCGTGGCCATCGGCTTTGACTTGGGGACGAGGACTGCACGCCGAATCGGTGCCAGCAGCGTGCTCCTTCGTCACGACACCGCATCGTCGAGCCGACAGCGGCACGGATGACAGCGCTGAGGAGAATCAGCCGCGCAAGGGTTCACAAGTAACAGTGCGCAGCCGAGAAGATGGGAGGGAGAAACAACAGAGCGTTAGCCGACACGGGCTGGGCGCGAGGGCTCGAACGACCGTTGTACGCACTGAACAACCACGCCGACAAGCGCCAGCGCCACGCTCGCCATGACCTTACGGGGCCTGTCGGCGCCGTGCATGGCAAACCCGGCCGAGTGAGTACGTTGGTTCCTCAGGTGATGGTCCCGCCCGTCATTCGGTGGAACGGGCCTGCGCCGTCAACTCGCTCACGCGCATCAGCGTTTCCAATCCCATGACGGTATCATGCAGTCGTGAGCCGGCTTCGGCGGATAGGACATGCACCGTGCAGCGGTCGAACTTGGCGCGAATCATGGCTGTCGGCGCAGGCTCTTCGGCGTGACGCCCCAACGGGCGGTCCAGCCGCTTGAACCGCTGCGACCCGTCTCGCAGCACGATGCAAAGCTCGGTGAGATAGTTTCCCTCGGGGGTCGGCGCGCTATGGGCATGAGGGCGCGTTTCGACCTTGGCCATCAGCGACTTCACCGCCTCGTTCTCATAGGCATGCTCGGTAAAACTATCGAAATCAATTCGCCCATCCAGCAATGTCCGCGTTATACAGTACTGGACGCTGAACTTGGCATCGGTCGCACTGCGCAGTATGGGGCGGTCGACGTGGGTCAGGCGTAGCGGATGAATCGTCACCACGACGCGTTCTACATCCGTGACATCGAACGCCTGCTCGCCCTGGAGCAAGCGTACGGCATCGATGCTGGCGTGGGTGCTGTCACAGCATGGGTAGAGCTTGATGCCGATTCCCGGCGTGACGATATCGAGCGGCGCGGCCCAATTCTCGAGGACGCGATTGGCATGGTAATTGCCCTCGCCGTTGAAGACGTTGAAGAAGCCCTGACGATGTTCGAAGGCGTCCAGACTGGCAGAGAAACCCTGGCGTGCCATCAGTGCCGCCATCACGCCATGACGCGCGGCGTGTCCGACGTGGAAAGGCTTGGTCATGGTGCCGAAGTTGGCTTTGACGCCGCTGGCGAGGCTCACGCAGATGCTGAGCGCTGTCGCAGTACGGTTCGCGCTCAAGTTCAGAAGCTTGGCGCAGGCGGCAGCGGTGCCGAATACGCCTAGCGTGGCGGTCGGATGCCAGCCAAGATCGTAATGATAGAAATTGACCGCCCGCGCCAGTCGCGTTTCGGTCTCGAACCCCGCGATGAAGGAGAGCAGTAGCGTCCTCCCGCTGCTATCGAGTTCCTCCGCCAACGGCAACAGCCCCGCCAGCAGCGGCGCGGACGGATGCCCGCCCATGGCAGTATTGACGTCATCGAAGTCGAGCGCGTGCGCGGCACACCCGTTGATCAGCGCGGCACTCAATAGGTCTAGGCGTTCGCTCCGGCCCATTAGCGAACACTCGCCAGAAGTCGCCATCCCGGGCGTCGCCATCAAGGTGTCAACCGCATGTTCCCTGGCTCCGGCAAGCGCGCAGCCTAACGTGTCGAGAATCGCCGTCTTGGCATTGTCGATGGCGGTCGCCGGAAGATCCTCATAGGTCAACGCCACGATCCGTGCCGCCAATTGCTGGGATAAAGTCATGGGTAGGCTGTCTCGAATGTCGTAAGTCGGGGCCAATAGCGTCGTATCGTCCGGTACGAACACCCGGAACGACGCGACGAGGGTCGGCGGCGCTATCGGCTACAGGCGTAATGCGGGACGCGCGATGTCAACGACGCGGACGTCACGACGGGCCTCGTCAGAGCGACATTGCGGCACTGGACAGAAGGAGGGGGATCGCCCAGGTTCTTCGCTGCCATGAGTCACGCCCTGTAACGCATGTGTCATGGCTTGGGAAGGTGTCACGGCCGATTGTGGCGTCACAAATCGCTTTTTCTCGATGGGCTCCAAAGAAAATGGATGGCCATCGACAAGACGATTTCAAGCCTATGAATAGAAAAGATTTTTGCGGCGGGATCCGGGAGCGGTCACGGCATTCGGCTGGACCAGACTTTAGTCGCACTCGGGGTTCGGCTGGCGGACATCGTGGCGTGCCCCACGGGTGGCGGAAATCATACTGACGAAGCGTTGCCGCCGGCAGACACCCGCGCGGGGTGGCGAATAAAAAATCACACTATCGTTACCAATTCCTGCGAATCGCCTTCCCTGGCGGCTGTAGCATGAGCGGCTTCATTCAGGACGCTACCGTACCGGATCATGGAATCTTTCAACTTACGTCTCTTCGCCTGGCTCAATGCCCCGTCGCACGCTTCGCATCTGACCCTGTCACTGGCCTATGCCCTGGCCATCTACGCCATCTATCTCGTGCCGCTACTGATGATTCTCGGCTGGCTGCAGCGCGATCCGGCCCGCCAGCGCCTGGCGCTGCGCGGCCTGGTGGCCTGCGTCGCGGCGCTCGGCGTCAACAGCGTGATCGGGCTGGCGTGGAGTCATCCGCGCCCGTTCATGCTGCCAGTGGGGCACACCTACCTGAGCCACGCCGCCGACAGCTCCTTCCCCAGCGACCACATGACGGTGATCACCGCCGCCGCGGTGACCCTGCTGCTGTCGCGGGAGCTGCGCCCACTGGGGGTGATCTTCGCCGCCATCGGCCTGGGCATCGCCTGGTCGCGAATCTATCTGGGGGTGCACTTTCCCCTGGACATGCTGGGGGCACTGCTCATTTCCGGCACGATGGCGCTACTCGCCGCGCGCGGCGAGGCCTACTACATGCCGGCGCTGCACGGGCTGGCCCGAGGCATCCACCGGCGGCTGCTGGCGCCGCTGATCGCCCGTGGCTGGTTGCCGCGCTGAACCGGGTGCCGTAAACACCACGGCCGTGGTGTTAGACGTTTCTGCCAACGTTCTCGCCATCTTCAGGCCGTACTCGAGACCGCCGCAGGGCGCCGCCCGGCCAGACTCACCGCGATCAGCGTCAGCGCCGCCAGCGGCATCGCCACCAGCACGCTATTCCAGCCCATCGGCTTGCCCAGCGCGATCTCCCACACCAGCGTCATCACGCCGCCAACGATCATCGCCGCCAGCGCCCCGGCCGGGGTCGCCCGCGGCCACAGCAGCGCGGCCAGGAACACCGGGGTGATCGCCGCCCCGTACATGCCGTAGGAGTACATCTGCATCGCCAGCACGCTGGGGAAGAACGCCCCCAGGACCCAGGCCAGAATGCCCAGCCCGACCACGGTCAGCCGGTTGACGAGCAGCGCCTTGCCCGCCGGGATATTCAGTTTCAGCAACCCACCAAGAATGTCCTGGGTCAGGCTGGCCGAAGCCGACAGCAGGTACGAGTTGCCGGTGGTCAGCAGCAGCGCCACCAGAGACGCCAGCAGCAGCCCGCCGACCACCGTGGGCAACCCCTGCTGGGCCAGGGTCATCATCGCGGTCGACGGCGTGATATCGGGATACATCACCCGCGTGGCACAGACCAGCAGGGTAATCAGCGAGGTGCAGACGATGGAGGCGATGACCAGCCCCATCGCGGCCTTCTTGGCGGTGGCCGGATCCCGCGCGGCGGCAAAGCGCTGAAACAGGTTCTGGTCACCCAGAATCAGCAGGAACAGCGGCAGGAAATAGCCCAGCGCCTGCCATGGCGTGAGACCGCCGAGCAGTGTCTGGTGCGTGGCCGGCAGCGCATCCATCATGTCGCCGAGACCGCCCAGCCGAGTCAGCACTAGCGGCAAGGCGATCAGCATGCTGCCAAAGATGATGATGGCGCTCAGGTAGTCGGTATAGGCCACCGAGACCAGCCCGCCCATGGTCGCCAGCCCGATCATCACCAGCGCGGCGATCACCACCCCCTGCCACACCGGCAGGCCGAACGCCAGGTTGAGCGCCTGGCCCGCCCCGGTGAACTGGTAGGAGACGATGCCGACGTAGGCCAGCAGGATGATCAGTGATGCGATCGAGCGCGCCGTGGAGCCGAACCGCTCCTCGATCAGCCCGGGAATGGTGGTTGCCCGCGAACGCCGCATCTTCTGCGCCAGCAGGAAGTAGACCACCAGCGCCGCGATCGGCGTGCCGGCGAAGAAGAAGATTGCCGCCCCCGGGCCGTGCTGGAACACGAAGCTGGCGCCGCCGACGATGGAGCCGGAGCCGACGAAGGTGGCCAGCAGCGTCGCGGTCAGCACCAGCGTGGAGAGCGAACGCCCCGCCACGATGAAGTCGGTGTCGTCGTGAACCTTGCGTCGCGAGAAGTAGAGCCCGATGACGACCATCAACACGATATACGCGATGACGAAGAATGCCTGCATGATCGCAGTCTCCCGTTCTTTTGTTATGAGTCGTGATTGTTATGCGTCGTGACTGTCTTGCGTGTCGTTGTGCCGACCCGGCGCGAACGCTCGCCCCGGACCGAACGGGTGTCAGCGGCTCAAGCGATCCTTGACCGCACGGCCGCCCTGCATGATCAGCGACAGGTGCTTGCCCTGGCCGGCCAGCAGGCTCATGTCTTCCAGTGGATTGCCGTCGACCACGATCAAATCCGCCCAAGCCCCCGGCGCGACACAGCCGATCTCGCCTTCCATCCGCAGCAGCTTGGCCGCCGTGGCGGTGGCGCTGCGGATCACCTCATGGGCCGGCAGGACCTGGGCGCGGATCACGAACTCCTCCGACTGATGCGGATGCATCTCACCGAGCAGATCGGTGCCGTAGGCCATCTCCAGGCCGGCCTCGCGCATGGTGACCAGACTCTCCAGCCCTGCCAGGCGCACGTCGTCGATCTTGGCCACCGACTCGGGCTTGAGGCCGTAGTCGGCGCCTTCGATCTTGAGACGTTCGTAGGTCACCAGGGTGGGGCAGGCCATGGCACCACGCTCTGCTGCCAGTCGGGCCGTGTCCGCCGTGATCAGGTTGCAGTGCTCGAGCGAGCGGACGCCGGCCTCGACGGCACGTCGAATCGCCTCGTCGGTGTAGAGATGAGCGCTGACATAGGTCTGGGCGTTGCTGGCCTCCTCGACGATGGTCTCGAGCTCCTCCACCGAGAAACTCAGGAAATCGATCGGATCGCTGGGCGAGGAGACGCCGCCGTTGGCCATCACCTTGATGAACTGGGCGCCGGCCTTGATCTCCTGGCGCACCGCACGACGCACCGATTCGACGCCGTCGCAGATACGCCCCATCGATCCCAGTCGCCGGGTCTGGTACTGGTCGTCACGCTCATCATAGAAGCCGCGGTAGTCATTGTGCCCCCCCGTCTGGGACAGCGCCTTGCCGCAGATCACCAGCCGCGGCCCGACGAAGAGCCCTTCCGCCACCGCCTGCTGGATCCCCCGGTCGGCACCGCCCACGTCGCGCACCGTGGTGAAGCCTCGCATCAGCATGCCTTCCATAATTGGCGTCGCGCGCGCGGCCACCAGGGCGTCCGGCAGCAGCGCGTTGGCACCGAGGTCGGCCGTGGTCGCAATCACGTGGACATGGCAGTCGATCAGGCCCGGCATCAGCGTGCGCCCTTCGAGGTCGATCACGCGGGCGTCCCGGGGTGCCTCGATGGGCGAGTCGGAAACCTGGGTGATGCGGTCACCCTCGACCAGGACGTGCACGCCGGGCCGTGGCTGCGGGGAGGATCCGTCGACCAGGCTGGCATTACGGAACAGCACCGCCGGGGTCGCGCGGGAGGAGGTAGGTTCGGTCATGGCTTGGGCTCTTGTGGGTGACTCGAATACGGATTGAGCCTACCCAGCGCCTCGAGCCCATGAAAAGCGCTAAAAACGCATGGCAGCATGCGGCCAGCGCATCGATCGCCCGCTCACTCTTCCCGCGGTGATATCTCCAGCAGCCAGCGCTTGAAACAGCGCGTGGCGACGTTTTCCCGACGCTCGTCCGGCGTGATCAGATAGTAGCCGCCGCCATGGCTGGCCCAGTGGTCAGAGGCGACCACCAGGCGGCCACGCTCGATCTGGCTGTCGATGACGTGGCGCCAGCCGAGAACGATGCCTTGCTCGAATACCGCCATTTCGACCAGCGTGGGGTAGTGATTGAAGATCACCGCCTGGGTCGACGGCGAGATGGTCACATCGTGGTATTGAAACCAGTCGCGCCAGGAGATCCACAGGCTCTGGGCATCCTCCAGGGTCAACAGCGTCTCCTGCAGGATATGCTCGGGCTCGAGCTTCTGGTGCTCAGCGAGGCCGTAACGCTCGCGACACGCCGCGAGATAGGCGGGCGCGCAGACCGGGAAGACCTTCTCGGGGATTGCATGAGTGGTTTCGAATCCTGGCAGGGACGCCTGTTTCAGATAGTAGAGCCCGATATCGAACTCGAACGAGGAGAGCGAAGTCACGCCGTCGCGCACGATCAGGCGCAGCTTGAAGTTGGGGTACTGACGCCGGAAATCGCCCAGCCGTGGCGCCATCCAGAACTGGGCCACCCCCGCGGTACAGGCCACCGTCAACTCGTTCTCGCCAGTGCTCTTCATCACCTCGGCGGTGGCGTTGACGCAGTCGTCCAGAATCGAGCGCACCTGCAGCGCATAGGTTTCGCCCGCACGGGTCAGCGTCAGCTGGCGCTGCTCGCGGATGAACAGCTTGCGTCCCAGGAACTGCTCCAGGTGAACGATCTGGCGGCTCACCGCGCTCTGGGACAGATTCAGCTCGACCGCGGCGCGAGTGAAACTCATGTGTCTCACCGCCGCTTCGAAAGCGATCAGAGCGTTGAGCGGCGGCAGCGGCGACATGCGCATGGAAAGCTCCAGGGAAGCGGCGAAGAGAATCAGGATACGTTATTGCGCCGCCGGCCACGCTAGCCGCGATCGCGAACGAAATCGATGAAGGCCCGTAGCGGCGCGGGTACCAGCCTTCGATCCGAATAGTAGAGATAGGGTCCCGTGAACCGCGGCCACCAGGATTCGAGCACCGGCACCAGCGCGCCGCTTTGAAGGTACGGTTCAAGCCACTGCTCGAACAGCATGATCAAGCCGACGCCTTGCAGTACCGCCTCGACACCAAGATCCACGCCGCCGCCGATGCTGATCGTCAAAGGGCCGGTGGGCTCGATGCGCATCGACTCCTCGCCGCGCTCGAACTCCCATGCCGCCCGGTTACCGTTGGTGAAGCGGCCACGGATACAGGCATGCTGCAGCAGGTCGCGGGGGTGCGTGGGCGTGCCGCGACGCGCCAGGTAGTCGGGCGAGGCCACCAGCGCAAAACGCTGCTCGCGCGGACCGATGGGCACGGCGATCATGTCCTGCTCGAGCAATTCGTCATAGCGAATGCCGGCATCGAAGCCCGCCGCCAGCGTATCCGTCGCGGCGCTGTCGGCGGTGACCTCCACGCGGATCTCCGGGTAGGCCTTGAGGAAATCGGGCAGGATCGATGGCAGGATCAGCCGCGCCGCACTGACCGGCACATTGAGACGAAGCGTGCCGGCGGGGCGATCCCGGAAGCCATTGATCGCATCCAGGGCGTTTTCGACCTCCTCGACCGCTGGCGCCAGCCGCGCGACCAGGGCAGCACCGGCCTCGGTCAGCGTCACCGCCCGCGTGGTGCGATGAAACAGCCGGATGCCAAGTGCGGTTTCCGCACGCCGCACCGCATCGCTCAAGCGTGATGGGCTACTACCGCTCAGTCGCGCCGCTTCCCGAAACCCCTTGGCTCTGGCCACGGCCAGCACGACCTGAAGATCACCGAGATCGGCACTCATTGTGCATTTCTCCGCACGCCCTGTATGAATTGAGACCAATAGTCGCACAGACCTGACGCGCCTACCATGAGGACACATCGGGGCGTCTGAGGCCCCATCATCGACACAGGAGTGAACGCATGTCCCTCATCGACAAGGCTGGCACCTATACACTCGGCAACCGCCAGGTCAAACGACTGGGCTACGGGGCGATGCAGTTGGCCGGCCCCGGCGTGTTCGGCCCGCCCGAGGATTCCGCTCGCGCCGTTCAAGTGCTCAAGGATGTCATCGCCGCCGGTATCGATCATATCGACACCTCGGATTTCTACGGCCCCCACATCACCAATCAGCTCATCAAGCAGGCGTTGCACCCCTATCCGAGCGATCTTTGCCTCGTTACCAAGGTCAGCGCCCGGCGCGATGACACCGGCGCCTGGCTGCCCGCCCTCTCACCCGCCGAGCTGACCCAGGCGGTGGAAGACAACCTGCGTAATTTGGGGCTGGAGCAGATGGAAGTCGTCAACCTGCGCAGCATGCTGGACGTGCACGGGCCGGCGGAGGGCTCGCTGGAGGCCCCGCTGACGACACTGGCGGAACTGCGCGAGCGCGGCCTGATCAAGCATATCGGCATGAGTAACGTCACGCCGACCCAGGTGGCCGACGGACAGAAGATCGTGCCCATCGTCTGCGTGCAGAACCAGTTCAACCTGGCCAACCGCGCCGACGATGCGCTGATCGACCAGCTGGCCGCGGACGGCATTCCCTACGTGCCGTTCTTCCCGCTGGGCGGATTCACCCCACTCCAGTCACAGACGCTCACCGAGGTCGCGGCGACGCTGGATGCCACCCCGATGCAGGTAGCACTGGCCTGGCTGCTGGCCCGCTCACCCAACATCCTGTTGATTCCCGGCACCTCGTCCCCCGACCATCTGCAGCAGAATATCCAGGCAGCAGCGCTGGAGATTCCCGCTGCGCAGATGGCGCTGCTGGACAGTATCGGCGGCTAGCGTGTCGACATCACCCCTGCCGAGAGTCTGCACGCCCACGGCGCGATGGCACGGGCCGAACACGCCCCCCCATCGTGCCCGGTTCGGCGTCCATTCGTCGAAGCTAGCCGATGGTCTGACGGTCGTCGGACGTTACCCCTCATACAGTGTCACCAAGCCCCGGCGAGATGGGCCGGGCGGGTACTTCAGCGGGGTATGCCATGAGCCGTTATCAGGACGAGTACCGAGATTCGCTCGAGGACCCGGAAGCCTTCTGGATGCGCCAGGCTCGGCGCCTGCCCTGGTTCACCCCGCCGACCCGGGCGCTCGCCTACGACGCAAACGGACACGCCCGCTGGTTTGGCGATGGCGAGCTCAATCTGTGCCATGCCGCCCTCGACCATCACGTCGAGCAGGGGCACGGCGAGCGCATCGCGCTCTACTGGGACTCGCCGCTCAGCGGCCAGCAGCGGCGCTACACCTATCGTGAGCTGCGCGATGCCACCGCCCGCTGCGCCGGCGCCCTGCGCGGGCTGGGTGTGACCCCGGGCGAGCGCGTGGTGATCTACATGCCGATGGTGCCGGAGGCGTTGATCGCGATGCTCGCCTGCGCACGCCTCGGCGCCATCCACTCGGTGGTGTTCGGCGGTTTCGCCGCCCGCGAGCTGGCGGCACGGATCGAGGACGCCAAGCCCAGGGTGGTAGTAGCGGCCTCCTGCGGGCTCGAGCCCGGCCGCGTGGTGGCCTACCAACCGATCGTGCGCGAGGCGCTGTCGCGCAGCGCCCATGCGGTGGCTCACTGTGTCTACCTGCAGCGCGATGCCTGCCGCGCCGAGCTCGGCCCCGGCGAGGCCGAGTGGAAGACGCTGATGGCCACGGCCGAGCCCGCCGACTGTGTCCCGGTCAAGGCCACCGACCCGCTCTACATCCTCTACACCTCCGGCACCACCGGCCGTCCCAAGGGCGTGGTACGCGATACCGGCGGCTACGCCGTGGCGCTGCACTACTCGATGGAGACGATCTACGACATCGCCCCGGGTGAGGTGTTCTTCTCCGCCTCCGACGTGGGCTGGGTCGTGGGCCACTCCTACATCGTCTACGGCCCGCTGCTGCGCGGTGCCAGCAGCGTGGTCTACGAGGGCAAGCCGGTGCGCACTCCCGATGCCGGTGCCTTCTGGCGAGTGATCGAAGCGTATCGGGTGAAGAGCTTCTTCACCGCGCCGACGGCCTTCCGCGCGATCAAGAAGGAGGACCCCGAGGCGCGGCTGAAGGAGGGCTACGACCTCTCCAGCCTGCGCTCGCTGTTTCTGGCCGGGGAGCGCCTCGACCCGCCCACCTACCACTGGCTCAAGGCGCATCTCGACGTGCCGATCGTCGACCACTGGTGGCAGACCGAGACCGGCTGGGCGATCGCCGCCGATCCGCTGGGGCTCGACCCGGTGCCCACCCGCGCCGGCTCCGCCACCTTCCCGGTGCCGGGCTACGATGTGCGCATCCTCGATCGCCACGGCGAGGAGGTGGGCGCACTGACCGAGGGTAGCGTGGTGATCAAGCAGCCGCTGCCGCCGGGCTGCCTCGCCGGTATCTGGGGCGACCCCAAGCGCCTGCACTCGGCCTACCTGGCGACCTACCCGGGCTACTATCTGACCGGCGACGGCGGCTACATCGACGACGAGGGCTATCTGTTCGTGATGGGCCGCACCGACGATGTGATCAATGTCGCCGGCCACCGGCTCTCCACCGGCGAGATGGAAGAGGTACTCGGCTCGCATCCGGCGGTGGCCGAGTGCGCGGTGATCGGCACCCAGGATGCACTCAAGGGGCAATTACCGCTGGGACTGGTGATCCCCAAGGATGGCTTCGATGGTGACCACGCGAAGCTGGAGCGGGAGCTCGTCTCCCTGGTCCGGGAACGGATCGGCCCGGTGGCGAGTTTCAAGCAGGTGCGGGTGGTGGACCGCCTGCCCAAGACCCGCTCGGGCAAGATCCTGCGTCGGGCGCTGCGCCAGATCGCCGACGGGGAGACCTTCGACGTACCCGCCACCATCGACGATCCGACCAGCCTGGAAGATGCCCGCGAGGCGATCGCCAACCTGCGAGGGCGTGAAGCCACGGAGAAGGATGATTGAGCCGGCTCGCCGTTCAGGACGACTCCGCCTGAGGTCCGAACAGCGCGTTGAGCGGCAGGTGGGATTTCGAGAAAGGTGACTTGATGACCACGTAGTTGAAGTACTTCTCGATCCCCACGTCCTGTTCGACCAGCCCCTCGATGAGCGCCTGGTACTCCGCGATGCCACGCGTCACGAACTTGAGCAGATAGTCGAACCCGCCCGACATCAGATGACACTCCAGGCAGTCGTCGATCTTCGCGACCGCCTGCTGAAACCGATCGAAGTCGATCTGGCGGTGATGGGAGAGCGTCACTTCGGTGAATACCGTCAATATCTCGTCGAATTTCGCCAGATCGATCAGCGCCGAATAGCCGGTGATGTAACCCGCTGCCTGCAGCTTCTTGACCCGCATCAGGCAGGGGCTGGGCGATAGATGAACCAGCTCGGCCAGCTCGACGTTGGGGATACGGCCATTTTTCTGCAGTTCGGTCAGGATTCTGAGATCGGTACGATCCAGCTTCATTGTTGTCTCCCCAAAAGTCGGCTACCTGGCGGCGGAGCCTTGGCGACATGCGATGGCGGGCCCGATGCATCAGCTTACCTTCGCGACGACGCCTGACGCGATCGGGTAAAAAGATTCGTGCCCGTAACTTGCCCCCCGAGTCACGATATTGAAAACTGCAGGGCGATGGAAACGCCATCCGCCAGGCAGCATAGGCATCCCACCAGTGCCGCGGCGACGCCAACGGGAATCGGCCCTGGGCCCTAGACTCATGACATCACCCAAACTCGATCGCCTCGATGTCTCCATCCTGACCGAGCTGCAGCGCGACGGACGCATCACCAATGCCCAGCTCGCGGATCGCGTGGGGCTGTCGCCCTCTCCCTGTCTGTCCCGGGTCAAGCGGCTCCAGCAGGCCGGCTACATCGAGAGCTACAACGCCCGTCTCAATCTGGCCCGGCTCGGCTCGTCGATGACCCTGTTCGTGGAGATTACGCTGAGCAATCACCGTCGCGACAGCTTCCAGCGGTTCGAGGCGGCCATGGCGGCAACGCCCGAGGTGATGGAGTGCCATCTGGTCTCCGGCGGTTACGACTATCTGCTGCGGATACTCGTGCCACGCCTCTCCGAGTTCCAGCAGCTGATGGAGCGATGGTTGGGGCAGGACGTGGGGATCGCACGCTACTTCAGCTACGTGGTGATGAAGACACCGCTGACCCGGGTCGAGGTCCCGCTGGGCCAGTTGATCGAGGACGATAGCCACGGCGGGACGTGACCGCGCCTACGCGCTCAACCGAGCGTATGCGCGGCCAGGCCGAAGGTCCGGACCGGCCCGTCCCCGCCTCTCTGCTGGCCCAGGCGCATCTGGGTGACGGTGTCGAAAGCGTCGAGTCCCGCAGCGTCGAGGAAAGCGAAGAAAGTCGGGGTGTCGCAGGTGGTGTCGATGCGCAGGAACTGCCCACGGTGCTCCCGGACGAGCGGCGCGATCAGCGCCATCGCCATCGCCTCGTCCTCCGCCACCACCGGTCCGATCACGCGCCCCCGGCCAAAGTCACGAATCAGCGCGAATCCTGCGGCCGCGCCATCGCGAACGGCCACCGTGCCCTCGCTGACGGCGAAGAGCGCATCCAGCACCGCGCGGCGCTCGGCCCCGAAGGCCACCTGGTCGAGCATCCGCAGCGCCGTCAGATCCGACGCCTGCAGCGTGCGGACCGGGCACGTCGCCCCACTCTCGGGCAGCGGCCCCTCGCCCACCATGCCCTGGCGCTGATGGACCGTTGCCACCGGCACGAAGCCGGCACTTTCATATAGGCGATAGGCCGCTCGCGTCGCGTTCAAGCGCAGATCGCGACCGCCGCAATCCGCCAGGATCCGATCCAGCAACCAGCGCCCCGCCCCGAACGTCTGGAGCCTCGGGGCGGTGATCATCATGCCGAGCATGGCGAAATCCTCGCCCATCTCGAAGTACATGCCGGATGCCAGCACGCGCTCGATCTCGTCCAGCGCCAGATACCCTCGCCCCAGCGCCATCAGTAGCCTCAGATCCCGCGCCCGGTGGGGCCAGGCAACACTGACGGCAAGCTGATGGAGATGATGGAGATCACCGCTCTCCAGCGGTCGGGCCGCACTCACGAATGCATCCACTCTCTGCGTCGTAGCAATATCGGTAGGGTTCATGCCTCCTCCTGGAATACCCGGTCCGCGGAAACGACGTCCGGGGACGCCTTCGGGTCCGGTGCTCGCGGCAGGTCGTTGCCATCGCTTGCACCGGAACAGTCTAGCGGCGACCTTTCCCGGCCACCGCACCTTTTCGCCTTCCACCCGCCGGTTTGGCGCCAGCGCCGCCCCGACACAGTGGAATCTGCGCTGAAGCCTGCCAATTCGGCAGATATCGCCGCCCAGCACGGCACAACGACATTCGCTGCCCCGCCCTTGTCGTAGCCTGAAGCTTTCCCCGCGAAGGAGAGGTTCATGGCCCTGCTCTACAAGTCCGACCCGGTGAGAGGAGAGCGCTGGCGGGCGCTGTTCGCGCAATATGCCCCCGACATCGAGTTCCGCCAATGGCCAGATGTCGGCGACCCTGCCGAGGTGCGCTACCTGCTGGCCTGGGAGCCACCCAGCGATCTCGCCACCCGGCTGCCCGCCCTCGAGGTGGTGTTCGCCACCTCCGCCGGCGTCGACCAGTTCGACCTCTCGCAACTGCCCGCCGGCGTGCCGCTGGTGCGCATGCTGGACCCGGCGCTGGAGACCGGCATGGTCGAGTACGCCGCCTTCGCCACGCTGTGGCTGCATCGCCGCCTGTACGCCTATGTGCACCAGCAACGCGAGCGCCAATGGCAGGCCCATTCCCTGGTCGCCGCCGAGCACCGCCGTGTCGGCATCCTCGGCCTGGGCCAGTTGGGACAGGCGATCGCCACGCACCTGAGCGGCTACGGCTTCCCGGTCAGCGGCTGGTCGCGCAGCCCGCGCCAGTTGCCGGGGATCACCTGTCACGCCGGCCCCGACGGGCTGGAGCGCTTTCTGGCCTCCAGCGACATCCTGATCTGCGTCTTGCCGCTGACCGATGCCACCCGCGGCATCCTCGATCGCGAGCTGTTCGCACGCTTGCCCGAGGGTGCGGCCCTGGTCAACATCGGCCGCGGCGACCACCTGGTCGACGACGACCTGCTTCAGGCGCTGGCGTCGGGGCAGCTGTCGGCGGCGGTGGTGGATGTCCTCGGCCAGGAGCCGCCAGCGCCGGACCACCCTTTCTGGCATCACGACCGCATCCTGATGACACCCCACGTGGCCGCCATGACGCAGCCGGAGACCGCCTTCCCGGTGCTACTGGACAACCTCCGCCGCCACCAGCGCGGCGAGCCGATGAGCGGCCAGATCGACCGCCAGCGCGGCTACTGAATCATCGCTCCCGCCCCGGCGCAGTTCAGGCCGGGGCCTCCGCCGGGGCGAGCGAGCGGTTTTCCAGCCAGCCGGTGCGCAGCTCCGGCACGGAGCCGATCAGCTTGCGCGTGTAGTCATGGCGCGGTGCCTCGAGTACCGTATCGCATGCCCCGAACTCCACGCACTCACCGTGGTAGAGCACCATGACATCGTCGCAGAGCGCGCGCACTGTCGAGATATCGTGGCTGATGAACAGATAGGCAACGCCCAGTTCCTGGCGCAGCTCCGCCAGCAGTTCGAGAATCGCCGCACCGACCACGGTATCCAGTGCCGAGGTCACCTCGTCGCAGAGAATCAGATCCGGCTTGGCCGCCAGGCAGCGCGCGAGATTGACGCGCTGCTTCTGGCCCCCGGAGAGCTCGCCGGGCTTGCGATCCAGCAGGCTGGTGGGCAGCTTGACCAGTGCCATGAGCTCGTCGATCCGACGCCGTCGCTCGGCGCGGTCCAGATGGAAATAGGTCTCCAGCGGCCGGCCGAGCAGTCGGCGTACCGAATGGGCCGGGTTGAGCGCGTTGTCGGCACTCTGGAAGGCCATCTGGATGCGCCGGAATTGATCCGGCGTGCGGCCACGCAGTGTCGGCGGCAGCGGGGTGCCATCGAACTGTACGCTGCCATGGCAGGGGGCGATCAGCCCGGCGATCGCGCGGGCCAGGGTCGATTTACCGGAGCCCGACTCCCCGATGACGCCGATGGAGCGGCCCGCGGAGAGCGTGAGATCGATTCCACGCAGCACCTTGCTCGACGGCTCGCCGTCACGGTTCAGCTTGCCGTAGCCGACATCGAGCTGCTCGACCGCCAGCAGTGGCTGCCCCGCGGCGACCGGCACCGAGTCGGCCAGGCGCACCGGTCGGGTCGCCGCCAGCAGGCTCCGGGTGTAGGCATGCCGAGGCCGCTCGAGAATCTCTTCGATCCGGCCCTGCTCCTGCTCGCATCCCCCGTTGAGCACCAGCACCTGGTCGGCCATCTGGGCGACCACGGCCAGATCGTGGGAGACATAGATCGCCGTTGTGCCGCGCTCACGCATGACGCGCTTGAACGCGAGCAGCACCTCGACCTGGGTGGTCACGTCCAGCGCCGTGGTCGGCTCGTCCAGAATCACCAGCGCCGGATCGGTGAGCAGGGCCATCGCCGCCATCACGCGTTGCAACTGCCCACCCGAGACCTGATGAGGGTAGCGCTCGCCGATATGTTCGGGGTCGGGCAGCGCCAGATCCCGGAACAAGCCGATGGCCTTGTCCCGGGCGGTGCGGCGATCCATCACCTTGTGCAGCAGCGCCGCCTCGATCACCTGATCCATCAGCGAACGCGAGGGGTTGAACGCCGCCGCCGCGCTCTGGGCGATATAGGCCACGCGGTGCCCTCGCAGGGCCCTTGTTGCCACCGGCGAAAGCGACAGCACCTCGGTCTCGCCCAGGCGCACGCTGCCCCCGGCGATACGGCACCCGCGTCTGGCGTACCCCAGCATGGCCAGGGCGATGGTGGTCTTGCCCGACCCGGACTCGCCGATCAGCGCCAGCACCTCGCCCGGTTCGAGCGAGAAGCCGATCCGGCTGACGATGCTGCGTTCTTCCCCGTCATCGGGGGTCGCGACGATCTCGAGGTCGCGAACGATGAGCGATTCACCTTGCATGGGTCACTCCTTCTGCGTCGCGCGGCTGGTGGAGAGGCTATCGATCAGCAGATTGGCGCCGATCGTCAGCGTGCCGATGGCCAGGGCCGGCGCGATGACCGCGATCGCGCCCTGACTCAAGCCGCCGATGTTCTCGCGCACCAGCGACCCGAGATCCGCCGCCGGCGGCTGCACACCCAGCCCGAGAAAACTCATGCCGCTGAGCAGCAGCACGATGAACACGAAGCGCATTCCCATGTCGGTCAACACCGACTGGATCATGTTGGGGAAGATCTCGCGGGCGGCGATGTAGAGTCGGCCTTCGCCCCGGGTGTGAGCGACCTGGACGTACTCCATCGTGGCCAGATTGGTGGCCAGACTGTGGGCGATCCGGAAAGCCCCGGGGGCATAGCTCAACACGGTGGCCGTGATCAGCAGCGGGATCGAGGCACCGAAGGCCGACACCATCACCAGCGCCATCATCTTGCTGGGAATCGAAATCAGGGTGTCGAATATCCGTCGTACGGACTCCTCCAGCCACTTCGGCAACAGCACCGAAAGCATGCCGAAGCCGGCGCCGATCAGGCTGGAGAGACAGGCGGCGACCAAGGCGAGACCCACGGTGTAGCGAGCGCCGGTCAGGATTCGGCTGAGCATGTCGCGGCCCATGTAGTCGGTACCCAGCGGGTAAGCGGCGCTCATCCCGCCGAACATCTGGTCGGAGACGAATGCCCCCATCGGATGGGGCGCCAGCAGCGGCCCGAACAGCGCCACCAGAATCCAGAAGCCGAACACGCCGAGCCCGATCCAGCGGGTCAACTGAAGCCGGCGGCGATTGCGGCGCTGGGGGGCGCCGACAGGCAGGTGGCTGCCGTGGCGCAACCGTCTGGGGGTATTGGCCTTGGGATGCGTCATCGTCTTGAGCGAGTTCATCGGTTGCGCAGCCTCGGGTTGGAGAGAATCGCGCAGATGTCGGCCAGCATGACCAGCACCAGATAGGTGCCGCAGAACAGCATGGCGCAGGCCTGCACCAGCGAGAGGTCGCGATTGGATACCGCGTCCACCATCAGGCTGGCGATCCCCGGATAATTGAATATGGTCTCGACGATGATGACGCCGCCGAGCAGATAGGAGAGGCTCAGCGCAACGGCATTGGCGATCGGCCCGACCGCATTGGGCAGGGCGTGGCGCATGACCCGGCGGATCGGCGGCACGCCCTTGAGCTGCGCCATCTCGACGTAGGGGCTATCGAGCTGATCGATCAGCGCTGCCCTTGTCATCCGCGCCATCTGCGCGATGAGCACGCAGCAGAGCGTCAGTACCGGCATGGCGTAGATCTTCATGGCGTCCCCCAGCGAGTCGACCGTGGAGACATAGGAGAGTGCGGGCAGCCAGTTGAGCTGGACCGCGAAAATCAGTACCGCCAGCGTGGCCACCAGGAACTCCGGCACCGCGACCATCGACAGGGTCACCAGATTGAGCAGGCGATCGATCAGGCCGCCGCGGCACATCGCCGCCACGACGCCCATGGTGATGGCGATGGGTACCGAGACGAGGGTGGTGATACCGGCGAGGATGAGCGAGTTTGGCAGGCGATCGTTGATCAGCTGCGCGACCGCCATGCCGTTGCTTGCCGACTGGCCGAGGTCACCGGTGACGAAACCGGACAGCCAGTGCCAGTAACGCACGATGGCCGGCTGGTTGAGTCCCAACTGCTCTCTCAGCGCAGCGACCTGCTCGGGCGTGGCGAACTGGCCCAGAATCTGCTGGGCCGTGTCGCCGGGCAGCAGCGAGGTGATGGCGAAGATCACCAGCGATACCAGAAACAGGGTCAGCAGACTGGCGCCCAGCCGTCCGGCCACGAGTCCAAATAGCGTGTTGCGCATGGGTCGTCTCCGACTCGAGTGCCCCGATCGCCCCCTACCCGCTCCCGAGCGAGGTCGGCGACGATCGGCGCTTGCGTTGACGTGCGAAGCCCGGCTCAGCCCTTCCACCAGACGTATTCGGCGAACATGTAGCCCATGAGGGCGCCCAGCGGCACGGTGCGATCCATGCCGCCGATCCGCGAGTCATAACCCTCGAGATCGTTGAGGAAAACGGGAATCCCGATACCGCCCTCGTCGTGGATCAAGGTCTGCATGTCAGCATACATCTGCTTGCGCTTGACCTCGTCGGGCTCGCCCCGAGCGGCAACGACCAGTTGATCGAAGTGCTCGTTCTTCCATCCCGACTCGTTCCACGCGGCGCTCGACAGGAAGAACTGGGAGAGCAGGATGTTGGCGGTCGGGCGCGGATTGATGTTGCCGAAACCCAGGGGATGCTTCATCCAGTGGTTCGACCAGTAGCCGTCCGCCGGAACCCGGTTGATGTTGAGCTTGAGACCGGCCGCCGCCGCCGACTGCTGGAGCAGCACCGCCATATCCTCGGAGTAGTTGGCGGCGGGCGATGCGACGAGCGGCACGGTGGCGCCGGCGACACCGGCCTTCTGAAGCAGGGAGGCGGCGCGCTCGGGGTCGTATTCCCGCTGGGGCAGGCCGTCGAAGTAGTAGGGCGTTCCCGGTGCGATGGGCTGGTCGTTGGCGATTTCGCCATAGCCGCGTAGCGCCACGCGCTTGATCTGCTCGCGATCGAAAAGGTACTTCATCGCCTCGCGGAACGCCGGCCGACTCGTCGGCTGCTGGTCGAAGCGCATGACCAGGTCAGTGTAGTTGCCGGAGTTGGTCGCCTTGAGCACGCCGGTCTCGCTCTGCTTGATCCGCTCCGCGGAGTTGCCGCTGAGGTTGTTGATCATCTGAACGTCGCCGGAGAGCAGCGCGTTGACGCGTGAGGATTCGTCTCCGATGCCGACCATCTCGATGGCATCCAGGTACGGATACCCCTCGCGCCAGTAGTTCTCGTTGCGCACACCGACAGAGCGAACCCCGGGCGAGAACTCCTGACAACGGAACGCGCCGGTGCCGTTGCCCTTGGAGAAGTCCTGGGTGCCCTCGGCAACGATGACCAGATGCGAGACGGCGAGAACCGAGGGCAACTCGATATTGGGCGCAGAAAGGTTGAACTCCACCCGGCGCTGGTCGAGTGCCCGCACGCTATCGATCTGCTCGACCATCGACAGCGCCTTGGAGCCGACCGCGGGATCCTTGTGGCGCATGACCGAGTAGACCACGTCCTGGGGCGTGAGCGCCTTGCCATCATGGAACGTCACCCCCTGGCGCAGAACGAAGATCCAGTGGCTGCCGTTGTCGGTGGTCTCGAAGCTTTCGGCCAGGCAGGGCTGCGGGCGCAGGCCCGGATCGAACTGGGTCAGGCCGTTGTAGAACATGTAGGCGCGGCAGTAGTCGATTGCGGTCGAGCCCTGCGCGGGATCGAGTGAATCCTTGGTCGAGGAGGAGTGGGCGGCGACGCGGATACGCCCGCCGCGTTGCGGTGTCCCCTCGCCTTCCGCGGCGAAGGCCCGCGACAAGCCGGGCACCCCGCCCGCGCCCATGGCCAGCAGCCCGGCCGCGCCGAGCAGCTTCATGGCATCGCGCCGGGACAGCCCGCGCTGCATGGCCCGATAGACCTCGAGACTCTCCTGGGGAGACGTCAGCTTGCCGCTGTTGTTGTCGCGACGGTTGTCGTGACTGTTGTCGTGACGCGTCATAAGCCTTCTCCTAGATCGACTGAAATTGTTATGGAACTCGGATATAGCGCTTACTGAATAACGGTTTCTCCCCGGCCGGGCGTACGGCTCAATGCCACCGATCCTGCAGCCGATACCAGCCGCCGACGAGGGGCAGAAACCAGGGTTTGCCGAAGTGGCCGGGGATCGCCGGCCAGTGACGCTCCTGCCACGGGTAGGCGTGTCGCTGACCCAGCATCGCCTCGGCGAGGCGTTGGCCCATATGGACCGACATCTGGACACCGTGGCCGCTGTAGCCCATGACGTAGTACATGCCGTCGTGGCGACCGGCATGTGGCAGGCGGTCGCGACTCATGTCGACCAGCCCACCCCAGCAGTAGTCGATATCGGTGTCGGCCAACGAGGGAAAGGCGTGGCCCAGGCCCCGGCGCAGGATCTCTCCGCTCTTGGTGTCCGATTTGCCGCCCGACATCGCGAACCGGGCGCGTCCGCCGAACAGCAACCGGTTATCGGGGGTCAGGCGAAAATAGTGGCCGACGATGCGGCTGGTGACATAGGCACGCCGCTGCGGTAACAGCGCCCGGCACTGCGACTCGCTCAGCGGGGCGGTGACCACGATGAAGCTGCCCACCGGCGCCAGCCGGCGGCGAAACCAGCCGAGCGGCCCCTGGCGCGAGGCACCCGTCGCCAGCAGCACGTTGTCCGCCTGCAGGGTGCCGCCCGGGGTGGCCACACGGTAGCCCCCCGCCTGCCGGGCGACGCCGGTCATCGGGGTATGCTCGAACAGCTGCGCGCCGTGGGCCACGGCCGCCTCGGCCAGCCCTATACCGAAGCGCCCCATGTGCATCTGCCCGCCGTTTTTCTGCAGCAGGCCACCATGGAAGATCGGCGAGTCGACCTCCTGGCGGATCGCGTCTCGGGGGATCAGCTCGACCTCTGGATCGACGTCACGGGCGATCGCCTCGGCACTGCGCACGAGCTTGGCGTAGTGCTCGGGCTTGGCGGCCAGCTTGAGCTTGCCGTGATGAAGGTAGTCGCACTCGATTTGCTCCTCCGCGATCACCCGGCGCACGCTCGCCACCGCCTCGGCATAGTGGCGGTAGTGGCACATCGCCCGCTCGCGCCCGAGCTGCTCGACCAGGCTGGCGTAGTCCTGGGCGACACCGGTATTGCACTGGCCGCCATTGCGCCCTGACGCCTCGCCGATGACCCGGCCCGCCTCGATCAGGGCAACGCGCGCCCCGCCGCGGGCCAGCGTTCGCGCCGCCGACAGCCCGGTGAATCCGCCCCCCACGACGACGACGTCATAGCGCTCCTCGGGCGGTGTCTGCCGCGCCCCGCTGAAAGCCGGCGCCGTCGCCAGCCAGTAGGAATCGAACTGCATGGCACCTTCCTCCGTCTCGGGCGACAAGGATGCGGTGGCGAGCTCGGTGCTCAGAGCCCGACCAGCGCCGGCAGACCGCGGATATCGGCGATCTCGGTGGCACCGTAACCGGCGCAGTAGGGCTCGTGCCCCCGCGCCACGAACGCCTTGTTCTCGATCCCCATCAGCGAGGCCGAGATCAGGTCGTAGCGAAAGCTCGACGAGATGTGCAGCAGCTCATCGGGGCGGCAACCCAGGGTGTCGATCATGGCTTCGAAGGCGGCCAAGCGAGGCTTGTAGACCTTGAAGGTATCGGCGGTGAACACCTCGTGAAACGGGACTTCCAACTTCTGGACGTTGGACATGATCTGCGTGTCATCGGCGTTGGAGTAGATCACCAGCGGAATCTTGCCGGCGATCTTGGACAGCCCCTTGATCACGTCGGGATGCGGCCCCCAGGTCGGCACCGCCTCGTAGTAGCGCAGGCCTTCGTTGTCGCGATATTCGATACCCCAGCGCTGGCACGTCCGCTCGAGTGCCGTGCACAGGATCTCGGCGTAGGGCTTCCACGGCCCCAGCACCTCGTCGAAGCGATAGGCGCCGAAATCCTTCACGAAGGCCGCCATGCGCTCGGCGTCGGGGATCCGGTCGGCAAATATCTCGCGGGTCAGACTCCCCATCTGGAAGTTGGTCAAGGTGCCGTAGCAGTCGAAGGTAATGTACTTGGGGCGCATGATGTCGCTCATGGGGCTTCGTCCTGTTGTTGTGGCCTTGTCGTGGCCTTGTCATGGCGTTGTCGTGGCGTTGCGGTGGCCGGGGGTCATAGGCCACCGTTCGTCTGGACGGCACAGGATGCCAACACGAGCACCGGCGCCGCTTCGGTATCCCTCATTACAGCACCGGGTCCACGGTGGCCGACGCTGAAAGCGGGCGCCGGGGTGGCACAAATCGCCCTTTTTGGGGCCGAGGACAGCACAGGCTGCGGCGACGGATTCACATCATCTCGGGCTGGCGGATACGGCTGCCATCGGAAAAACGCGACAGATGGTAGGGCGACGGATCCACCATTGGCGTGGCATCGGTGGCGATATCGGCCGCCAGCTGCCCGGCTGCCGGGCCGATGCCGAAGCCGTGGCCGCTGCAGCCGGACGCGACGGTGAAGCCCGGAATCGCGTCGATCGGCGAGATGACAGGCACCAGATCCGGTGTCGTATCGATCATGCCGGCCCAGGCGCGCGCCAGATGCACGCCCTTCAGCGCCGGATACTCGGCGTGCAGCGCGGCAAGCGTGGCCCGGGCCAGCGCCATGTCCGGCATGGGATCGAGAATGCGCTGGCGTTCGAACGGTGAGATCTGGTCGAACTCCCAGCGTCCAGCCGCTTCCGGCCCGCTGAAGAAAGAGCGCCCCAGCCTGATCTGGAGCTTCTTGGCCAGCTTGCTGCGATAGGCGCTGTAGAACCGGGTGGCGTAACGCAGCCCCTGGGGGCTGATCTCGACCCGGCCCAGCCCGGGCATGGCCAGCGTATAGCTGCCATCGAGCCGCCGCCGCAGCGCAAGTTTGGGTGTGGTCAGACAGCCGGGGGTCACTTCGGGCGCCGCCGTGGTTTGAATGGCGGTGCCCATGATGTTGGCCGAGGGCAGGTCCACCCCGTGACGACGGCAGAAGCGCGAGCTCCAAGCGCCCCCGGCGCAGATCACACTCGAGGTGCGGATCAGTCCGCGCTCGGTCCAGACCCCGCTGACACGGCCCGCGGTGAGATCCAGTCCGCGCACCGCACAGTTCTGATGCACATGGGCGCCATGGTCCTGGGCACCTTGCGCGATCGCCGGACACGCCATGGCCGGTTCGGCACGCCCGTCGGTGGGCGACCAGACCCCGCCCAGCCAGCGCGAGGTGGTGCCCGGTGCACGCTCATGTGCCTCCGCGGCGCTCAGCATCTGGCCGATGAAGCCCTGCTCGCGGGCCTGGCGACCCCAGGCTTCCCATTTATCCAGACTCTCCTGACTATCGGTGGTATAGACGATACCGCTGCGCCGGAAGCCGACGTCACGCCCGATTTCCTGCGAGAAGGCCTCCCAGCGGCTCAGGCTGTGCATCGCCAGCGGCAGCTCGAACAGGGCGCGGTTCTGTTGACGCACCCAGCCCCAGTTTCGACTCGACTGCTCGCAGCCGATCAACCCCTTCTCCAGCAGTGCCACCGAGATGCCCCGGCGGGCCAGCTCATAGGTGGCGCAGGTGCCCAGAATACCGCCCCCGATCACCACCACATCCACCTGCTCGGGAAAGTCGGGCGTGTCAAAAACCGGGTCCATATTGACGAACATGATCGAGAGCCTCTTGTCAGTTTGCGCGACGCCAGTCAGGCCGGCGACGTATCGAATAGGGCATGCACAGGCACGACATCACGGGGTCAGGTCGATCAGCACGCTCTTGTGTTGCAGGTTGGCCTCGAAGGCCGCCCGGCCCAGGTCGCGGCCGATCCCGGAACGCTTGTAGCCACCCGTGGGCAGGATGTAGTCGTTGCTGCGTCCATAGCGGTTGACCCACACGGTGCCCGCCGACAACCGCCGAACCGCTCGCAGCGCCCGCCCCAGATCGGCGGTGTGTACCCCCGCGGCGAGCCCGTAGATCTCGTGCTCGGCCAGGCCCAGCGCCTCCTCTTCGTCGTCGAAAGCCTGGATCGTCAACACCGGGCCGAAAATCTCCTCACGCACGGCCGGATTGTCGGAAGCCCCCACCTGCAGGATCGTCGGTCGGTAGAAACAGCCCCCCATATCCGTCTCGAAGCGGGTTCCGCCAGCCAGGAGCTCGGCGCCGGCCTCGCGGGCGCGAGAGACGATCGTCTCCACGCGTTCGGCCTGGACGGCGGAAATGAGCGGCGAAAATCGCGTGCCCGAGTGCCAGGTCAACCCCGGTTCCAGCGTGGCGAAGCGCTGCTGCAGACGCTCGACGAGCGGCGCCAGCAGCGGCCGTTCGACCAGCAGTCGCGAGCCCGCGACGCAGACCTGGCCGGCGTTGCCGGTAATGGCGGCGGCCAGCGTCTGCGCGGTACGGTCGAGATCGGGCACGTCGGCGAACACCAATTGCGGGCTCTTGCCGCCCAGCTCCAGCGTGACCGGTTTCGGTCCGGTGTCGGCGCAGGCGCGCATGATCGCGCGTCCGGTCCCGGTGGAGCCGGTGAACGTCACCTTGGCGACACCGGGATGCCGGCAGAGCGCCTCTCCGGTGACCGGCCCGCTACCCTGGACCACGTTGAACACCCCAGGAGGAATGCCCGCCTCCACCGCCAGCGCGGCCAGCCGGACCGCCGAGAACGGCGTCATCTCCGAAGGCTTCAGGACCACCGTGTTGCCGGCCGCCAGCGCCGGTGCGACCTTCCAGCAGGTCATGCTGAGCGGGAAGTTCCATGGCGCGATGGCCCCCACCACACCGAGCGGCTCGGCGATCTGCATGCCCAGATGATCGTGTGCCGTCGCCGCCACCTCTCCACCGCACTTGTCGGCGAATTCGGCGAAGAAACGAATCCCTTCAGCGGTATAGGGCACATCCCAGGCGCGTGCCTGATCGATGGGCCGGGTCGAGCCGAGGGACTCCAGCGCCGCGAGATAATCGATGTCGGCCTCGATCAGATCCGCCCAGCGGCGCATCGCCCTGGCCCGTTCGCGCGGCGGACGACGCGCCCAATCGCTGCTGGTGAACGCGCGCCGCGCGCTGTCGACGGCGGCATCGACACACCCGGCATCGGCCGCGGGCAGCATCGCGTAGACCTTGCCGTCCGACGGCCGGGATACCGCCAGGGTCCCTGTCTCGTGAACGAGACGACCATGAATGTAGTGGCCGCCAGGAAGGGAAATGCGATCGGGGTCGAAGCTCGCCATGATGCACCTTGCCGTGAGAGATGGAGAAGCGACATCGAGTCGGGGGGCCGCGAAAGCCACCGTCGTCGTCTGCTCCCATCGTATGGCGGAACGCCCAGCACAGGGTGCCGAGAGTCCGCCTGCCTGGCGCAGTTGATGCGCCGAACCGGCTCCCTCTCGGCGCATTCTGCCGAATTCCGAGAATCCGTCGCTCGCGCGTGGCAGGCCGTACCTCACGCTGAGTAAAGTACCCGCCACGGAGCCCTCGAATACAGGAGAACGCCGACATGCCCCAAGACGCGACTGCAGCCCCCCATTTGTCATCCCGCGATGCCACGCTCGGCTATCGCCGTTTCGATACCCAGGACCTCGACGATGCCCTGCAGCTGTCGCGCCGGCTCGGCTGGCCCCACCGCCGCGAGGACTGGGCCCAGATGCTCGAGGTCGGCCAGGGCATCGTCCTGCGCAGCGACAGCGGCGAGCTGGTGGGCACCGGCTTCTGCACCGACCACGGAAACATGGCGACACTCGGCCTGATCATCGTCGACGACGCCTGGCAGGGGCGCGGCCTGGGGCGCGAGATCCTGGTTCACCTCATGGCCCTGGCCGGTGAGCGGCCGCTCGCCCTGGTGGCGACGACGGCAGGGGCGCCGCTCTACCGCAAGCTGGGTTTCGAGACCTGCAATCTCGTCTGTCAGTACCAGGGCATCATCGAGCCGACACCGGCACCATCGCTGCCGCACCTGCGGCCGGCGATCGCCTCGGACTGGGAAGCCCTGCTGGCGCTGGTGCCCGATAACCCCGTTCATGCGCTGGCGGTGCGCGAAGCTACCCACGGGATGGTGC
This sequence comes from Salinicola sp. CR57, assembly GCF_003206585.1. Taxonomy (NCBI): domain Bacteria; kingdom Pseudomonadati; phylum Pseudomonadota; class Gammaproteobacteria; order Oceanospirillales; family Halomonadaceae; genus Salinicola; species Salinicola sp. CR57. The sequence continues at coordinate 71,239 of NZ_PZJL01000001.1, forward strand.
TGGACGTGGACGGACGTCTCGAAGGGTGTGCGCTATGGCGGGATTTCGGACGCGGCCACCATATCGGACCGGTCCTTGCCGATTCCGACACGGCGGCGCGCGCGCTCATCCAGGCTCTGTTCGCCGAGCATGAAGGCAGTTTCGTGCGGCTTGACCTGGTCGATCCGGATCCGAACGACGACTGGCTACAGTCGGCGGGGCTGCGCTGTGTCGATCGCATCGAACGGATGCGACGCGGCGAGCTACCGGAAATTCCTGGTCCGACCCGTGTCGGACTGACGACACAGACGATGGGGTAACGTCATGCCTCACTCGCTGGCGGCACAGGTCGAGGCGCTCGCGCCACAGTTGATCGCCTGGCGGCGGGATTTTCACCGCCACCCCGAGCAGGGATGGACCGAGTTCCGCACCGCCAGTCTCGTGGCGGAAAGCCTCGACGCGCTCGGCTACCAGGTCGCCGTCGGCGAGGCGGTCGTCGATCGCGAGGCGCGCCTGGGCGTGCCCGACGCCGCGACGCTCGCCGACGCCCTGGCGCGCGCCCGCGACCAGGGTGGTGTTGCGCGCTGGCTTGCCGCCATGGAGGGCGGGCTGACCGGCGTCGTCGGCACCTTCGACACCGGCCGTCCGGGGCCTACGCTCGCCTACCGCTTCGATCTCGACGCCCTGCCGATCCTCGAAAGCGAGGCCGACACGCACTTTCCCGCGCGCCTGGGATTTCGCTCTTGCCATCCGGGGTCGATGCACGCCTGCGCCCACGATGGGCACACCGCCCTGGGGCTCGGTCTGGCACATCTGCTGCCGGCGCTCGCCTCACGCCTCACCGGCCGCATCAAGCTGCTCTTCCAACCGGCCGAAGAGGGTGTCAGAGGTGCCGGGGCCATGGTCGCGGCCGGCGTGGTCGATGACGTCGATCACTTCATCGCCACCCATCTGGGGCTGGGGCAGCCCGAGGGCACGCTGATCTGCGGTGCGGACGGTTTTCTGGCGACGACCAAGCTCGACGTCACCTTCACCGGGCGCGCCGCCCACGCCGGCGGGGAACCCGAAAAGGGGCGCAATGCCCTGCTCGCCGCCGCGCAGGCGGTGCAGGCGCTACATGCGATCGCACCGCACGCCGGAGGCGCCTCGCGGCTCAACGTCGGCCGCCTGGAAGCCGGCAGCGGGCGCAACGTGATCGCCGACACGGCCTTCATGCAGTTGGAGACACGCGGCAGCACCACGGCGATCAACGATTATGTCGAGGGCCGGGCCCGAGAGGTGCTGGAAGGTGCGGCGCGCATGCAGGGCGTCGAGCTGGCCATCGCGCGTCTCGGCGCCGCGGTGGAGTGCACCTCGAGTCCCGCGCTGGTCGAGCGCATCGCGACGGCGCTCGAGGGCCGGGCAGGCATCCGTGAGCTGATCGCCCACGACACCACGCCCGCCGGTTCGGAAGACGCGACCCTGCTGATGCGTCGCGTCATCGAGCGGGGCGGAGAAGCCGCCTATCTGATCTTCGGCACCCGACTCGCGGCCGGTCACCACCACCCCGAGTTCGATTTCGACGAAGCGACCCTGGCGCCCACGCTGGAGGCGCTGGCGAGCACCGCGCTGGCACTCGCCGGCGAGACAGCGGATGTCGACGAGAGCGAACTAGCCGAATAGCCCTTTCAAGGTATGCGGCTGGCTGCGTAGATACTGCTTGGGTGCGTGCACGCTGGCCCCCAGCTTGGCCGCGGCGTGCCACGGCCAGCGCGGATCGAAGAGCATGCCGCGGGCCAGCGCCACGGCGTCGGCTTCCCCGCTGAAGACGATCCCTTCGGCCTGCTCCGGCTCGGTGATCAGACCCACCGCGATCACCGGCATGGCGACTTTCTGCTTCATGCGCCGGGCGAACGGCACCTGGTAGCTGGGGCCGACATCGAGGGCCTGGCGCGGGTCGAGCCCGCCACCGGAGCAGTCGATGAAGCTGCAGCCGCGGGCATCGAGGGCCTGAGCCAGGGCCACGCTCTGGTCCAGGTCCCAGCCGCCCTCGACCCAGTCGCTGCCGGAGATGCGAATGCCCACCGGCTTCTCTGCCGGGAATACCTCACGCACCGCATCGAAGATCTCGAGGACCAAGCGCATGCGGTTCTCCAGGCTGCCGCCGTAGGCGTCCTCGCGCTGGTTGGAAAGCGGCGACAGGAACTGGTGCAGCAGATAGCCGTGGGCCGCGTGCAGCTCGATCAGATCGAAGCCGAGACGCTCGGCACGCCTGGCCGCGGCGACGAAATCCGCCTTGAGCTCCGCGATATCGTCGAGGGTCATCGCCTGCGGCGGGCGCTGATCGGCCTGATAGGGCACGTCGGAGGGCGCCAGGGTCTGCCATCCTCCCGCCTCCAGGCTCAACTGCTTGCCGCCCTCCCAGGGGGCCTGGCAAGAGGCCTTGCGCCCGGCGTGGCCGAGCTGGATGCCGATCGGCATCGGCGAGTGGGCGCGTACCGACGCGAGCGTGCGCGCCATCGCCTGCTCGTTGGCGTCGGAATAGAGCCCGACGTCGCCCGGGGTGATACGCCCCGCCGCGGCCACGGCCGAGGCCTCGATGATCAGCAGGCCGGCGCCGGAGAGCGCCAACTGGCCGAGATGGATCGTATGCCAATCGGTCATGCTGCCCTCGCCGTCGGCGGAGTACTGGCACATCGGCGAGATCACGATACGGTTGGCCAGCTCGAGCTCGGCAAGCTTGAGCGATGTAAAGAGCTTGGGAGATGCCATGAATCCTGTTCCTGACTGAGACGAATGATGGCAAAAATGTAGCTTGCTAATAATTTTTTAGCAATGCCCGACTCTCAATGGTGGAATTCAGATCCTATCGGATGGCTGTCGAGGTCGTGAGATGACCACTCGCACGATGACCGCTACCAATGACGGCCATAAAAAACCCCGGCAAATCCGCGAGGGATTACCGGGGAAGCTCTGGTGGAGACCAGATCAAGATGAGTCGGCAACAGCAGGCTCAGGCAGCGACGCCCCACTCGGGGAAGGGATCGGGCAAGGTCATCCAGTACCCCTTGCCGCGGGCCAGCTCGTCATCGTCGAGCAGGCACGCTTCCAGGCGGCGGCGGATGCTCGCCACGTCGAGCCCCTGGCCGATGAACACCAGCTCCTGGCGCATGTCGCCGAAGGGTTCTTCCCATTTCTCCCGGATCGAGGCGAGATACTCCGGGTCCTGGGGCCAGCGCGACTCGGGTACCGCACGCCAGAACAGACCGGCGAAACCGTGATGGGCAATACCGCCGGCCTGGCTCCACTGGCCGGCGAACTCGGGACGACTAGCGAGCCAGAAGAAGCCCTTGGAGCGCAGCAGGCGGCCGTCACCCCAGTCGCAGTGCAACAGCTCGAAGAAGCGCTGCGGGTGGAACGGGCGGCGCGCTTCGAAACTGAAGCTGCTGATGCCGTACTCCTCGGTCTCGGGGACGTGTTCACCGCGCAGCTCCTTGAGCCAGCCGGGGGCAAGCTGGGCCTTCTCGAAGCTGAAGCGGCCGGTATCGAGCACCCGGTCCAACCCGATCTGGCCGTGGCTGATGGCATGGATCTCGGCATCCGGATTGAGGGTTCTGAGCACCGCCTCGACCTCGGCGAGCTGGCCGGCGTCGATCAGATCGCTCTTGGAGATCAGCAGCACGTCGCAGAACTCGATCTGGTCGACCAGCAGGTCGGCGACGTTGCGCTCGTCCTCCTCGCCCAGGCTTTCACCCGCCTCGGCCAGCGATTTGGCCTCGTAGTACTGGGTCAGGAAGTTGGCACCGTCGACCACGGTGACCAGGGTATCCAGGCGTGCCACCTGGGACAGGCTGCGGCCCTGTTCATCCTCGAAGGTAAAGGTCTCGGCCACCGGCAGCGGCTCGGAGATGCCGGTGGATTCGATCACCAGGTAGTCGAAGCGGCCCTCCTCGGCGAGACGGTTCACCTCGATCAGCAGGTCTTCGCGCAGGGTGCAGCAGATGCAGCCATTGCTCATCTCGACCAGCTTCTCTTCGGCACGGTTGAGATCGACTTCGCGCTCGACCAGGGCGGCGTCGATATTGATCTCGCTCATGTCGTTGACGATCACCGCGATACGGCGGCCGTCACGGTTGTTGAGCAGATGGTTGAGCAGCGTGGTCTTGCCGGCGCCGAGAAAGCCGGAAAGCACGGTAACGGGTAAGGGATTCATGGATTCCTCCAGCAAGGTCGGTCCGGGTCGGCCTCTGTATCGGGCGGGCCGTCGATGTCTTGGGTCGCCGACAAGCGAGGTGTCAGGCGCTGTGTCGCTTGGCGTAATGGTGCTCGCGCTGCTCCTGACGCTGCTTGGCCTCGAGACAGAGCGTGGCGGTGGGTCTCAGCAACAATCGTCGCAGGCCGATCGGCGCGCCGGTCTCTTCGCAGAATCCATAGTCGCCCTCATCCAACCGCTTGAGGGTACCGGCAACCTTGCGCAGCAGCCGGGTCTCACGGTCGGCCTGGCGTAGTAGCAGACGCAACGTCTCCTCGTTGGCGGCCAGGTCGGCCTCGTCGCCGACACCACGGCTGTCGACGATGGTGCGGCGAGTCTCTTCAAGCGCCGCTTCGAGCCCCGCCTGCTCCACCAGCAGACGCCGTCGGAAGAAGTCGAGCTGAGCCTCGTTCATGTAGGCGTTCTCGGGCATTGCCAGCAGTTGGCTCTCTTCCTCGATAAGCGGTAACGGCATGGCAGTCTCCTCCGGAGCGTCGCGAAAAACCAATGTTATAACATAACAATAAAAACACCAACTTTCTTCTTCCTGCTCGGAAACGAACATGAAACGCAGTCATTAGCGAAAGTCGTATGCGCTTTACGCCGAATTTTGCGCACACTGTGACAAAACCATGACACCGAAAGCATCTATAAAGAGATCGACAAATCGCGCGGCCGGTGTCGCTTATAACAACCTCCGTTCCAGGAGATCCGCCATGCTACGACGCCTCGAATCCTCCAGCTCCCCCTCGCTGCGCCTGCCGCTTTCCCTGTTGACCACGCTGCTACTCGGCTGCGGCCTCGCTCTCTCGACGCAGGCCGCCGATGCGTGCCCGCAACGCGGGGACCTGGCGCCCATGTACTGCGACGCCGACGGCGATCTGGTCGCCGATGCGCCGACCGACGAATCCCAATATCTCGACCCCGATCCGCTGGTCTTCGCCTATACCCCGGTCGAGGACCCGGCGATCTACGCCGATATCTGGGAACCGTTCATCGAGCACCTCCGCGATGTCACCGGCAAGGACGTTCGCTTCTACGCCGTGCAATCGAATGCTGCCGAGATCGAAGCGATGCGCAGCGGGCGCATCCAGGTCGCGGGCTTCTCCACCGGGCCGACGCCGTTCGCGGTCAACCTCGCCGGGGCGGTGCCGTTCGCGATCATGGGCAGCGACGACGGCGAGTTCGGCTATACCTTGCAGGTCTACACCCGCAAGGACAGCGGCATCGACGAGCTGAGCGATCTCAAGGGCAAGCGCGTGGCGCACACCTCCCCCACCTCCAACTCCGGCAACCTGGCGCCGCGCGCCCTGTTCCCGAAGCAGGGCATTACCCCCGACGAAGACTACGAAGTGGTCTACTCGGGCTCCCACGACCAGTCGATGCTGGGCGTGGTGGCGGGGGACTACGACGCTGCGCCGGTCGCCTCCGAGGTGGTCGATCGGATGGCCGAGCGGGGCCTCTACGACCCGGAAGAGGTCAAGATCGTGTTCGAGTCCAAGCGCTTCCCCACCACCTCCTATACCTATGCCTACAACCTCAAGCCCGAGCTGATCGACAAGATCAAGGAGGCCTTCTTCAGCTTCGACATGAAAGGCACCGAGCTGGGCGAGGAGTTCGACGGCGTGACCAAGTTCATCCCGGTCACTTATCAGAAGGATTGGGAAGTCATCCGCGACATTCAGGACGCCAATGGCGTCGTCTACTCCCAGGAAAACGTCGAGTAATCCGCCGAACCACAGGCGGCGCCATCGGCCACGAAGGCCGATGGCGCCGTCAGCAGAGGATCTCCCATGCTGCGCATTCAGAATCTGATCAAACGGTACGGCCATGGCGAGCCGGTGCTGCGCGGGCTCGATCTCGACGTTCCCGGTGAATCGGTGGTATCGATCATCGGCGCTTCGGGGGCCGGCAAGAGCACCCTGCTGCGCTGCATCAACCGGCTGGTGGAGCCCACGGAAGGCAGCATCGAGCTCAACGGCCTGGAGTTGACGCATCTCAAGCGTGAAGAGCTGCGCAAGGCGCGCCGGCGCATCGGGATGATCTTCCAGGGCTTCAACCTGGTGGATCGCCTGACGGTGATGGAGAACGTCCAGTGTGGGAGGCTGGGTTATATCCCCTACTGGCGGGCGGCACTGCGCAAGTACCCGGCGGAAGACATCGAGCGCGCCTACCACCTGATGGAGCGCGTCGGCATCGCGCACTACGCCAACAAACGCGCCGATGCACTCTCCGGTGGCGAACGTCAGCGTGTCGGCGTGGTTCGGGCGTTGATGCAGCAACCGGAAATTCTGCTCGCCGACGAGCCCACGGCCTCGCTGGATCCGGTGAGCTCGCGCCAGATCATGGAGCTGCTGCAGACGCTCTCCCAGGAGCTGTCGCTCCCGGTACTGATCAACATCCACAACGTGGCCGAAGCGCGTGAATACACCCAGCGCATCGTCGGCATGCGATTCGGCAAGCTGATCTTCGATGGCGTTCCCGCCGACCTGGACCAGGAGGCGATGGATGCCGTCTACAGCGGCACCCCGGGGGAGGCACGTCAGCAGGCCGAGAGCGGGTCGGCCCACTCACCGGCGGTGGTGTCATGAGCACCAGCACCGATCAGACGGTCCCGTCGTCGCGGCGACACTGGCGCAAGCCACCGTTCATCGCCAATCCAGTGCTGCGCTGGGGGCTGGTCGTGGGCGTCGCGATCTACGCCGTGTGGGCGATCTCGATCCTGCCGTTCGATCTCGATCGCATCAGCCAGGGCATGACCCGTGCCGCGCGGATTTTCTCCGGCGCCTTTCCGCCCAACTTCGACCGCTATGAGCTGCTCATCGACGGCTTCCTCGAAAGCCTGCAGATCGCCATCCTGGCGACGCTGCTGGGTCTCGCGCTGAGCGTTCCCATCGCGTTCATGGCGGCCCGCAACATCGCCGCCAGGCCGATCTACATGATTGGCAGGGCCATCATCATCCTGGCGCGCAGCTTCCACCCGGTGATCGTGGCGATCCTGTTCGTCAAGGCGGTGGGGTTCGGTCCGGTGGCCGGCATCCTGACGCTGACGCTCTACTCGATCGGCTTCGTCGCCAAGATGCTGGCCGAGCGAATCGAGGAGATCGACTGGGGTCAGGTGGAAGCGCTACGTGCCAGCGGCACCCGCTATATCAGCGTGCTGCAGTTCGCCGTGCTGCCGCAGATCATGCCGCGCCAGATCGGCCTCGGCATCTATCAGCTCGACAGCAACCTGCGGGCGTCGGCGGTGGTCGGTATCGTCGGCGCCGGCGGCATCGGCTCGACGCTGATGAACGCTTTCGGCCGCTACGACTACGACTTCGCCCTGGCGATCACGCTGGTGATCATCGGCGTGATTCTGGTCAGCGAAGCGATCAGCGGTCGGATCAGGAGGAACATCGGATGACGCAGACCGTTGCCGAGCGCACCTGGGCGCGCTATACCCCGCAACAGCGCTGGAAGCGCTTCCTGACACTGCTGGTCGTGGCAGCGGCCGTGGTGTGGGCGGTGGAGAGCATCGATATCATCTGGCCCTGGGTGTGGGATGCCCCGGCCCAGGTCGGTGACCTGTTCGGGCGCATGGTGCCGCCGGACGTGAGCAACCTGCGGGCGATCCTGTGGGCACTGGTCGAGACGCTCAACATCGCCACCATCGCCACGTTCGTAGCCGTCTTCCTGTCGCTGCCGATCGCCTACATCGCGGCCCAGAACACGACCCCCAACCGTTTCACGCTGTGGCTGGGGCGTTTCATCCTGGTCTCGAGCCGCTCGGTCAACACGCTGATCTGGGCCCTGCTGTTCGTGGCGATCTTCGGCCCCGGCGTGCTGGCCGGGATCATCGCGATCATGTTCCGGTCGATCGGTTTTCTCGGCAAGCTATTGGGCGAAGCGATCGAGGAGATCGATCGGCGCCCGGTGGAGGCGCTGGAAGCGACCGGCGCCTCGCGGGCCAAGGTGGTGCTCTACGCGATCGTGCCGCAGGTCATGCCGACATTCTTCGCGGTCGGCATCCTGCGCTGGGACATCAACCTGCGCGAGTCGACCGTACTCGGCCTGGTAGGCGCCGGCGGGATCGGCGTGATCCTGCAGGGCGCCATCGACACGCTGGCATGGCAGACCGTCGCCACCATCCTGTTGGCGATCATCGCCCTGGTCATCCTGGGCGAAGCGCTCGCCGCCTGGCTACGCAAGAAGGTCATCTGACCGAGCCCTGCCACGAGATGACCGCCGCCGGCTTCAGCCCGGCGGCGGCTGGGCGGATTCGCCGCGCTTGATTCGCTTCAGCCAACGCTGCTTGGCGTACTTGCGCAGGTTATGCACGTTGTCGGTCTCGTCGATGATGTCCTGGCCCAGGATCGTCTCGATCACGTCTTCCATGGTGATCAGCCCGACCCAGTTGCCATGGTCGTCGTAGACCACGCGCAGGTGGTTGTGATCCTTGAGCATGGCGGTGAAGACATGCTCGACGCTATCGTTCTCGTCGATGATCGCGACGGAGTGCATCAGCGATTTCAGCCTCTCGCTATCCTCGGCGTGGTAGGTATCCGCCTTGTGCACGTAGCCCAGGGCATCCTCGCCGCCATCCATCACCGGGAAACGCGTGAACTGCGTCTTGCCATAGCGCTGATCGAACTCGGCCACGGTCATGTCGGGCGTCACCGTTTCACACACGGTTCGCGGCGTCATCACGCTCTTCACCGGGATCTCGTGCAGATTGAGGATATTGGTGATGGTGCGGGTCTCGTCCGCATCCAGCGCCTTCTCTTCCAGCCCGATCCTCGCCAGCGCCTTGATCTCGCCGCGCATGTCGACATCGCCCTCGTTCTTGGCGATACGATTGGTGATCATCTCCGACAGCCAGATGAAGGGCAGCAGCAGCAGCACCATGAAGCGCAGCGTCGGTGGCAGCAGAGGCGCCAGGCTACGCCAGTAGGTCGCTCCGATGGTCTTGGGGATGATCTCCGAGAACACCAGGATGCCGAAGGTCATCAAGGCCGAGGCGATGGCCACGTGGGCATCGCCGAACACGACGGCCACTTGCGCGCCGACACCCGTGGCACCGACGGTGTGAGCGATCGTGTTGAGCGTGAGGATCGCCGCCAGCGGCCGATCGATATTCGACTTGAGCTTGTTGAGCTTGTCGTGAAGCCTGGGGCGGTCGTCCTTGAGCTGCGCGATATAACTCGGTGTGAGCGAGAGCAGCGCGGCTTCCAGCACCGAACAGACGAAGGAAAAACCGATGGAGAGAACGACGAATGCCGTCAGCAGAAACATGGGGGGTCGCTATGTGACTTGTGAGGACTCTTTATCCTGACTTGTCACGCAACTGTCAATGGCCTCCCGGAGAAACGCCGCCGACATCCCATCGGACATCGGCGGCATCAAAAGCCAGGTCGGGTCCGGCGGCTCAGTGGCCGAACTTCTCGTTCTCGCCGAGATCCGGCTGGTGCTCCTTCTTCACGTTGGCCTTGGCGATCTCGTAGAGCTGGAATGTCTTGCTCTCACGCGACTGCCAGTGCTCGCCGAAGTCGATGTCGATCTCCATCATGGTGATGTCCGGATCCTCCTTGCCACCGGTGAACCAGGCGGCCACGAACGGATTCCAGTACTTCTCGATCAGCGCGGGATCGTCGTTGAGGCGTGCCCGGCCGGACATCGACACGTAGATGCCGTCATCCTGGTCCGAGAACGTGATGCAGACATCCTGATCCTGCTTCGCCTCGAACGACTTTTCGGCACTGCGGCGCGTGTAAAACCAGAGCTTGCCGTCGTAGGCATCCTGCACCAGATGCATGGGGCGCGCTCGCGGCACGCCATCGTCGAGCGTGACCAACATGCCGACCTTGATCTTCTCGATCAGCTTCCAGATCTTCTGCTTGTGCTCGGGACTGGACATCGTTGCCTCCTGCTAATGTTGCCCTTGGCGGGGTTACCCCTTCGCCGGGCTGTCATCACGCCATCCGGGCGTGAGCGTCTTGCACTGACGTTGGATCGTCTGGGCGTCTTGTCGCCTTGGCGACGCCCACAGAGAAGCCTAGTCGGGGCGTCCCGGTCCGGCAAACCGTCGCGATTCGGATCACGAGCTGACGCTATACTGGTAAACGTTCGCCCGATAACGCCACCATCACTCGCCCCGACCAAGGCGCCCATCATGCCCCTGACTCGCCCTTTCTCGCTCGATCACGCCGCTCTGCTGGACGAACTGGCGGCCACCGACAATCTGCTCGTCATCCAGGACCTAGATGGCGTCTGCATGGGACTGGTCGGCAATCCGCTGACGCGCCAACTGGAACGACGCTACCTCGACGCCACCCGTCGGCTCGATGGCCATTTCTTCGTGCTGACCAACGGCGAACACATCGGCTCCCGCGGCGTGAACGGTATCGTCGAGGCGCTGTTCGAGACGCCGGATCGCGCTGGCGAGCAGGGGCGCTACCTGCCCGGCCTGGCCGCCGGTGGCGTGCAGTGGCAGGACCGCTTCGGGGCGGTGTCGCACCCCGGCGTGAGCGACGCCGAGCTGGCGTTTCTGAAGACGTTTCCGGATCGGGCCGAGGCGTTCCTCGAGTCGCTGCTGTCGCGGCCACCCTACGACCTGCCGTCCGAGGCGAGACGCGACCTGATCGCCGCGGCGGTCCTCGACAACATCGCCTCGCCGACACTCAACCTCAACGTCTTCCACCGTCACTGGCAGGCGACGCCGGAGCACTATCGGGCACTACAGGCCGACGTCGCCGAGTTCATGCACGAGCGGCTCGAGGCGGCCCGCCGGTCGGGAATGGGCGACGCCTTCTTCATCCACTACGCCCCCAATGCCGGCCATGACGCCGACGGCAAAGAGCGCCTGCGACAGGGCGACGAGAACGGGGAAGGTGCCGGCACCACCGATTTCCAGCTGATGTTGCGTGGCGGCGTCAAGGAGGTGGGCGTGCTGGTCATTCTCAACCACTACTACCATCGCCATACGGGGCATTACCCGTTGGGCGAGGGCTTCAACGCCCGCGAGGCTCCCCGCGATCAGGCGGCGTTGCTGGAACTGGCCCGCGACCGCTTCGATCCCGCGCTGATGCCGCGCATCGTCGGGGTGGGAGATACCGTGACATCGTTCATTCCGTCTGGCGATGCGCGCGGCGAGCGCCAGCGCGGCGGCAGCGACCGCGGTTTCCTGACGCTCATTCAGCAGTTGGGAGACGCTTTCGACAGCGGCAACCGGGTACTCTATGTCGACAGCAGCGGTGGCGAGGTTCGCCGCGCCGGCGTCGACGCCGAGCGGCTGGCGCGCCACGCCGGAAATCCCGACATCGACGTCTGGCCGGCACTGGAAGGGATCAGCGATGCCGAGGATCCGTTGACGCTGGATGTGATCTTTCCAGAAGGCCACACCCAGTATGTCGACTTCTTCTGCGAGCTGGCCGCGCGGCGCTGATCAGACGGCCGGCACCGCGCGCCGCGACGGCTGCAGCCGCGGCTGCGTCGATGTGGTCTCCCCGCTCAAGGCGGGCGCCGGCATATCGGCGAGCCGGAACGCCCCCACCGTCACGGCCAGACGCTGCGACTGGTGACGCAGCTCGGCCGCCGCCGTCGCGGTCTGCTGAACCATCGCCGCATTCTGCTGGGTGACCTGGTCGATCTCCGCCACGGCCTGATTGACCTGGCCGATCCCCTGGCTCTGCTCGCTGGTCGCCGCGCTGATCTCGCCCAGCACGTCGGTCACCCGGGCGATGCTGGCAACGATCTCCTCCATCGCCTCGCCAGCATGGCGGACGCGCTCCGCACCCAGCTGCGTCTTGCCGCTGGCGACATCCACCAGCGACTTGATCTGGCGCGCGGCGTCGGCGCTGCGGCTGGCGAGGTTGCGCACTTCCTGGGCGACGACCGCGAATCCCTTGCCCTGTTCACCGGCGCGAGCAGCCTCCACCGAGGCGTTGAGCGCCAGCAGGTTGGTCTGGAACGCGATGCCATCCATGGTGGTGACGATCTCGGCGATCTGGCGCGAGGAGGCTTCGATCTCACCCATGGTATTGACGACGTCACCGACGACCTCGCCACCGCGGCGCGCCGCGTCGGTGGCGGATACCGCCATCTGATCGACCTGGCGCGCCGACTGCGCGGTGTGGTCGACCGTACTGGTGAGCTCCTCCATCGAGGCCGAGGTCTGCTGCAGGCTGGCCGCCATGGCATCGGTGCGGCGCGACAGATCTTCGCTGCCGCTGGCGATCTCCTGGGATGCGGCGCGTACCGACTCGCTGCTCTCGCGCACCTCGAGCATGACCTCGTGCATCTTGTCGGCGAAGGCGTTGAACTGGATCGCCAGCTCAGCGCTTTCGTTACGGCCGCGCACCGGCAGGCGCTGGGTGAGGTCTCCGTCGCCGGAGGCGATTTCGCGCATCCGCAACGCCAGGCGTCTGAGCGGCCGCGACAGGCTACCGCCGAGGAGCCAACCGGCGAACAGCCCCAGCAGCGCCACGCCGACACCCACCGCGAGCATCGCAAGCGTGTCGTGGTGACGCTGGCTGGCGAGCTGCTGGCGCAGATCGGTCAGCCCGGCCATGACCACGCTCTGGGGCAGCCGGATCATCAATACCCATGGCTTGCTGTCGGCCGGACCGACGGTGAACGGCCATAGCATCTCGATCTGGCCCTCGTGGCTGTCGAGGACCGGCTGCCCCTGGCGCGCCTCGTCAAGCCGGGCGTTGATGGCGGCATCGAAGAATGTCTCCGCGTTGCTGCCCACGCCAGAGGGTTCGCCGGTGCGGGCGGTAATTCCACCTTGCGGGGCGACCAGGGTCCAGTCACCGGCACCGTCGTAGAGCGAGCGGCTGGCGTCGGCCAGCAGCCCCTGGATGAAGTCGACGGAGAGGTCGACGCCGGCGCTACCGCGGAACTGGCCATCGACCATGATCGGCACGTTGAAGGAGGTCACCATCAGGCTACGGCCGTTGTAGTCGTAGGGTGCCGGATCGATGATGCAGGGCTTGCCGGTCTCCTTGGGACAGAGATAGTACTCCCCTTCTCGCACACCGCTGTCCATGATCTTGCTGCTATCCATCGTCTCGCCCAACGGCAGCACCGCGACCTTGCCATCCTCGGTCCGATACCACCACGGCATGAAGCGGCCGTCCTCGCCGTAGCCGGCATCCTCTCGTCCGGTGTAGTAGCGATCACTGCCGAAGGCATTGGGCTCCCAGCCGATAAAAGCGTCGAGCAGATCGGGATTGTCGACGACCGTCTGGCGCACGAGGTTGGAGAGTTCGTCGCGACCGAGGAGAAGCCGACGCCGGCCCTGATCGTCGACCTCCCCCATCAGGGCATTGGTACTGGCCAGGTTTCGCGCCAGGGTCAGCGCGTGTTCGAGCCGGGCCTGGATGCTTTCGGCCTGGCGGCCGGCCACGGCGGAGAGGCGCCGGTCGATGCTCGACTCGAGCAGCGTATGGGTGCGAGCGTCCACCAGCGCCTGCGAGCGCGCGTCGGCGTAGAAGGAGTAGCCCACCAGAGCAGCGGCGACCAGCACGATACAAGCGCCCACCAGAAGCGTGACCAGTGTGCGTATAGATTTGAAATGCATGGGGTATCCCTGCCAGAGGAAGGCGCCGCCCGGGGCACGGCATCGAAATTGACAGAGGAGATATCGCCCATGTCGAAGGCAACTTTAGGCTTTCGGCGAAAACGGCTCGCGCTCGGCAGTACGACGTTGCATCGCGACTTGCCGAGGGGCGCCTGGCTGGCCCGGATGATGGCCGAGCGACCGGCGGGCGGGGCCGGGAGCGCGAGGTCTCCCGGTCCCGCACCCGGCGTCAGCCCGCCAGTACCTCGTCGACCAGCGCCTTGGCCTCCTGCTGAATCCGCTTGAGATGCGCTTCGCCCTCGAAGCTCTCGGCGTAGATCTTGTAGACGTCCTCGGTGCCGGAGGGACGTGCGGCGAACCAGCCGGCGTCGGTGACCACCTTGAGCCCGCCGATGGCGGCGCCGTTGCCGGGCGCCTCGGTCAGCTTGCGGGTGATCGGGTGGCCCGCCAGCGTGTCGGCGCTGACCTGCTCGGGCGACAGCTTGCCGAGCCTGGCCTTCTGCTCACGGTCGGCCGGGGCATCGACGCGTTCGTAGACCGGCGCACCGAAGCGTTCGGTCAGCGCCTGGTAGCGTTCGCCCGGGTCCTTGCCGGTGACGGCGGTGATCTCGGCGGCAAGCAGGCCGAGAATGATGCCGTCCTTGTCGGTGGACCAGGGCTTGCCGTCCAGGGTCAGGAACGAGGCGCCAGCGGACTCCTCGCCACCGAAGCCGAGGCTGCCCTCGATCAAGCCATCGACGAACCACTTGAAGCCCACCGGCACCTCGACCACCTCCCGACCCAGGCCTTGGGCGACGTAATCGATCATCGACGACGACACCAGGGTCTTGCCGATGGCGGCCTTGTCGCTCCAGTTCGGGCGATGGGTGAACAGATACTCGATGGCGACGGCGAGGTAGTGGTTGGGATTCAGCAGTCCGGTCGAGCGGGCGACGATGCCGTGGCGATCGTGATCGGTGTCGCAGGCGAAGGAGACATCGAAGCGATCCTTGTTCTCGATCAGCCCGGCCATGGCGTAGGGCGACGAGCAGTCCATGCGGATCTTGCCGTCCCAGTCGACGCGCATGAAGCGGAAGGTCGGATCGACGGTGGTCGAGATCACTTCCAGCGGCAGGTCGTACTTCGCGGCGATCCGCGGCCAGTAGTGCACCCCGGCACCGCCCAGCGGATCGACGCCGAACCTGAGCCCGGAGTCACGGATCGCGGCCATGTCGATGACCTTGTCGAGGCCACCGACGTAGCTCTCGATATAGTCGAAACGCTGGGTGGTCGGCGCCTTCAGGGCTTCGGCATAACCGATGCGGCGAACGCCCTCGAGGCCGCCGGCGAGCAGTTCGTTGGCCCGCTCCTGGATCCACTTGGTGACGTTGGTATCGGCCGGCCCGCCGTTGGTCGGGTTGTACTTGAACCCGCCATCGCCAGGCGGGTTGTGCGAAGGGGTGATGACGATACCGTCGGCCAGCCCGCCGCTGCGTCCCTGGTTGTAGACCAGAATGGCGTTGGAGATCGCCGGCGTCGGCGTGTACCCCACCTCGCCACCGGTTTCTTCGCAGCCGGCATCGATGCGCGTCTCGACACCGTTGGCCGCCAGCACTTCCAGCGCCGAGCAGAATGCCGGCTCGGAGAGCGCGTGGGTGTCCATGCCGATGAACAGCGGGCCGTCGACACCCTGCGCTTCACGGTACTCGCAGATCGCCTGGGTCGTGGCCAGGATGTGCCATTCGTTGAAACTGGTCTTCAACGAGGAGCCGCGATGGCCCGAGGTGCCGAAAGCCACCTGCTGGCCCGGGTCGCTGGGGTCCGGCCGCTCGCTGTAGTAGCGCGACACCAGGCGCGGAATATTGGCGAGGCTGTGCTCGTCCGGCAAGCGTCCTGCTTGGGAATCGATGCTCATCGTCAGTTCCTTTCGATGGTCTGGGGAGGAATGCCTTTCTTATAGCAGACCATCTTCAACGCCCGACAGGCAAGATGAGCTCGGCCATGCTTGCCGCGTCTCACCTCGCCCGGTCGGTCGTACCGACAGACACCAGCCCATCGCCTACTGACAGCTAGCCACCACCGTGTCGCCTTCGCCAGCCGGCACCGGTCTCGTTCTCACGCCCGCGAGTACCAGTGCGGCCGCGGCCAGCAGCAGCGTGCCCGCGGTGGCGCAGACGGCCAGCACGCCGCCGATGCCGAAGACAACGCCCCCCACGGCCGCTCCCAGAGCGATCGCCAACTGGATCGATGCGACGATCAGGCCACCGCCACTCTCGGCTTCGTCCGGCACGACACGCGTGATCCAGGTCGACCAGGCCACCGGCACGGCGCCGAAGGCGAAGCCCCACAGCGCGACCATGAGGGCATCGGTCCCCGGCGAGAAGCCGCCCAGCGTCGCCAGCAGCCAGCCCAGCGAGCCCATGATCAGCGGCATCAGCACCAATGTCAGACGCAGGCTGCGCTCGAGCAGATACCCCGCGGCCAAGGTTCCGACGAAGTTAGCCACCCCGAAGGCCAGCAGGGTCGATGACAATGCGTTGATCCCCATGTGCGACACGCCCTCGAGAAACGGACGGACGTAGGTGAAGAAGGCGAAATGGCCACAGAACACCAGCAGGATGGCGACGATACCGACCATCATGCCCGGTCGTTTCATCACGCTCACCAGCGTGCCGAGCGGGGTGGGACGCTCCGGCGTCATGGACGGCAAGGTGACGTACTGGAAGATCAGCGTCGCTACCGAGATCGCCGTCGCGAGCAGAAACACGTTACGCCAGCCGACCAGGTCGCCGAGATAGCTGCCCAGTGCCGCGGCACTGATGGTGGCGATGGGGACGCCGGTGAACAGCAGCGACAGCGCGCGCGGCACGTCGTGCTCCGGCACCAGTCGCATGACGGTAGCGGCGGAGAGCGCCCAGAATCCGCCTAGCGCCACGCCCAGCAGCACCCGCCCGGCCAGCAGCCAGATCAGGTCCGGCGAGTAGGCGACCAGCAGATTGGCAGCGATCATCAGTCCGGAAAATCCCAGCAGCACGTGGCGACGGTCGAGCCGCTGGGTGGCGGAGGTCACCAGCAACCCCGACAGCAGCGCCACCACCGCCGTCACCGTGACGGCCTGCCCCGCCTGGCCCTCGCTGATCGCCAGAGAGTCCGCCATTGGCGTCAGCAGGCTGGCCGGCAGAAACTCGGCCATCACCAGGCTGAAGACACCCAGCGTCAACGAAAAAACGGCGCTCCAGGCCCCTCGGGATGCCCCCGTCGGGCGCGTATCATGCGAGTCGTTCGTGGTCATGTGAGACATCCATCGATCATTGAGATGCTGCGTAGACTAAAGTAGCATCGCAAGATCCGCTATCATCAAAACTCCAGGATCTTTGATCAAAAGTCCAAGATAACGATGAAACCCTCGATCTCTCAGTCATCCTCCCCGCGCTCCCGGTCCCCAGACCACCGATCGGCCGACACGCTATCGTCCGAGAGTCGCGTGCCTGACACCCCGCCGATGGGACAGCCGCCGCTCCAGAAGTCCAGCGAGTGGATCAATGCGCTCTTGCTCGGAATGAGGCTTTCGGGGTTGAACTATCGGCGCGCGCAGATGCGATCGCCGTTCGCCATCGCCTTCGATACCGATGCCACCTGCGCGCAATTTCACTTCATCGCGCAAGGTTCGGCGATCCTGCGAATCGGCGACGACGTGCAGCAGCTGGAGAGCGGCGATGCGGTGCTGCTGCCGCGCGGCGGACATCACTGCCTGCTCTCCTCCCCCGAGGTGGAGAGTCGTGACATCGAGAAGATCGACGCCATCCCGCTCTGCGACTCGTTCAGCTGTATCGACGACGGCTCGGCGCGCCTCGAGCACGGCCAGGGCGTGCGGCTGTTCAGCGGCTGCATGCAGTTCGATCTCGGAGGCATGCAGCCCCTGGTCTCGATGATGCCTACCGTGATGCACGTGGGAACGCTGCTGTCGCGCTACCCGGAAATGTTGCCGATGCTCGAGGCGATGGAGCGCGAGGCGAGCCTGAGCCGGGCCGGCGCTGCCGGCATCCTGTCGCGACTCGCGGACGTGGTGGCCGCCAGTATCGTACGCGGCTGGGTCGAATGCGGCTGTGCGGAGATCGGCGGCTGGGTCGAGGCGCTGCGCGACCCGCGCCTGGGCAAGGTGATCGCGGCCGTCCATCGCCAACCGGGACGCCACTGGAGCGTGGCCGACATGGCGGCGGAAATGGGTAGCTCACGCTCGGCCTTCGCCGAGCGCTTCCGCACTGTCCTGGGTGTTTCGCCACTGGGCTACGTGACGCAGCTACGGATGCGACTCGCCACCCAGTGGATCCGCGAGAAACGCCTCTCCATCGATCAAGTCGCCTGGCAGCTGGGCTACGGTTCCCAGGCCGCCTTCAGCCGCGCGTTCAAGCGCGCCACCGGGCAGACACCGGGCGAGGCGCGGGGCGGCTGAAGACCATGCCTTCCGCACCACGCCGTCGCTCGTCGGGTCACGCCATCGCCAGCGGCGGCACCAACCTGGGCAGTTGCGTTTCCAGCAGCCGGGCCACGGCCATCACGCGGTCGTCACGATAGCGCGGGCCGACCAGATGCAGACCGACCGGCAAGCCATTGTCGTCCAGACCGCAGGGCAGCGAGGCAGCGGGTTGCTGGGTGAGGTTGAAGGGGTAGCTGAACGGGGTCCAGTCCACCCAGTCGACATAGTCGCTGCCGGGTGGCACTTCATGACCGGCGGCAAAGGCCGACAACGGCAGCGTCGGGGTCACCAGCAGGTCGAACTCGCGGTGAAATTCGGCCATCCGCGCCACCAGAGCCGCGCGCTGCTCGCGAGCGACCAGGTAATCGGTCAGCGACAGTGTCTTGCCATGCTCGGCGATGGCACGCAGGCCCGGGTCCAGCGCTTCGATCTGGGCGTCGCTCAAGCCGTCCAGCAGCCGCGAGGCACCCGCGTGCCAGAGCGTATCGAAGCTCACCTTGGGTGAGCCGAACCCCGGATCGACGTCGATCACTTCCGCGCCCAGCGCCCGCAACCGTTCGACCGCCGCCTCCACGGCACGCAGGATGTCCGGCGCCACCGAGACGTAGCCCAGATCACGGCTGTAGGCGATGCGCATGCCGTCCAGCCGGCGCGGCGCGGCGGCCAGCCAGTCGAGCGGACAGTCAGGACCAGCATAGCCATCCCGCGCATCGGGCTGGGCGATCACCGAGAGCATCAGCGCGCTGTCGGCGGCCGTGCGCGTCATCGGCCCCAGGTGCGACAGGGTCGTCATGGCACTGGCCGGCCATTGAGGGATCCAGCCGAAGGTCGGCTTGATGCCGAACGTGCCGGTGAACGCGCATGGAATCCGAATCGAGCCGCCGGCGTCGCTGCCCTGGTGCAGCATGCCCAGATTGAGCGCCGCGGCGGCGCCGGCCCCACCCGAAGACCCGCCGGCGGTCAGCTCGGGATTCCACGGATTGCGGGTGATGCCGTAAAGCGGGTTGTCGGTCACTCCCTTCCAGCCGAACTCAGGCGTGGTGGTCTTGCCCAGCAGCACGGCACCCGCCTCGCGCATCCGCGCCGTGAAAGGGGCATCGCTCGTCCAGGGGCCATCCGCCGACGTCGTCGTCGAGCCCTTGCGGGTCGGCATGCCGACGGTGAGGGTCAAATCCTTGATCGTGCTGGGCACGCCATCCAGCGGCCCCATCGGATCATGACGCCGCCAGCGCGTTTCCGATGCCCGCGCCGCCGCCAGCGCGCCCTCACCATCGACATGGCAGAAGGCGTTGACGACCGAGTTGTGGCGCTCGATGCGCGCCAGGCAGTCCCGGGTCAACTCCACCGGCGAGAGCTCGCCCCGCTCGAACAGCGCCAGGGCCTCGAGGGCGGTCAGATCGGCCAGCTCGGTCGTCGTTACATTGCGCATGCTGTTGTGCCCGTCGCCGCTCATGACACAGCCCCGGCCACAGGCCCAGCCAGGTTCAGCGTCGCGTGCAGCAATACGTTGGCGCCGGCGGTGACATCTTCCGGCGCGGCGTACTCGCTCTCGTTGTGACTGATCCCCTTCTCGCAGGGAATGAAGATCATCGCCGCCGGCGCGATGTCGCCGATGAAGACGGCATCATGCCCGGCGCCGCTGACGATATCCCGGTGTGTATAGCCGTTGGCCTGGGCACCCTGACGCACGGCGGCGATGCAATCGGCGGCGAAATGCTGCGGTGGATAATCGGCGGTGGGCGTGATCTCGATGGCAAGGCCAGTCTCGCGGGCGATGGCGTCCAGCGTCTGGCGAAACTCGGTGACGATCGCGTCGAGCACCTCGCCCTCGCTGTGCCGGAAGTCGACGCTCAGCTTCACCTGTCCTGGGATCACGTTGCGCGAGTTGGGCAGCAGCTGAAACGCCCCCACCGTCCCGCGACCGTCGGGCTGGTGCGCCAGCGCGATCCGATTGACCGCTTCGACCACCCGGGTCGCGCCCAGCAGCGCATCCTGGCGTAGATGCATCGGCGTCGAACCGGAGTGGGCCGCCATGCCGGTCACCGTGACATCGAACCACTTCAGTCCCAGCGCCCCGGTGACCACGCCGATGGTCTTGCCCTCGTCCTCGAGGATCGGCCCCTGCTCGATATGGGCTTCGAGATAGGCCGCAAATCGGCCGGGACGATTGGCATCGTCCCCAACGTAGCCAATCGCCTCGAGCGCTTCGCCCGCAGTGATGCCGTCGACATCCGTTCGCGACAGGGCATCTTCCAGCGTGAGCTGACCGGCAAACACGCCGGAGCCCATCATGCAGGGCGCGAACCGGCAGCCCTCTTCGTTGGTCCAGGAAACCAGCTCGATCGGCCGTTCGGTCTCGATGCCGTTGGCGTTGAGCGTTCGGATGACCGCTAGGGCCGCCAGCACACCGAAGCAACCGTCGTACTTGCCGCCGGTGGGCTGGGTGTCGATATGGCTGCCGATGACGACCGGGTCGGCGTCGGCCTTGCTGCCATCGCGGCGGGCGAAGAGGTTGCCGATGGCATCGAAGCGCACCGTCAGGCCTTCGGTCTCGCACCAGCGGATCAGCAGTTCACGACCTTCGCGGTCGAGCTCGGTCAGCGCCTGGCGATTGCAGCCACCCTTGGGCGTGCCGCCGATCACGGCCAGCTCCATCAGTGTCTGCCACAGGCGTTCGCCATCGATGGCGGGCACGTTGACCTCGGTCGAAAGTGTCTCGTTCATGTCGTTGTCCTTATCATCGAGATGAAGCGCGGCGAGCCTCAGCGCCAGGGGTATTGTGCTTGAGCGTCAGTCGACATTGTCAGTTTTTACTATCGATACGTATCGATCGATCATGACGTCGCCGCCAGCGTCGGATCAAGCTCGCCGCAAGCCGAGACGCGCCGACGTGCGCTAGACTACGGCGACAGCTCGTGACGATGGAGCCAGACCATGCCCCGCCTTCCCCGCCTATTCCCCAACAGCACTCCCTCGCTGCCTCACGACGACGGTCAGTACCAGGCAGCGGATACGCTGTCCGACGAGAGCGAGGCTCGCGCTGGCAGGCTCGAAAGCCATGCCGAGAGTTACAGCGACGAGCGCTTCTGGCGGAAGATGACCCGCTTCGGCAAACGTGCCGGCCGCGAGGTGGCGCTGAAGGCGCTGCAGCTCTATTTCGTGCTGAAGCGCCCCGATGTGCCGTTGTGGGCCAAGTCGACCATCATCGGCGCGCTCGGTTATTTCATCTCGCCGCTGGATGCCATTCCCGATTTCATTGCCGGTGTCGGCTATACCGATGATGCCAGTGTCCTGGCTGCCGCTCTGGTGGCGGTATCGATCTATATCGACGAGGAGATCAAATGCCAGGCGGAGTCCGCCCTGGCGCGCTGGTGGCCCCAGGCCGAACAGCGCTGAAACAGCCGTCGCAAGCGACGCCTCGTCGACAGTTTTTTTGTACACAAAAACAATCTACAGTAGCTTCCCAAGAGCGGATAAAAACAATCAACGTGGGAGTCAATCATGAGCCTGGATACCGCAGAACGGTCGGATTCATTGCATCAATTCGAAGAAAATCAAAAAACTAAGAAAAACCCGTTACGCGACGTCGACTATTTTCCGCCACTGCGAAAAGCCATCCCTCTTGGTATACAGCACGTGCTGGCCATGTTCGTCAGCAACGCTGCGGTGCCGCTGATCATCGCTGGCGCGGCAGGGCTTTCGGGTGCCGATACGGTGTTCCTGGTGCAGATGGCGATGTTCGTCGCGGGCGTGGCGACACTGGTCCAGACGCTCGGCATCGGCCCTCTCGGCGCCCGTCTGCCCATCGTCATGGGTACCAGTTTCGGCTTCGTGCCGGTCATGATTCCGATCGCCGCCAACCAGGGGTTGCCGGCGGTGTTCGGCGGCGCCCTGATCGGTGGGCTGGCGATGGCGGTGGTGGGGCTCTGCTACAGGCGCTTGAGCGTCTTCTTCCCGCCGGTGGTATCGGGCACCTTCGTGTTGTTGATCGGCATCCTGCTGCTGCCGGTGGGGTTTGCCTACGTCGGCGGTGGCGTCGGCGCTCCGGACTTCGGCGCACCGCATCATCTGCTGCTGGCGGCACTGGTGTTCGTGGTGACCGTGGCGTTCCACCAGTTCTGCCGCGGCTTTCTCTCAGAGGCCGCGGTACTGATCGGTATCCTGGTCGGCTGCGTGGCGGCGGCACCGATGGGCCTGCTCGATTTTTCCCGCGTCGCCGAAGCCGGCTGGTTCCAGCTTCCGATCCCCTTCGAGATCGGTCTTGCCTTCGACCCGGCGGCGATCCTAGCGATCACGCTGATGGCCGTGGTCACTTGCGCCGAGTCGATCGGCGACATCTCCGGCACGGCGATCGGCGGCGCCGAGCGCGAACCGACAGCGCGGGAGCTGTCCGGCGGCGTCATGGCCGACGGGCTCTCGAGCAGCTTTGCCGCACTGTTCGGCGCCTTCCCGCAGATCAGCTTCAGCCAGAACGTCGGCCTGGTGGCGCTCACCGGGGTCGCCAGCCGCTTTGTCGTCGCGCTCGGCGGCGGTTTCCTGGTCCTGGCGGGGCTGGTGCCGAAGCTGGGAGCCCTGGTATCCGCCATCCCGGCGGCGGCGCTGGGCGGCGCGGTGATCATCATGTTCGGCATGATCGCCAGCGCCGGGGTGAAGATGCTCTCTCACGCCAGGTTCAACAAGCGCAACATGCTGATCGTCGGCGTATCGCTGGCGCTGGCGATCGGCCTGCCGGCCCAGAGCGGACTCTATCAGGGCGCACCGCAGCAGATCGGCGTGCTGCTGGAGTCAGGCCTGATTCCGGGCGCGCTGGCGTCGATCATTCTCAACCTGATCCTGCCCCGGGCGGACGACGAACCCGCCACGAAGGACCCTGCCGAGCCCTGAGCCACCTGGGCCGGCAGGCATCAGCGGGGGCTTCCCGACTTCATCCGCGATAAGGACAATCGATCTCCGAACGAGCTACCCTGAACTGGATCTGGTTAATTCGGCAGCAAGGAGCATGCCATGGGTATCTACTGCCTGACCTTCGACAGGCCGCTGGGGAGAATGGACCGTCATCGCCTGGAGTCGATGCTCCGGCGATTCGACTCCATTGTACTGTTCCGCACCACGTGGCTGATCGAGTCGACCGATCCGATCGAATTCCTGCGCTCCCGCTTGAGTCGGGCATTCGGCAAGCAGACTCGCTTTTTCATCACCCGACTGAGCGAACCCTGGTGCACCGACGGTATCGGCCCGGTAAGCCAATGGCTGAGCGCCCCTGAACGGCAGTGGTAGGCGGTCAGGCTTTCGCCGCCTCCAGCACGCTCTTGATATCCTTGGTCAGCTTGCAACGAACCAGTGCGGCCATCAGCCTGGGGTAGTCCTCGGGTGACACCTTGTTGGCGAGCTTCTCCGCATCGGCCTTGAGCCCCAGCTTGTCGGCGGCCGAGAGTGCTGCCTTGTCGGCGTAGGGATAGCATTCATCCCATACCGACTGGACCTCGCGCAGGAAGATATCGGCACCGGTACCGCCGATTCCCTTGAACGTCTTGAGCCGCTTGCGCAGGGCTTTCGGGCTGCCCGCCGCTTCCCGCAGCTTGCGCAGATCGCCAGCATAGGTATCCAGCAGCTCGGCATTCATGTCGGCCAGCTGCGTGGCCGTCTTCTCGTCGACGCGGGCGTAGCCGGCTTCATTGAGCACCCGTGCCCGACTCGCCCAGTCGCTCGCCTGCAGCTTCCGTGGCGTCGTCCAGCCGGCTTCGGCCATTGCCCTGGCGCCTCGCATCGCCAGGTCGGCACTGACCGGCGCGCTGGTCAGCAGCGAATAGCAGAGCAGGCGGAACAGCGGCGACGGCGTGTTCTTGCGCAGGTCGACGCCGAGTTCACTGGCGAAGGTTCGACCGTGACGCTGCATCAGGACTTCGACGATTCGTCTCTGGCGGGCCATGTTGTCTCCTCGAAGCAGTACGGACTTTCAACATGGCAGCAGCGGGCACGCTGTCAAATCGACCGCTGGCTGATTCGCATGCGCCGAGGGCGAGAAGCGGCCTTGAGATGTCTCCCCTGCCACCGCATATTGCGTATTCGCCAGCGTTCTGCAACGGAGTCCCATGTCCTTCGATACCACCACCCACAACCGCCGGATGACCTACTTCGACAAGCACGAGTCGGTATGGCTCTTTGGCTACGGCTCACTGATCTGGAAGGCGGATTTCGACTATCTGGAGCGCCGGCCGGCGTCGATTCGCGGCTGGACGCGTCGCTTCTGGCAAGGCTCTCACGATCATCGCGGTACGCCGGAAGCACCGGGAAGAGTGGTGACACTGGTGCCGGAAGACAACGCCGTCTGCCACGGCATGGCCTACCGCATTTCCCCCCGGGTGTTCGAACCGCTGGATGTTCGAGAGAAGAATGGCTACCTGCGCGTGGTGACCGAGATGACGTTCGAGGACGCACCCTCGGGAGAGGTAGAAAGAACCGAAGGCGTCGTCTATCTGGCGGGGGAGGATAATGCGGCCTATCTCGGCCCCGCCGAGGAAGCGGCCATCGCGCGGCAGATCGCCGAATCACACGGTCCCAGCGGTCCCAATCGCGACTACCTGCTCAATCTGGCCGCTGCCTTGCGCGAGCTGGGGTTCGAGGACGCCCACGTATTCGCCCTGGAGCGTGCGCTGCTCGGTAACTGTCGCTGAGGTGAGCCAGCTGTGGCTCGACTCAATGGCTGCTACCGGATCGGAACTTCTTGATCAGCAAGACCGCGCCAAGCACCAGCGCACCGGCCAGGAGGCCGAAGCCGAAATTCAGCAGCATGGGCGTCAGCGGTTGAATGATCGTGCCGATACCCGGGATCTCGCCGGGCGCCTCGGCGAGATCCTCGATGCCG
This sequence comes from Salinicola sp. CR57, assembly GCF_003206585.1. Lineage (NCBI taxonomy): Bacteria > Pseudomonadati > Pseudomonadota > Gammaproteobacteria > Oceanospirillales > Halomonadaceae > Salinicola > Salinicola sp. CR57. The sequence goes on from NZ_PZJL01000001.1 coordinate 96,332, forward strand.
TGGTGAATGAAGGGGATGCCGTGGGTCAGGATACCGCCGCCGACGAGGAACATCGCGATGGTGCCGACGATCGACAGCAGCTTCATCAGGTAGGGCGCCGCCCACAGGATGGCGCGGCCGATCGACTGGGCGACAGGCGCGGCACGCTCGGTGAGATAGAGGCCGAGATCGTCGAGCTTGACGATGCCTGCCACCAGGCCATAGACCACGCCGGTAATGGCGACGGCGATGATCGCCAGCACCACGACCTGCTGCAGGAAGCTGGCGCTGGCCACCGAGCCGAGCGTGATGGCGATGATCTCCGCCGAGAGGATGAAGTCGGTACGAACCGCCCCCTGGATCTTCTCTTTCTCGAAAGCCAGGCGCTCCTCTTTCGACTTCAGTTGCGCCGCGGCCCGCACCGCCTCATTGCTCGCTTCTCCCCCGCCATGCAGAAACTTGTGGGCCAGTTTTTCCGCCCCTTCGTAACAGAGAAACGCGCCCCCCAGCATCAGCAGCGGCGTGATCAACCAGGGAGCGACGACGCTGATCAGCAGCGCCGCGGGGACCAGAATCAGCTTGTTGCGCAGCGACCCTTTCGCTACCGCCCAGACGATAGGCAGCTCCCGATTGGCGCGAACGCCGGTGACCTGCTGGGCATTGAGCGCCAGGTCGTCACCCAGAACCCCCGCCGTCTTCTTGGCGGCGACCTTGGTCATCAGGGATACGTCGTCGAGCAGCGTGGCGATGTCGTCGAGTAGTGTCAGTAAACTGCCTGCGGCCACGAGTCTTCCCCTCTCGATCGAACAAAGCACGGCTGGATGAGGCCAAGCGTAGCGGAAATCCTCACCTTGACGTGACGATTTTTGCCAGCGCCTGCTTCACGGACTCCGCCGATTCCGGACGCACGCAGCGCGCGACCTCCTCGCCATCCAGCAGGAAGATCAGCGTCGGCCAGAGCTTGACCCGGAAAGTTCGGCCCAGCGGGCGGCCCTTGCCGTCCTCGATCTTGAAGTGCGTCAGGCCCTCGTGGCCCGCGAACGCCTCGTCGATCAGTGGCCGGGCAGCCTGACACCAAGGGCACCAGGGCGCGCCGAATTCGACCACGACAGGCCCCGGGGTGGCACGCAGGGCTTCGCGATCCGGCTCGTCCGTCGTGTAGTGGTTCGTCATGGCACTCTCCTCGCCCCGGTCTTTTGCGGTCCGCCAGCACACTGTAGTCATGAACGGGGGAAGTTACCGCAAACGCCGGCAACATCGCCGGCGCGAGGAATTAGGGCAAAAGCCCCTCCGGCATTCAGCCAGCCAATGGGAGAGAGCGGGCTCGCACCTCGCTCGATCTCCGGCGCTTCAATCGAGGTCGAGCGGTTTCAACCCGCGGGAGAACGCCTGCCAGCGCTCGACATAGTGCGCGGCCGACGCTTTCAATCCCTCGATCGCCTTGTCGTCCAACGTGCGCACGGCTTTTGCCGGCGCGCCCACGATCAGCGAGTTGTCGGGAAAGGATTTGCCCTCGGTCACCAACGCATTGGCGCCGACCAGGCAGTTGCTGCCGATCTCGGCGCCGTTGAGCACGGTAGCCCCCATGCCGATCAGCGTGTTGTCGCCCAGGGTGCAGCCGTGCAGGATCGCGTGATGACCGACGGTACAGCCACGACCGACACGCAGCACGAAACCGGGATCGGTATGCAGCATGGATCCCTCCTGAATATTGCTGCCCGCGCCGATCACGATGCGGTCATTGTCGCCACGGATCACCACGTTGAACCAGATCCCCACATCCTCCCCGAGCTCGACCTGGCCAATGACATGAGCGCTTGGTGCGACCCAGTAGCGATTCCGGTCCGGCAGACTCGGTACCGCGTCGAAATAGGCGTAGACAGGCATGGGCTCGGCTCCGACAGAAAGAGGCTTATCCTCACCCGCGCGGGCGTCCTCTACCAGCCGACTTTAGCCCCAGGGCGCCCCGGGTGACGGTTTCGCATGCCTCGGCAAGCGCAGGCACCGACGCAAAGAGGCCCCGGCATCGAATCGACGCCGGGGCCTCTCGTTCACGCTTGCTGCTCGCCCGTTACCTCGCCACGACGCCTGCCCGTCACTGCTAGGCGGATTCGTCGTCCTGCTTGCTCTCGCTGGTAACGGAGGTGGTGACACTGCTACCGCTATAGGAATTCAGGTGCTGGCTGGCCTCGCTCTCCGCTGCCATGGAAAACGGCAACACGGCGGAGACGACGATGGCGGCCAACATCGAAAACAGCTTGTTGAACGCTTTCATGACCACTCCTTCGGTAATGGGGCGCCCTGCGACGTTTTGTCGCGAGACCTTATTAGCATGCTAAACGAAACGATGGCCGTCAAGCACGGAATGGTCGAAGGGAGAGCGTCTCCATGCCTGCCGCGACGACACGCCGCCGTTCGGGGTTCAAGGCTGCACCCAGCTCTGGATGTGCAACATCTCGGGAAGCGACCGCAGTACAGCGGTGAGCTGGCGCGCATCATCCGACCGGCAGCCGCTGTCATGCTCCAGCACCGCCACTTCACCGTCGCGACGTATCCAGGTCACCGTGTAGTGGGAGAAATCCGTGGCCCGCGGCCCGCAACGCGGCGTCTCGGCCGTCTTAAGCGTGGTTCCCATGGCTGGCTGCCAGGCCGAGAGACGCTGTTTCACCAGCGCAAAACGCTCCGGGTCGCCGGTTGTCATCCGCTCGCACTCGACGGCGGTATAGCGCTCGCCGATGAAGCGAGTCGTTCCATCCTGCCGAAGGTCGACACGATAGACCGGGCAAGTTCCATGGCAGGGACCAGCCTGGTATCGAATGGCAGTGATGGCCGGCTCACGGGGTGAAGCCAGCTCCTGTCGAGCGCATCCGCTGACCGCCAGTACGCCAAGTACCGCGACGAAATAGCGGATTTTCCATTGCATTCGAGAGTCCCTCTTTTTGTCACATCTTAAATTTCTTTAGTTCATCTAGTTTAAAAACAGCACTAAAAAGCTTCCAGCATTGTTGAGAAATTCGACAACCTCATGATTCTACGCATCCTCTCGATTTTAATATTAAACTTATAAAATCATTGTGAAGATATGCGCTACCTCACGCGCCCTGCGACAATTTACAGCGCTACCTCCGCTCCCTAGAATATCGCCCGACTCTCGCCCGCGGCAGATCACATTGTCTGCATCGCAGAATGCTTCAGAACGTGATGTCGGCATCATCGACACGACACTTTCGTGACAGTCCTTCGATCATGATCCACTCATTTTTTCATCAATGATTGAGGGATTCATGTGATCGCGATCGACTTCATTCAGGAATCAGGGATCATTCAATGAAACTTTATCGCAGCATGGCGGCAGGAGTAGGCCTGTTGACGATCTCCTCGGCACTGATGGCCGCCGACGAGACACCCGTCGATGTCGTTCTGATCGGTGGCGGCACGATGAGCGCAACGCTCGGCACCTATATTCAGGAGTTGGAGCCGAACTGGAATGTCGCCCTGTTCGAGCGCCTCGGTGAAGTCGCGGAAGAGAGCTCCAACGCGTGGAACAACTCCGGCTCTGGCCACTCGGCCTTCTGCGAGATGAATTACACGCCGCAACTCGAGGACGGCAGCGTCGCCATCGACCGCGCCATCAAGGTCACCGAGGACTTCGAGGTCTCGCGCCAGTTCTGGGCCCATCAGGTCGACCAGGGCGTACTGCACGACCCGGCGTCATTTATCACCAGCATGCCGCACATGAGCCTGGTGTGGGGCGACGACCACGTCAACTTCCTGCGTGCCCGCTATGCCGCGATGCACCAGCACCCGTTCTACGAGCAGATGGAGTACACCGAAGATCGTGACACCATCCGCCAGTGGCTGCCGCTGGTCATGGACGGCGCCGATGGGGATCAGCCCATTGCCGCGACCCGCATGCCGATCGGTACCGAGGTCAACTACGGCGAGATTACCCGCCAGTTGATCCACTCGCTGAGTGACAACGACCACTTCAAGCTCTCGCTCAACAGCGAAGTGCGCGGCCTGGATCGCAATGACGACGGTACCTGGAAAGTCACCGTCGCCGATCTCGCCAATGGCGAGAAGGAACACAGCGTCAACGCCCGCTACGTGTTCATCGGTGCCGGCGGCGCCGCACTACCGCTACTGCAGGCCTCCGGCATTCCCGAAGCCGAGCAGTACGCCGGCTTCCCGGTAGGTGGCCAGTTCCTCTACACCACCAACCCGGACGTCGTTGCCCAGCATCGAGTGAAAGCCTACGGCCTCGCCGCGGAAGGTTCTCCGCCGATGTCCGTGCCGCACATGGATGCTCGAATGCTCGACGGCCAGCCGGCAATCTTCTTCGGGCCGTTCGCGACGTTCTCCAGCAAGTTCCTGAAAAATGGCTCCTGGACCGACCTGTTTGGCTCGATGACCTTCAGCAACACCTGGCCGATGATGGAAGTCGGCATGGACAACTTCAATCTGGTCCAGTATCTCGTCGGCCAGGTGATGCAGTCCGACGACGATCGGATGGATGCGCTGAAGCAGTTCTACCCGCAGGCGAACCCCGATGACTGGAAGCTGTGGACCGCCGGTCAGCGCGTACAGATCATCAAGAACGACCCCGAAAAGGGTGGCGTGCTGCAGTTCGGCACCGAAGTGGTCGCGTCGGAAGATGGCACCATGTCGGCACTGCTGGGCGCCTCGCCGGGGGCGTCTACCGCGCCGCCGATCATGCTGCGCCTGCTGAACCGGGTCTTCCCGCAGCAGGTCGAAAGCGCGGAATGGCAGGAAAAACTGCACGAGATCATTCCCTCCTACGGCCAGAAACTGGCGGACAACCCGGAGCTACTGCGCGACCTGCGCCGCCGCACGGCCAATTCACTGGGGCTGGTCGGCGGCGGACCGGAGCCGACCACTTTCGAGCAGGCGGTGAAGGCTGAGCGCGAGGAAGGCGATGCGCCCTCCGAAGAGGCGATCGAACCGAGCGGCCCGGTCGCCGGCGAGTCCCGGACCGACACCTGACACCCGACCCGCGCCGCCATCGCGCAGGCCATGACCCCGTACCGCCCTTCGGCGGTGCGGGGTTTCTTCCTTCAAATCTGTAGGAAGTTCATCTTTTCCGTTCAACTTACTGATTCGAAAGAATAAATATACTAAACGACGACCTCCCATCCACGCCGCCTCTGTCATAGTCATGGCACTAACGCCGCGACCTCATTAAACTGTCGTCCTAGTCGCGTTCGCGCCTGTCCGTATCCATCAGACAGAGAACCTTCATGAAATTGCGTCACGGCATGACATTCGTCTCCAGCCTGCAGACCCAGACTGGCGCCGAATCCGGCGAGACCCAAAACGTCGACGTCGTTCTCATCGGCGGCGGCACGATGAGCGCCACCCTGGGAACGCTGCTCCAGTCACTACAGCCCGACTGGACCATCCACCTCTACGAGCGCCTGGATAAGGCGGCCGAAGAGAGTTCCAACGTCTGGAACAACGCCGGCACCGGCCACTCGGCCTTTGCCGAGATGAACTACACCTCGCCGCAGCCCGACGGCAGCGTCGACATCAAGCGCGCCATCGGCATTACCGAGCAGTTCGAGGTATCACGCCAGTTCTGGGCCAGCCAGGTCCGTGAAGGCGTGCTGGCCAACCCGCGCTCCTTCATCAATACCGTGCCGCACCTGAGCTTCGTCTGGAGCGGCGAGCGCGTATCGTTTCTGAAGACACGCTTCGAGGCGATGCGGGAAAGCCCGCTCTACGCCGGCATGGAATATTCCGACGATCCCAAGAAGATCTCGGAATGGATCCCGCTGGTCATGACGGGGCGCGATACCGACGAACCCGTGGCCGCGACCCGCATGCCGATCGGCACCGAGGTCAACTTCGGCGAGATCACCCGCCAGATGATGAACTCGCTGGCCCGCCGCGACAATTTCCACCTCTCCGTCAACACGCAGGTGCGCGACCTCAAGCGCAATGCGGACGGCAGTTGGAAAGTCACCGTGGCCAACACCAGCGACGGCGAGAACGAGCGCAGCGTCAACGCCCGCTTCGTCTTCATCGGCGCGGGCGGTGCGGCCCTGCCACTGCTGCAGAAGTCCGGCATTCCCGAAGCCCGGATGTACGGGGGCTTCCCGGTCGGCGGCCAGTTCCTCTACACCACCAACCCGGAAGTGGTCGCCAAGCACGACGCCAAGGTCTACGGGCTGGCGCCGGCCGGCTCGCCGCCCATGTCGGTGCCCCATATCGACAAGCGCATCCTCGACGGTACGCCGGCGATCATGTTCGGCCCCTTCGCGACGTTCTCCAGCAAGTTCCTCAAGAACGGCTCCTGGACCGATCTGGTGCGCTCGATCACGCCCAACAACCTGTGGCCGATGACCAAGGTCGGCATCAACAACCTGGATCTGGTGCGATATCTGATCAGCCAGCTTCGCATGTCGGAAAGCGGCCAGTTCAAGGAGCTTCAGAACTACTATCCCGAGGCCAACCGCGACGACTGGAAACTGTGGACCGCCGGCCAGCGAGTGCAGACGATCAAGGATATCGAGGGCAAGGGCGGCACCCTGCAGTTCGGCACCGAACTGGTAACCGGTGCTGAAGGCTCCATCGCCGCACTGCTGGGCGCATCGCCGGGCGCCTCGACGGCACCGTCGATCATGCTCGCCCTGCTCGAGAAGGTCTTCCCCGACCAGGTGTCCAGCGAAGCGTGGCAGGCCAAGCTGAAGTCGATGATCCCCTCCTATGGCAAGGCACTGACCGACAACCCGCAACTGCTCTACGACGTTCGCGCCATGTCACGCGAGCTGCTGGAACTGAGCGAGCCGGATTTGACCACCACGCCCGTGCCAAGCTCGGAACCGGAAACCAGCGGCAGCTGAACCGAATCGCCACCCTCCGTGAAAAACACCGCCCGCCCTGGATGAACCAGGGCGGGCGATCCGTTCGACCCATGTCTGGCTTTTCGCCGCTCTATCTCGCTGTTGGCGACGCCTCCTGCCGATAGAGCACCATCCCGCCGTGGTGCAGGACACCATCGATGAAATCGCCATCGGCAGTAAAGCCGGTGTCGTCCCAGTACTCGATGTGGTCTCCGGTGATTTCATATCGGCCCTGGTAGGCACTCTCCCGCGTCCCCCTGGCCTCGTCGTAGCGGCCATTCGGTAGTAGCTCGTGGCGGACGTGACCGTCTGCCGTCGCCCATAAGCCAACGTAGGTTCGATCCGTCATGTCGGTGACCCCCTCGTGATTCTCTGCGGATGCTTGGGCCCCAAAGCCGAGCGCGGCAGCGAAGATGCCGATGCACGTTTTTCGGTAGCCTCGGAAATGCCGGACGCGGCCGGTCATGGCCCCGCCTCGACAAGCTGGCGCCGCTCCTCGAACAGCTCGGACAGAGCGACGGATGCCGCGATGGCCGGCGGAAACCCGGCATGGACGGTCGTCAGGTAGATGACCTCCTTCAACTCCTCCTCGCTGACACCGGCATTCAGGGCGTAACCGGCGTGAATCTTCATGTAGGCAGGCTGGCCGAGAGCGGCGAAGACACCGACAGTGATCAGCTGACGCGTGCGATCATCCAGCACCTCGCGGCCCCACACCTCACCCAGCGCATAGCCCTGGGTGGCATCGGCCAGGAAGGGAAACTCCTCGCGCATGGCCTCCAGCGCGGGCTGGGGCTGCCCCTGGTTGAGGCGCTCGATCACTTCTCTTCCCGTCTCCAGGCGCTCCCGCTCGCTCGCCGCATGTGCCGGTTCGAGAGCGAACAGCGCCGTCGAGAGCCATAGTGCCCCGTGGCAACATGATGTTCCCAGTGTCGTCAATGTCATCTCGCTTCCTCCCTTTCGGGTGTCCGATCCAGCGGCCAAGGTCAGTAGGGACTGGCCGTGGGGCGAACGATGATTTCGCTGACATCGACGGTGGCCGGCTGTTCGATGGCGAAGGCGATCGATCGGGCAATGGCCTCGGCCGGTATGGCGCCCTGGCGGAAGGTTCTCATCGCCTCCTGGGCAGTCGGATCGGTGATCGAGTCGGCAAGATCGGATTCGGTGACACCGGGGCTGATCACGGTCACGCGAATGTCGCCCCCCACCTCCTGGCGCAGCCCTTCGGAGATCGCCCCCACGGCAAACTTGGTCGCGCTGTAGACGGCCGCGGTGGGCGAGACCGCATGTCCGCCGATGGAGGACAGATTGATGACCTGACCCGCCTTCTGGTCCTGCATGACCGGTAGCACCGCCGCGATACCGTGGAGGACACCGCGAATGTTGACGTCGATCATCCGATTCCACTCGTCGAGCTTGAGCACCTCGAGCTTCGAAAGCGGCATGACGCCGGCATTGTTGATGATGACGTCGACGCGACCATAGGTTTCCTGCGCTGCGGTGACGAAACCGCGCATGGAATCGATGGAGGTGACATCGAGCTGGCGCCAGTTGGCCTCGCCACCGCGCTCGCGTATCTCGTCGGCCAGACGTTCGAGCCGGTCGACGCGACGCGCCCCCAGCATCAGTCGGGCCCCCCGCGCCCCCAGATGGCGTGCGGTGGCTTCGCCGATGCCGCTACTCGCACCGGTAATCAGTACGACCTTGTCTGTCAGTTCCGTCATGGCAACTACTCCGTCTCATGAAGGGTCGTACGACGGCACGACCAACGAGGAGCAGTCTATTGAGTGAGACGAGAACGATAATCGGGGGAAATATTCATGCGCTATGAAGCTGGAAATACACAATCCGACAATGGCGACGACAACCCCGGGAACCGATCACCCTTGTGACCTCGCCGTCTCGAAAGCCCCACGGCCTGATCGCCACGCTCCGTCTGCCCCTGCACGGGGCGTCCCGCTCGAAGGCCTGACCCGGGCGCTGGCGCCTCAGGCGTCCCGCTCGAAGGCCTGACCCGGGCGCTGGCGCCTCAGGCGTTCCGCTTGAGGAAGTCGATGAAGACCCGCATCGCGGCCAGGTGGTGACGCTGACGCGGGTAGCAGAAGTAGAACCCGTCGAACGGCGCGCACCACTCGTCGAGCATGGTCACCAGGCGCCCCTCGCGGATCAACGGGGCTGCCCAGGCATCGACGGTGAAGGCGATGCCGACGCCGTTGACGGCCGCCTCGAGCATGGCCCTGAGATCGTTGACGATCAGCGGACCATGGACGGCGACCCGAAACCAGCCACCGTCGCGATGGAACTCCCACTGGTACGGATGCATCTGCCCCGGCCAGCGCCAATTGATGCAGCGGTGCCGGTGCAGGTCCGAGGGTGTGGCGGGCTTGCCGTGGCGCTTCACGTACGCCGGTGACGCGACCACGCAGTGGCGCAGGGTCGCGCCCAGCGGCATCGCGATCATGTCCTGCTCGAGCAGCTCGCCGAGCCGGATCGCCCCGTCGAAGCCCGCTTCGATCATGTCGACCGGCTGATCGTCCAGCGTCAGGTCCAGTTCGATATCGGGATACGCCTCGGCAAAGCGGGCCAGCAGAGGTGCCAGATAGAGCTGGTAGCCGACCCGGAAGGCATGAAGACGCAGGCGGCCCTGGGGCCGCTCACCGAGCTCGGCGGCATCGGCGACGGCCGCCTCGACCTCCTCCACCGCCGGCTTCAGGCGGGCCAGCAGCCTTTCCCCCGCCTGGCTCAGCCCGACCCGGCGGGTGGTGCGATGAAACAGCCGGACGTCGAGCCTCGCCTCGAGCCCCTTGATGGTCTGGCTCAGGGCCGATGGCGAGACCTGCAGCGCCTCCGCCGCGCGAACGAAGCTGCCCTGCTCGGCAACGGCGAGAAATGCCTGCAGTTCGGCGAACTCATTACCGCGCATCGCCACCGTCGACCACGTTCAGCTTCGACAGCATCTGGTAGGCCGCCTGCACTCGCGCATCGTTGGGATAGTTCCTGTTGGCCAGCATGACCAGCCCGACCTGCTTGCCGGGCACGAGAACCACATAGCCGCCGAAGCCGTTGGTGGAGCCGGTCTTGTTGATCCAGACGTCGTCCCGCGGTGCCTGCGGTGGCTCGATCGCCTTGGCCGCGTTGGGTTTCAGGATCATGTCGTAGCCGTTGCCCGCCAGCAGCGTATCGATCGAGACCGGCAGCGGGTACTGCTCCCAGATCAGATCCTGGGTCATGTCGCCGACCTGGAAATTGCCCTGGCGCGTGATGTCGATCGCCTGCTGCAGGTCGTCGTCGATCTCGAGCAGGCCGAGATTGGCCTGCACCAGCCGGGCCAGGTCGCCCGCAGTGGTCTTGATACCGTAGGCCTCGTCATCGAGCACCCCGGGCGCCACGCGAATGGGTTCGCCCTGCTTGTCCTCGCCCATGGCGTAATGCGCCATCTGCGCCTCGGGAACGTCGTACCAGGTGTGCTGCAAACCCAGCGGTTCCAGCACCCGAGCCCGCATCGCCGGCACGAACCCCTGATCGAGGCTCGCGGCAGTCTCGACGCCGAGCAGACCGATACCCAGATTGGAGTAGGTGCGCACCTCGCCGATCGCCTCGGTCGGCTGCCACTGTCGGTACCAAGCCATCAGCGAGTCGTGGTCCGTCACCTCGTCCGGCACGAACAGCGGCAGTCCGCCGGTGGTGTGCGTGCCCAGGTTGCGCCCGCTGATCCGGTCGAACGCGCTGCCCTCGAGCGCCGGCAGATAACGGCTGACCGGCGCATCCAGATCGAGCTTGCCCTCGACGGCGGCAAGCGTGGCCAGCGTGGCGGTGAAGATCTTGCTGAGCGAGCCGATCTCGAAAAGGGTATCGCCGTCGACCGGGGTGCCGTCGTCACGATCGGCGACGCCGTAGTTCAGAATCTGCACGCCCTGCGGCCGTACCACCGCCACCGCCATGCCGGGGATGCTCTGCTGCTGCATCAACGACGCGACGATCGGATCGACGGTATCGCGCACATCGACGTCATCGTCCTCCGCCAGCGCCACACTCGACGAGCCCAGCAACAGCAGCGACACTCCCAATGCGATTCCTTTCATGACGATTTCGGTCCTCGGCAGTGCGCGCCGACGGTAAACGTCGGGCGCGGAAAACGGTGCCGCCAATCATGCGCAAAAACCGCACAAACCGAAACCGTCGTCGATCGGCTACAGCAGCTTGTCCAGCGTGATCGGCAGATCGCGAACACGCTTTCCGCAAGCGTTGTAGACCGCATTGGCCACCGCCGCGCCGACGCCGGTAATGCCGATCTCACCGACGCCGTGGGCCCCCATGGGCGTGCGCGGGTCGGGAATATCGGTCCACATCACCTCGATCTCCGGCACGTCCATCTGCACCGGCACGTGGTAGTCGGCCAGGCTGGGGTTCATCACCCGGCCACTGCGCGCATCGAACAGTGTCTCCTCCATCAGCGCCATCCCGAGGCCCATGATCATGCCGCCGCGGAACTGGCTAGCCGCCGTCTTGGCGTTGAGAATCCGGCCGCAGTCGAATGACCCGAGCAGGCGGCGGACGCGCACCTCGCCGGTGACCGCGCTCACCCCCGCCTCGCAGAAGATCGTGCCGAAGGAGTGCATCGACCAGTTGCCGAGTTCTTGCGATTCGGCGGCGTTCGCCTCCACGCAGAGTTCGCTGCGGCCGGCGGACGCCAGGATCTGACGATAGCTCTCGAAGCGCGAGCCATCGCCGATGGCGCCGAGGCCTTCGTCCCGGCATTCGATCTCGTCCGGCGAAAGACCGGACAACGGCGAATGCTCATCCACCAGCGACAGCAGCTCCGTGACCAGCGCCCGCTGCGCCGCGATCACCGCACCGCCGATCGCCGCCGTCTGCTGCGAGCCACCCGCCAGCACGCTTCCGGCCAGCTGTGAATCGCCATACCGAAAAGCGATCTTCTCCACCGGCAGACCTAGCCGTGCGGCGGCGACCTGGGTCTGCACCGTCGCCGTGCCCATCCCCATCTCATGGGCGGCGATGCCCACGGTCGCGCCGTCGGGCGTGAGAGTGATGCTGGCCGCGGCCCCGGGCATGCGCATGTAGGGATAGGTGGCCGTGGCGCAGCCCATGCCGATCTGCCACTCGCCGTCGTGCCGGCCGGCGGGCGTCGCGCTGCGCTCGGACCAGCCGAAGCGTTCGGCTCCCGCGCGAGCCGCTTCCAGCAAGTGACGCGAGGAGAACGCCAGGCCGCTGGTAGGGTCGCGCTCCGGCTCGTTGCGCGCCCTCAGTTCGAGCGGGTCCATGCCGAGCTGGTCGGCCAGCTCGTCCAGGGCCGATTCCAGCGCGAAAGTGCCCACCGACTCGCCCGGCGCACGCATGAAGGTGTTGGCCAGCATGTGCATGTCCGCGACATCGGTCGACAACCGGATATGGTCGGCCGCGTACAGGCACTTGGTCGCCTGGAAGAAGGGTTCGGGCAGGTTGTTGTGGCGAGTCATCGCCGCGACTCCCGAGTGGATCAGTGCCTGCAGCCTGCCCCGGTCGTCCGCCCCCAGGGCGACCCGCTGCTCGGTGCAGGCCCGTCCGCCGACCACTCGGTAGACGCCCTCGCGAGACAGCGCCAGCCGTACCGGGCGACCCGCGAGCTTCGCCGCCGCCGCGGCCAGGATCTGATGCTGCCACAGTGTCTTGCCACCGAAGCCGCCCCCCACGAACGGCGACGTAATGTGAATCCGCGAGATATCGATGCCGAACACCTCGGCCAGCGATGCCACGGCCAGATCGACGCACTGGGAGGCATCGTGAATTCGCAGCGTTTCGCCCTCGCCCTCTGCCTCGTTCACCCACGCCAGCGTCAACGCATGGGGCTCGATGGCATTGTGATTGTGGCGTGGAGTGGTATAGGTGGCGTCGACCCTGTAGGCGGCGGCTGCCAGGGCTGAATCGGCATCGCCCACGCGGATCTCGGCCGGCCCGCCGAGCACGTTGTCCGGCTGGCGCGCCTGGGTCTTGGCGATCGCGAAATCGGTCATCGCCGGTTCGGCCGCGTAATCCACGCGGATACTCTCGGCGGCGGCATCGGCCTGTTCCTGGGTTTCGGCCAGCACCAGCGCCACCGGCTGGCCGTTCCAGTGGACGCGATCGGTCTGCATGATCGGATGATCGTCGCCGGCGGCGCCGTTGGGGGCGCGCAGGAACACCGGCGGGGTATTGAGCCGCGGTGCGTTCTGGTGCGTCATCACCAGCGCCACGCCGTCCAAGGACTCGGCGTCGCGGGTATCGATCCCGACGATGCGGCCGTTGGCGATGGTGCTGTAGACCAGTGCGGCGTAGAGCATGCCGTCGAAGCGGAACTCGCCGGCGAAGCGCGCGCCGCCGGTGACCTTGTCCGCCCCGTCGACACGCGACAGCGGCGCGCCGATCCCGCTTCGCCCCTTCTCGCCCAAGGGATCCGGCCGCCCCTCCGGACGCCAGTAGTCGCCGGCCAGGGCGACGCCCGCGGGTTGGGTATCGCCCGACCGTCCTGTATCGAGAGCACTCATGCGTCACCTCCGTTACGCGCGTCCGAGAGACGCTGCGACAGTTCCGCGATCATCAGTCGTCGCGCCAGCTCGACCTTGAAGGTATTGCCCGGCAGCGGCCGGGCAGCGGCCAGCTCGGCATCGACGGCGGCGGCGAGCGTCGCCGCGGTGGCCGGCTGGCCCCGCAGCGCCGCTTCCGCCTGCCAGGCCCGCCACGGTTTCGTCCCCACGCCGCCCAGCGCCAGGCGCGTATCAGCGATGGTGTCTCCGTCGAGCTCGACCATGGACGCCACCGATACCAGCGCAAAGGCATAACTGGCACGGTCTCGCACCTTGCGGTACTGGGAATGCACCGCCATCGCCAACGGCGGCAGCTCCACCGCGACGATCAGCTCCTCGGGTTGCAGTTCGGTCTCGAGATCCGGACGCTCGCCCGGCTCGCGATGGAGTTCGGTGATCGCCAGTTGCCGATCACCAGCGGGTCCACGCAAATGAACACGCGCATCGAGCGCCACCAGCGCCACCGCCATGTCCGAGGGATGCGTGGCGATACAGGATGACGAGGTACCGAAAATGGCGTGGTAGCGGTGAAAGCCCTCGAGCGCATCGCAGCCCGCGCCCGGTTCGCGCTTGTTGCAGCGTGTCGCCGTGTCGTAGAAGTAAGCGCAGCGCGTCCGCTGCAGCAGGTTGCCGCCGACGGTCGCCATATTACGGATCTGGGCGCTGGCGCCACTCAGGATCGCGCGGGCCAGCAGCGGGTAGCGGCGGCGGACACGCGCATCGCCGGCCAGCGCGGCGTTGGTGGCGGCGGCACCGATGATCAGGCCGCCCCCATCGGTGTCGGTGATATCGCGGGACAATCGCGTCACGTCGATCAGGGTTCGCGGACGCTCCACGGTTTCGCGCATCAGATCGACCAGATTGGTGCCGCCGCCAAGATACTTCGCCTGCTGGCAACGCACGGCCTGCTCGATCGCCTGGGTGCCGTCGGTGGCCTGGTGATAGTCGAAGGCGTTCATCGCGCTATCTCCTCACCCAGCTCCTCGGCGAGCACCGCCGCAATCGCGTCGGCGATGCCGTTGTAGGCCCCGCAACGACACAGATTGCCGCTCATCCGTTCGCGCAGCTCGTCACGCTGCCACTCGATCTGGTCCGCCGCCAGATCGGCCGTGACCGCACTCGGCAGGTCGCGTTCGAGTTCGCCAATCATGCCGACCGCCGAGCAGAGCTGGCCGGGGGTGCAGTAACCGCACTGGAATCCGTCGTGTTCGACGAACGCCGCCTGAACCGGATGCAGCTTGCCATGCTCGGCCAACCCCTCGACCGTGGTGATCTCCCGGCCCTGATATTGAACGGCAAGTGCCAGGCAGGCGTTGATGCGCTCCCCGTCGACCAGCACGGTGCAGGCACCACAGGCGCCCTGGTTGCAGCCCTTCTTGGTGCCGCTGAGCTGGAACTGCTCGCGCAGCAGATCGAGCAGTGACGTTCGGAAATCCACCTCGGCCTCCCGAACCTGGCCGTTGATCGTCCATTGCATATCGAGCCTCGAGTCACGGTTGTGTATCGTTATCGGATTGTCGTCAGGTCGTTGCTACGTGCGGATCGCGGGTGTTTATCGAGCGTAGCTCGCTTCCCGGTCTGGCAAGATCACTCTTTCGTGGCGGCCCGGTCAGACGATGCCGACTGCGCCTTGTCGGCCCCCCGGGCCGGAGATTTGGGAGCTCGTGGGCAATGGCAGGGTCTCCAGCCGAATCGCCGTGCCCTGCAGCAGATCGGATAGCGCCTCGCCGCCGATCGCATCGAAGGAGGGAAAGCGGACGACGCGGGCCGCGCCCGCCCGGGCGAGCAGTGGCAGGAAGGCGAGAACCGGCCCCAGGGTGGCAAAGCGATAGGGTGAGGTCCGTCTTGCCCAGGGACAGCGACGGTCGGGTTCGGCGAGACATTCGACCGTGCCGATGGCGAGGACATCCAGCCGCCCGTATCGATCGTCGATCCAGGCTGCCGCCCGTTGCAGCGCACCGGCATCGCCGATCGACAAGGGCAGACCGACCACTTCGCTAACCGCCGCATTCGGACCGGGCTGGGACGAAGGTCCGGCGGGAGCGGTCGACTCGTCCAGCAACAGCGTGGCATCGGCCCAGCCCGATGCCAGCAAGGCCCCGAGTTCGCTATCGTCGAGCCCGAGACCCAGCGTGATACGTGAATCGGGTTCCATCCACTCTCTCCGGTCAGCCAAGAAGACGTCGGTTGACGCCGCTGTCGGAAACCCTAGTATTCTCCACTATCCTACAAAATCCGCGACTTTATCCTACGTTTGAAAACCTCAGGCTCGGCCATCACCCCATGAGTGCATTCGACTCCCCTTCGCCCTCGCTGGGCGAATTCCTGCGTGCCAAGCGCGCCGACATCACGCCCGAGATGGCCGGTCTGCCGCCGGGTCGCCGTCGGCGTACGCCAGGCCTGCGCCGCGAGGAAGTGGCCAGCCGCGCCAGCATGGGTTCGGCCTGGTACACCGCCCTGGAGCAAGGCCGCGATGTGCAACCCTCCGATCGGGCCCTGGCCTGCCTGGCACGTGCGCTGATGATGAACGAAACCGAGCGCGAACATCTCTACGCGCTGGCCGGACGCCCGGCACCGCCGCGCGCCATCGACGGCGAATCGACGGTCAATCCGATCCTGCAGCGCCTGCTCGATCGTCTCGAACCGGAACCGGCCTACGTCATGGACGCCTACTGGGAAGTGATCGCGTGGAATGACGCGGCCGGGGCGCTGTTCAGTATCGAGCGCCCCGGCGACAAGCATCCACGCAACAAGCTGTGGTGGATATTTACCCAGAAGCGCGTGGAGACGCATCAGGTCGACTGGCTGAAATCCGCGCGCACCCTGGTGTCGATCTTTCGCAGCCAGGCCACACGCTACGCCGACGACCCGCGCATGCGCCAACTCATCGACGACCTGCTCGAGGCGAGCGACACCTTCCGCGAACTCTGGGCCGAGCAGGGCGTGCTCGAACTCGGCAGCGGCCGCAAGGCGATGCGAATGCCGGACGGCACCGACCGCGAGTTCGACTACCTGCCGCTGCGGATCCCCGACCTGCCCGGCGCCTGCCTGATGATCTACCTGGGGGTGGAGTGAGCGCGCGACCGAGGCACTACGCTTTGTCTGAAAAATACCCGCTCTCGCCGGTTCTCCAGACAGAGCTTAGGCGTTCACGATGCCGATGTCCGATATCGACAAGGCCAAAGGCGGGTTGCTGGCTCGCCGATTCGACTCCGAACGTCTGCTGGCGCGATCAAACGACGGCTCTCAACACCAGAAAGGCAATCGCCGCCATTATCGCCGCAGCCGGCAGGGTTATGACCCAGGCCAGGGCGATGGGCCGCATCAGTGCCCAATTGGTCTGACGGTTGACCATGCCGATGCCGAGCACGGCGCCGATCAGGATGTGGGTGCTGGAAACCGGCAGGCCCAGCATCGAGGCGAGCATTACCACGGCGGCAGCGGCGAGTTCCGCGGAGAAACCTGACGCCGGGTGCATTTTGGTCAGATTCTCGCCGACGGTCTTGATCACCTCCTTGCCGATGAACCAGAGCCCGACGATCAATGCCACACCGAAGGTCAGCATCGCCAGCGGTGGGATCGTGGCTTCATCGCCGATCGCTCCGGTTCGCAGCACATCGAGAATCGCCACGAACGGACCAATGGCGTTGGCGATGTCGTTGGAGCCATGGCTGAAGGCGAAGCCGGAGGCGGTGAATACCTGCATCCAGCTGAACATCAGAAAGGTCGAGCGATCCAGCGACTCGCCCTTGAGAGTCTTGGCGAAGATGAAGGTCGCCATCCACACCACAGCGCCGATCATCCCCATGATCAGGTAGTCGTCGAGTGTGCTCAGGCCAAGCTGCATGTTCTTCAGTCCCTTGAACAGCAGCATTGCCGAGATAATCATGGCGCCCAGCGCGGCCACCATGGGTACCCAGCTCTCCAGTGCGCGATGGGAGTGAATCTGGCGCCGCTTCTCGTCGATCTGGTGCAGATCACGGTAGTACTCTGACTCCAGATCCTCCGTCCCGTAATCACCGTCGTTCACCGTCTGCATGTCCCGTGCCATGGCATGGGTGTAAGCGATCTGTTGAATCTCCGAGAGCCGTTCGAAGCGCGCCTTGTGCTCGCGTTTATGCTGCCGCTTCTCTTCGCGCACCGCGGTCAGCTCGCTCTTCGCCATTTCGTTGTAAGAGAGGATGTGCTTCTTGATCTGGGAGTAGAGCAGATAGGCGACTACGCCACCCAGTAGTGGCGACAACAACCAGGAGATCGCGATCTGACCGATTTGTCCCCACTGGACCAGATCCATCGCGGAGTCGGTGCCATTGATCAGGATGCCAAGGGTGATCGAGCTGCCGACGATCGCGCCGACGATGGAGTGGGTAGTCGAGACCGGATACCCCTTGCGCGACGCAAAGAGCAGCCAGAGTGCCGCGGCAATCAGCGCCGACATCATGATGTTGACGAAGTCCAGAGGCGCTACCTGAATGCCACCGAGATCGACGATCCCGCCACGAATGGTCGAGGTCACCTCGCCGCCGGCGATGACCGCGCCACTGACCTCGAAGATCGCCGCCACGAACAGCGCCTGCCTGATGGTCAGCGTGCCGGCGCCGACGCTGGTGCCGAATGAGTTGGCGACGTCGTTGCCGCCGATGTTGAATGCCATGAAGACACCGAACAACGTGGCCAGCACGAACAACAGCGTATTGTCGCCCCGAATGTAGCCCATGCCCCAGACGAGGAAGTAACCCGTCGTGACGACAAGCAAAACGCCGAAAAAGAGACTTGTCCGCAAGCCTCCTCCAGAATCACCGAGTATCGTCGGATTACCGCTGGCTGCCGGATTGGCCATGCTCGCTTCCTCTCGTTCCCCACGTGAAGATGGATCAAGCCGTGAGTGGTGGCTGATTCCTCGGCAGATTGGGGCACGAGCATGACAGAACGGTGAAGCCAGATAGGCCAGGCTCGATGATCACTCTAAACGCCCTGAAGGCGTCGGATATCGGCGAGGCTAGCCTCTCGGGCGGGCTCGGTTGCCATTTCTCGACGCAGCAGGCCTCGCCGCTGCGGGTCGCGAAGGGCAATGTCGCCGTATCGGACGGGCGCCGTCAGTACCAGGCGTCGCCCAACGCGGCGGCCGCCTCTGCGATGATCGTCTCCGGCGCGTCGCGTCGGCTGACCAGCCCTTCCAGATACACGAATTGCGGCGCGCGAATGCCCAGCGTATTCAGCACGGCTTCGAGATGGGGGGTGAGGAAATTGGGCTGCTGCGATTCTCCGGCGCGGTGAAAGCCGCCGGAACTGACGATGACGAGCGTCGCTCGGTCCGCCAGCAGACCCACCTTGCCCTGCGGGGATGCCGCAAAGGTCCGATGGATGCGCAGCACGTAATCGACCCAGAGCTTCAGTGCCGCGGGCATGCCGAAGTTATGCATGGGGGTCGCGATGATCAGCCGGTCGGTGGATTCGAGCTCTTCGATCAGGCGCTCGGATAACGCCAGCGTCGCGTTCGCGCGAGGCAAGGGATCGCGCAGCGTCAGCGCCCGGGCATAGTCCATCGTCAACGGCGCCAGCGGCTCGGCGACGAGATCCCGCACCAGCAGGTCGCTCCCCTGTCGCGCCGCGATCTTCCGCGCCAGACGGCTCCCCAAGGCCTCGTCGCGGTGCGGGCTGGCGGTCACGAGCAGTGTTCGTATCGTCACGATGCCGTCTCCTCGACGCTCAAGGCTTCCACGAAGTGCATGCCTCGGGAAAGCAGCCCCTGCCGGAAGTAGAAGCGCTGTGCCAGTGCCATGCCCAGCCCGGTATCCAGCACCAGATGCCGACACGCCATGGTTTTCGCCTCCTCGCGCACCGCCGACAGCAGCCGCGCCCCCAGGCCGTGGCGACGGCCTGCTGCGCTGACGACGAGATCGTCGACATAGACGAAGCGGCCATAGAGCAGGTTTTCGGTCAGGCGATAGCCCGCCAGTCCGACGACCCGATTCCCCTCCCATGCCGCCAACAGCCGATAACCCAAGGCCATCTGGCGCATGATCTGGCTGGCGAATGTCTGTGGTGCGTCGAGAGGCGGGCGAAGCTCCCGCATGACATCGAAGCAGCGCAGACACTCCTGCTCCGTCGTCACCGGTAGTAGTCGAACGGTGGTCATCGGACATCCTCCTTGTGAAGAGGAGTCAGGTTAGAATCGGACAGATCCGCTTGGCAGCGCCAAGACGTCTTCGATCTTCTGGGACATCGACATGTCCAATACCCGACTTCGGCTCGACCGTACGCAGAGCGTGCCGATCTACCGGCAGCTCTACCAGCGCCTGCGCGAAGCGATGACAGACGGGCGCCTGCCACCCGGCAAACGGGTGCCTTCGGTACGCAGCCTCGCCAGTGAGCTGAACCTGTCGCGCGGCACGGTGGAGTTGGCGTATCAACTGCTCGTCAGCGAAGGGTATTTGCTGCCGCGAGGCCCGGCGGGCACGATCGTCTCGCCACACTTGCCCGATGCCTCGGGGCCGGCCCCGACACCGGATACGATGGCCGGGCAGGCACCCGAGTCTGATCTCGAACCGCCGCAACCGTTTCAATTGGGGCTTCCAGCGCTGGACGCCTTCCCCCACAAGTTGTGGGCACGCCTGGCCCATCGCCGACTCCGGGCCCAAACCAGTGCCGAACTCAACTACCCGCCGCCGACGGGCCACCCGGCGCTGAAGCGCGCACTGGTGAGCTACCTCGGCGTATCGCGAGGCATCGCCTGCCAGCCCGAACAGATCTTCATCACCGACAGCTATCGGGACACGCTTGGCCTGATCTGCCGGGCCCTGCTGACACCCGGCGACAGTGGATGGTTCGAAGAGCCGGGCTACGTGATGGCGCGGGAACGACTGCTGGGCGAGGGGATGCACCTGACCCCGGTGAGCGTCGACGGTGAAGGAGTAAATGTCGAAGAGGGGTGCTCACGCGACGCCCAGGCCCGTTTCGCCGTCGTCACGCCCACGCATCAGAGCCCCACCGGGGTGACGATGACGCTGGGCCGCCGCCAGGCGTTGCTGGCATGGGCGAAGCGGGAAGCGGCCTGGATCATCGAGGATGACTACGACAGTGAGTACCGCTATCGCGGCCAGCCCGTCCCGGCACTGAAGAGTCTCGATGGCGACGAACGCGTGCTCTACACCGGCACGTTCAGCAAGGTGCTGTTTCCCGCCATCAAGCTGGCCTATCTGGTGGTCCCCCGCGCCCAGGTCGCGACCTTCCAGCACGTCATGCGGGGCCTGGGGCATGGCTGTCCGACGTTGAACCAGACGGTGGTGACGGATTTCATCGAAGATGGCCATTTCGCCCGCCATCTCAAGCGGATGCGGGCGCTCTACCAGATGCGCCGTGAACACCTTCGACAGGCGCTCGAACATCATCTGGGCGACCGGACTCACCTCGATCTACAAGCCGGCGGGATGCACCTGCTGGCCCGTCTTCCCGACGGCGCCGACGACGTGACTCTCGCGAGACGGGCGGCCAGCGCCGGGCTGGGTGGGCATGCACTGTCCGCCTGGTACCTGAGCGCGGCAAGACAGTCCGGGCTGTTGCTGAGCTTCACCAACGTCATCGATGCGGCCCATGCCGACGCGCTGGCCGCTCGGCTGGCCGCGCTCATGACGTGATGCACCCGGCGCCTCTTGCCATGGCCTAGAAATCGTCGCAGATCTTGGCTCTGTGAGACCTCACGCCTGCATCTCATCCTGTCCCGGTATCTGGTTCGCATCTTCCCATGACCCACTACCCAGACAGGTGAACGACATGAAAGCCCGCGTGAATTACTACCAGACCTCTCCCAAGGCCGCGCAGCAGTACCTCGATTTCAGCATGGCGCTATCGCAAAACGACGTGATCAAGGAGATCAAGCATCTGGTGACGCTGCGCGCTTCCCAGCTCAACGGCTGCGCCTTCTGCGTCGACATGCACGTCAAGGAGGCGAAGATCGACGGCGAGCGCGAATTGCGCCTGCACCACGTTGCGCTGTGGCGGGAATCGACGCTGTTCACCCCCCGCGAACGGGCTGCCCTGGCCTGGACGGAAACCTTGACCCGACTGCCCGAGCATGGGGTCGATGATGGCACCTACGACAACGTGCGCAGCCATTTCTCCGAGGCGGAGCTCTCGGACCTGACCTTCCTGATCGTCGCCATCAACGGCTGGAATCGTCTCAGCATCGCCTTCCAGGCCATTCCCGGCTCCGCCGACAAGGCCTTCGGGCTGGACAAGGCGGGGCTGTGATCGGGCGCTACCGGGCCTGGCACCGAATGCGCTGCAGGGTCAATGCACCACGTTGCGAATGAAGCGCAGCGTGCCACTCCCGTCGTTGCGATAGCGATAGGGCTGGTTACTCGGATAGACATGGAAGTCGCCGGCGGGGATGACGATATCTCCCGCCGCCAGCTCGAGCGTCAGCACACCTTCGATCACCACCAGCATTTCGTGCCAACCGTTATCGTCGGCCGCCGACTCGTAGATATCTCCTGGTTCGAGCGACCAGGACCACAGCTCGACCTCCTGGCGGGCCGGCTTGCTCGCCAGCAGCCGCGCCCGGCTCTCCGGCGAGCGGCCGACCCAGGCCACTTCGTCGATGCGCGCCGAGTCTTCGCTGTCCGGCGGCTGGACCAGCGCGTAGAACAGCACGCCCAGCGCTTCGGCCAGGCGATCCAGCATGCCCAGACTGACGTTGACGTCGCCCTTCTCGATGTTGACCAGCATGCGCCGACTGACACCGGCCCGCTCGGCCAGTGCCTGCTGGCTCAGTGAGACCGCCTGGCGCAGGCGCCTGACATTGGCGGCCACGTGCACCAGTACGTCGGGGCGCTCGTTAGAGTTGTGCAATATATTGCCCATCCGTACAATCGCGACTCTCGTCCCATGCCGCTCATCGCCAAGGCGATAGACGGTCACGTTTTGGCGAGCCATCATGCCGCAGACCTCGGGAGGTGTCATGTCAGTCGCCATGCGCGAATTCTTCGCCAGAATCTGGCCGGTGGCCATGCTGATCGTGGCGATGTGCTCGATCCAGAGCGGCGCCTCCGTCGCCCAGTCGCTGTTCCCGGTCATCGGCGCCACCGGCACCACCTCGATTCGCCTGATCCTCGCCGCCCTGCTGCTGCTGCTCGTCATGCGACCCTGGCGCCGGCCGCTGAGCCGTCGCGCCTGGAAATCGACGCTCATCTACGGCGTCTCGCTGGGCGTCATGAATCTCCTCTTCTACCAGGCCTTGCGGACCGTGCCGCTGGGTATCGCGGTGGCGCTGGAGTTCACCGGGCCGCTGGCGGTGGCGATGCTCTCGTCGCGGCGCTGGCTGGATCTGCTCTGGGTGGCCCTCGCGGTACTCGGTCTGATCTGCCTGCTGCTGCTGGGCGATGGTGGCAGCGGCCCGATCGACCCCTACGGCGCGGCCTGTGCCCTCGGCGCCGGCGTCTGCTGGGCACTCTATATCCTGTTCGGGCAGAAGGCCGGGGCGATCAATGGCGCCCAGAGCGCCACCCTCGGTATCACCATCGCCGCGGTGGTCATCGCCCCGGTAGGGTTGCTCGACGCGGGTACGGCCATCTTCGCGCCGGAGGTGCTGCCGTACGCCCTGGCAGTGGCGATACTCTCCACCGCGCTGCCCTACACCCTGGAGATGATCGCCATGCCGCGACTGCCGACCCAGACCTTCGGCACCCTGATGAGCCTCGAGCCCGCCGTGGGCGCGCTCTCCGGCCTGCTGTTCCTGGGCCAGCTGCTGGGTACGCTGCAGTGGTTGGCGATCGGACTGGTGATTGCCGCCTCGATCGGAACGACGCTGACGATCCGGCGCCGCGACACCTTCGAGGCGCCAGTGCCGGATTGAACGCGCCCGCATTCCTGCGGCGAGGCCCGGAGTGCACGAACGTTCCAGACCCCGGCGTCCCTTTCTGGCATGCTGCCAGGATCGAACCGGCGTAGCGCATCGATGGGCAGCCGGACGGGAGGCAGCATGACATCCACGAACTGGATCGATCTGCGACAGGACCGCGATACCGGCATCGAGACGATCCGTGCCCACTTCGAGGGCCACGCCTACGATCCCCACTGGCACGACAGTTATCTGGTCGGCTTCACCGAGCAGGGCGTGCAGCAGTTCCACTGCCGCCGCGTTCGTCACGACAGCACACCCGGCCACCTGTTCTTCGTCGAGCCTGGCGAGATTCACGACGGCCATGCGCCGGCCGAGGGCGGTTTCACCTACGCCATGCTCTATCTCGACCCCGACTGGCTGCAGCGTGAGCTGCGCCAGTTTGCGACCGCCGGCACCGTTGCCGGCGAACCGGGCTTCGCCTCGACGCTGGTCGACGACACCCCATTGATCGCGAGCATCGCCCGCGCCTTCACGACCCTGCGTCAGTCGACGTCGCGGCTCGAACGCGACGACGCTCTCGATGCCCTGCTCCAGGGCCTGGTGCCACACCTGGGCTGGCGCCGACGTCCGTTGACGGATCCGCGCCTGCCGCGCGCCGCCCGTCGGGCGCAGGAACTGCTGCATGCGAACTATGCCGAGGATATCGGCCTGCAGACCCTAGCCGAGCAGTGCGGCGTCGACCGGTTCCGGCTGACCCGCGCCTTCAAGTCGGCCTTCGGCCTGGCACCTCATGCCTATCTGGTGCAGTTGCGCCTGAGCCTCGCCCGCCAGCGGCTCGCTGCCGGCGAATCGCCCGCCTCGGTTGCCAGCCAGCTCGGTTTCGCCGATCAGAGCCATCTGGGACGCTGGTTCCGGCGCGCCTACGGTCTGACGCCGGCGAGCTATCGCCAGCGTTGCGGCCGGGGCGGTTGAATCGGCCTGGGGCTTCGGTAGGCGCCGGTTGCGGGGCGCTGTTGAAGCGGCTTCGAAGCAATTCCGGGGCGCGGCTGCTCAAACCTTCCAGACCCTGGGTGGCAATGGCGCGATAGTGGCGGCTCCATGCTATTTCCGGAGTCGATCATGTCCGCCTGGTTACCGTTCACCCTGTTCGCCTTCGTCGCCTCGATCACGCCGGGGCCGACCAACCTGCTGATACTCGCGCAGGGCTCGCGCCGGGGCTGGAAAAGTGCCCTCCCCGCCGTTTTCGGTGCCAGCCTGGCGGCGGCGGCGATCGTGCTGGCGGTGGGACTGGGGCTATCGCAGACGCTACTGGCCTATCCCCTCGTGCGTCGGCTGATGGCGGCGATCGGCGTGGCCTGGTTGAGCTGGCTGGCGTGGCGCCTCTTTCGCAGCCCGCCACCGGAAGTCGAGGCCGGAGACGAGATATCCGCCGCACCGGCATTCGGGGCGCGCCAGGCCGCCGGCTTGCAGTTGATCAATCCCAAGACCTGGATGATGGCGCTGTCGGTCGTCGGTGTCTTCGCCGGCCCGGCCTCCCGCGCACTGGATATCGCTCTGCTGGCCCTGACGTTCGGTGTCGTGGCCCTGCCCTGCCTGGCGCTCTGGGGGCTGGTGGGTAGCGGTGTCGCCAGGCTGTTCCGGCACCCGTATCAGTGGCAGTGGTTCAATCGCGTGCTGGCACTGCTACTGTTGTCAGTGGCGTGGTGGAGTCTCCTGATCACGGGCTGACCACCTGCCGGCGCCGCGGCGTCAGCCCTCGCTGCCGAGTCGCCGGCGGAGCCCCCGAACCTCTGCGCGAAGCGCCTTGCAACGCGCTTCCAGGGCCTGGCGCGTGGCGGGATCGGGTAGCGCTTCGAGATTGGCCTCGGCCCCGATCACCAACGCCTCCAGCGCCGAGCCGAGCATGGTGGCGCCGGCCAGCGTGTCGCTGCGCATCGCCGGCGAGGTCAGCGGCAGCGCTTCGAGTGCCAGCACCAACCCCTCCCGGCATCGCTCGGCGGCGGCCAGCGGAATCCGGATCGACGCCTCACGAGCCTCATCAAGAGCCGAATCGCACGGATCCGATTCGGCGGCATCATCGTGCGATCGCCGTTGCGCCTGTAGATAGTCGTCGAATGCCGCGGCGTCATCGTCGACGGCCTCGGCCAGTGCCTGCTGCAACGCGTCTCCTTCGGAGATCAGACGCTGGCGATGCGGATCGGTTTCCCCCCGATGCAAGCGCACGCCCTTGAGGATCAATGCCAGGCCCAGACAGCCGTTCAACGCCGCGGCAGCACCGCAACCCGGCGTGGACCGCGTTTCGACGGCGTGCTGGAAATCGGCGAGCGAGGCGTGCCAGAGCGAAGATGAGGTCGACATGAAAGCTCCCGGAGAGGATCGATGTCTCAGCATAGACGCCGCCACGGAAAGCGTGGCAAATCAAGGGCGCGATACGGCCGAAAGGGGGGCATCGGGAGGTATGGGTAGGAAAAACGGGGGGAGCACCATGGCGAAGCGGCCGCAGATCGTTTCAGGCCGCTTGGCGATGGCGCCCTCCCTCGGGCGACCGCCCTTTGCGGGAGTAGCTGCCCTTGCCTTTCTTCGGTTTCTGTTGCTGCTGTCGGAATCGAGGCGAGCGCAGTGTCGCCTTTAGCGCGTTGTCCCGAATGGGATGTGATGCCATTTGACCTCCAGGTTCGTTCGACTTCACGGATGGGGGGCACACAGCTTAGGGCCACAGCCAAGCGCTTGGAACCCCAGGACCCGAGGCTCGCGCCTGGTCTCACGAAAAAAACCGGCTCCGTCGCGACCGCACGGATGGTGTGAATAGGCCTAGGCAGTTGTCGGCAAGTTCTCAAGCGACACGGGTCACCAGATGCTCGTAGAGCACGGTACAACCGATTCCGATCAGGACCAGCCCTCCCACGATTTCGGCCCGCTTGCCGATCAGCGATCCGATCGCGCGGCCCAGCATGATGCCGACGGTGACCATTAACATCGTCGCCAGGCCGATCGCCGCCGCCGCCACGACGATGTTCACATCGGTAAAGGCCAGCGTCACACCGACGGCCATGGCGTCGATGCTGGTGGCCAGCGCCGTGAGCGCAAGCAGCCAGCCCGATTTGCGCTCCGACGCGCTGCCGTCATCCGCTTCGACCGGAACCGGCTTGAACCCTTCCCAGATCATGTGGGCACCGAGCGCTCCCAACAGCACGAAGGCGATCCAGTGGTCCCATTCGGATACGAACCGCGTGGCGGCCAAGCCGATAGCCCAGCCGACGACCGGCGTGATGGCCTCGACCGTTCCGAAAATGGCACCGATGCGCAGTGCCTCGGGGAACCGGGTACGCCGAAGAGCCGCACCCTTGCCGACCGAGGCAGCGAAGGCATCGGTCGACATGGCGAAAGCGAGTATGAACAGGGATGCAGGATTCATTGTCCGTTCCAGCCGGTGGTGTTGCCACGACATTCGCCGTACCCGACTCGTACCGCGGATGCCCATGGTCTCGCCAACCGGTCTCGGCGTTCGTGCCACGGCATTGCCGGGTGTGTTGACACGGACATCACGGCCACCAGGTCTTGCGGTCGTGATCGGCTACTCCCCAAGGAGGTCTCAGACTATAGCCACGAAAACGAAGAACAGCAATAAATGATTGAATTTAAAGGGAAAAATTCACCTCGGTTAACTCATGTCGTTGACGTTAATCAAGTTAACGCCGGTTGGACTTTGATGACGAGGTTACGAGCCGGCACGGCAAGATTGGCAGCGATCGTGACGAACCGGAGCCTGGTGGTGACACTGCGACATCAAGTTGGAATGAATTATTCCCGGTGACGCCATGAAGCGACATGCGGATGGAAAAATGTCTCGCCCTGCCGACAATTCAAGCCGAAAAATTCAGACAAAACTAATTCAGAAATATCTCAAAATAAGGGCGCATGAAAACCCGGCAGAAAAATTGCGCACTTTGATGCGCATTCGTCATCGAGCGGCATCGAATCCCGGGGATGGAGAAAGTGATACAGCGAATTGAAACGCTCATTTCAACGTAACGTGGGGTAATAAATGCATACCAGGGATCGATTGAACAGCCGTTCAATATAGATATTTTTCTTATAAATTAGTAGGTTAATGGAATCAATTTGGCTTTCCTTCCGTTACTCTACAGCAACGCAAAACATCAAAGTTTTACTTCCAAGCCGTCGCATTGTCATTCGCAGCCAGTAGTCTGAATTGCGTTGGATCGCGTTCCCAAAGTTTGGTCGATGTCGAGAACCCGGTCTGGCACCTCTTCAAACCGCTGGAATAGCGGACCTTGAATTTCACGCTACCAGGAGAAACACCATGGCTACGCCCGCAATCGATCCGTCAACTTCGAATGACAGCGCAGACTCTTCCATCGATCAATTGAAGGCCGTGTTTGATCAGGCGATCGAGAAATCCGCTGAAATCACCAAGGTCACGACCGAGAAGAAGACCATGCTCGATGCGACCAAGCAGCGTCCGCAGAACTGATGCGGAGAAGTCGCGGGCGAATTCTCACCGCCCGCGACGCTCCCCGCCGCCACCACGGCAATGCGTTCAGGACGCCCTGAACACGGTAAAGATGGAGAACGCTGGATTTCCTGGAGTTTCCTTGGCTGTCCGCCTCGAAGGGTCCGATACGGACAGCCAAGGAATTTCTTCCCGCTTCGTACGACACTAGCGAGTCAACCGCATGAACACCGTCACCTCCCCCATGGCGTCGGCAGGCGAAGTCGTTGCGACGCTCACGGTCACCGCTGGAGTGCATCACGGCGCGACGATGGATCTCGGCGAGCCGACCTGCCGGATCGGCAGCGACGAGGCCGCCGATATTCTGCTGGGCGACCCCGGCGTGGCGCCCGAACACCTGATACTGCGGTTCCACGGGCGCCAACTGGCGGTCGAAGCGATCGGCGGCGATATCATCGTCAACGGTCGCGTCGTGCATCAGGGGACCGGCCAGCGCGGCGAGCTTCCGGCCGAGTTGCGCTTCGAGGGCGTGTCACTGACGCTGTCGCGTCCCTCCGCGCCCTCGATGATCCCGGCACTCCCCAAGCTCCCGGCCCTGCCACCACGCTGGCGAACCTCGCTCAATCGAGGCGCCACGTTCACCGCGCTGGTGGCGACGCTCGGCGTGCTGGCGGTCTACGAATTCATCGACGTCAACCAGGCTGGTGCCAATATCGGCGGTTATCCGACGGCCTCCCTAGATCCCCAGGCGCTCGACGGAGCGCATCGGCTGACCACGGAGAGCCGCCCGGGCCCGGCGGAAGCGCTACGTCGCCAGCTCTCGGACGCGGGCCTCGACTCGCTGAGTGTCGTCGATCACGGCGGTTACCTGAGCGTATCCGGCCAGTACGCGGCGGCGCAGGGCGCGGCCTGGGACCAGACCCAGCGCTGGTTCGATCAGCACTACGGCGGCCATCAGGTGCTGCTCAACGACGTCAAGGCCCGGCAGGACGCCGCACCACCCGACCTGAAGCTGCAGGCGGTATGGCTGGGCGAAAGCCCCTATGTCATCGACGGCCGCGGGAAGCGACTCTATCCCGGCGCCGCGCTCGAATCCGGATGGGTGATATCCGCGATTCAGCCGGACC
Source organism: Salinicola sp. CR57 (assembly GCF_003206585.1). Classification (NCBI taxonomy): domain Bacteria; kingdom Pseudomonadati; phylum Pseudomonadota; class Gammaproteobacteria; order Oceanospirillales; family Halomonadaceae; genus Salinicola; species Salinicola sp. CR57. Next base: position 125,176 of record NZ_PZJL01000001.1, read on the forward strand.
GCATCACGTTGAGTCGCGGCGACGACCAGTTCGCGCTGACGCTCTGAATGAGAGACCGCGCTGACGAGGCCGTCGTGTCATGAAGATCACCGGTCGCCAGGTCGAACCAGACCGCTATCGCTCCCCAGGTACGGGCGCGGCGCCTGTCCGTCCCGTCGAGACACCCGCCGGGCGGGACGACGATTTCATCCGCGCGGTCACTCACGCCCGGGCTCGCGGCGCCGACCAGCCGGCGCTGGCCGCGCGCCTGGACGCGTTCGAGCGACCCGAGGCCAGCGATGCCCGCAGCTACGCCAACGCCCGCAGCATCGAACTGCTCCAGCACGTGATCGAAGGCGTGCTGCCGACGTTGGACGCGGACGATGACATCGTCGGGATGGCGAAGGAGGTCATCGGCGAGGAGCTCGAGTGGCGCCAGGCCTGGGAAGCACGCATGAGTGACATCATGGCACCGCAGGCAGGCGCCGCTCCCGGTGGTGACGATGCCCACGACGAGGAGCCGTCATGACAGAGACCAACGATCGCGATGCGGCCGACCTGCTGCACTTGATGGGCCACCTCTACCTCAAGAGCGGCCAGACTCAGCGGGGGCTGGTGCTGCTGCTGATCGCCACCCGCATGGCGCCGGAGCATACCGGCATCCTGCGCGCGCTGTGTCGCGGATTCCTGACCCACGGCAACGGCGGGCGTGCCCTCAATGTCATCGAGCGCCTCGAGGCCGCGGGTCAGGGCGATGCCACGCTGCTCCTGCTGCGCAGCCGTGCCGAATGGCTGAACGGCGACCGGGACGCCGCGCGACGCCACTTTCGACGCTACCTGGAACACCGACAGCAAGCCGATGCACCACGGGAGCGGGCATGACATGAACCAGCTTCTCGGTCGACTCAATATCCTCGCCCGCCGCGCCTCCCAGCGCAGCGACGTGATTATCGCGGCCTTCATGGTGCTGGCCGTGGTAATGATGATCATCCCGTTGCCCACCGCCCTGGTCGACGCGCTGATTGGGGTCAACATCGGTTTCAGCCTGCTGATCCTGATCGTGGCGTTCTATATCTCTCACCCGGTGGAGTTCTCCTCGCTGCCACCGATCATTCTGCTGGCGACGCTGTTCCGGCTGGCGCTGTCGATCACCACCACCCGCCTGATCCTGCTCGACGCCGATGCCGGCCAGATCGTCGACGCCTTCGGCAACTTCGTCATCGCCGGGGAGGTGGTCATCGGCATGGTGGTGTTCCTGATCATCACCGTGGCCCAGTTCCTGGTGATCACCAAGGGCTCGGAGCGGGTCGCCGAAGTCGCGGCGCGTTTCACGCTCGACGCCATGCCCGGCAAGCAGATGAGCATCGACAACGAGATGCGCAACGGCGATATCGATCACGTCGAGGCTCGCCGCCGGCGTTCGCTGCTGGAGAGCGAGAGCCAGCTCTACGGGGCCATGGATGGCGCCATGAAATTCGTCAAGGGCGACGCCATTGCCGGGCTGGTGATCCTGTTCGTCAACCTGATCGGCGGCCTGCTGATCGGGATGCTCGAGCACGGCATGCCGTTCGGCGAAGCCGTCGAGACCTACTCCCTGCTCACCGTCGGCGACGGCCTGATCGCCCAGATCCCGGCGCTTCTGATCTCCATCGGCGCCGGCACCGTGGTCACCCGGGTCAGTTCCGACAACGCCAGCGACCTGGGCAGCGAGATCGTCGGCCAGCTCGGCAGCAACGCCAAGGCGCTGGGCCTGACCGCCGCCGTGCTGTTCTGCGCGGCCTTCATCCCGGGCTTCGCCACCGGCGTGTTCCTGGCGATCTCGGCGCTGCTGGGTAGCGCCGCCTTCCTGCTGCGCCGGCGCCACCTGCGTGAACAGACCGAAGCGGAAACGGCCGATGCCGAGACCACGCCGAGCGCTGGCGAGTCTTCGCCGCGCCAGGACGACGCCCCCGCCGAGGCCGCTGCACCCGGTCGCCTGGCCGCCGACGATCCGGGCCAGCATCGCGTCATGCTGTGCCTGAGCGCGACCCTCGCGGACTCCCTGTCGCTGGACCTGCTGCGAGAGGGCATCCAGGCGGTCCGGGAGCGCGTCGAGCGCGACCTGGGGATCGCCGTTCCTAGCGTCGGGCTGCGTCTCGAACCGGCCCTCGGCGCGCAGCGCTTCGCTATCGAGCTGGACGAAGTCCCCGTGCTCAACGGCGAACTGCCGGCCGCCAGCGTGCTGCTGGACGACGACGCCGACACGCTGGCGCTACTCGAACTCTCCGCACAGACACAGCCCGCACTGGTCGGCCGTGGCCACTGGCAATGGCTGCCGGACTCGGCGAGCAGCACGCTCGACGAGGCGGGAATGCGCTATCGCACGCCGGACCAGGTACTGGAGCGCTGCCTGGAACGCACGCTGACGCGCTACGCCGGTGATTTCGTCGGCATTCAGGAAGCCCGTTCGCTGCTGTCGCGGATGGAAGCGGATTATGCCGAGCTGGTCACCGAGGCGGTTCGCGTCGTCTCGCTGCAGAAGATGGCGGAAATCCTGCGTCGTCTGGTCAGCGAGGGGGTACCGGTCCGCGCCATGCGCACCATTCTCGAGGCGATGGTGACCTGGGGGCCGCAGGAGTCCAGCAGCGCGCGGCTAGCCGACCGCATTCGCGTCGCCATGGCACGCCAGATCTGTCATCGCCATGCCCGCAGCGACCGGGTCCTGCCGGCCTGGGTCGCCACCCGACCGCTGGAGGAAGCGCTAAGGGCCGCCCAGCGCCACGCCGAGGCCCAGTCCCTGCGCATCGGGCTGCCAGCCCCTCTCTCCCGGGCCCTCAATGGCTGGTTCCAGCAACAGCTGGACGCGCTGGATACCGACCTGCGACCGGTGATCGTGATCGCCGGGGACGTGCGCGCGTCACTGCAGCAGTGGCTCAAACAGCAGGAGATCGACATGGCCGTCCTGGCCTGGCCGGAGGTCGCACCGGAATTCAGCCTGCAGGCGATCGCCCAGGTGCGCCTGCCGAAGCCCGCACCGCGACGCGAGACCGAGGCGCAGACCAAGTCGTAACATGATGACAATAAAAGATTTCCAAGGTATGAGTAGAGACCCCGCGGCCAGCGGGACTTTGCGACAAGGGATCCGATGACAACAGCAATGGACAACGCTCGTGGCACAGTGGCAGGCCACTTCATGAGGGGCGCTAGCCACGCCTCTCTGCTCGCCCCCTTCTACCTGGCACTCCAGCTGGTGATGGCGCTGCTGCTGACCGTGCCGTTCGCGCATGCCGATGTCGCCGTCGACAGCGCCGGCGAGACACTGGCGCTGGAGACTGGCCAGGGGCGCATTCTGCGCTTCGACCGACAGGTCGCCTCGGTATTCGTGGCCAACCCCGCCATCGCCGATGTGCAGGTGGTCTCCCCCGGGGTGATCTACCTGTTCGGCAAGCAGGCCGGCGATACCAACCTGATCGCCCTCGGCGCCGACGACGAGAGCCAGGCCTCGCTGCGGCTGCAGGTCCGCGACGGTGACGCCAGGGCGAGCCAGGCGCTTCGCGGCATCGACGGCGACAGCCAGGTCAGGCTGCACATGGCCGGCAACCAGTTGGTGGCCGAGGGCCGCAACGCGACGGTGGAGAGCGCCATGGCCACGCAGTCGACCCTCGATGCCGAGGCGCCCGCCGATGGCGGTCTCAATCGCTCGAGCTACGACGGCGCCAACCAGATCAATATCCGGGTGCGCTTTGCCGAGGTCGCCCGCGACGAACTGCTCAGCTACGGCGTCAGCTGGAATGCGCTGATCAACAACGGCTCGTTCTCGTTCGGCGTGCTGACCAGCAATATCGCCAGTTCCCCGGGCAGCGAGGGCGTCGACGGCCTGCTCCAGGCGCTGCAGCAGAACAACCTGTTGCAGATACTCGCCGAACCCAACATCACCACGGTCTCGGGTCAGACCGCCAGCTTCCTCGCCGGCGGCGAGATTCCGATTCCCGTACCGGTCAACAGCGACCTGGTGGGGATCGACTACAAGCAGTTCGGGGTCTCCCTGCTGAGCACCCCGACCCTGCTGCCCAACGGCCGCATCTCGATGGAGGTGCGCCCCGAGGTCAGCAGTCTCTCCAGCGACAACGTTCAGATCGCCGGTTACGACGTGCCGTCGCTGCAGGTGCGACGCGCCGACACCGTGGTCGAAGTGGGTAGCGGCCAGACCTTCGCCATTGCCGGGCTGTTCCAGCGCCAGGCCTCCAACGAGATCGAGCGCATCCCGGTGCTGGGCGACATTCCGATCCTGGGCCAACTGTTCCGGTCGCGCCGTTTCCAGCGCAACGAGACCGAGCTGGTGATCCTGATCACCCCCTACCTGGTCCGCCCCTCCTCGTCCCCGACGCCGAGAACGCCACTGGACCAGGCCCAGATCAGCCGCGGCACCCGGCTTGGCGACGATCCGGCACAGCACGCCAGGTCGGCGGGCGTCGACGATCCTTTCGGGTTCTATCTGCGATGAGCGAGGAGACCGCCGTGATGTCACCCAACCCGCTCGCCACGACGCGCGCGATCCGCCATTTCGCCCCGCTGCTGATGCTGACGCTACTGGCCGGCTGCCAGTCGTCGATGGGGCCGATGAGCTGGACCAGCGGCTACCGCCAGGTGGCACTGGCCGCTACGGGGATCGACGAAGCCGCACCGGGCGGGCGGATGGCGACCCTGCCCAACCTGTGCCAGACGGAACCGGACGCCGAGGGTCTGGTGACGCTCCCCCCGGGTTGCGCCAACGATCTGAATCTCCAGCTGATGGTGGCCAATCCCCAGGACCTGATCCGCGGGCGGGAGATGGGGCCGCCAATGGCGGGCCCCATCGCCAACGCCGCCCGCGAGCGGCTCGACGATCGCGGCCGCGCCAACGAGCGGCGTGCGATGCTGGAAGGCGAGGCGCGCAGTGCCATGGGCGACACCGCGACGACCGATGGCCTGTGACGGGCCGGTGGGCGCCGGCGCGAGTTCACTCGCGCGCGGCGGAAGCCTGGGCCATGCCGAGGGCCTGGGCGCGCGCGGCAGCGCTGGGCAGCGCGGCAATGCGCTCGGCGCTGGCGATCAACGACTCGCGCCGCGACGCCGGCAGGTCGGGGATCTCGACACGACGGGCTTCTTCGCGCTGCCCGCCCAGTACCAGTACCAGAATGAGGTTGCGGTAATGGCGCGCTTCGGCCAGGGGAGAGTCGACGACCCGTCGCATACCGGCGATGGCCTTGGCGTCGTCGCCGGCCAGGGACTCGGCCAGCGCCAGATTGGCCTGGACGTCGAGATCCCGCGGTTCGAGCCGCGCGGCCCTGACAAAGGCCTCGACCGACCGATCGGGATGCCCCGCCAGCGCCTGCGCGGCGCCCAGACGGCTCCAGGCAGCCACGCTGTCGAGCTCGGGGGCGGCCCGCGACAGGCTGCGCAGCGCCCCTTGGGGCTCGCCCAACCGCAGCTGGGCCGTGCCCAGGCCCAGCAGCGCCGGGGCCAGCTCGAGATCATCGGCCAGTGCCTGCCGAAAGGCTTGGGCCGCGGCCTCGGGCTCTCCGGCGGCCAGGCGCGCATTGCCCAGGCGAATCAGCAGCTCGGCGGACGGTTCCCCCTGCTCCAGCGCACGTTCGTACATGGCCGCCGCCGTGGCGTGGTCGCCACGCTGGTCGACATCGTCGGCCAGCTTGAGCAGCCGGCCCTCCCGGGTATCGGACGGCGTCGCCGCGCACGCGGAGAGGGCGAATCCGACGGCGACGACCGCCGCCCATGTCACACCCTTGCGGCGGACCGTCGCCGCGCGGGTCGAGACCATTCGAGAAACCGCAGAAGATGACTTCATCCGTGAATCAGTCCAGAGGCTCGGGGAGTGGAGGAACAGCGTACCGGAGAACCGGCAGCTTGGGGCAGCGTGGCATGTCAATGAATGGTGACAGTCGTTTACACAGGGCAAGCGAAAGCCACAAAAAGACATACAACCGGCCACCAAACCGTCATCGCGATCTTGCTAGGGTTATCGGAGCGTCCGCGGCGGTGGCCCTCATGGGCCTTCGCCGCCGGGGAGCCAGGTGGCGATCCTTGGCCGTCATCGCCCTGATGCTCGGGTTGGCGGGCAACGGTGCCTTCGCAGCCGACGCCCCCTGGGCAGGCCGAAGCTACCGCTACGTGGTGATCGATCAGAAAGTCCGCGACGTGCTGCAGGAGTTCGGGCGCAACCTGTCGCTGCCGGTCGAGGTCAGCAGCGCGGTGAAAGGTGAGGTCCGCGGCGATATCCACGCCGAGACCGCCCAGGCCTTTCTGGAGCAGGTCTGCCGGGCGAACGGACTGGCGTGGTTCTTCGATGGCTATGTGCTCCACGTCGCCGCACGCGAGGAGTTGGGTCGTCGAAGCTTCGATCTCGACGGGGTCGACGTGTCGCGCTTGAGCGCCGAAATTGAAGCGACGAGGATCGGCTCGCCATTGAGTGCCGATTTCCAGGACGGCCGCCACCGCCTTGAGGCGATGGGCCCGCCCGCCTGGCTGACGGAGGTGGCGCAGCGGGTGGAGGATTCGAGGCGGACGCCGGCGCCCTCGGCACCCGGTGAGGTCAGGGTCTTCCGGGGTAGCGTGGCGCAACCGGCCGTAGCGCAGTAGTCGCCTGCGGCAGGCAGGACAACGAGGCAGGAACGAGCGGGCCGTCATTACACGGCGATGCTCATCAATGACCGTTCCCGAACGCGCTCTCTCGAAGAACGGTACGACGACTCACCGACGGCTCGACGCCGATCGGTCAATGCCAAACCGAAGGAGACGACACATGGCTATCGATGCCGTAGGCAATGCCAGCGCGACTGGTGAATCCACCCCCGACTCCCAGGCCTTCGACGACGCCGTCGACAACGCCAAGTTCCAGGAAGCGATGTCCGAGGGCATGGTCCAGGTCGGTGGGCAGTTGATCCTGATGCCGATGATGAAGGAGATGCTCAGCGAAGCCATGTCGGGCGGCGAAGAGTAGCCAGGCCTCCAAGCCCGAATCCCGCGAGGTGACGAGGGACGACGACCGGTTGGCGACACGTCGCGATGGCCGGTCGCCGTCGTTGGAATCGACACCGGCCCGCCATGGGCCCGAACACGAGGTGAATGATGACTCCCGTGACACCACCGGGGGCGGGGGTGCCGATGACGACACCCGCGCCGACCCCATCGGAGACGAGCGCCAAGACGCTGGCATCGCAGAACCTGTTCGAGCACATGGCCGGCCAGGCCGGCGCCGCGCCCCCTGGTGCGAGCCCCGGCGAGCTGGGCTCGAACCTGATCAACAATCTCGACGGCTTCGTCGACCGGGTCAACAGCTTCGCGCAGCAGGCCAAGGTTCCCGATGCCCAGGCTCCCGATCGCTTCGCCAAGGTGACCACCCAGGAAGTCTCGCCGGCGCCGGATGCGGGCGACAGGCCCACCGCCATCGGCGACGACAAGATGGCGAAAGTCGTCGACTCGCTGAGCCAGGTCTTCGACCACTCCATCGAGACCACCATGGTGGTGCGAGGTGCCACTCAGGTATCGGGCTCGGCCAATACCCTACTGAAAGGTCAATGACACTTGGCGCCTCTCGATCGACGCTTCAGCCCTTCGCGGCCATTTCCGAACCGCTACCGGCGCCCGCTGCACTGGCTTGCGCTGCTGTTGATGGCCCTGCTGCTGCAGGCCTGCGACACCGACCTCTATACCCAGCTCGACGAGCGCGAGGCCAATGTCATCGTGGCGACCCTGGCACGCAACGGCATCCCCGCCAGTCGCCATGCCGAGGATGAGGGCCGGATGCGCGTCACCGTCGACGAGAGCCGCTTTGCCGAAGCGGTCGACGTGCTCGATCGCGCCGGTCTGCCGGAACGCAAGTTCGCCAATCTCGGCGAGGTCTTCCAGGGTAACGGCCTGGTGTCGTCACCGGTCCAGGAGCGCGCCCAGATGATCTACGCGCTGAGCCAGGAACTCTCCCACACGGTATCCCAGATCGACGGTGTGCTGTCGGCGCGGGTCCACGTGGTGCTGCCTGACAACGACCTGCTGCAGCAGAACAGCACGCCCTCCTCGGCCTCGGTTTTCGTGCGCTACATTCCTTCGCTGGAGATCGCCCCGCTGATCCCGCAGATCAAGACCCTGGTGGCCAACGGTATCGCCGGCCTCTCCTACGACAAGGTCTCGGTGGTGCCGGTGGTCTCGTCCCTGCCCGAGGAGACACGCTCGGCCCCTCAGCCGGCCATGAGCTCGTTTCTCGGCATCGCGATGCCGGCCACCAGCGTGGCGCGTGCCGGCTGGCTGTTCGGGCTGCTGAGCGTGGCGATTCTCGCCCTCGGCATCGCGGTCGGCTGGCTGGTCTGGCGCCAGCGCCGCCAACGCCCCTACGACCTGGCGACCCCGTCATGACGGCAGCGCCATCCCCCGAGCTGCCGGTGCGAATCGATCCGGCCCACTGGACCGGCACCCTGGACGGCATCGCCAGCGACGAGACGCTGCACCGCTGGTGCCGCCAGCCGCGGTTCCAGCATCGACTGGTCGAACGGCTCCGGCGCCGCCACCACCTCCCCGCCCAGGCCGAACTGCCGCCGAGAGATCCTATCGACCAGACGCTTTGCCTGCTCGACGGTGAGTCGCTGACACACTGCGCCCGCGCGGCGGGCATCATCTTCCATGCCGGAGCCCTGGTCCGCGAGATCCGGGCGCCCCGGGTCGCGGCCGTCAGACAGCGCTTCGGTGCCGAGCTCTACGCCTTGGCACTGGCCAAGCGGGAGCATGGCCAGACCGAGGAGAGCGAGGTGCGCGATCTCGACGTCTTCGAGGCGGAGGTCGAGCGGAATGGCAGACGCTGTCTGCTGGCCTGGGCCGACGCCCAGCCCGCCGCGCTGCGCGCCTGGTTGCAATTGGGCTGGTATGGCAGGCTGGCGCGCGACGACGCCGAGGCGAACGACGGCGCCATGGAGATCGCACGCCTGGCCGCCGCCGAGCGACTTGCCGCCGAAACGGCGGCTGCCGCCCAGAATCAGCCTCAGCCCGCTGGGCCAGCAGCGCCGGATCGAGGAGGTGAGCGGTCATGAACTCACTGCCTCCCCGCCCCGGCAAGGTGATTCTGCGTGCCGAGGAAGCCGAGGCCTGGATCGATGGCTACGCCTTTCTGGAGCGGGCGCGCCGACAAGCGGCCGATCAGGATCGGGCGCTTCGTGACGCCCGTGACGAGGCTCACGCCGAGGGCTTCGAGGCCGGGCGCCGCGCAGGCGAGATCCAGGCCGCCCGGCTGCTGGCGACCACCCGGGATGATGTGGCTCGCTATCTGGAGCGTCTCGAACCGGCGCTGGCAGAGCTTGCACTGGACCTGGTCCGGCGTCTGCTCGGCGAGTTCGACGAGGCCGAGCTGGTCGCCCGCTGCGTTCGCCAGGCGCTGCGCGAGTGGCGGCAGGAGCACCGGATCCGCATCCGCGTGGCCCCATCGCTGGAGGCGCGAGTGGCGACGCTGCTCTCGGCAGATCCAGCCGTCACGCAAGACTACGAGGTCGAAGCCGATCCCCAACTGGGGCTGGAACAGTGCCTGCTGGTGACCCCGGTCGCGGTGATGGACATCGGTGTGGATTCGCAACTCGACGTTCTCCGCCAGGCGCTGCTCGACGCCCCGGTGGACGACCAGGAGCCGGCATGAGCCGACCTGCCCCGGACCGGGCCACGGTCGCGCTCGACGCGCTGCTGCCGAGGCTCGGCCAACGCCTGGCCCGGACGGAGACGCGCCGGGTCAACGGCCGGGTGCGCCGCATCCGCGGCCTGCTGATTCACGCCAGCATCGAGGGCGTCAGCATCGGCGAACTCTGCTATCTGCGCGACCCGGTCAGCGGACGTCGCGTCGCCGCCGAAGTGATCGGTTTCGAGGAAGAGGACGCAATCCTCTCGCCCATCGGCGAACTTCACGGACTCTCCACGCGCAGCGAAGTGATCGCCACCGGGCGCGCTCAGGGCGTGGCGGTCGGCGAAGCGCTGTTGGGCCGGGTCATCAGTCCGCTGGGAGAGTGGCTGGACGCTGCGGCGACGCCGCCCGGCGACGCCTCGAATCCGACTGCCCCGCTGCGCGAATATCCCGTACACGCCGAGCCGCCCGCGCCGCTGCGCCGCCAGCTGATCGAACAGCCGCTGGCGCTCGGCGTGCGCGCCATCGATGCGCTCAACACCGTGGCGAGAGGCCAGCGTGTCGGCCTGTTCGGCGAACCCGGCGTGGGCAAATCCTCACTGCTCTCGGCCATCGTCAAGGGCAGCAGCGCCGAGGTAGTGGTGCTCGGCCTGGTCGGCGAGCGCGGCCGCGAGGTGCGCGAACTGCTCGACGTGCAGCTGGACGCCGAAGCGCGCCGCCGCACCGTCTGTGTCGTCTCCACCTCGGACCGCCCCGCCATCGAGCGCGCCCGCGCGGCGCTGGTCGCCACCGGCGTGGCGGAGTATTTCCGCGACCAGGGCCGGGACGTGCTGCTGCTGGTCGACAGCCTCACCCGATTTGCCCGTGCCCAGCGCGAGATCGGCCTGGCCGCGGGCGAACCGCCGACCCGACGCGGTTACCCGCCATCGCTGTTCGCCGCCCTGCCCCGGCTGCTAGAACGCGCCGGCCCGGGCGATGCCGCCAGCGGCACCATCACCGCCATCTACACGGTGCTGACCGAGGGAGACGGCACCCTGGACCCGGTGGCGGAGGAGACCCGCGCCATCCTCGACGGACACATCGTATTGAGCGCCGAGCTCGCCCGGCGTGACCATTTTCCGGCGATCGATGTGCTGGCCAGTCGCAGCCGGCTGATGGAGAACGTCGCCGACGACGAGCATCGCCGCGACGCAGCCAAGGTCCGCGAGCTGATGGCGCGCTATCGGGACGTCGAGCTGCTGCTCCAGGTGGGCGAGTATCGCGAGGGCAGCGACGCCGCCACCGACGAAGCGATACGCAAGCACGCCGAGATCGAGACCTTCCTGCGCCAGTCCCGGGACGATCGCAGCGATTTCGCGGAGACGCTGAAACGGCTGAAGGAGATCGCCCGATGACCTCGTTGCACCCACTCGAGCGCCTGATCCAGCTGCGGCGTCATCGTACCCGCAGAGCCGAGGAGGCGCTGACGACAAGCCAGCGCCGCTGTCGCGAACTGGATGCCCGGCATCAGGCCCTGGAGGTCACTCTCGACCAGCACCAGCGCGCTTCCAGACGTCGCGAGCAGGCGCTCTTCGACGACAGCGCGCAGCAGCCGATGGGCGCCGAGGCCATGGCGGCGTGGCAGCAGACGCTGGCCGACGATGCCGGACGACAGGAATCGCTGCTCCAGCAGCGGCGAACGCTGGCGCGGGAGCGCCGGACCGCCGATGCCGAGCGCGACGAGCGGGCCACCGAATGGGCGAGATGTCGGCGCGCCGAGCAGGCCCTGGACCGCCTGCAGGCCGATCGTTCCCGCGCGCTGGCGGTCGACGCCGAGCGGCTGGCGGAGCTGGAGATGGAAGAGATGCGACCGCCGCAGGGAGCGCTGAGGTGACCCAACTGTCCACGACGCCACGCCGAGCTTCGGACCCGGCCCCAACGATCACGGCCGACGTGGCGCCCCGGGGGACCGCGCCGGGCCGGGCGACACCGTTGTCGCTGGCATCGCTGCCAGCGATGGCAGCCGACCGTCTGGCGCTACACAACGCGCTGCACGTTGCCCGCCGGCCGCTCGAATTCGACTGGCACGACCGCAAGGCCACGCTGCGCTTGCTGCCCGAGGACACCGCCATCGAGTCGGCCTGGTCGATCACCCTCGATCTCGGCGGGGAGCCCCTGACGCTGTCCGGCAGCGCAGCGGCGCTGGACCGGCTCGGTCAGCATCCCGACCGCCGGCGAGACCTGCGCGAGGTCGATCGCGAACTGGCCGCCATGTGGCTGGAGGTGGTCTGGCTGGAGTGGCTGGAGCCGCTGGAGCACCGGCTGGGCATCGACATCCAGCTGCGGCCTACGATGTCGGCAACCATGGAGAGCCCCGCACGTATCTGCATCGCTTTCGAGCTCGATGGCGAATCGCACCCGCTCGCCCTCGACCTGCCGGTGGCCACCGCCGAGCGACTGCTGCCGACGCTCGACAGCGCCTTTCCGGCGCAACGCGTTCCGGCCGACGGCGTCACTGCCACCCTGCGAGTCGAGAGCGGCGCCCAGACCCTGACGCTGGGCCAATGGCGCAGCCTGCGCGCCGGCGACGTGGTCATGCTCGACGACGCAACGGCCGACGGCGTCCGGCTGAATCTCGCCGACCGTTTCGGCTGCCGGGCTCGCCTCGGCGACACCGGACTGCGTGCCGACGGGCCGCTCGCCGCGAGCTCCCTCGATCGAGCTCCGAGTTCCCCTTGTGACGCCCCGAACCGTCCTTGTGAAGCCCAGAACCGTCCTTATAAAGAGAGTGCCATGAGCGAACCCCCTGTGGATAAATCAACATCCCCCGAGCGATCCGGAACGGCCCAGGAGAGTTCGGCACCGACGCCGGAAGTACCGGACGTGGATAGTTCGCACCCGAGCCCTCTAGATTCGGTCGACCGGAACCTGGATGACCTCCCGGTGCAGTTGACCTGCGAACTGGGTCGGCTGGAGCTCTCGCTCGGCGAACTGCGCCAACTCGGCGAGGGTAGCGTGCTCCCGCTGGATCGGCATCCCGAGCGGGCGGTCGACCTGGTCGTCAACGGCCGGCGGATGGGACGTGGACGCCTGGTCGCCATCGGTGACGCGATCGGGGTGCAGGTCGAGAGGCTCGCGCTCGACGACGGGCGCGCCGGAGATGACTGAGTTTCAGCCCAACCTGATCGCGATCATCATCGTGGTCGCCACCATCGGCCTGGTGCCGCTGGCGGTGGTGACGATGACCGGCTTTCTCAAGATCTCGGTGGTGCTGTTCCTGATCCGCAACGCCCTCGGTGTGCAGCAGACGCCCCCCAACCTGGTGCTCTACGGCATCGCGCTGATCCTGACGGTCTATATCACCACGCCGTTGATCGGCGAGATGGCCCATGAGTTCGAGCAGCGCTCGGCGGGTCTGGCCAGCGTCGAGGAGATCAAGCAGACCGGCGAGGCCCTGCGCGGGCCGCTGCAGGCGTATCTGTCGCGCTACGCCAGTGAACACGAGCGGGCGTTCTTCATCGATGCCACCCGCACGCTGTGGTCCGACGAAGCCCGCGAGGACCTCAAGAGCGATGACCTGATCGTGCTGATTCCCGCCTTCGTCAGTTCCGAACTGACCCGCGCCTTCGAGATCGGCTTTCTGCTCTATATCCCGTTTCTGATCATCGACCTGATCGTCTCCAACGTGCTGATGGCGATGGGCATGATGATGGTTTCACCCACCCTGATCTCGATTCCGCTGAAGATTTTCCTGTTCGTGGCGGTGGACGGCTGGTCGCGGCTGATGCACGGACTGATCCTGAGTTACGGAGGCGGCTAGGATGACCGACGACATCTTTCTCTCGCTGATGAAGAACGCCCTGTGGACGGTGCTGCTGGTGTCGGCGCCGGCGCTGCTGGTGGCGATCGCCGTCGGCTTCGGCGTCGGTCTGCTGCAGGCGCTGACCCAGATCCAGGACCAGACGCTGCCGCAGGCGGTCAAGCTGGTCGCGGTGCTGCTGGTGCTGATTCTCTCGGGGCCGCTGCTGGCCGGGCAGATCGTCAACCTCACCGATCAGGTGCTGGACAATTTCGCCGCCTGGTCGCGCTGAGGAAACGCGACCTGACCGGCTGCGCTTCCTTCTTGAGAAATCCAAGAGACCGATGAACTACGACGATTTTGCCCAGTTCCTCACCGACTTTGCCTATCCGCTGATCGCGGCGGCGGCTGTCGGCGTGGCCCGGGCTCTGGGCATGGTGCTGGTGACGCCGGCCTTCAATCGCCTGGGGCTGACCGGCATGATCCGCTCCGCCGTGGCAGTGACGATCTCGCTGCCGCTGATCGTGCCGCTGTTCGACGCGATGGTGAACGCGGAGACCCTGTCGACCTTCAGCGTCGCCGGCATGGTGATCAAGGAGTTGCTGATCGGCGTCGCCATCGGCCTGGTCTTCGGCGTGCCGTTCTGGGCAGCCGAGGTGGCCGGCGAGCTGATCGACCTGCAGCGCGGCTCGACCATGGCGCAGATCGTCGATCCGATGGGCGCGACCGAAACCGGCGTCACCTCGACGCTGCTGACGATCACGCTGCTGGCACTGTTCTTCATCACCGGCGGCTTCATGCTGCTGCTCGACGGCTTCTATCGCAGCTATGCGCTGTGGCCGGCGGTGGACTTCGTGCCGCTGCTGTCGCAGACCTCGGCGATGTCGCTGCTCGGCCTGCTCGACCAGGTGATGCAGATCGGCGTGCTGATGATCGCCCCACTGGTGATCGCGCTGCTGATCGCCGACCTGATGCTGGCCTACGTTGCCAGGATGGCACCCAACCTTCACGCCTTCGATCTGTCGCTACCGATCAAGAACTTGCTGTTCGCGTTCCTGATGTTGATCTACGTGGTCTTCCTGATCCCGCTGATGATCGACAAGCTCGATATCGTCGCGCTCAACATGGCGCGTCTCGAAGCCATTCTCGGCGCGATGCGATAGCCGCCGTCCACCCCACCAAAGCCATACAGTCCGTTACCCAGCGTTTCACCGCTGCCATCGGGGCGTCATCCGGCGCCGGAATACTGGAGGCGTCTTCCCGCGATGCCGTCCCGTCCTGTTCATGGATCGAACGTCGGCGTCCTCGAGCCAACCTCCTCTCAGAGAGAACAAGCCGATGCGCGTCAACGATGATGTCACCCTCGACAAAGATCCGGTTTCGTCCGCCCCCACTCAGGTCTTCACCTCCTTGCTCAAGCTGGCGCAGAAAATGGCCAAGGAGGGGGGCGCGGAAAAAGAAGATCTCGAACCCGGCAGCCAGGCTTACGAGGACACGCTGAATTCGCTGGCGGTGGACATGGCGGACGGCATCGACATCGACAAGCGCCGGGTTTCCAGTCTGACGGGGGGCGCCGCGGACAAGTTCGAGAAGCTGGTCACCGCCGAGCTCAACGCCCAGCGCGCCGACGGCAAGCGCCCCGACCTGGCCAAGGCGATCGACAACGCCAGGAAAGCGCTGTTCGACCGCATCGGGCATGCCCTCGACAACGCCGACCGCAACGCCGACAAGGGCCTGGATGTCTTCGAAGGCTACTGGAAGCGCCACGGCGGCGAAGAGGCCGCGACCGACGCGGGTTATGACGCCTACGGCGACTTCCTGGCCGATACCACGCTGACCGACAACCCCGATTACGAAGACAACCTCAATGCGCTGGCCCTGGGGATGGCCGGCGGCACGCTGACCGACCAGCGCAAGATCCTGCATCTCGACGCATCGGACACGCTCTCCCAACTCTACAAGAATCTGATCCAGAACCGGATCGATCAGGGCGACGATACTCAGGAAGCGATGGATCACGTCAACGACGATCTGCGCGAGCGCATCGATAGCGTCGGCGGTGGTGACGTCGCCAATGTCTTCGACGGCTATTTCCAGCGTCACGGTGGCGAAGCCGATACCGAGAAGCTGGCCCAGGAGAGCTATCTGGCCAATCGCGACGAGGGCGACATCGCCTACGACGACACGCTGAATTCGCTCTCCTCCGACATGGCCGAAGGCATCGATATCGACGACCGCACGGTAAGACCGCTGACCGGAGAGGCCGCCAGCCAGTTCCGCCAGCTGGTGGAGTATCAACTCGACCAGCAGCGTGAGCGCGGCGATGCCCCGGATCTCCAGGCGGCCATCGACGACGCCAGGGAAGACCTCTTCGCGCGCACTGGCAACGCCTTGACCGATGCCGACAAGGACAGCGACGACGGACTCGACGTGCTCAACGGTTACTGGGAGCGTCATGGCGGCAAGGACGCCGCCATCGATGCCGGCTACGCAGCCTACGACGACTTCCTCGCCAACCACACCGAGACCGACAACCCGGACTACGAGGACAACCTCAACGCGCTCTCTTCAGGCCTGGCGGGCAGTACCCTGACCGACTCGCGCCAGATTCTGCATATCGAAAGCTCGGAGACGCTGTCACAGCTCTACCAGAACCTGATCGACAGCAAGGTGAGCGACGGTGCCTCCCGCGAGGAGGCCACCACCCAGGTCAACGACGACCTGCGCGAGCGGATCCGGCACGCGGCCGGAGACGATGGCAAGGCGGTCCAGAATGTCTTCGACGGTTACTGGTCGCGGCACGGCGGCGAGACCAACGCCCAGCGCCTGTCCGACAACGCGGAGCTGGACACGGCGCGGCGCGATCACGACCTGCCGGCCTTCAGCGATGTCGACATCCAGTCGATGGAGACCAGCGAGAGCGACCCGGACGACAGTTCACGCAAGCTGACCGTCAGCGAACTGACCTGGCAGAACCTGATCGAAGAGTGGAAGACGGGGATCGAGGACGGCAGCATCGACAAGAACGACGAGCGCGCCCAGTTCTACCGAGCCCTGCGCGCCCAGGGTGCGCTCGACAACGGCCTGGACCTGGTCGGCCTCGATATCTCGGAGGGGCTGAGCCTCGATCACGTCACCGGCGATGATCTGTCGTCGATCATCGATGGCGAGAAGCTCGATGCCAGTCTAGGCGAACTGTTCGCTTCCGAGACCGTGCAGAAGGATTACCTGAAGGCCCAGGAAGGCGCGATCGACAAGGTCGCCGACAAGGACGCGATCGCCTCGCGACTGGAGGAGACCGCCTTCAGCGAGGAGTACATCGACTACATCAACGACCTGCGCGAGAGCGGTCAAGGGGAACTCGCCGAACAGGATATCTCGCGAACCTACAATGCGCTTTCGGCGCTGTTCCCGGCAACGGAAGAGAGCGACAAGGCAGCCGAGTTCGCCCAGAGCCTGCAGCTCGACTCGATGATCACCGATCTCGACGACCTGATCGCCAACCCCGACCAGATCAATGATGCCAACACCGCGACGGCCACACAGGATGTGGTCAAGATGGTACTGACCGCGCTCAAGCGCGCCGGTGTGGATATTCCGAGGCGCACGGCGGAGTCGATCGACAAGTTCGTCAACGAGTATCTCAACGATCAGCAGACGGCGAAGAATTTCGGCAAGGCGCTGCAGGAGCTGGGCGACCGCTTCCAGAAAAACGGCGCCATCACCCAATCGGATATCGACGGCCTGATGAAGAACGGCGTCTACAAGGCGCTCAACGAGAAGACCAACGGCGGCATGCTGTCGCTGATCAGCACGCTCAACAGCAACGGCGCGCTGGGCTCGACCGGCGGATTGATCTCGCTCGCCTCGGGCATCTACCAGCTCGCCGGCGGTGGCAGCAAGCTGGCCGACAGCGACGAGGCGCGGATGGCCGTGGCCAAGGAGTTCATCAGTTTCCTCGGCGCCAGCCAGCACTTCGTCAACCTCGGCAGCCACATCAGAGACAAGGTCAAGGGCACCAACGTCAACGCCATGCTGGGGCTGGACAAGACGCTGCCGCAGATCTGGGCCGACGACAAGGTCAAGGGCAAGGCGCCCGCTCCTGATGCCCACACCTGGGAGCGTTTCAGCGAGAATATCCAGCAGATCATCGACGACGCCCCGGTAGGAGATCAGAAGGCACTCGCCAAGAAGCTGGATATCTCCTATGAAGACGCCAAGAAGGTAGTCGAGGGCGCCCAGAACGGATATGCCAAGAACCCGGCCCTGCCCGATGCCACGACGACGACCCGCTCTGTCAGCTCTTTCCTGCGCGTGCTGGATGGGGCCGCCAACTCGGCCACCGGTGCGCTGGACATCGCCCTCGGCGGGCTGATGATCAAGCGCGGCGCGGACGCCGGCGATGGCGCCACCATTGGTCAGGGTGCGGTGACCGTCGCGGCGGGCGCCTTCGGCCTTGCCGGTGGCGCCTCGTCGCTGGCGGCGCTCAAGGGCATTGCCGTCGCCCGCGCTGCCACCGGGCCGCTGTTCTGGATCTCCGCCGGCCTGACGCTGGCGACGCTGCCGTTCTCCATCGTCCAGGACATCAAGCGCACCAACGCGCTGGAAGGACACGAAGCCGACCTCAAGGAGCTCTTCACCTCTCTCGACGAGGATGGTCTACTGACCGAGGATGGCTTGACGCGCTACGAGTTCCTCGAAGCGTATGTCCGGAACTACGGCCAGCGCGACGCCCCGGACGACGAGAGCATCCTCGACTACCGTAGTGACGAGTACGAGTTCTACGTGCGGGAGGGCCATCTTCCCGACTCGACCTGGGACGATTTCGATCATGAGGACTACGCCGGCGATGGCAGCAATCTCGAGACCAAGATGGACAAGGGCTCGACCGTCGGGGCCTGACGACTCGGCGAGTGAACGTCTCGCGCCATGAGCCAGCAGCCATCCGAGGAAAAGACGCTACCGCCGTCGACGAAAAAGCTGCGCGACGCGCGCAAGAAGGGCCAGGTCTCCAAGAGCGCGGACCTGGTCACGGCCATGGTGCTGCTGGCCTGCACGCTCTACATCGCGGTCAGCGCCAGCCATATCATCGCCCGGGTTCAGGGCCTGCTCGACACCATCGCGCGGCTCTACACCGAGCCCTTCGACTCGCTGTGGCCGCGGCTGGTCGCGCAGGCGGGCGAGGTACTGCTGCTGTCGGTGGTACCACTGGTGGCACTCACCTTCGTGATCATCGTGCTGACCAACATCGTGGTGTCGCAGGGTTTCGTCTTCGCCACCGAACCGGTGCTGCCCAAGGCGGAGAAAGTCGACCCGGTGCAGGGGTTCAAGCGCATCTTCTCGATGCGCGGGCTGGTCGAATTCCTCAAGTCGCTGTTCAAGATGGTGGCGCTGGGGGTCGCCCTGATCGTGGTCTATGGCCTGGGCCTGCAGTCGCTGATGGGGTCGTCGAGCTGCGGGTTCGGCTGCATCCAGGGGACTTTTCTCGATCTGCTGCAGCCGCTGGTGATCACGGCGCTGATCGCGTTCCTGCTGGTGGGCGGCTTCGACGTGATGCTGCAGCGCTGGTTGTTCCGCCGCGACCAGCGCATGACCAAGACCGAGCAGAAGCGGGAACGCAAGGATCAGGAAGGCGACCCGACGATGAACCAGGAGCGCCGCAAGCGGCGGCGCGAGATGCATCAGCTGAACGCCAAGGTCGGCGTGCAGCACGCCTCGATGATGATCGGCACCGAAGATGGCTGGCTGGTCGGTATTCGCTACGTGCGCGGCGAAACGCCGGTACCGCTGGTCACCTGCAAGGCTTCACCGGACCAGGCCGCGGCGCTGCTGGTGAGTGCCAACTCCCGCCACCTCCCCCGGGCAGCGGACGCCACGCTCGCCGCCAGCATCGCCAGACGAGCCAGCAACGGCGACCCGATACCCGACGGGACCTTCCAGTCGGTGGCTGACCTGCTGGTGGCTGCCAAGCTGATCTGAACGTCAGTCGACATCTTCCACGGCCAGCGCGCGGACGATCCAGCGCCGGAGATTGGCGGCGGTCGCCGATTCGCGATCGTACAGCAGGCGGTAGGTCATCGGCGCCACCACGCCGTCGACGAGGCGCTCCAGAGAAGGCACTGCCGCCTCGCCGCGCGCGAGCGCGCGCTCCCGCAGTGTCGTCATGAGCGACTCGCTGTAGCGGCAGCAGCGCTCGCGACGGCCGTTATCCGCGCTGGCCATCACATCGTTGAGGGCGCGCTGCCCGGGCACCGAGGCCATCTCCTTGAGATACTGCTCACCCCAGGCCTGTAGATCGCCAGCCAGGGTACCGGTATCCACGGGGTCGTCATCGGGGCGCATGCGCTCGACCGAGACGTCGGCGACCAGTTCCGCCAGATTCCCCCAGCGCCGGTAGATCGTCGACGGCGTGACGCCGGCCAGTTCGGCGACCTGGGGCACCGTCAATTCATCGCGCGATTTGACCGCCTGCAGCTCGCGAACGGCCTGATGGACGGCTTCCTGTACCCGGGCACTGCGCCCGCCCGGTCTGACGGCTTCTTTGATCGGCATGGCGGTTCACTGATGAAGAACACAAACGCAAAATATTTGCTTTATGAGTCTGCTAAGTTCAAACTCTCTCTAACGCAAAATTTTAGCATTAATGGACACCCTCATGTCACCTCCATCTTCCTCCCCGTCGGCCAATGGCTATCCGGCCCCCCGGCTCGGTTCGCTGGTCTACTACGCGGTATTGATGGTGACGTTTCTCGCGGCCTCGAGCGCACCGACGCCACTCTATCGGATCTATCAGACCAGCTGGCACTTCTCCACGACCTGGCTGACGCTGGTATTCGCGAGTTACGTCTTCGCGCTGCTGCTGGCGCTGCTGGTCACCGGTTCGCTATCCGATTACATCGGTCGGCGACCGGTAGTGGCGATCGCCATCGTCGGCGAGATCCTGTCGCTGCTGCTGTTCGTGGTCGCCGACGGGCTCGCCTGGGTGCTGGCGGCAAGGATTCTGCAAGGCGTGGCCACCGGCATCGTGACCAGCGCCCTGGCCGCGGCGATGCTCGACAGCGACCATACACGCGGGCCGGTCCTGGCGAGCATTGCACCGCTTTCCGGGATGGGCATCGGCGCGCTGTTCGCCGGTCTGCTGGTGACCTACGCGCCGGCGCCGATGCGAACGGTCTATCTGGTACTGATCGTCCTGCTCGTCGTCATGGGTGTCTGTCTCAGGCGTATTCCGGAGAGCGTGACGCCGCGTCCCGGTGCCCTGGCGGCACTCCGTCCCCGTGCGACGATTCCGCCATCCGTGCGCGGGCCACTGTTTCGGGTCATCCCGGCCGTCGTCTCCTCCTGGGCGCTGGGGGGCTTCTCGCTCTCGCTGGGGCCCACCCTTGTGGAGACGATCAGCGGTGTCCACAACCCGCTGGTGGGCTGCCTGATCACCTTCCTGCTCCCGTTCATCGGCGGCATCAGCGTGCTGGTCCTGCGCGCCCGACCGCCACGCCTGGCAGTGCTGCTCGGCACCGCCTGCCTGATCGTCGGCATGTTCGGCTTGCTGCTGGGAGTCCATCAACGGGCGGTAGGGATACTGCTGGCCGGGACGGCGATCGCCGGCATCGGTTTCGGCGCCGCGTTCATGGGCGCCATGCGCGTCGTCATGCCCCTCGCACCGCCCACCGAGCGGTCGGCGTTGATGGCAGCGTTCTACGTGATTTGCTATCTATCCGCCAGCACGCTGGCACTGGGTGGAGGGATCATGACACAGCACCTGGGCCTGATACCCACCACCTACGCCTATGGCAGTCTGGTGGCGCTGCTGTCACTGGCCGCGTTCTTCGGAACCTTGACCCAGCGCCCGCCCGAGTCCGAGTCCGGGCCCCGGGCGCAATGCACGAACCCGGCCTAGGCCGGGCTTTCGTCGGTCTGGCGTTCCAGCTTACGGCAGAGATCGCCGTCGAGCTTGAGCGCTGCCGCCAGTTGATCGAGCCAGGCCCGCTCCATCGGGTTCTGTTCGTCGACGATCGCCACGCTGGCCAAGTAGACCTCGCGCGCCGCCTGGGGTGAATCGGCATCGCGGGCGATGGCATCGGCGTCCAGTGGCGCGGACATCTGCTGCTCCACCCAGGCGTGAAGTTCGTCATCCGCGCCCAAGGCGTCGATCTGCTCGGCCAGCGCGGCCCGCTCCTGGGCATCGATATGGCCGTCGGCACGCGCAGCGGCGATCATCGCCTGCAGGATCAACAGGCTGCGGGTCTCCTGCCGCTCGCCGGAGAGCTGCTCCAGCGGCTGGTCCGTTGCGTTCGTCGCCTCGGCGGGCGCCGATTTCTGCTCCTGATGCGCCTGCCAGGCTTTCCAGGCCAGGGCGCCCAGGCCAGCCAGGGCGCCGTACTTGATCGCCTTGCCGCCCATGCTACGCCCGCGCTTGCTGCCGACGAGCATGCCCAACGCACCACCGCCTAGCAGTGACTTGATGTCGAAACCGCTGCTGCCGGACTTCTGGCGCTGACCGCTACCCGCCTGCTTCATGAGCTGGGAAAGGATCCGTTGTGCGTTCATCTGCTGTACTCCGCTGCCTGTCGATAAGAAGTGACGTCGCCAGCGACGCCCCCCCGGGCCACGGCGCCGGCCAGGTGTGCCAGTTTGCCGCAGCGGCGGGTACTCAAGGCGCTGGCGCAAACGCCGATAAAACGTACTCGGCACCCACGCGGATCGGCGCCGTTCCGGCCGGCACCCGCGTGGTGACGCCCGGCACTCGGATACTAAGGGAAGGCAGGTGAACCAAGCATGAAACGTCTCGCAGACATGACCGTGAAGACCAGCTGGCTGCTGGTACTGGTGGCATTCACTCTCCTGGTGCTGGGGGTCGCGGGGTTGGCCGCCTACGCCGTCAACACCGATGTCTCGCCGGGGTTGATCAACGCCGGCATTGTCGCCGCGGTGGTGGCGACCCTGGTCCTGGTGGCGATCGTGCTGTGGGGAGTGACGGTCAACGTGATTCGTCCTCTGGAGCGCCTGGTGGAGCACTGCGAGAAGCTCGCCGCCGGCGACCTGTCGGTGCCGGTGGAGCGCCGCGGCAACAATGAGATCGGGCGGCTGTTCGCGGCCATGGCGCAGACCCAGAGCCATCTCTCGCGCACCGTCGGCAACGTACGCAACGCCTGCGACAACGTGCTCGACGGCGCCAGCGGCATCGCCCAGGGCAACACCGACCTCTCCTCGCGCACCGAGCAGCAGGCGGCATCGCTGGAGGAGACGGCCGCGAGCATGGAGCAACTGACCTCGACCGTTCGCCAGAACGCCGACAACGCCGCCCAGGCCAGCCAGCTGGCGAACGAGGCCACCGGCGTGGCGCACCGCGGTGGCGAGGTGGTCGGCGGCGTGGTGAGCACGATGCACGAGATCAGCGAGAACTCGCGCCAGGCGGTGACGCTGCTCGACGCCATCGACGCGGTGGCGTTCCAGACCAATATCCTCGCCCTCAACGCCTCGGTGGAGGCAGCCCGCGCCGGCGAGCAGGGCCGCGGCTTCGCCGTGGTCGCCAACGAGGTGCAGACACTGGCCAGGCGTTCGGCCGATGCGGCCAAGGCGATCCGCGACCTGATCCAGCGCTCCGCCGAGCGGGTCGAGAGCGGCGCCGCCCTGGCCGACAAGGCGGGTACCACGATGAACGACATCGTCACCTCGATCACCCGGGTCAGCGAGATCATGCACGAGATCGCCGCGGCGTCGGAGGAGCAGAACCACGGCATCACCCAGGTCAATCAGGCGGTGACCCAGATGGATCAGGTCACCCAGCAGAACGCCGCGCTGGTGCAGCAGGCCGCCAACGCCGCGCGGGCACTGGAGGAAGAGGCCAACGAACTGCAGTCGGTGGTTGCGGTATTCCGCCTCGACTCCCGCACCGCGACCAGCCCGCGACGCCCGCAGGCCACCCCGCTGCCGGCGGCGAGCGCCAAGCCTGCAAACGCCCGGCCGGACCGGCGCCGCGAGTCGGAAGCCGCCGAGTGGGAAGCGTTCTAGGCGTCTCGTCGGCGGGCTTCGCTAGTCGATGATCGTGGACCGCTGCGGCTGGGCATGAAAGGCGAACGCATCCTCGATGTCCCGGGCGATGACCCTAGGCTCGGAGAGTGGCGGCAGCGCCGTGGGCGAGAAATAGGCGGCATCGTGCACTTCATGCCCGGGATCGAGCGGAGCAGCATCGAGCCGCTCACAGAGAAAGAACAGCTTGTAGAAATCGAGCACGTCGGCGGGATAAGCGTGCTTCGCCTTGTGGCGGATGGCGTAGAGCCGCTTGGCTTCGACCTTGACGCCAGCCTCTTCCCACACTTCCTTGATCGTGTTCTCGGCAGCCGAGAGCCCGACCTCGGCGTAGCCGCCGGGCATCGTCCAGCGTCCGTCCATCTTCTCCCTGACCAGCAGAATCCTGCCGTCGTCGATGATCGCCGCGCGCACATCGACCTTGGGGGTGACATGCCCCTTGCCCTCGCCCAGTGCAAGGTTCACGTGGCCGATGGGGATATCGCCCAACGCTGACATCATCGATGCCGAAATCTCGGCGACTTCTTCATAGCGCTCGCGATCGAACTTGTCGCGACAGTAGTGCAGCCCGGTATCGGCCAGCGCCGAGAGCCGCTTGGCCCAGGCAAGCCATTGATCTTCCATGGGTCGGTTTCCGATCGCAGAGGGTGGATGACGATGCAGGTTCGGCTAAAGACTAACAACTGTGGCCGAGGACGTCAGGCAACCACGTGGCGCGGGCATGAAAAAGCCCTTCCGAGGAAGGGCTGGTGTCGACGTGATAGCGGCATCAGCCGGCCG
This sequence comes from Salinicola sp. CR57, assembly GCF_003206585.1. Classification (NCBI taxonomy): domain Bacteria; kingdom Pseudomonadati; phylum Pseudomonadota; class Gammaproteobacteria; order Oceanospirillales; family Halomonadaceae; genus Salinicola; species Salinicola sp. CR57. The sequence goes on from NZ_PZJL01000001.1 coordinate 149,370, forward strand.
CAGGCGCCTCGTGTTCCGGCTGGGGGGCGTGATTCGGGCCAGCATGCGGGCCGCGCGGCGGCTTGGTCAGCGCTTCGAATGCTGCGACCTGCTCGTCATCCAGGACCGAGGAGAGCGCGCTGTGACGCTGCTCCAGCAGTTGCTTGAGCTGGGCACCGCGAGCGTCCCGCGATTCGCCATCGCCCTTCACATCGGGACGCTTCAACTGATGCAGGCCATCGAAGAAGGTGCGCTCGGCGTTGAGCACCTTGGCGCTCTGTGCCTGATCGAGATTCCAGGTCGCGAACAGCGGCGCGTAGCGCTGCTCGAGCTGGGCGGTCATCTGCTCGGGATCCAGGCGCGGTCCGCCGTGATGAATCATCGGGGGCCGCGGACGCTCCAGCATCTGGTAGGCGTGCAGCTGTTCATCGCTGAGCACGTCGCTGAGTTGCTCGCGCTGCTGCTGGAGCAGGGACTCGATGGCGGCATGGCGCTGCTCCGGCGCTACCTTGCCATCGGCATCGCCGCGCAACTGGTGCAGACCGGCGCGAAACTCGCTGTCAGCCTTGGCCAGACGGGCCAGCTTGTCCTCATCGAGGTTCCAGCTGGCGACCACCGCCTCCTTGAGCGGGTTGGCGTGGGCCATGGGTGCCTCGTGGGGCGCAGGCGGTCTGGGCTGTTCGGTGGGAGCGGCCATGGCCAACGGTGACAAGGTGGAAGCGGCAACGGCCAGCGCGATGAGTGACTTGTGAAATTTCATGACTTCGACTCCGGTTGCGCACCGAGACCAGGTGCAGAAGCACTATCGCGCGACTTCGTGCAGACAGTGTGCAGCGAGCGAGGAAGGTCATCCCACGACATTGGCTGGTCTGCCGCGACCGCGAGGGCGAGATTCGGACAGACACAAAAAAGCCGCCCTGGGCAGGGCGGCTTTTGTCGAGACAGGCCGTCGGATCAGAACGCCCAGTCGTCGTCCTCGGTACTCACCGTCTTGCCGATCACGTAGGAAGAACCGGAGCCGGAAAAGAAGTCGTGGTTCTCGTCGGAGCCGGGCGAGAGCGCGGCGAGGATCGCCGGGCTGACGTCGGTGACGCTGGCCGGGAACAGCGCCTCGAAGCCCAGGTTCATCAACGCCTTGTTGGCGTTGTAGTGGAGGAACTTCTTGACGTCTTCGGTCAGGCCGACGTCGTCGTAGAGCGCCTCGGTGTACTTGACCTCGTTGTCATAGAGCTCGTGGAGCAGCTCGTAGGCGTAGATCTTGATCTCTTCCTGACGCTCCGTCGGCAGCTGGGCCAACTGGCGCTGGAACTTGTAGCCGATGTAATAGCCGTGGATCGCCTCGTCGCGAATGATCAGGCGAATCAGGTCGGCGGTGTTGGTCAGCTTGGCGCGGCTGGACCAGTACATCGGCAGGTAGAAGCCGGAGTAGAACAGGAACGACTCCAGGAACACGCTGGCAATCTTGCGCATCAGCGGGTCTTCACTGCGGTAGCGCTCGAGGATCAGTTCCGCCTTCTTCTGCAAAAACGGGTTCTCCTCGCTCCAGCGGTAGGCGTCGTCGACGTCGCGGGTGGCGCACAGCGTCGAGAAGATCGAGCTGTAGGAGCGCGCGTGGACCGACTCCATGAAGCTGATGTTGGTGAACACCGCCTCTTCGTGCGGCGTGAGCGCATCCTCGATCAGCACCGGCGCGCCGACCGTGCCCTGGATGGTGTCGAGCAGCGTCAGGCCGGTGAAGACGCGGATGGTGAGCTGCTGCTCGTGCTCGGTCAGGGTGTTCCACGCGGGAATGTCGTTGGAGAGCGGAATCTTCTCCGGCAGCCAGAAGTTGCCGGTGAGCCGGTTCCAGACCTCCAGGTCCTTGTCGTCCTGGAGGCGGTTCCAGTTGATCGCATCGACCCGGTTGAGATGACGGGCGGCGGAAGTAGGCATATCCATGAGAGTGTTCTCGTTCGGTTGGCGCCGAGCCCGTGGCTCGGCGCGTTCAAACAGATTCAGGCTTACAGCGTGCAGGAAACGCAGCCTTCGACTTCCGTTCCCTCGAGAGCGGCCTGGCGCAGACGAATGTAGTAGATCGTCTTGATGCCTTTGCGCCAGGCGTAGATCTGCGCGCGGTTGACGTCACGCGTGGTCGCGGTGTCGCGGAAGAACAGCGTCAGCGACAGGCCCTGGTCGACGTGCTGCGTCGCTTCGGCGTAGGTGTCGATGATCTTCTCCGGGCCGAGCTCGTAGGCGTCCTGATAGTACGCCTGATTCTCGTCGGTCAGGTACGGCGCCGGATAGTAGACCCGACCCAGCTTGCCTTCCTTGCGGATCTCGACCTTGGCCGTCACCGGGTGGATGCTCGAGGTCGAATTGTTGATGTACGAGATCGAGCCGGTGGGCGGAATCGCCTGCAGGTTGCGGTTGAACAGCCCGTGGGCCATCACCGATGCCTTGAGTTCGCGCCAGTCGTCCTGGGTCGGGATGGCGATGCCGCTCTTCTCGAACAGACCGCGCACCTTCTCGGTCTTCGGTTCCCACGCCTGCTCGGTGTACTTGTCGAAGTACTCGCCGCTGGCATAGGTCGACTGCTCGAAGCCGGCGAAGCGCTGGTCGCGCTCGATGGCGATACGATTGGACGCCCGAAGGGCATGGAACGCGATGGTGTAGAAGTAGATGTTGGTGAAATCCAACCCCTCTTCGCTGCCATAGAGAATGTGCTCGCGGGCCAGGTAGCCGTGCAAGTTCATCTGCCCCAGGCCGATGGCGTGCGACTTGGCGTTGCCTTCGGCGATCGACGGCACCGAGGTGATGTTGCTCATCTCGGAGACCGCGGTCAGGCCGCGAATGGCCGCCTCTACCGTGGTGCCGAAGTCCGGCGAATCCATGGTCTTGGCGATGTTGAGCGAGCCCAGATTGCAGGAGATGTCCTCGCCGATATGACGATAGCCGAGATCGTCGTCGTACTCGGTGGGCGTGTTGACCTGCAGGATCTCCGAGCAGAGGTTCGACATGTTGATCCGGCCGTGGATCGGGTTGGCACGGTTTACCGTGTCCTCGAACATCAGATACGGATAACCGGACTCGAACTGCAGCTCGGCGATAGTCTGGAACAGTTCGCGGGCGTTGATCTTCTTCTTGCGGATACGACCGTCGGCGACCATCTCCTCGTACTTCTCGGTGACGCTGATGTCGCCGAACGGCACGCCGTAGATGCGCTCCACGTCATAGGGCGAGAACAGGTACATCTCCTCGTTGCGCTTGGCCAGCTCGAAGGTGATGTCCGGCATCACGATGCCGAGCGACAGCGTCTTGATGCGGATCTTCTCGTCGGCGTTCTCGCGCTTGGTGTCGAGGAAACGCAGGATGTCCGGATGGTGGGCGTTGAGATAGACCGCCCCGGCACCCTGACGCGCGCCCAGCTGATTGGCGTAGGAGAAGGCGTCCTCGAGCATCTTCATGATCGGGATGATGCCGGAGGACTGGTTCTCGATGCGCTTGATCGGCGCGCCGGATTCCCGCACGTTGGAGAGCGAGAACGCCACCCCGCCGCCACGCTTGGAGAGCTGCAGCGCGGAGTTGATCGAGCGCCCGATCGACTCCATGTTGTCCTCGATGCGCAGCAGGAAGCAGGAGACCAGCTCGCCGCGCTGGCGCTTGCCGCAGTTGAGGAAAGTCGGTGTCGCCGGCTGGAAGCGGCCGTGGATGATCTCCTCGACCAGTTGTCGCGCCAGGGTCTCGTCGCCGCGCGCCAGGCTCAATGCCACCATGCAGACGCGGTCCTCGAAACGCTCGAGGTAACGCTTGCCGTCGAAGGTCTTGAGCGTGTAGCTGGTGTAGTACTTGAACGCGCCCAGGAAGCTCTGGAAACGGAATTTCGCCGCGTAGGCCTGATCGAACAGTGCCGTCACGAAGCCGAAGTCGTACTGGTCGAGCACCTGCTGCTCGTAGTAGCCCTCTTCCACCAGGTAGTCGAGCTTTTCCTTCAGCGAGTGGAAGAACACCGTGTTCTGGTTCACGTGCTGCAGAAAATACTGACGCGCCGCTTCCTTGTCCTTGTCGAGTTGCAGACGGCCGTTGGCGTCATACAGGTTCAACATGGCATTGAGCGCGTGGTAATCGAGCGCCTTGGCATTGTGGTCGGCACTGACGGCAGGCCGCACGGTCGTACCCGTATCTAGGCTGAGCGTTTCCAAAATTCGGTCACCCCTGCAAGGACTCGATGGACATCTTCTGCCGTGCCCATCAGTTCGAAACGATAGAGAAGCGGTACCCGACACTTGTTCGCGACAACCCGTCCCGCCAGGCCAAAGGCCTCGCCGAAATTGGTGTTGCCGCCGGCGATGACGCCGCGAATCAGGGACCGGTTATGTTCGTCATTCAGAAAGCGAATGACTGGCGCGGGCACCGCGGAGCGCGGATCACCGTCACCATAGGTCGGCACTACGAGAATATAGGGTGTCTCGACCTGCAGGGGTGGGTCGCTTCGGTTCAGCGGAATCCGGCTGGCCGGCAGACCCAGTTTTTCGACGAAGCGCCGCGTATTGCCTGATTTGGTCGAAAAATAGACCAGCCCAGCCATGACGGTCTCCTGCGCCCCTGCGCGGTTTCGGCAGCGCGGGCGAAGCCAGCGCTAGCCGGAAAGATTCAAAGCCTGAAAGATGCGAAGCGATCGGATCAGGCGACCAGCGTGCTGATCTTGTCCGGACGGAACCCGGCCCAGTGATCTTCACCCGCGACCACGACCGGCACCTGGCGGTAGCCGAGGTTCTGAACGCGCTGCATGGCATCGGCGTCTTGGGTCAGATCAACCACGGTATAGTCGATTCCTTGCTTGTCCAGAGCGCGGTAGGTGGCGTTGCACTGGACGCAGGCCGGCTTGCTATAGATCGTGATGCTCATGATAACCATCCTTGACAGGGAAAGACGCCATCGACAGCCGATGGTGCAGGCTATGGCGGTTAGGAAATCACGGTTTCGCACCGCTCCCGCCGCCTCTGGAAAAACACTATATATGGTAGCCGGCGGTTTTTCCAAGCATAGATGTGGTCTTTTTCTGTCAACATCCTGTGGATAATTTCGGATGACTCGGGAGCCCGCATGGTAGCCGGCTTCCCGCCCTGTCAAGGTCGAAAATCGAGTGTGGTTCCAACCGAAAACGCCGGAAGAGTTGTGTCTTCCGGCGTCTCTGAACACACTATCTGGTAGTGGAAGGGAATGGGTAGGGCAGCGTGACGAAGGTCGATCCAGGCGTGGCGGCGCGACGATGCGCCAGCCACGGAGGCGCTTCGATCAGCGCTTCTTGATCTCGTGTCCGCCGAATTCGTTGCGCATGGCGGAGAGCAGCTTGTCACCATAGGAGTCCTGCTCGCGCGAGCGCAGCCGTTCGAGCAGGGAGAGAGTGATCACCGGCGCGCTGACCTCGAGTTCGATCGCCTCGTCCACGGTCCAGCGCCCCTCGCCGGAGTCCGAGACATAGGGCGCGATACCCTCCAGCGATGGATTCTTTTCCAGTGCATCGGCGGTCAGGTCGAGCAGCCAGGAGCGCACCACGCTGCCGTAGCGCCAGATCTCGGCGATCTGATGCAGATCGAGCTCGAAATCCTTGCGCTCCATGATCGCGAAGCCCTCGGCGTAGGCCTGCATCATGCCGTACTCGATGCCGTTGTGGACCATCTTGGTGAAGTGACCCGCGCCGCTGGGCCCGACGTGCCCCCACCCCTTGTCCGCGACGGGTGCGAGCGCTTCGAACAGCGGCCGGAGCGACTCGACCACGTCGGTCTCACCGCCCACCATCATGCTGTAGCCCTCGGCGAGCCCCCAGACGCCGCCGCTGGTGCCGACATCCACATAGTGCAGCCGACTCGTGCGCGACTGCGCCGCGCGGCGCAGCGTGTCCTTGTACATCGAGTTGCCGCCGTCGATGATCACGTCGTCGGCGGCCAGCAGCGGTTCGAGTTCGGCGATCAGCTTATCCACTGGCGGGCCTGCAGGCACCATCAGCCAGACGATCCTGGGTGACGGCAGCGCGTCGACTGCCGCCGCCAGCGACACCGCCGGCTCGATGCCTTTATCCGCCGCCCTGGCCCTCGCCTCCTCGCTGGGATCGACGCCCACCACGCGATGGCCGTTGCGTACCAGGCGCTCCGCCATATTGGCGCCCATGCGCCCCAAGCCCACCATTGCAAGATCCATACGAACTCCTGTCGAGCGTGAACGGAGATGACGGGGCTGGCCCGCCAGTCGCTAACTTGCCGAACGGGTCAAATGACCGGCGATCAGGCGCCGAATGGGCCAGGCCGTCTCGCCGGCTCTCAATACCGCCTTGCGTAACAGCCTGGCCGGTGGCCGATCATCGGTATAGAGCCCGACGATCGCCAAGGTTGCCGCGAACAGCGGGCCTGTCGCCAGCCGCTGTTCGCGCTGATACCGCCTGAGCAGAGCCGGCGAGGCGATGTCGCGCCCCTGCTGGCGTGCCCCGCCAATCAGCTCCGCCAGCCTGGCGAGGCCCTGCAGGCCGAGATTGAAACCATGGGCCGTCACTGGGTGCATGCCGACGGCGGCATCGCCGATCAGCGCCTGACGGTGGCCGACGAAACGCTCGGCATAGACGCTGACCAGCGGATAACAGTGCGGCTCGGCGATCCGGCGCATGGCGCCGAGCCGATCCTCGAAACGCCGGGTGATATCGGCGTCGAACGCTGCGTCGCTCAGTGCCAACTGCTGCGCCATCGCTTCAGGGGAGAGGGTGAGCACCAGCGACGAGCAGTGGGTATCGACCGGCAACAATGCCAGCGTCTGACCGTAACCGAACCACTCCCAGGCGGTCTGGTCGTGAGGCTCGTCGTGGTGCATCCGACAGACCAGCATCTGCTCGCCGTGCTGGTAGGTACGGGCCGGAATCCCCATGGCCCGCCGCGTGGTGGAAAAGCGGCTGTCCGCTGCCACCAGCAGCGAAGCCTGGATGCGCTCGCCACTGCCAAGCTCGATATCGACCGCTGCCTCGTTGGCCTGGAACCGCACGATCTCGCGTTCGTCGCGCCACAGGATATCCCCCGCTCCCGGCGCTTCCGGCTGCAGGGCGCCGTAGGCAGCCCGACGAATCACCCGATTGGGTACCAGGCAACCCAGCGGGTCGTCCCGGGTGGCGCCCGGCGCGATCTCCATCGCGAACAGTGACTGGCCGTCGAAGACCTTGGCGGCTCGCATTCGAGCCCGTTCAGCGGGATCGATACCCGACCAGACACCGAGCCGATCGAGAATCTGCTGCGATGCCCGGGTCAGCGCGATCTCGCGCCCGTCGTTGCCGGGGTCCGCCATCGCCGACCTCGGCTGGCGATCGATCAGCATCGAACTCACGCCCTGGCGCGACAGCGCATTGGCGAAACAGAGGCCGATCGGACCCGCACCAACAATGGCGACATCGACCTGCGTGGTCGGGATTGAATCATCCATTCCTACCGCTCCCTAGCCTCAATGGGCGTAACGGTAACGGAAAAGCCTTCGGCGGCGAAGTCGCGACGCCTGCCGAGCGCCACGCTCAAGGGGCAACAACGTGGCGCCCGGCGAGACACGAACGGCGCCGAGTTGGCAGCGTCCTGCCGGATCGACACCGTGGCAAGCTCTCAATGCCCTTCGCCATGAATGTTGATGTGCCCGGTCTTGTCCCGGAATATCTTCTCCTCGAACTCGACTTCCAGGTGCTTGTCGCCCTTCTGCCTGAGCCGGTGATACTCCAGGCCACTGAAGCTCAATTCGAGCTGATCGTCGTATTCGTCGAGCAGGCGCTTGAATTCGCCAACGTTGATAATCATGCCATCTCCTTTCTCGAGGGAACGTCGAACTCCTTCCGACACTCCAAGCCTAGACCATGATGCGGGTTCGGAGTTTCCTCTTCGCCTCGAGGATCGCGGACGGTCATCACCGCGCTTGGACAGAAGCGCCTGGTTGCTCTAGCGTAGAGCGGCGCCAGCAAGGCGTCTCATCGCCCTATCATCGATACTCGCGGATCGTTTCACCGAAACCCCGACGGGGTTTCTTTTCCAGCCAGGAGTATGAATTCATGAATCTTCGTTTCCTCTCCGCCGCCCTGTTGACCGCGTCCATCGCCGCCTCCCCCATGGCGTCGGCTTTCAGCTTCGACAGCGTCAAGAAAAACGCCGGCGAGATGATGTCCGGGCACTCCTCCCAGGGCCAGGGGTCAGGCACCACCGGCGGCGCCTCGCTGCTCAGCTCGCTCGGCTCCGGGTCGATGAATCTCGGCAGCATGCAGAATGTGGCCGGAGTGCTGGGCTACTGCCAGCAGCAGGGCTATACCGAGAGCACGACAGACCAGGTCAAGAGCCGCCTGCTCGAGAAGGTCGGCGGTCAGAGTCAGGCCAAGGAGGATGCCGGTTATCAACAGGGCCTGAACGGCCTGCTGCAGGGCGGCAATGGCCAGACCTTCAGCCTGACCAATCTCAAGGAGCAGGCAGGTAAAAAGGCCTGCGGCATGATCACCGACAAGGCCATGTCCTCTTTCCTCGGCGGCTGACACCCGCCCTCGCGCCATTCAATCCCGCTCCACGGGCGTCCCCGCCGCTCCCGGCTCACGGCAACGGGGCGCCCGTTCCTGCGGCGACGGCCATCCTCGCCGCTCCGGGTCAAGGCGGATCATCGGCCTCGTCACGTCGCCGGCAGAACTCGACGAATCGCTCGATCAACGGACTGCGATACTTGTCGCGGTGCAGCACCAGACTGAACTCCCGGGTCATATCCAGGTCCAGTTCGATCTCCACCAGACGTCCATCTCTCAAGGCGTGCCGCGCCTCCAGCGCGGAAAGGCAGGTCAGCCCGAGCCCGGCCGCGGCGGCGTTGATGATCGCCTCCGCCGAGTTGATCTCCAGGCTCAGTTCCCACTGGGGCAACCGCGGGGCGATGAACCGCATGAACTGCTCCCGGGTGCCGGAGCCCGGTTCCCGCAGCAGCCACGCGTACTCTGCCAGCTTCTCGACCGCCACCGGCCCCAGGGCTGCCAGCGGGTGATCGCGGGAGGCCGCCACCAGCATCCGGTCGCGGCGCCACGGCAGCACGTGGAAACGCTCTCCGGCGACGCGGCCCTCGATCATGCCGACGTCCAGCTCGAACGCTTCCAGCGCGGTGCAGATCGATGCACTGTTGGCGATGGTGATCCGCTGATCACGATGCCCGCTCTCGACCCGGAAGTCCCGCAACAGCGCCGGCAACAGCTGGTGACCGATCGTGTAACTGGCGCCGATGTGGAGATGCCCGCCCAGGGCATCGTTGTCGAACAGCTGCTCGATCGCTTCGCTGCGGGCCAGCAGCTCGTCCGCCATCGGCAGCAGCCGCCGCCCCTGGTCGTTGAGATAGAGTCGGTTGCGGTGGCGATCGAAGAGCGTGCGACCGCACTGCTTCTCCAGTTCCGCCAGCGCGATGCTGACCGCCGGCTTGGTCAGGAACAGCGTCTCTGCCGCCGCGGTCAAGGTGCGCTCGCGCGCCACCGCGACGAACACTTGAAGCTGACGGAACGTGATCGCCATTGCTTCCTCTCTTTCATCAAACCTCGTTCGTTAAATTTTACAAAACGACAAGTAAACAAAGTTAAAATATAACGATAGCGCAAAATGCCATAAGGTGTCTCCATCGATCATGAGGAGACCCTCCATGCCGACCCTGACCCAACGTCTTCAGACTGCGCCGACGCCGATGGCCGGCCTGGCGCTGGGGATCTCCAGCCTGGGCTGGAGCTGGGAGAGTTTCGCGCCCCTCGAGGGCAGGGCGCAGTTGGCCGGTGCGATAGCCGCGACGGTGCTGCTGCTGATCCTCAGTGCCAAGTTCGTGCTTCACCCTCGGCTGCTATGGACGGACCTGGCCCACCCGGTCGTCGGCAGCGTCGTGCCAACCTTCGCCATGGCGCTGATGGTGGTCTCGAAAGCCGCCGGTGAATGGCTGGCGCCGTCCGTCGGTGTCGCGCTCTGGCTCGTGGCGGTAGCGCTGCACCTGAGCTTTTTCGTCGCCTTCGTGGTACACCGGGCGCAGGCGTTCGAACTCCACCACATGGTACCGGCGTGGTTCGTGCCGCCGGTGGGGATCATCGTCGCCGACGTGGCGTTTCCGGGCGTCTCGGCACTGCATCCGTTGGCGATCGGCCTGCTCTATCTCGGCATGGGTCTCTACGCCATCCTGCTGCCGGTCATGATCTACCGGCTGATCTTCGCTGATGAGATCCCCGATCCCGCCAAGCCGACCATCGCCATCATGGCGGCACCGGCCAGCCTGTCGCTGGCCGGCTACCTCACCGTCGTCGAAACACCGTCGCCGCTGCTGGTCGCCCTGCTGGGAGGCATCGCGGTCCTGATGACCCTGATCATCTATCTGGCCTTTTTCAAGCTGCTGCGCCTGCCCTACAGCCCAGGATATGCTGCCTTCACCTTTCCCATGGTGATCGGCGCCACGGCCCTGGCGAAGACCGCCGACTGGATGCAGACCCACGGCTTCAGCACCCACGATGTCGCGATCGTCCACGCCCTGGCAACGCTGGAGGTGATCGTCGCCAGCGTCATCGTCGGCTACGTGACGCTGCGCTATCTCGGTTTCTATCTGCGTGGCTGGCGTGCCAGCGCCCTGACCCGCCCGGTCTGAAAAGCGCCCTGGACTGGACCGAGCCGACGGCCCTGCGTGGCAGATCGCGCCGGCATGCGCCACACTCGGAAACATGCCGACTTCCCTGAAAAACCCTCGCGACATGCCTGCCTGGCGTCTCTGCCTTGTTGGCCTGCTGACGCTGCTGCCGTTCGAGCCGGCGGCCGCGGCCCTGGCCGCCGACAAGCGGGAGAGCGTCGTCGAGCGCGCTGGCGCCCTGCCGCGCAGCCATACCCTGCTGGTCGCCATCGATGGCGAGACCGTCATCGATGAGGGCTTTCGCGGCCACGCGACCGACGAGACGGCCAATATCAAGTCGCTCTCCAAGACGCTGATCTCGGCCCTGGTGGGTGCCGCCATCGACCGCGGTGTGATCGAAAGCGTCGATCAGCCCGTCGTCGAGCTGCTAGGGGCGCGGGTCCCCGCGGATGTCGACCCGCGCGTCAGCGACATCACCGTCGGTAACCTGCTGTCGATGCAGGCCGGCCTGGAGCGCACCTCCGGCGGCAACTATGGCGCCTGGGTGACGAGCGCGAACTGGGTCGGCGATGCCCTGACGCGCCCCTTCGTCGCCGAGATCGGCGGGCGCATGCTCTACTCCACCGGCAACAGCCACCTGCTCTCCGCCGCACTGACCGAGGCCACCGGGCGCAGCACGCTGGCGCTGGCCCGGGACTGGCTGGGCGATCCGCTCGACGTTGCCGTTCCGCCGTGGACGCGGGACCCGCAAGGGATCTACTTCGGTGGCAACGAGATGGGCCTGACCCCACGAGCATTACTGCGATTCGGTGAGCTCTATCGTCAGGGTGGTGTGCATGAGGGACAGGCCATCATCTCCGCCCAGTGGATCGAGCAGTCGTGGCAGCCCCGCACCCGCTCGTTTTTCAATGGCGATGACTACGGCTATGGCTGGTTCATCACCGAACTCGCCGGCGAACCGGTCTACTACGGCTGGGGCTACGGCGGCCAGCTGCTCTACGTCATCCCCTCTCGCGCCATGACCGTCGTCATGACTTCCGATCCCACCCCGCCCTCGAACGGCAGCGCCTACAACACCCGTGTCGAGGCACTGGTCAGCGAATTGATCGAGGCGACAGGGAATCAAGACAACGAGGAGCGCACGATGTGACACGATCCCATCACGATATCGACAACTGGACCCTGACCACGCCAGCCGCGCGCTCCCCGGACGGCGTGGTCGCTTCCCAGCACCGTTTGGCAGCGCAGGCGGGCGCCGCCCAGCTCGATGCCGGCGGTAACGCCATCGATGCCATCGTCGCCACCGCCTATGCGCTCAACGCGGTCGAGCCATGGATGTGCGGTCTCGGCGGTGCCGGTTTCATGGTGATCTGGCTGGCGAAGGAGCAGCGCGCGATAGCCCTCGATTTTCAGGGCACCCTGGCGGGTGATACCCGCCTCGAGGACTATCCGGTCGATCCCGGCCTGCCGGCGACCCCCATGGGCTTCCCCGGCGTGGTCGATAACGCCAATATCGAAGGCTATCGCTCGATCACCGTACCCGGCGCCGTGGCCGGGCTCGAACATGCGTTGCGCCGTTTCGGCACGAAGCCGCGTGCCGAGGTGATGGCACCGGCAATCGCGCTGGCCGACCGCGGCCTGCACGTCGACTGGTTCACCAGCCTGCAGATCGGTGTCTGCGCCAGGACGCTGGCCCGCGACCCGATATCGGCCTCGATCTACCTGCCTGGCGGTCATCCGGCCACGCCCGAGAGCCGGCTACGCATTCCACAGCTCGCCGGGACGCTGCGCGAGATCGCCGAGGCGGGCGCCGAGAGCTTCTATCGCGGTGCCCTGGCCGAGCGCATCGTCGCCGACCTTCAGGCCGGCGGCTCGCGTATCTCGCGGGAGGACCTCGCTGCCTACGAGGTGTTCGAGTATGCCGCCACGGCCGCCGAGCATCGCGGCTATACGCTATACACCCCGGGCGAGGTCTCCGGCGGCCTGCGCCAGCGCGAGATGCTGGCGCACGCGCTCGACGCCATGCCTACGCCGCCGGAAAACCCGACACCAGAGACCTGGCTCGTCTATGCCGAGGCGCTCGAGGCGTGCTGGAAGCAGCACAAGATTCGCAACGGCGTGCTGAACGCGGCCGACGGCGAGAATGGCGCCTGTACCTCGTCGATGTCGTCAGTGGATGCCGAGGGCAATATGGTGGCGCTCACCTACACGCTCCTCAATCGCTTCGGTTCCGGCGTCACCCTGCCGGCGACCGGGATGCTGATGAACGACAGCGTCAGCTACTTCGATCCACGCCCCGGTTACCCCACCACCATGGCGGGCGGCAAACGCATCAACGCCTCGAACATGTGCCCCACCGTCGCGGTGAGGGGCGGCGAGGCACGCTTCTCGGTGGGCGCCTCTGGCGGCAACCTGATCATGCCGGCGGTGACCCAGGTCGCGGCGCTGATGATGGATTTCGACATGAGCCTGGAACAGGCCGTGCACCATCCGCGTCTCGATGCCAGCTATCGCGGCTCGGTGCGCGTCGATCCCCGCTTCAGCCCCGAGACGCTGGCGCGGCTGGGCGAGCGCTTCGCGCTGGAGATCGCCCAGCCGCTGGTATTTCCCAAGCTCTACGCCTGCGTCTCGGCGGTCTCGCGGGACCCGAAAACCGGCGAATGTATCGGCATCAACGATCCCACTCAGCCGATCGGCGGGGGCGCCGCGCCGGCGCCGTTTGAGCTCGATCCGCTCACCGACGCTGCGCCGGAGGTACGCCCATGATCGCATTTAAGGAACGCGCCACGATCATCGTCTCGATTTCCGATACGGCCAAGATCGGCTGGTGGATCGAGCAGCTCCAGGCGCTACTCCCGAGCTGGGCGATCCGCCCGATCCACGATCCAGGCGATGTTGAGGCGGTCACCTATGCCGTCGTGTGGAAGCCGAAGACCGGCGCGTTTCTCCCCTTCCCCAACCTCAAGGCAATCGTCTCGCTGGGCGCCGGGATCGATCATGTACTGGCCGATGTCGAGTTGCCACGCCGGGTGCCGATCATTCGCACCGTGGGCACGGATCTGACCCAGCGCATGCGCGAATACGTGGCGCTGCACGTGCTGCGCCATCACCGCGACATGCCGACCATCACCGCCAATCAGCGCGAGCGGCACTGGCAACAGTTGGTGGTGCCGCCTGCCACCGGTCGCACCGTCGGCGTCATGGGGCTGGGCAATCTGGGGAGCGCGGCGGCTTCCACGCTTTCCGCGCTGGGTTTCGAGACGCTGGGCTGGTCACGCACGAAGCGCGAGATCGAGGGGGTCACCACCTACGCCGGCGACGCCGGGTTCGATGATTTCATCGGCAACTGCGAGATTCTGGTCTGCCTGCTGCCATTGACCGAGGCGACGGCGGGGATCCTCGACGCCGAGCTCTTCGCCAGGCTGCCGCGAGGTGCCAGCTTGATCAATGCCGGCCGGGGTCAGCATCTTGTCGAGGCGGATCTCGTCGCGGCCCTGGACGAGGGCCAACTGAGTCACGCTACCCTGGATGTCTTCCACGTCGAGCCGCTGCCGAGCGAACATCCGTTCTGGTCGCATCCCAGGATCACGGTGACGCCCCACATCGCCTCGCTGATCGACGCCCCCACCGGCAGTCGCATCGTCGCCGCCAATATCGAGCGCTTCGAGCAGACCGGGCATGTCGATGATCTGGCCGATGCCACACGCGGATACTAACCCCACCCGCACGGCAGCCTGGCAAGGCGCTCCATCAAGGTCGCCCGCACGTCCGCGCGACAACTTGCTAAACTAACGGGGCAAGCGATTCGATACCGATCATCTCTTCACGCGCACGCTAAGGGGTCCCATGGCCAGCAAGAAAGACAACACCGCGAGTCGACGCAACATCAAATCCTGGTTGACCGATATGGATGGCGTCCTGGTCCATGAGAACAAGGCCATCCCGGGCGCATCGGAGTTGATCAATCAGTGGCGGGAGCGGGAGATTCCGTTTCTGGTGCTGACCAACAACTCGATCTTCACCCCCCGCGATCTCAGCGCGCGCCTGCGACACAGCGGCCTGGAGGTCCCCGAGGAGAAGATCTGGACCTCGGCACTGGCGACGGCGGCGTTCCTGCGCGACCAGGCACCGGGGGGCTCGGCCTTCGTCGTCGGCGAGGCGGGCCTGACCACCGCGATCCACGAGGCCGGTTTCATCATGACCGATGCCAAGCCGGACTACGTGGTGATCGGCGAGACCCGCTCCTACTCCTTCGAGGCGATCACCAAGGCGATTCGGCTGATCAACCAGGGCGCCCGCTTCATCTGCACCAACCCGGACGCCACCGGGCCCAGCCAGGAAGGCGTGCTGCCGGCCACGGGCGCGGTCGCCGCGCTGATCACCGAGGCGACGGGGCGCAAGCCGTATATCGTCGGCAAGCCCAACCCGATGATGTTCCGCTCGGCGCTCAACAAGCTCGGCGTCCACTCCGACGGTACCGGCATGATCGGTGACCGCATGGATACCGATATCGTCGCCGGCATCGAAGCGGGCATGCACACGGTGCTGGTACTCAGCGGCATCGCCGACAAGGCGGAGATCGAACGCTACCCGTTCCGACCCAAGGAGATCATGTCCTCGGTGGCGGAACTGGTCGACAAGTAGCCTCGGAGACGCATCGAGGCGGCGCTCTCCGCGCCGCCTCGCTTCAAGTCTCCGACAGCAGACGCTCACCCAGCAACCGGCCATTCTCGAGGCAGTCCCCTACCGCGATCCCCCCGCGCCAGTTGCCCGCCAGGTGCAGCCCGGGATGGGCCTGAAGCGCCGCGTCCAGCGCCTCGATGCGCTTCAGGTGGCCGAGTTCGTACTGTGGAATCGCCCGTGGCCAGCGGATGACGCGCTGCCATACCGGCTCGCCATGAATCCCCAGGAGATCACCAAGATCGTCGATCACCTGCGCGACCTGGGCCGCATCGTCGCCGTCGGCGGCATCCGGGTCCTGGCGGCCGCCGATGAAGACGTTGAGCAGCTTGTGCCCCGCCGGTGCCCGATGGGGAAATAGCGTCGACGAGAACAGCGCACCGAGCGTGCGCCGTCCCTCCGAGCGGGGAATCAGCACCCCGAAGCCATCCAGGGGGTGGGCGATCTCCTGCTCGCGAAAACCCAGCGCGATGGCGTTGACCGGCGGATAGGCGATCGCCGCCAGCGGCTCCGCCAGGGCCGAGTCCATGGGCGCCAGCAGCCGTGCCGCCACTGGGGCCGGCACCGCGAGCACCAGCGACTTGGCGCGCCACACCTGCCCTAGGCGGTCCTTCACCTCCCAGAGCTCGCCGTCACGATGCACGCTGACGATATCGCACCCGGTGTGGATCGCGGCCGTCGGCTGCGCGTCGATTCGCGTGGCCAGGCGGTCGGCCAGGTGCTGGAGACCGGCGGGGAAACTGACCAGTTTGCCGCGCCACTCGGCCGGCACCGGCGAAGGCTCGCGGCGAGCCTGGCGCAGGCGCTTGAGACCGCCGAGGATCAACGAGCGGTGCTCGCGCTCGATGGCCGCCAGCCGCGGCATCGCTGCCTGGACCGACAGCCGGTTCGGATCACCGGCATGGACGCCGGAGACGAACGGATCGACCATCCGCGCGAGAATCCGTGGGCCGAGGCGGCGTTCGACGAAAGCGGCGAGGGTCTCCTCCGCTGCGCTCGCGCGACCGATGAAGGGTTCTCGAACCAGCCGTGACCAGCCACGCCAGCCGATGAGCGGGCTGGTCAACGCCTCGGCCGGTGTCATCGGCAGCGCCACCGGTTTGCCGGCCATCACCACGAAGCGCTTGTTGGCGATGGCGTTGGCCGGCTGCGCCTCGTCGAGGAGATCGAGCTCCTCGAGCAGCGCGTAGAGCGGGGGTTTCATGATCACGGTGTTGGGACCGTGTTCGATCTGCCATTCGCCGTCGCGCTCGGTGCGCAGGTTGCCGCCCACCCGGTCGTTGATCTCGAGCACGGTGACCTGCTGGCCGCGCTTGGCAAGCGCCCAGGCAGCAGCGAGGCCGGTGGCCCCGGCACCGACGATCAGGGTGTCGGACGGGGCGTCATGTCGGTCGGCAGGCGTGTCGGCCGGGGCATCTGGAGCATGGCTGGTCATGGGAGCTCGCGCGGGAGAGTGTCATGTGAAGTCTACGCAGACATCGTTCGCCCCGCATCCAGCCGGCGTGCGGCGTCTTGCCGCCACGCCGGCCGGTGGGAACGCTCACTCGCCGGACTCATTCAGAGGCTCATTCAAAGGGCTCACTCGTCGTGCCCGCCCGGATGACAGCCGGGCGCCGCGACATAGAGGTCGCAGTCCGGCATCACCGCGGTCTCCTCGTGCGGCGTGCCCTTCGGCGCCCAGTCGTAATCCACGAGCTGCGCGCGGTAGACCTGGTTGGTGACGTAATCGTCGCTCGGCATCGACTTGCCGAAGAACGGGCTCACGTACTCCCACACGATCTCGCCTGCCGGCGTCACCTGGAACAGTCGGCCATTCTGGCCCTCGTCGATCAACGTATTGCCGTTGGGCAGACGGCGCGCGCTCGAGATGAAGGAGCTATAGAAGGTGTAGGGCGAACGTCCCGACATGTTGCCGGTGTACTGCCACACGATCTTGCCACTGCTCGGATTCACCTCGATCACGCGGGAGGAGGAGAAGAACCCCTGCTTCGACGGCGGGAAGCCGGCATTGCCCTGGTTGTCGAAGATCAACAGGTTGCCGGCCCCCGGCAGGCCCTCGGGGATGAGGTGGACGTCGTGGGATCCCACGGTCTGATCCACGGGACGGCCAAGCTTGCCATTGAGCTGCAGGGCCGGCAGGTCGGGGCCGATACGCCAGACGATCTCGCCGCTCTGCCGGTCGACAATGAACGTGACGTTGGCGTTGCGCGAATTGACCAGGATATTGTCCGGCGCGAAGCGCTCGTCGCCGGCGTCGTACCAGCGATTGGCCCCCACCGGTACGGCGGTGTTCAGATGCAGGAAGTCGGGATCCTCGGAATCCTTGAGCGAGCGAAGGCCGGCATCGGAGAACCCCATCTCGTCGAGATGATCGCCCGCCTTCCAAGTCCATACCACCTGGCCCTCGTCATCGACCTCCTCGATGCCGTTGTCGATGATCGGATAATCGAACCCGTTGAGTTCGCGCATCTCGGCGGTCATCACCAGGTTGTTGCCGTTGGGCAGCCGGCGCATGTCGTGATGCTGGTAGACCGGATCCTGCTGGCTGCCCCACCGCCACTTCACCTCGCCGTCCCAGTTCACCTCTGCCACGGCGGCGTTGGTGAGCCCGTTGCCGGGACTGGCATGCTCGGGGAGCTCGTCGGCCCTCGCCAGTTGCACCAGCAGATGCCCTCTCTCGCCGCCGGCCTGCTCGGCGGAGAGCGGAATGGGCGGGAAGCTCTCGTAGTCCCAACGGTGCACTTCGTTGCCATTCATGTCGATCAGGTGGGTCTTGCGGTCACCACCGGGGAACAGCACGAAGCCGTTGTAGGCCCGCTCGGGATCGTAGTAGGTCGTGCCGGTAGGAAAACTGCTGGGCAAGGCCAGCGCCGTGGTCGCCGTGGCCATCAGCCAGGCGCCCAGCAGTCCCGCAACGGATCCTCTCCGTGTCATCATCGCTCGTCGCTCCTTCGTCGAGTCTCGCCCTGTGCGGGCGTGGCCGGCACGACAGCCTGCCGGCGCTCCCTGTCTGGCCGATGATAGTCATGACGCATGGCCATCGGCTTTCCGATAGACCTCGGCAACGGCGTTTCGATCCCTCCCCGCCAATGTTTAGCGCCTAAGCGGCGTCCGGCAGCCGTGCGGTGAAGTCGGCGATCGTCATCGGCTTGGAGAACATCGGGTAGTCGTGGCGGATCGCGGCATCATGCTCGGCCTCGCTGGTCGCGGCGACACCGTCGGTCAGCGTCAGCACCTCGAAGCCCTTCTCGTAGCCCGAGCGCATGGTGGATTCCACGCAGCAGTTGGTCAGGAAGCCGGCCAGCGCGATGGTTTCGATACCCTTGCTGCGCAGGATGAAATCGAGGTTGGTCGAGGCAAAGGTATCCAGCCCGCGCTTGCCCTCGATGACGATGTCACCGGCCTGGGGCGTCAGCGCATCGCAGATCTCCGCACCCCACTCGCCCTTGACGAAGGCGTTGCCCTCGACGACACCCGCGAGGATGCCGTAGGGCTGGGCGGTGATCTCGCCATAGCCGGGTGCGAAGTGGATCGGCGCGTGCAGCACGCTGACTCCCGCCGCGCGTGCCGTGGCGACGAGACGCTGGGTCTTGGCCAGCATGTCGTCACGCGCCATGACGGCTTTGACGGCCTCGTGGAGTACGCCACCGGGGGTGGTGAAGTCGTTCTGGAATTCGATCAGGACCAGGGCGGTCTTGAGCGGATCGATGCGCTGGGAGAGAGCAGATGTCATGGCGGGAGGCTCCTGACAGGGGATGGACTCGCTGTCGTTCAGCGTAGTCCATCCCCGGCCACGAAGCGGTGGTGGTGCTCAGCCGTAGACGCCCTGGCTGCGCAGATAGTCGTCATAGCTGCCGCTGAAATCGACGATGCCATCCTCTTTCATCTCGATGATGCGGGTCGCCAGCGAGCCGACGAACTCGCGGTCGTGACTGACGAAGATCAACGTGCCGGGGTAGTTGTCCAGCGCCAGGTTGAGCGCCTCGATCGACTCCATGTCGAGGTGGTTGGTGGGCTCGTCCATCACCAGCACATTGGGCTTCTGCAGGATCAGCTTGCCGAACAGCATGCGCCCCTGCTCGCCGCCGGAGATCACCTTCACCGACTTGCCGATATCGTCGTTGGAGAACAGCATGCGGCCCAGCGCGCCGCGCACGGTCTGCTCGCCTTCGGTGGTCCACTGGCGCATCCACTCGAACAGCGTCTCGCCGCTCTCGAAATCGGCGGCGTGGTCCTGGGCGAAATAGCCCACTTCCGCCGCGTCGGTCCACTTCACCTCCCCGGCGTCCGGGGCCATCGTGCCGACCAGGCAGTTGAGCAGTGTGGTCTTGCCGATGCCGTTGGGGCCGATGATGGCGACCCGCTCGCCGGCCTCGACCTGCAGCCCGAAACGCTCGAACAGCACGTTGTCGCCCCACGCCTTGGAGAGCTTCTCGGCGGTCAGCGCATGGCGGTGGATCTTCTTGCTCTGCTCGAAACGGATGAACGGGCTCACCCGCGAGGAGGGCTTGACCTCCTCGAGCTGGATCTTGTCGATCTTGCGCTGGCGCGAGGTGGCCTGCTTGGCCTTGGACGCATTGGCCGAGAAGCGGCTGACGAACTGCTGCAGCTCGGCGATCTCGGCCTTCTTCTTGGCGTTGTCGGCGTGCAGCCGCTCCCGCGCCTGGGTGGCAGCGATCATGTACTCGTCGTAGTTGCCCGGGAACAGCCGCAGCTCGCCGTAATCGAGATCCGCCATGTGGGTGCAGACGCTGTTCAGGAAGTGGCGGTCGTGGGAGATGATGATCATGGTCGAGCTGCGCGCCCGCAGGATCTCCTCCAGCCAGCGGATGGTGTTGATGTCCAGGTGGTTGGTGGGCTCGTCGAGCAGCAGCACGTCGGGGTCGGAGAACAGCGCCTGGGCCAGCAGCACGCGCAGCTTCCAGCCCGGGGCGACCACGCTCATCGGCTGGGTGTGCTGTTCGAGAGGAATGCCCAGTCCCAGCAGCAGCTCGCCGGCGCGGGCCTCGGCGGTATAGCCCTCGAGTTCGGCGAAGCGCACCTCCAGGTCGGCGACCTTCATGCCGTCCTCGTCGCTCATCTCCGTCTGGGAGTAGATACGCTCACGCTCCGCGGTGACTTCCCACAGCTCCTCGTGACCCATGATCACGGTGTCGATCACCCGCTCGTCCTCGAACGCGAACTGGTCCTGGCGCAGCTTGCCCAGCCGCGTGGTGACGTCCTTCATCACCTGGCCGCCGGTCGGCTCCAGATCACCACCCAGGATCTTCATGAAGGTGGACTTGCCGCAGCCGTTGGCGCCGATCAGGCCGTAGCGATGGCCACCGCCGAACTTGACGGAAACATTCTCGAACAGCGGCTTGGGGCCAAACTGCATGGTGATATTGGCAGTAGAGAGCACAGCGGGGAATCTCGCGGAAACGGCGTGAATGAAACGACGACAGAGGGAACGAAACGACGACAGCCGAGGCAGGCTCGACTGTCGTCTTGGACGTTCGTCTCATGCGGATTGTACGCGCATGCGGCGCCCACTCATACGCCACATGGCGATAGATTGCGCAGAGCCCCCGTGTTCGGGCTTTCACTCGCCGCGGGGGAAGCGCTGGGACTCCTCGACGATGTTGAGATCCATGTGGTTGCGCATGTAGCGCTGGGAGGCGTCCTGCAGCGGCTGATGATCCCACGGGTAGTAGTGGCCGTTGCGCAGCGCTTCATAGACGATCAGCCGCTGGGCCTGACTTTCGCGGACTTCGGCGTCGAAGCGCTGCATGTCCCAGCGCTCGCGGACCTTGGCCTGGAACGTCGCCAGCGTCTCGGCGTGCGCCGGGTCGTCGGCCAGGTTGCGGGTCTCGTGCGGATCGGCCTCGAGGTCGAACAGCTGCGGCGGGTCGATCTCGCAGTGGTTGAACTTCCAGCGCCCTTCGCGAATCGTGACCAGCGGGGCCTGGGTGCCCTCGGCGGCGTACTCCATGTAGACCGGCGCCTCGCGGGTGCCGCCCCGGGCCAGCGGCAGCAGCGACTGGCCATCGGTCCAGGGGGCCACCTCGGAGAGATCGATCCCCACCAGGTCGGCCAGGGTGGCGTTGACGTCGATGGTCGACACCGGCGTCTCCACCGAACGCGGCGCCAGTCCCGGCGCGGCGATCATCAACGGGACTCTCGAGGAGCCCTCGAACGGGCTCATTTTGAACCACAGCCCTTTCTCGCCGAGCATGTCGCCGTGATCGGAGCAGACCACGATGATGGTGTTGTCGAGCATCCGGGTCCGCTCCAGCACGTCCAGAATCGAACCGACCTTGTCGTCGATATAGGAGATATTGGCGAAATAGCCGCGGCGTGCCCGGCGCACGTGCTCGGGCTGGATATCGAACTGGGTGTAGTCGTTGGCCTCGAAGATCCGCCGACTGTGCGGGTCGAGCTCGTCGAAGGGCACCACAGCCTGCTCGGGATCGAGGTGCTCGCAATCCTCGTAGAGGTCCCAGAACCGGCGACGGGCGACATAGGGGTCGTGGGGATGGGTAAAGCTCACGCACAGCGCCCAGGGCCGCGAGTCGTGCCCGCGGGAGAGATCGAACAGCTTCTGCTCGGCGTGGAAGGCGACCTCGTCGTCGTACTCCATCTGGTTGGAGATCTCGGCCACGCCGGCGCCGGTGACCGAGCCCAGGTTGTGATACCACCAGTCGATTCGCTCGCCGGGCTTGCGGTAATCCGGCGTCCAGCCGAAATCGGCGGGATAGACATCGGTGGTCAGCCGGGTTTCGAAGCCGTGCAACTGGTCCGGCCCCACGAAGTGCATCTTGCCGGAGAGGCAGGTCGAATAGCCGGCCCGGCGCAGGTGATGCGCCCAGGTCGGCACGGCGGAGCGAAATTCCGCGGCATTGTCGTAGACCCCGGTGCGCGACGGCAGCTGTCCGGACATGAAAGCGGCGCGACCCGGCGCGCACAGGTAGCTCGGGGTGTAGGCGTTGTTGAAGTTGACCGCGCGCCTGGCCAGCTTCTTCAGGTTCGGCGCGTGCAGGAAATCCGCCGGCCCGTTCTCGAACAGCGTGCCATTCACCTGATCGGCCATCAGCACCAGAATATTCGGTCGCGTCATGCATTCCCCCTGCGTCGTTGTCTTGGCGTTCGAATTACCGCCAGCTTGCGCTTTGCGGAAGGATCGGCGCAAACGATCAATTCGACGCCTGAGGCCAAGTGGGGCTTGGGCTAGGCGATACGCCGCCAGGCTCCGTCGTCGGCACCTTTCCCGCAGCTTGCCGGACGGCGTCGAGGCGATGGCGTCCTTCACGCATCGCCGTTGTCTCGTCCCAAAGGACGCCGTTTCCTTCAATTTTCATCGACCGCCCTTCGGTAGCCTGGTAGCCACGAGTCGAGACGTCCACGGCCGCCGCAAAGGTGCGCGACAAGGCCCTGACCCGCTCGATTCGACTGCGACTTTCCGCTATCACACATCGAGAAGGGCTGATCATGTCACCGAAACTGGAAGTCTTGACGCCAGACAACTGCCAGATCATTTTCATCGACCAGCAGCCGCAGATGGCTTTTGGCGTGCAGTCCATCGACCGGCAGGTGCTGAAGAACAATGTGGTGGGGCTGGCCAAGGCCGCCAGCATCTTCGGCATCCCCACGACGATCACCACGGTGGAAACGCTCAGTTTCTCCGGGCATACCTTTCCCGAACTGCTCGCCGTCTTCCCGAATCTTCCGATTCTCGAACGTACGTCCATGAACTCCTGGGACGACCAGAAAGTGCGCGACGCCTTGGCCACAAATGGCCGCAACAAGGTCGTCGTCGCCGGCCTGTGGACGGAAGTGTGCAACAACACCTTCGCGCTTTCCGCCATGCATGACGCGGACTACGAGATCTACATGGTCGCCGATGCGTCGGGTGGCACCTCGAAGGATGCTCACGATTACGCCATGCAGCGCATGATTCAGGCCGGCGTGGTACCGATGACGTGGCAGCAGGTACTGCTCGAATGGCAGCGCGACTGGGCGCGCCGCGATACCTATGACGCCGTCATGGCACTGGTCAAGGAGCATTCCGGCGCTTACGGCATGGGTGTCGACTACGCCTACACCATGGTGCACGGCGCCGAAGAGCGCGTGAAACACGGCCCGACACAGGAACCGGTTCCCGCGCGCTGACGCTCGATACCCGAGGGCCGCTCGCGACCGTCATCCCCACGGCGACGTCGGGAGCGCGGCCGACGCGTTCGGCCCATCTCCGCCCATCGTCCTGAAAGGCGCACGCAGCCATGAAGCTCTACCTGCTCTCCATCGGTGCCGGCGTGCTGGTCGGCATCCTCTACAGCCTGCTCCAGGTACGTTCACCGGCGCCACCGCTGGTGGCGCTTCTGGGCCTGCTGGGAATGCTCTGCGGCGAGCAGGTGATTCCGGTCGCCAAGCACGTCCTGGGCGGCACCTCGCTGACATCGGCCTGGCACAGGGCCGATTGCAGCAATCACATTCTTGGCGTGCTGCCGGGGCGGAACAACGGGGCCTCTTCGAATCCGTCCCCCGACTGCCGCACTCCCAGCGACCCGGCCACTCGCCCGCTCGATCCCGAGGATCCCCGCTCATGAATCGCACCGTCAACGCATCGCCGGATCTGATCCTGGTCAATGGCCGGTTCACCACGCTCAACCCCTCGCAGCCACGGGCGGAAGCCGTCGCCATCCAGAGCGGCCGGTTTTCGAAGGTGGGTTCCGTCAGCGACGTCATGGCCCTGGCGGACGCCAGTACGCAGGTCATCGATCTCGGTGGCAAACCGGTACTCCCCGGGCTGATCGACAACCATATCCACGTCATCCGCGGCGGCTTGAACTTCAACATGGAGTTGCGCTGGGACGGCGTGCCGTCCCTGTTTGATGCCATGCGGATGCTCAAGCAGCAGGTCGCGATCACGCCACCGCCGCAGTGGGTCCGCGTCGTCGGCGGCTTCACCGAAAACCAGTTCGTCGAGAAGCGCCTGCCCACGCTGGAGGAGCTCAACGCGGTGGCACCGGATACCCCGGTATTCATCCTGCATCTCTACGATCGCGCCCTGCTCAATGCCGCCGCACTACGTGCCGTCGGCTATACCCGGGAGACGCCCAATCCTCCGGGTGGCGAGATCCAGCGCGACGCCAGCGGCAACCCCACCGGTCTGCTGCTGGCGAAGCCCAACGCCACCATTCTCTACGCGACGCTGGCCAAGGGTCCCAAGCTGCCGTTCGACTACCAGCTCAATTCGACACGCCACTTCATGCGCGACCTGAATCGGCTCGGGGTGACCAGCGTGATCGATGCCGGTGGCGGCTTCCAGAACTACCCCGACGACTACGCCGTGATTCAGAAGCTGGCAGACGACGGTCAGTTGACGATACGCCTGGCGTACAACCTGTTCACGCAGAAGCCCAAGGAGGAGAAGCAGGACTTCCTGAACTGGACAAGCTCGACGCGCTACAAGCAGGGCGACGACTACTTCCGCCACAACGGCGCCGGCGAGATGCTGGTCTATTCCGCCGCCGACTTCGAGAATTTTCGCCAGCCGCGCCCCGAGATGCCGGCGGAGATGGAAGGCGAGCTGGAGGAAGTGATCCGGGTCCTCGTCCAGAACCGCTGGCCATGGCGCCTGCACGCCACCTACGACGAGACCATCAGCCGTGCCCTGGACGCCTTCGAGAAGGTCAACGAGGAGACACCGCTGGAGGGCATTCACTGGTTCTTCGATCACGCCGAAACCATCTCCGAGCGTTCCATGGAACGGATCGCGGCGCTGGGCGGCGGCGTCGCCGTGCAACACCGCATGGCGTACCAGGGCGAATACTTCGTCGAACGCTACGGCGCCAAGGCCGCCGAGGCGACACCGCCGATCGCCAGGATGCTCGAGATGGGCGTGCGCATCTCTGCCGGTACCGACGCCACACGGGTCGCCTCCTACAACCCTTGGGTATCGCTGGCCTGGCTGGTAACCGGCAAGACCGTCGGCGGCCTGCGCCTCTATCCGCGACACCACTGTCTGGATCGCGATACCGCGTTGCGGATGTGGACCGAGAACGTCGCCTGGTTCTCCAACGAGGAGGGCAACAAGGGCCGGATCGTCGAGGGTCAGCTGGCCGACCTGATCGTTCCGAATCGGGATTTCTTTGCCTGCGCCGAAGACGAGATCGCCCATACCAGCTCGCATCTCACGGTGGTCGGGGGACGCGTGGTCTATGCTGCCGCCGATTTCGCAGGATTGGACGACGCGCCACCGCCGGCCATGCCGGACTGGTCGCCAGTGAATCGTTACGGTGGCTACGGCGGCTGGAGAGAGGCCGAGATGGCCACCAACCCGCCCCCGATGATGCGTGTCTCCGCCTCCACCTGTGGATGCGGTACGGGTTGCGCCGTGCACGGTCACGATCATGCGCGCGCCTGGGCCAGTCAGGCCCCGGCCTCGGACCTGAAGGCCTTCTGGGGCGCGCTCGGCTGCGCCTGCTGGGCGGTGTGAGGTGAACCTGAGCAGCACGCGTAACCCGCGCTGGGTCGCGGCCCTGGTGAGTCAGCCCGGCATCCTGAGGCTGGCTCGGACCGGACTGGCTTCTGCCTACCTGCTCGGCGGTCTCGATAAACTCTGGCACTTCGAGGCTGCCATACAGGAACAGGCCCATTTCGGCCTTCACCCCGCCGGGCTGTGGGCAACGCTAGCGGTCGTCATCGAACTGACAGGTTCGCTGAGCCTCATCCTCAATCGCTGGACATGGCTCGGTGCCGGTGCGCTCGGCTGTCTGACGCTGGTGGCAATGCTGGTCGCCAACGATTTCTGGAACCTTGCCGGCCAAGCCCGCTTCGTGGCGATGAACGGTTTCTTCGAGCATCTCGGGCTGATCTCCGCGCTCATTCTCGTGACGCGGCTCTGCGACACGCCATTCGTCGACGCGCCACTGCCGGAGAAGTCGTCGAGGGAAACATCATGAAGCATGAAGACACCGTACTCGCCGGCATCGCGGGCTACGTCGATACGCTGGGCTTCGTTGCCCTCTTCGGGCTTTTCACCGCCCACGTGACCGGCAACTTCGTGCTGATCGGGGCACAGGCCGGTGGCTTCGCCGAGGGTGCGCTCATCAAGCTGATGGCGTTTCCTGCCTTCGTGATCGGCGTCGTGCTGAGCAGCTTCCTGGTCAGGTGGCTACCGCGGCCTCTGGCGCCCAGTGTGCTATATGGTACTCAGACGGTATTGCTGCTCGCCTTCTGTCTGACGGGCATTCGCCTCTCACCGGTGGTCGACCCCGAAAATATCAGCGTGATCCTCTGCGGCATGACCGGCGCCATGGCGATGGGGATACAGAATGCCCACAGTCGTCTGATCGTGCGAGTCGGCGTTCCCAACACCGTGATGACCGGAAACGTGACCCAGGCCGTGCTCGATATCATCGAACTGATCGGACGGCGCTGCTCCCAGGAAGTCCGGCAGGCGGCCAGGGGGCGCCTGTCCAGGACCCTGCCGGCAGTGGCGGCATTCGGGCTCGGCGCCATCGCCGGTGCCGTGGCCTATCGCGAGATGCTGTTCATCGCGCTGCTACTGCCCGTGGCGCTGCTCGCCGCGATGACGCTGATCGCCTGGCGTCGACGTCCATTGGCGCGAGACGAATCCGCCGGGGCGGGCGTTGAACGCTAGCGCGATACGCTCCCATGTCACTCCCTTCCCGGTGGCAAGGCCACCGGGCACCACCGGACTGGAAGTTCCAGTCCGACGTTACGACAACCCGACACTGTAAGAGGAGTGCTTCCGATGACAACGATCACGACCCGCGATGGCACCGCCATCTACTACAAGGATTGGGGGAGCGGTCAGCCTATCGTCTTCAGCCACGGCTGGCCGTTGTGCGCCGATGCCTGGGAGAGTCAGATGATGTTCCTGGCCGAACAGGGCTTTCGCTGTATCGCCCACGACCGTCGTGGCCACGGTCGTTCCAGCCAACCGTGGCACGGCAACGAGATGGATACCTACGCCGACGATCTGGCCGAACTGATCGAATCGCTGGATCTGCAGGATGCGATTCTGATCGGCCACTCCACCGGCGGCGGCGAAGTCGCGCGCTACATCGGACGCCACGGGACCCGGCGCCTCGCCAAGGCAGTGCTGGTGGGCGCGGTGCCCCCCATCATGGTGGAAAGCCCCAACAACCCCAACGGTCTGCCGATGGCGGTCTTCGACGGCATCCGCGAGGGCGTGGCCAAGGACCGTTCGCAGTTCTTCCAGGACCTGACCACACCGTTCTTCGGCGCAAACCGCGACGGGGCCGAGGTCAGCCAGGGCATGCGCGATGCCTTCTGGCAGCAGGGCATGATGGGCGGCCTGAAGAACGAGTACGACTGCATCAAGGCGTTCTCGGAGACCGACTTCACCGACGATCTGAGAACCTTCGACATTCCGACGCTGATCATTCACGGCGACGACGATCAGATCGTGCCCATCGCGGGCGCGGCTCGCCTGAGCGTGGAACTGGTCCCCGACGCCCGATTGACGGTCTACGAGGGTGGCAGTCACGCGCTGGCGGACACCCACAAGGACCAGCTCAACGCCGATCTGCTCGCGTTCGCCCGCTCCTGACAACTGGCCGGCGCCGCCAGGCGCCGGACTCGACTCCCCACTGGCACCGATGATCACTCTCGGCGCGACCGACCAAAACGAGGGGCGAAGCCTCGCATCATGCGCAGTCACCGGGCGATTCCGACGTGAAGCGGACCGTCGTTTTCATCCACGATATTGGCCAGACGCCCGCCTGCTGGAACCCCTTCGTCAGCCGCTACGGCGCCTGTGACTATCTTTGTCAGGCACCCGCCTGGCCATGGCTTGCAACGACGCCCGTGACCGTATCCTCGACCCCAGGGTCCGGACCGTCGATCAAGAGCGTCGTCGATCACTACGCCGACTGGATCGGGTCGATGTCGTTTCCCCCCCTGCTGGTCGGCCACGGTTTCGGCGGTCTTGTCATCCAGCTGCTGCTGGATCGCGGCCTGGGCGCTGCCGGTATCGCGCTGTGCCCGATACCGCGCCGGGGCCACTGGAAGTCGCTGTTCCCATTGCCGCCCCCTGCGCCAACGCTGGGGGCGGGCGACGTGCCCCCGCCGTCGACCGTGATGCCACGCCGGCTGCTGCTCGACGTCACGCTGGGCATCGGCACCGCCATCGACTACGCCAACGACGAGCGGGGACCACTGCTGCTGATCAGCGCGGGGAAGAGTCGCCGGGTATCGAGTGCCAGCGTCGCCGCCTGCTACCGACGCCATCGCCGCTCGATGGCCATCACCGCGCTGCGGGCGTTCCCCCATCACGGTGACTGGCTGATCGTCGAACCCGGCTGGGAAGCCGTCGCCGACGCCACGCTCGACTGGGTGCTAGACCCCGAATGACGCCAAAGACGGAGGCTGGGTGTAGTATCGGACACCCGGGTGTCCCTCCAACTCGACCGGCGAATACGACGCCGGCGCATCGCCGTAGGAAGGTCGGCATGAAACCTACGTCACCGCTCTGGCTGCACGCGCCGCGCCGTCGGTCGATCCTTCTCTGGCTATGGTGGGTCTGGCTGCTGATGCCGCCCAAGGCGCTGGCCCTGGATCCGAACCTCGCGCTCCAGCAGCTTCACCACCGCAGCTGGAGCGGGACCGCCGATGCGGGCGGGCCTGGCCAGGTCGGTGCTATCGCCCAAACTCCGGATGGCTACCTGTGGCTGGGCACGCACTACTCGCTGTTTCGATTCGACGGCAATACCTTCGAGCGTTATGTCTCGCTGGCGGGAAAAACCGTGGGGACCGTGTCGTCCCTGCTGGCGCTTCCCGATGGCGGACTCTGGGTAGGTCTTCGACGTGGGGGGATCAGCCTGATTCGCAACGGCGAGCTCACCGACTATGCGCCAGGCGCGGAGTTCCCCAGTGGCGCCGTCTATGGGCTGGCGCAGGATCACGACGGCAACGTCTGGGCTGCCGCCAACGATGGTCTGGCGCGCTTCGACGGCAATCGCTGGCATACCGTCTCGGCCGACCAGGGCTTCCCCGGCAACAACGCTCGCTCGGTCTTCGTCGACCGGGACGGCACGCTCTGGGCCGCCAGCGAAAACCGGCTTTTCTACCTGCCCCGCGGTCATCGTCGATTCCTCGCTGTCGACCAGCCGGTGGGCTGGATCAGTCAGATGACCCAGACCCGCGACGGCACCCTGTGGATCGCCGAACTCTATCCCGGCCGCGTGCGCCCCGTTCTGCCTGATGGCAAGGCTTCGCCACCCATCGATGTCGTTTCTCTGGGCCTGGCCGCGGATCGCGACGGCAACCTGTGGATCGGTAGCCAGGGCGATGGCCTGCTGCGATTGCCCGCGCACGACGTCTCGTCGACCGACGCCGATCCGCCTGGCGATGCGCTTCAACGCTATGTCCATCTCGATGGTCTTAGCGCCGACGATGTCGAGCCCGTCTTCGAGGACGGCGCGGGCAATATCTGGGTCGGCACCAGCGCAGGCCTGGACCGCTTTCGAGTGGCGACCCTAACACCGGCGACACTGCCCGACGGCACCCGCAATGTCGCTTTGGCCACGGATGCGTCCGGCACGTTGTGGGCAGGCTCCAGCAATCGCCCGGTCATGCGCCAATCGACAGGAGAGTGGCTGGCGACTGACGTACCGCCGCCCATCACCAGCGCTTTCAGCGATGCCGGGGGCGACGTTTGGCTGGGCGGTCCGAACGGTCTGTGGCGAGCGCATCGAGGTGTGCTGAGCCATCTCACCGCATTGCCGCCGGCCGCCCATGCTGAAGCGAGCGTGCGCGCCATGGCCCGAGATGGAAGTGGTGCTCTGTGGGTCTCGATCAACCGGCTGGGGCTGTTCCGGTGGCAAGACGGAACCTGGCAGCCCACGCGCCCGCCGACGAATCGCCCGAGTCAAACCATGCCGGTCAGCGCTGCCAGCGATGCCCGGGGCCGGGTCTGGTTCGGCTACCGAGACGACCTACTGGTCAGACGAGGCGAAGATGGTGTTCGACAATGGGGGCCGCCGGAGGGTCTGGATGTCGGCAATGTGACGGCGCTCGCCCCGTCATCCCAATCTCTGTGGGTCGCGGGCACCAACGGCGTTGCCCTGTTCGATGGCGAACGGTTCCATGCCATCGCCAGGGGGGAGCCGTTCACCGGCATTCATGCGATCATCGAAACCCGACCGGATAACGCGAGCGAACATCGCACCGCGCTGCCGCCACTGGCCCCTTTCGTACCGGGGGATCTATGGCTACACACGCAATCCGGCATCCTGCGGGTTCCGGCGGCGGAAGTCGCTCGAGTGCTCGACGATCCTGGCTATCGTGTTCGCTTTGACCGCTACGAAGGGGATGGCGATCTTCCCAACGATGCTTTTCGTATCCATCCGGTGCCCAGCGCCATCCGGGGTCTGGACGGTCGTCTATGGTTCGCCACCATCACCGGCGTGGTCTCGATCGACCCGCATCGGAGCCAGGATCGATCGCCACCGCCCGAGCCCCGGATCACGGCGGTCTCGGCAGATGCCAGCACCTACCCCCCGGCTGCCCGGATTTCGCTCTCCAGTCGACCCAGGCGTGTCGTGATCGACTACACCGCGATCGACCTGGCCCGTCCCGACAGTGTCCACTTCCGGTTTCGCCTGAACGGCTATGATGCCGATTGGCAGGATGTCGGCAGTCGTCGTCAGGCCATCTACACCCAGCTGGGCGCCGGCGATTACCGCTTCGACGTCGCGGCCGCGAGCAGCAACGGCATCTGGCATCCCCAGTTTGCGAGCGTGACGCTGCACGTCGCCCCCGCCTTTTATCAAACCTGGCTCTTCCGCGGGCTGTGCCTGCTGACGATGGTCACCGCGCTGTGGGCCTTCTATCGTTATCGGATGCGCCAGGCGGCGTTTTATCTGCGCGCTCGGCTCGAGGCGCGCCACGCCGAACGCGACCGTATCGCCCGCGAACTGCATGACACGCTATTGCAGAGCATCCAGGCGCTGGTGCTGCATTTTCAGGCCGCTGCCGACAGGATGCCCGCCGAGGATCCGGCTCGTCAGGCAATGACCCGGGCCCTCGAGCGCGCCGACGAAGTCATCGACGAAGGTCGTGAACGCGTGATCTCTCTGCGCAGCGCCTCGACCCGCGACAGTCTCGTCGCGCGCTTGTCACGGGTACCGCTGGAGTGGCCCTCCGCCCACAGCGTCACTTGCCGGGTCGTCACCCGGGGCTACCCCAGGCGCTTGCATGCCCAGGTCGACAACGAAGTGTACTGGATCGGCCATCAGGCGCTGAGCAACGCGCTTCGCCATGCCGGGGCCACGCAAGTCACCACAACGCTCAGCTATGAGAAAGAGGGCTTACGCTTGTCTGTCAGCGACGACGGCATGGGGATTCCCGGCCATTACCTGACGTCTTCGGGCCGCCCTGAACACTGGGGACTGGCCGGCATGCAGGAACGCGCCCGACAGCTCCGAGGGAGGCTGACGATCGATAGCCGGGCTGGCGTCGGGACCACGGTCCGCTTGTCGGTGCCGGCAGCGGAGGCCTATCGAAGCCAAACCCGGTCATGGCGCCGGTGGCGATTGGGGAGAGCCTGAACATGCAACAGCGCCATGGGCCCATTCGGGTACTGATCGCCGACGATCATCCGCTGTTGAGGGAAGGCATCGCTGCCGTGATCGCAGGGCAACCGGATATCGAGCTGATCGCGGAAGCCAGCAATGGGGTCGAGGCCGTCGATCGCTATCGTCATCTACAGCCCGACGTCACGCTGATGGATCTGCAAATGCCCGAACTGGACGGCATCGCCGCCATTCGCGCCATTCGCGACGAATTCCCCGCGGCGCGCATCGCCATTCTGACCACCTATCAGGGCGATGTCCGCGTTCTGCACGCCATTCAGGCCGGCGCCACTGGCTATCTGTTGAAAAGCACGCTGCGTAAGTCGCTCGTCGAGACCATCAGAACGCTCGCGGAGGGCAAGCCCCATTTCCCCGCCGAGATCGCCGCCGACCTGGCATGCCATCTCGGCGCCGAGCCGCTCAGCCGGCGCGAGGTCGAGGTCTTGCGCTGCATCGCGCAAGGGCAATCCAACAAGGCGATCGCACGCCAGCTCGGGCTCACCGAGGAAACGATCAAGGCCCATGTCAAGAATCTGATCGCCAAACTCGATGCCAGCAACCGCACGCACGCCGTCGCTATTGCTCTGCGGCGCGGCATCATCGATATGGCATAGGGAAAGGATGGCCTGGATAACGAGTGGGTGGAAAGACGCTGCCACTACCTCTTTCAAGGGAGGCATCTCCCCTACCAAAGGGGCTTATAGTGTCGACGACCGTGACCGATCATCGGTGCTCTGACGTCGCAGCAGAGGAGCTCGAACATGGCAGACCCTCGCCAAGGATCGGCCGCTTACCCGCCCCATCATGAACTGCGGACGGACAGGATGGTCATCGCGCTGTCTCTCCTGACCCAGGCAACTTATACCCTTGACGACGAATCGCTCTCCGAGCAACTGGGGCTTTCTCGGGTCGTGACGCTGCTGAGAGAACGACTCCCGGACAACACCGCGCCAGCCAAGCTCGCGGGCTGGCAGACCCAACGCTTGACCCTCCACATCGAGACCCATCTCCACGATACGATACGTGCTGCCGACCTGGCCGCCATCGTTCGGCTGAGCGTCGGTCACTTCACACATGCGTTCAAAATGACTTTCGGCGAAACGCCATGCCACTACGTCCATCGCCTGCGCATCCAACGGGCGCAAACGCTGATGCAGCGTCGAGAGCTTCCGCTGGCCGAGATCGCGTTGGCCTGCGGCTTCTGCGATCAGCCTCACTTCACCCGTCTGTTTCGTCGAGTCACCGGTATCAGCCCCAGTGAGTGGCGACGCCGCTTCGGCAACGGCCCGGTACAGCCACCGGCATCGACGCCGCCAGCCTCGGCAGTCTGCGATGCCCTTTTTCCCTGAACGAGGTCGACCGGACTCGACCGCCCGCGTCACTCAGGCAGCAGCAGGAAATTACCCTCCCGACCGTCACCGAGCTGGGAGTCCCCTTCGCTGTCGTCCTTGAGTGCGACCCCGGAGGCGCCCAGCGCCTGCGCCTCGCGCATCAGGTAGGCCAGCAGCCTGGCGGCGTTGGCATACTTCAGTCCTCGCGGGCGGATGTTGGAGATGCAGTTGCGTTCGCTGTCGCGCCGGCCTGTCCGGGGCGCCCAGGTAAAATAGAGCCCCAGGCTGTCCGGCGAACTGAGTCCGGGCCGTTCACCGATCATGACGATGCTCATGCGCGCCTTGAGCGCCTCGCCGATGGGGTCGCCGATCGCGACCCGGCCCTGCTCCACCAGCGCCACCGGCCCCAGCGACAGTCCCAGCCGTTCGATCTCCGGCAGCGCGGCGTCGAGAAACGGGATGGCCTGTTCATGAATCGCCCGCGCGGAAAGGCCGTCGACCACGCAGATCGAGACATCGCAGGGTTTGGACGTGATGGCGGCAAGCTCCTGCTCGGCTTGCTCCGACAGCCGCCGCCCGAGATCCGGCCGGCGCAGATATTCGTCGCGGTTGGCTGCTTGGCTGTGCAGGCGCAGCGCCAGCGGAAAGCGACTGTCCAGTTCCGGCATCAGGCGCTCGGTATCCAGCGCCATGTGTACGGCATCCCGGGCCCGGGCATGGTCGAGTTGAAAGGCTAGTTGGGCCGACGTCGGCAGGCTCCCGCCGACGCGCCCCAGGCCAATTCTGGCATCGGTGAGCTCGCGCAGTCGCTGCCAGGGGTTGGTGACGGTGAGCGCTTCACCGGCCGCGGACGATTGTCCCTCCTTCATGACGGCAGCTCCGTAGTGCCCCTCGATCCCAGTACATGCTGGAAACGCGGCGGCAACTCGCGGTCAAAGGCGATGCCCTGACCGTGGCGGTAGATGCCGCTGCGCTCCAGCCACTGCTCGAACTCCGGCGCCGGACGCAGTCCCAGCACCTGGCGCAGGTAGAGCGCGTCGTGGAACGACGTGGTCTGGTAGTTGAGCATGATGTCGTCGGAGCCGGGAATGCCCATGATGTAGTGGCATCCCGCCGCACCCAGCAGCGTCAGCAGCATGTCCATGTCGTCCTGGTCGGCCTCGGCGTGATTGGTGTAGCAGACATCGCAGCCCATCGGCACGCCGAGCAGTTTGCCGCAGAAGTGATCCTCCAGCCCGGCGCGGATGATCTGCTTGCCGTCGAACAGATACTCGGGGCCGATGAAGCCGACCACGGTGTTGACCAGCAGCGGCTCGAACTCCCGCGCGACCGCGTAGGCGCGCGCTTCCAGCGTCTGCTGGTCGAGCCCGTGATGGGCATTGGCGGAAAGCGCGCTGCCCTGACCGGTCTCGAAGTACATCACGTTGTTGCCGAGGGGGCCGCGCTTCAACGACAGTGCTGCTTCGCGCCCTTCCCGCAGCAGGGCCAGGTCGATGCCGAACCCGCGATTGGCCGCCTCGGTGCCGGCGATCGACTGGAACACCAGGTCCGTCGGTGCGCCGCGCTCGATCGCCTCGATCGCGGTGGTGACATGGGTCAATACGCAGCTCTGGGTGGGGATTTCGTAGCGGGAGATGACCTCGTCGAGCATCTTCAACAGCGTCACCACCGTGGCGGTGTTGTCGGTGGCGGGATTGATGCCGATCACGGCGTCACCACTGGCGTAGAGCAGGCCATCGAGAATGCTGGCCGCGATGCCGGAAGCGTCGTCGGTGGGATGGTTGGGCTGCAGCCGCGTCGACAGCCGGCCCGGCAGGCCGATGGTATTTCGAAAGCGCGTGACGACCTCGCACTTGCGCCCCACCAGCACCAGATCCTGCACCCGCATCAGCTTGGAGACCGCCGCGACCATTTCCGGCGTCAGGCCGGGGGCCAGCCGTGCGAGCGACTCGCCATCGGCGCGTTCGGAGAGCAACCAGTTGCGGAATTCGCCGACGCTCAACGAGGCGACCGGCGCGAACGCGGCACGGTCATGACGATCGAGGATCAGCCGTGTGATCTCGTCCTCCTCGTAGGGGATCAGCGGCTCTTCCAGGAACGTGGCGAGCGGCAGCTCCGCCAGCGCCATCTGGGCGACGGCTCGCTCCTCGGCACTGGCAGCCGCAATTCCGGCCAGGGCATCTCCGGAGCGGTGTGGCGTGGCGGCAGCCAGCAGCGTGCCAAGACCGTCGAACCGATACCGCCGGCCGTCGACATCGATAACATGCTCACTCATGGCATCACACCTGTTGTCATTGTTCGCGTACAAGGAGTGACCTTCAGTTTATGCCATAAACGCCGTAGCGCCTGCGAGCGGCATGTCGTCGCCTTCGCGGTACGTGCGCCTAGCTCTTAGCCAGCGCCAGAACCTCCTGCCAGAGGCCGTCGTCCAGCGTCAGCGGCGCCTGGCTGCGACGCTGGCGCCAGGTCGACGCCCCTGGCCAGCGCACCGCCCGGCCGGACTCATCGGGCGTGACGGTCGCCAGGTGGTGCTGGATGCCCTCGACGATGGCGTCGCAGGCGGCTCGCCCGCCGAGCTGTTCGGGGTCGAACAGCATGAATATCTGGCAGCTCCCTCCACCGCTGCCGCGTTCGACCCGATCGATGTCGTGGCTCGGCCGGCCCTGTGCCAGCAGCGCGGCCAGGGCGTCGAGCAGGATCGCCAGTCCCGACCCTTTCCAGTAACCGGTCGGAAGAAGGCGACGCGTCGCCTCGATCGCCGCCGGATCCCGCGTCAGTTCGCCGTCCGCACCGAAGCCACCGTCGATGGGAAGCTGCTCGCCTTTGCGCCGCATGGTCTGCAGCTTGCCATAGGAGAATTGGGACATCGCCATGTCCAGCACCAGCGGCCCGTCGCGATGGGGAACGGCCATGACCAGCGGATTGTTGCCGATCGACTGGGTGGTGGCACCCCAGGCCGGCATGCACGACTCCGTGTTGGTCCACATGATCGCCGCAAAGCCCTGTTCGGCTGCGTGCCAACCGTAGCTGCCTCCCCGCATCCAGTGGGTCGTGTCGCGTAGCGCGACCAGCCCCATGCCGTGCTCGCGTGCCAGGACCATGCCCCGTTCGGTGGCCTGGATCGCATTACGAATGCCGATGCCGAAGTGGCCGTCGAGCACCTCGATGGCGCCGAGTTGCTGTACGGGGTCCAGCGAGGCATCGACGTCGACCCAACCCCGGCGAACGTAGTCGACGAAGCGGGGAATGCGTCCAATACCATGAGAGTGCACCCCGTCCCGTGTGCTCTCGGCATGAATACGCGCACAGAGCGCAGCGTCGTCGGGGCCCAGCCCCGCCTCGAGCAGGACCCGGTGCAGCGTGGCTTGCAGTGTTGCGAAATCGACCGTCGCCATTGGACACCCTTTAGTAATACATCATACATTTATCCAGGGACCATAACGGCCGGGATCACTCCTGCGTATTCGCCTTTAGTGGGGGATGGACCATCGCCGGTATTCCAGTAATAGCGATCGCCTGCGCGACGAGCCATGGCACCGGAATGCGAAGAAACACGGGATCACCCGCGTCGAAAACATGAAAAAAGCCCTGCCGATGGATCGACAGGGCTTTCTCGACGATGACGGGGCGTCGCCGCCTTTCGCCAATACCAGGGCCGCCGTTGCCGGCGACCGGGCGACTCAGCGACGCAGGCCGAGCTTCTTGATCAGCGACTGATAGCGATCGAAGTCCTTGCCCTTCAGGTAGTCCAGCAGCTTACGGCGCTGGTTGACCATGCGGATCAGACCACGACGAGAGTGGTGATCCTGCTTGTGATCCTTGAAGTGGCTCTGCAGGCCGTCGATGTTGGCGCTCAGCAGCGCGACCTGGACTTCCGGGGATCCGGTGTCGCTCTCGCCCTGACCGAACTCTTTGACGATCTCGGCTTTCTTTTCAGCGGTTAATGCCATGAAAAACTCTCCAGCAAGCAATATGCCTGAATGATGAATATCGGAGACCACGCATATTTGCAGCCTCCCGTTTGACCGTCACGGGGACGGGTGCATCGAATCGATGCCGCCAGTTTGAGCTCAGGCGTCTGTCGAGACTTGTCTCGACTCGACAGGATCCGAGTCCAATGCTGTCGTGTCGACCAGACGCCGGGGAGCGATTTCCCCCGGCGCGGTCAATTCGACCAATCCCAGAAAGGATTCGTCGCGATACAGTCTTGCCGTCGCACCTGGCGCCAGCTCGGTGTCCGACACCGCCGCCCGTTGCCCCAGCAGCAGTCGCCGAGCCACGGTTTCCGTCACGCTGAGCGTCGGCAGATGCTCGAGCATGACATCGACCGGGAGCAGTTGCGCCAGCCGTTCCTCGCCGCTCATCGCCTCGAGCGTCTCGAAGGATAAACGCCTTCTGCTGTCGAAAGGCCCGGTTTCCAGACGTTCCAACGCCGTGATGTGGGCACCAAACCCAACCGCGGCGCCGATATCCTCGGCCAGGGTCCGAATGTAGGTGCCCTTGCTGCAACGGACCTGCAGCCAGACGCCATCGGGCTCCCATTCGAGCGGGCGCATATCATATATCGTTACGCGGCGCGGCGCACGCGCTACCGTCTCACCCTGACGCGCCAGCTCGTAAAGCTTGCGCCCCTGATGCTTGAGCGCCGAATACATCGGTGGGACCTGTTCGATCTCACCGCGGAAACGCTCGAGCGCAGCTTCGACGACGTCACGATCCAGCGTGGCGGGCAGTGCCTGGCGCGCGATCACCTCGCCTTCGGCGTCCCCGGTGTCGGTCACGGCTCCGAACTGGATGCGGGTCCGATAGACCTTGTCGGCCTCAAGCAGGTGCGCGGAGAACTTGGTCGCCTCGCCCAGGCAGACCGGCAACAACCCGGTCGCCATCGGGTCCAGCGTCCCGGTATGACCCGCCTTGCGTGCCTGGAACAACCGCCGGGCGCGCTGCAGCGCATGATTGCTCGACACCCCCTTAGGCTTGTCGAGCAGCAGCACACCGTTGATGGGCAGCCCCTTGCGACGCCGTGCCATCAGCGGGACTCTCCATCTCCGTGCCGCATATCGCCCTGCCGGGATTCGTCGTCCTGGCCCGCACCATCCGCAGCCGCCGCATCGTCACTTTCCTGCGGGCGGTTGCTGGCAACGGCCTCGTCGATCAGCGCCGACAGCTTGTGCCCGCGCACGACACTCTCGTCATAGTGAAAGCGCAGCTCGGGTACATGGCGAAGCTTGATGCGGCGCGCGATCTGCGAGCGCAGGAAACCGGCGGCCCGCTTGAGCACAGCCAGGTTTTCCTTGACCCGAGCCGGATCGTTCTCGCCCAGCAACGTCACGTAGATGTCGGCGTAACCGAGATCCCGACTGACCTTGACCGAGCTGACCGTGACCATTCCCAGGCGCGGATCCTTGATCTCGCGCTGGATCAGCACGGCCAGCTCCTGCTGCAGCTGGTCTGCGACCCGGTCGGTTCGTTTGAATTCGCGCATCGTTGCCTCTCGAGATTCCGCAGGCGCCTGGTTCGTAAAAACCTGGGCACCGACGGGATCCTGTCACTTACAGGGTACGCTCGACCTTGACCTGGTCGAAGACCTCGATCTTGTCGCCG
This sequence comes from Salinicola sp. CR57, assembly GCF_003206585.1. NCBI lineage: Bacteria > Pseudomonadati > Pseudomonadota > Gammaproteobacteria > Oceanospirillales > Halomonadaceae > Salinicola > Salinicola sp. CR57. The sequence continues at coordinate 188,170 of NZ_PZJL01000001.1, forward strand.
ACCTGAACGTCGTTGTAGTTCTTGACGCCGATACCGCACTCCATGCCGTTGCGCACTTCGTTGACGTCATCCTTGAAGCGACGCAGGGATTCCAGCTCGCCTTCGTAGATGACCACGTTTTCGCGCAGGACACGGATCTTCTTGTTGCGGTGAACGGAGCCCTCGATGACCATGCAGCCAGCGATCGCCCCGATCTTCGGCGCCTTGAACACGTCGCGCACCTCGGCGATACCGACGATCTCTTCCTTCCACTCCGGTGCCAGCATGCCGCTCATGGCCTGCTTGACCTCGTCGATCAGCTGGTAGATGACGCTGTAGTAGCGCAGATCCAGCCCTTCACGCTCGACGATTTCCCGCGCGGAAGCGTCGGCACGGACGTTGAAGCCGACCAGAATCGCTTCACTGGCCAGTGCCAGGTTGGCATCGGTACCGGTGATGCCGCCGACCCCGGAGGAGACCACCGCCACCTGCACTTCATCGGTGGAGAGCTCTTCCAGTGCGCCACGGATCGCTTCCAGCGAGCCCTGGACGTCGGCCTTGAGCACGACGTTGACCTTGGCCACCTCGTCCTGCCCCATCTGGCTGAACATGTTCTCCAGCTTGGCCTTCTGCTGGCGCGCCAGACGCACTTCGCGGTATTTGCCCTGACGGAAGTTGGCGATTTCACGCGCCTTCTTCTCATCGGTCAGCACCATGAAGTCTTCACCGGCTTCCGGCGTGCCGTCGAGCCCCTGGATCTCCACCGGCATCGACGGACCCACCGACTCGACCTGCTTGCCGAGTTCGTTGGTCAGCGCACGCACGCGGCCGTAGTGCAGGCCAGCGAGGACGATGTCGCCACGCTTGAGCGTGCCGTTCTGGACCAGCACGGTCGCCACCGGGCCACGGCCCTTGTCGAGGCGAGACTCGACCACGACGCCTTTGCCCGGTGCTTCCGGCACGGCCTTGAGCTCGAGCACTTCGGAAACCAGCAGCACCGATTCCAGCAGTTGGTCGATACCTTCGCCGGTCTTCGCGGAGACCGAGACGAACTGGGTATCGCCGCCCCACTCCTCGGAGATCACACCGTGCTGAGAGAGCTCGTTGCGAATCCGATCGAGATCGGCACCTTCCTTGTCGATCTTGTTGATCGCCACGACCAGCTGCACACCGGCGGCCTTGGCGTGTTCTACCGCCTCGACCGTCTGCGGCATGACACCGTCGTCGGCGGCAACCACCAGGATGACGACGTCGGTAGCCTGGGCGCCACGAGCACGCATGGCGGTAAAGGCCGCGTGGCCAGGCGTATCCAGGAAGGTGACCCCACCATGTTCGCCTTCGACGTGGTAGGCACCGATGTGCTGGGTGATACCGCCGGCCTCACCGGTCGCGACCTTGGTGCGACGAATGAAGTCGAGCAGCGAGGTCTTGCCGTGGTCGACGTGTCCCATGACGGTGACGACCGGCGAACGGGTGATCTCGTCGCCTTCATAGGAGATGCCTTCGAGCACTTCGGTCTCGAGCGCATCTTCCTTGACCAGCTTCGGCTTGTGGCCCATCTCCTCGACCACGATCGCGGCAGTGTCCTGATCGATGGTCTGGTTGATGGTCACCGCCGCGCCCATGTTGAACATGGCCTTGATCACTTCGTTGGCCTTGACCGACATCTTGTCCGCCAATTCCGCGACGCTGATCGACTCCGGCAGCGCGACTTCACGCACGATCGGCTGGGTCGGCTTCTGGAACCCGTGCTGGTTGTCGCCGCGACCGCGACGGCTACCCCGACGCTCGGCCCGCTTGACCTTCTTGGCACCACCACCGCGACGACGCTCGGAACGGTCGTCATCGTCGTCACGACGGCCACGACGGCCCTGATCGCGCTCCTTGTCCTTCTTCGGGTGGGCGCGACGGTTCTCCGTCCGCGGCTCCTTGGGCGGCGGCTCGACGAACGGCTGGCTGTTGGACGTTGGCTCCTCGTCTTCCACCTGAGGCTCCTGGGGAATGTCATCCCCCGGTGCCTGAGGCTCGGGCGCGGGGGCCGCTGCCTTGTTGGAGCTCTCCTGGCCGGCGGTCAGATCCGCCGTCGGCTCGCTGGCCGCTTCCGCCGCCGCAGCCTGCTCGGACTGCTGCTGCGCCTGATCGGCCATGTCGCCGACGAGCTGACGCGGACCCGCTTCCTCGGCCGGCGCTTCCTCGACCGGCTCCGCATCACGCTTGACGTAGGTGCGCTTCTTGCGCACCTGCACCTCGATGGTCTTGCCACGCTCGCCCGAACGGATCTTGCTGCGGGTATTGCGTGTCAAGGTGATGCGATTACGCGGGCCGCGGCCACCACCATGACTCTTGGTCAGGTGATCGAGGAGACGTTGCTTGTCCTCTTCGGAGACCGCGTCGCTTTCCTTCTGATGCGGGAGACCCGCATCCTTCATCTGTTCAAGCAGGCGGGACACATCGCGTCCCACCTTGCCGGCAAACTCTTTTACGGTCATGTCTGACATTACGACCCTCCTGAACCCGTGACCACGTTACTCTTCGCTCTGAAACCAAGGCGCACGGGCAGTCATGATCAGTGCCGCTGCGCGCTCCTCGTCCACGTCGTCGATATCCTTCAGATCCTCGATGGACTGTTCTGCGAGGTCCTCCATGGTGACGATGCCACGGCTGGCAAGAATGAAAGCCAGGTGGCGGTCCATGCCGTCCATCGTGAGAAGGTCTTCGGCGGGCTGAGCGCCATCCAGTTGCTCTTCCGACGCGATGGCCAGGTTGAGAAGCTCATCCTTGGCCCTTGCACGAAGTTCCTCGACCAGATCCTCATCGAACTCTTCGATCTCCAGCATCTCTTCGACCGGCACGTAGGCCAGTTCCTCGATCGTCGTGAACCCTTCCTCGACCAGGATGCGGGCGACGTCTTCGTCGATCTCAAGATGGTTGATGAAATATTCGACCAGGCTGTCGACTTCCTGCTCGCGTTTGCCCTCGGCTTCATCGATGGTCATGACGTTGAGCGTCCAGCCCGTCAGCTCGCTGGCGAGCCTCACGTTCTGACCGCTACGACCAATGGCCTGAGCGAGGTTGTCCTCGCCGACGGCGACGTCCATCGAATGGGCGTCCTCGTCAACGAGGATGGAGGCGACTTCCGCCGGCGCCATGGCGTTGATCACCAGTTGCGCGGGGTTGTCGTCCCATAAAATGATATCCACGCGCTCGTTACGCAGCTCGTTGGATACCGCCTGCACGCGCGATCCGCGCATGCCGACACAGGCACCGACCGGATCGATTCGCCTGTCGTTGGTCTTGACCGCGATCTTGGCCCGCGCGCCGGGATCGCGAGCAGCACCCTTGATCTCGATCAGCTGCTCGGCAATCTCCGGCACTTCGATCTTGAACAGCTCGACCAGCATGCCCGGCTTGGTCCGCGACAGGATCAGCTGGGAGCCACGCGCCTCCGCATCGACTTTCCACAGCAGCGCGCGCACACGCTCGTTCATGCGGTAGCGCTCGCCGGGGATCATCTCGCCACGGGGCAGGAAGCCCTCGGCGTTCTCGCCGAGATCGATGATCAGCCCGTCGCGTGTCGTTTTCTTGACGATGCCCGCGACCAGTTCGCCTTCCCGTTCGGAGTACTGCTTGACGATCTGGGCACGTTCGGCCTCGCGCACCTTCTGCACGATCACCTGTTTGGCGGTCTGCGCGGCGATACGGCCGAAGGCCACCGACTCCACCTGCTCTTCGACCACATCGCCGACGGCCAAGGGAGGCTCGCGCGTTTCCGCTTCGGAGAGCGGAATCTCGCGATCTTCGCTGAGATAGTCTTCGTCTTCGACCACCACCCAGCGACGGAAAGTATCGTACTCGCCGGTGCGGCGATCAATCTGGACGCGGACGCTGACGTCCTGCCCCTCGAAGCGCTTGCGCGATGCGCTGGCCAGTGCCGCCTCGACAGCCTCGAAAATGACGTCTCGGGGCACGCTCTTCTCGTTGGAGATGGCGTCAACGACCAGCAGTATCTCTTTGCTCATGCCTATGCCTCGCCGAAAAACCGGTTCTTGGTTTCGAATTCTTGGTCTCGAATTACTGAGTCATCGAACAACAGGTGATGGAATTCAGTCGTCGAACTGCGGGACGACGCGAGCCTGATCGATGCTTTCGATGGGAAAGCAGTACTCTTCCCCATCGATGTGCAGCAGCACCTCGTCGCCATCGATGCCGGCCAGGCGCCCCTGGAACTTGCGACGCCCATCGAAGGCGGTGCGTAGCTTGAGCTGCACCACATGACCGCTGAAGCGCGAAAAATGATCGAGCGTATAGAGCGGGCGATCGAGACCTGGAGAGGAAACTTCCAGGCTGTAGTTGCTCGAGATCGGATCTTCGACATCCAGCACGCCGCTGACCTGACGGCTGACACTCGCGCAATCATCGACCGAGATTCCATCGGGGCTGTCGATGTAGATCATCAGCTTGGAATGCTTGCCCTGAGCCAGATAGTCGAGGCCCCACAATTCGAAACCCATGGCGGTGACCACAGGTTCGATGATCGCATACAGTGCTGCGTCCTTGGTGACCACAAACGACTCCTACAGCAGTTGCATCAGGCACCTGACCGGGAGTTGAGAGAAATGCAAGGTGCTAGGTGGCTGACTGGCATTGACGTCGGCAACGCCGTCGACGGCGACGACATCGACAAGGCTGCTAACAAAAAGCCCCTTCTCAGGAAGGGGCCTTTCAAAAAACTTGGTAGCGGGGGCCGGATTTGAACCGACGACCTTCGGGTTATGAGCCCGACGAGCTACCAGACTGCTCCACCCCGCAACATCAGGTTGGCGATTATAGGAACGGCCTCGAGATGGGTCAAGGAAGGCCGCGATATCGCCGAATTCTCAGCAACAAGAATTCATCAGTACCGCCCAGAGGTTCAAGTCGAAAAGACCGGAAAAACTTGACGATGGTGCCGAAGGCGGGACTTGAACCCGCACGACCGTAAGGTCACTACCCCCTCAAGATAGCGTGTCTACCAATTCCACCACTTCGGCATCAGGGGTGTGTAGCGCCTGGGCGCCACACTCAATTCGCTGCATTCGGAGCTTTCATCGAAGGCAGCGAATTTTCCTTTCCACTCAAGGATTTGACGATTCCTGCCCGCCATCTTCCTCGAGTGCTGGCGCAGCATTATTCCCGCTTTGGGCACCATCGTCAAGCGTTGGCGCACCATTATGTTGCTGCTCGATCACCTGAGCATCCGGGATACCGCTCTGCGGCGCACTGCCGGCATTGGCGGCGAAGTACGCCAGACCCAGTGAGGTCACGAAGAAAAGCGCCGCCAGGCCGCCCGTCAGCTTCGACATGAAGCCGCCACTGCCGCGAGAGCCGAACACCGTCTGCGAGGAGCCTCCACCGAATGCAGCGCCTGCTTCGGCGCCCTTGCCCTGCTGAAGCAGGACCAGAACCACCAGCGCAATGGCGGCGAGGACGTGTAACAACAAAACTGCTATCTGCATGAAATCAACCTGCTGACTGACAAATCGCTTTGAAATCGTCGACCTTGAGCGAAGCTCCGCCGATCAGGCCGCCGTCGATATCTTCCTGGGCGAGCAACTCCCGTGCGTTGCTCGCGTTCATGCTACCGCCATACAGCAGGCGTAGCGCATCGGCCAACGCCGAGTCGAAGCTTGCCTGATAGCCGCGAATCGCGGCCATCATCTGCTGGGCTTGCTCCGGCGAGGCCGTGCGCCCGGTACCGATCGCCCAGACCGGCTCGTAGGCAATCGTCATCATTCGACGCTGCCCGGGCTCGAGCCGGGCCATGACATGACCGACCTGACGCAGCACGACATCCTCGGACTGGCCGGCGTCGCGCTCCTCGAGGGTCTCTCCCACGCAGAGAATCGGCTTGAGCCCCACGGTGAGCGCAGCGATGACCCGCTCGTAAACCTGTTCGTCACTTTCGTGATAGAGCTGGCGACGCTCGGAGTGGCCGGCCAGCACATACTCGACGCCGAACTCGGCGAGCATTTCGCCACTCACCTCGCCGGTGCGGGCCCCGGAGGGCAGCGGGTTCAGCGTCTGCGCGCCCAGCGCGAGAGGCGTGCCCGCAAAAGCGCTGCGCGCAGCATCGAGATAGGGAAACGGGGGATGGATCACCACATCGACCGGCGACGACAACTCAATCCCGGCAAACGTTCGACCGAACGTCTCGATCAATTCTGCCGAGCCGTTCATCTTCCAGTTACCTGCGATCAGCGGCTTGCGCATGCTACCTCCCATCGGTGGAGCGACATGGTATAAGAGCCTTGACAACAAGACAACAATTGCTGTCGGCGATCCGATCAGCTCAGGCGATCAAGGTTTCGACACTATCGGCGATCCGCCGCGCCAGCGCCTGGACATCGAATCTCGGTCGGCCTTCGACCATGACCCTGATCAGCGGTTCGGTACCCGAGGGCCGCAGCAGAACCCGACCACCGCCGCCCAGCTCCTCTTCCACCGACGCGACGCTTCGGCACAACGCCTGGCTCTCCAATAGCGCCCGGGCATCGGAACCCGGGGGCAGGCGAACGTTGACCAGGGCCTGCGGCGCCTTCTCGAACCCTTCGAGCAACTGGCCCAGAGGCGCCCCCTCTCGCACCATGACCGCCAGCACCTGCAGCGCGGAGACGATGCCATCGCCGGTGGTCTGCACGTTGCGACAGACGATATGTCCCGAGGCCTCCCCGCCCAGCAGCCAGTCGTTGGCCAGCAGCCGCTCGACGACGTAGCGGTCTCCCACCTTGGCCCGCTCGAAAGGAATCCCCTGCTTCTCGAACGCCGCGGCCAGCCCGAAGTTGGTCATCAGCGTGCCCACGACCCCGCCATTGAGCTTGCCTCGCGCGTGGAGGTCCCGCGCGATGATGTAGAGGATCTCGTCGCCGTCCACCGCCTCGCCCCGACGGTCGATCATCAGTACGCGATCGCCGTCGCCATCGAACGCGATGCCCAGGTCGGCCTGACACGACAGGACAGCCTCGCGCAAACGCTCGGTGTGGGTCGACCCCACGTCGCGGTTGATATTGAGGCCATCCGGCTCCCCGCCGATCACGCTGACATCGGCGCCGAGCTCCCGAAAGACATTGGGCGCGATATGGTAGGTCGCGCCATGCGCGCAATCCAGGACGATCCTCAGGCCATGCAGCTCGAGGCGATTGTGGACCGTGGACTTGCAGAACTCGATGTAGCGCCCGGCGGCGTCGCCGATTCGCACCGCCTTGCCGAGCTGGTTCGGCGCCATGGTCTCCAGCGGCTTCTCGAGTTCATCCTCGATCTCCGCCTCGACCTCGTCGGCCAGCTTCAGCCCTTCCGCCGAGAAGAACTTGATGCCGTTGTCCTGGTAGGGATTGTGCGAAGCCGAGATCACGATACCAGCGTCGGCACGAAAGGTTCGGGTCAGGTAGGCGATACCCGGGGTCGGCATCGGTCCCAGCAGGGAGACGTCGGCCCCTGCGGCCGATAGCCCCGCCTCCAGCGCAGACTCGAACATGTAACCCGAGATGCGGGTGTCCTTGCCGATGATCACCTTGGGTCGCGGCGACTGGGAGGATCGCTGCCGGGTCTGATGAGAGGATAGCTTGCGAGACAGCACGCGCCCCATCGCCCACCCCAGCTTGAGCATGAAGTCAGCGGTGATCGGATACTCGCCGACGGTGCCGCGAATACCGTCGGTACCAAAATAACGTCTACTCATGATCGCTCCGTTCCTGAAGCACGGCCCAGGCCATGTCGATCGCGTCGACCGTGGCTGCCACATCGTGCACTCTGACTATTCTAGCGCCACGCTCGACCGCCATCACGCTCAACGCGAGACCTCCAGGCAGGCGCTGATCGACAGGCCGGCACAGCGCCTGGCCGATCATGCTCTTTCGCGACATCCCGACCAGCAGCGGCAGATCGAGCGCTTCGAGCGCACTCAGACGATTGAGCAGTCGAAGATTGTGTTCCAGCGTCTTGGCAAAGCCGAAACCCGGGTCGATCAGCAGTCGCTCCCGCGGAATACCTGCCTGCGCGCAGGCGGTGACGCGCTGGCGCAGGAACTCGATCACCGCCATCTCGATCGGCTCGGCGTAGTACGGCGCCTGCTGCATCGTCCCCGGCTCTCCGCGCATGTGCATGAGACAGACGGGCAACTCGGTGCCCGCCGCCGCCGCCAACGCCCCGGGTCGCGTCAGCGAGCGCACGTCGTTAAGCATCCCCGCCCCGGCCGCGGCGGCTCCGCGAATCAGTTCCGGGGTGCTGGTGTCGACCGAGACCAGCGCATCGAACTCCCGCACCAGCGTCTCGACCACCGGCAGTACCCGGTCACGCTCCTCCTCCAGTGGCACCGGTTCGGCGCCGGGGCGCGTCGATTCCCCGCCCACATCGATGATGTCGGCCCCCTCCCGCAGCAGCCGTTCGGCGTGACGGCGCGCATCGTCCAGCTCGCGATGCCGGTTGCCATCGGAGAAGGAGTCGGGGGTCACGTTCAAGATGCCCATGACGCGCGGGCGCGAAAGATCGAGATCGTGATGGCCGCAGCGCAATCGGACGCCGATGGAGAAAGAATCAGTCATGGAAGGTCGTCGCTGGCAAAAGCGCCCACTCTAGGTAGGCCGGTACGGTTTCGCAACCGTCTCACAACGCAGCAGGGCGCCATATCTGACGCCCTGCTGATTGATGCCGAGTCGTTCGAACCCGGATTGGCTGTGGACCGCCGGATCACCTCAAAGCCCTGACGGCCCGCCCAGAGGATCCGAGGGGCGGCGGTTGCCGGGCTCGTCATCCGACGTGCCTTCATCGCCTGGCTGTGGCTCAGGATCGCTGACCGGCCGACCAGAACCCGAGCTCGGACCATCGTCACCCCAATCCTTCGGCGGACGCGGCGGGCGACCTTCCATGATGTCCTTGAGCTGGGCAGCGTCGATGGTCTCGTACTGCATCAGCGCTTCGGCCATCAGGTCGAGCTTGTCGCGATTGTCCTCGAGAATCTTGCGCGCCATGGCATAGCATTCGTCGATGATGCGACGCACCTCCTTGTCGAGGCGGGTCGAAGTCTCACCAGAACTCAGTTTGCCGCCACCCTGACCGGGACCACCGAGGAACTGATGCGATTCGTCCTCGTCGTACATCAGCGGCCCCATCTCCTCGGAGAGACCCCACTTGGCCACCATGCTGTGCGCAAGTTCGGTGGCCCGCTTGATGTCGTTGGAGGCACCGGTGGTGACCCCATTCGGCCCAAGCGTCATCTCTTCGGCGATCCGGCCACCGAACAGCGAGCAGAGCTGGCTGATGATCTGCTGACGGGAATAGCTGTAGCGGTCTTCTTCGGGGAGGAACATGGTCACGCCAAGCGCACGACCGCGCGGGATGATGGTGACCTTGTAGACCGGATCGTGCTCGGGCATCACCAGGCCGATGATGGCATGGCCGGCCTCATGGTAGGCCGTGTTGAGCTTGTCCTTCTCGGACATGACCATGGACCGACGCTCGGCGCCCATCATGATCTTGTCCTTGGCCAGCTCCAGCTCTTCCATACCCACGGTGCGTCGATTGCGTCGCGCCGCGAACAGCGCCGCCTCGTTGACCAGGTTGGCCAGGTCGGCGCCCGAGAAGCCGGGCGTGCCACGGGCGATGATGCTGGCCTGGACACCGTCGGCCATCGGCACCTTGCGCAGATGTACGTTGAGAATATGCTCGCGACCCCGAATATCGGGCAGCGGCACGGTGACCTGACGGTCGAAGCGGCCCGGACGCAGCAGCGCCGGATCCAGCACGTCGGGACGGTTGGTGGCGGCAATGACGATGATGCCGTCGTTGGCCTCGAAGCCATCCATCTCGACCAGCAGCTGGTTCAGGGTCTGCTCGCGCTCGTCGTGACCGCCGCCCATGCCGGAGCCACGATGGCGACCGACGGCATCGATCTCGTCGATGAAGATGATGCACGGCGCCTGCTTCTTGGCCTGCTCGAACATGTCACGGACGCGGGAAGCACCCACGCCGACGAACATCTCGACGAAGTCGGACCCGGAGATGCTGAAGAACGGCACCTTGGCCTCGCCGGCGATTGCCTTCGCCAGCAGCGTCTTGCCGGTCCCCGGGGGGCCCACCATCAGCACGCCGCGGGGTATCTGGCCGCCCAGGCGCTGAAACTTCGAAGGATCCTTGAGGAAGTCGACCAGCTCGACCACCTCCTCCTTGGCCTCGTCACAGCCCGCGACGTCGGCAAAGGTGGATTTGATCTGATCCTGGCTCAGCAGCTTCGCCTTCGACTTGCCGAAGCTCATCGGGCCACCCCGGCCACTGCCGCCACCCTGCATCTGCCGCATGAAGAAGATGAAGATGCCCAGAATCAACAGGATCGGGAAGCTGGCGATCAGCAAGCGCGTCCACAGGCTCTGTTCCTCGGGCTTCTGGCCGACGACCGTGACGTCATGCGCCAACAGATCGTCCATCAGTTTGGGATCCTGGGCGGCAGGGCGAATGGTCTGGAATTGCGTGCCATCCTTTCGCTCACCATTGATGGTGTAGCCGTCGATGGTCACGCTGCGCACCTGGTCGTTCTGGACCTGCTGCACGAACTGCGAATAGCTCGTCGTGTGCGGCGAGCTATCGACGCTGAAGTTGTTGAACACCGTCAGCAGCACGGCTGCGATGACCAACCAGAGAATTAGATTCTTCGCCATGTCGTTCAAGACACCACCCTCGTAGTACGAATCTTGCTGCCTGCGCTTGCCGTGGTCTGACACTACACCAGATGGGGGCGTTCAACCACGCTTGCAAGCCTAGCCATGAAATCCCTGCGCCAGCAGGTAGACTTCTCGGGATCGGGCCCGGGAAGCTTCCGGCTTGCGCGTGACCACCTTGCGGAAGCTGCCGCGCAACTCCCGCAGGTAGTCGTCGAATCCTTCGCCCTGAAACACCTTGGCCAGAAAATGGCCGCCGGGTGCCAGGGTCTGCCGCGCCAGGTCGAGCGCCAGCTCGACCAGATACATCGCCTGGGGCTGGTCTATCGCCGCCATGCCGCTCATGTTCGGGGCCATGTCGGACAACACCAGGTCGACGGAGCGATCCCCCAGCGCAGCCAGAATCGCCTCCAGCACCGACTCTTCGGTGAAATCGCCCTGAATGAAGTCGACGCCGGCCAACGCATCCATCTCGAGGATGTCCGACGCGATCACCACCCCATCGCTACCGACCTTCTCGGCGGCGACCTGACTCCAGCCTCCCGGTGCGGCCCCCAGGTCGATCACCGACATTCCGGACCGGAGTAACTTGTCACGCTCGTCGAGTTCCAGCAACTTATAGCTTGCACGCGAACGATAACCATCCTTCCAGGACTGCTGGACGTAGCGGTCGTCGAAATGCTCTTTCAGCCAGCCCGCGCTGCTCTTGCTCTGGCGCGTCGAGGAACCGGCGTTGTCGGGACTGGGCCTGGAGGAGCGCGCCACTGGTGATCACCTGAAAAAAGCTCGAAGAAAGGGTGGAGATGCGGACTTAAGATCGGATGCGGAGAGTATGGTGCCGGTAGAGGATCGCCATCACCGCTCCGGGGACTACACACCAACGACATCTTTCCCGCGGCGACCGAAACCCGTACCATGTCGCGTTTCGACAGTGCGGTGGTGAGACCGATTGCAGCACCGCTGTAAAATATCGCGAAGTCCAACGGTCAGACTATCATGAGCCTATCATCCGCACAAAAGAAAGCCTTTCGCAGCATCGGCCATCACCTGCAGCCGATCGTCACGGTGAGTGAAAACGGCTTGAGCGAGGGCGCTCAGCAGGAGCTCGAACGCGCCCTGCGCGATCACGAACTGATCAAGATCAAGCTGGCGATTCCCGAACGGGAAGAGCGCCAGGCCATGATCGAAGAGCTGATCGAACTCTCCGGCGCGGAGCTGGTGCAGTCGCTGGGCAAGACGGCGCTACTCTACCGCCACAACCCGAAAGCCAACCCCAAGCTCTCCAACGTTCAACGTGCCGAGGAGCATCACGGACGGCACTGAGCACGAAGGCCGCGAGCCGCAAAAATCAGAATGCTCCAGAATGAAAAGAAGCCGCGACAGTGTCGCGGCTTCTTTCGCTTTCAACGCCGCTTGACCGACGCGCAGCTGCGCGCGATCAAATATGCTCGACGCCGGATATCTCGTACTCCACGTCCCCACCCGGCGTACGCACGTTGACCACGTCGCCTTCGCTCTTGCCGATCAGCGCACGGGCGATCGGCGAGGTCACCGAGATCTTGCCGGCCTTGATGTCCGCCTCGTCCTCGCCGACGATCCGGTAGCGCACCTCGTCGTCGGTCTCGAGATTGAGCAGCTCGACCGTCACGCCGAAGATCACCTTGCCGCTCTTCGGCATCTTGGTCACGTCGATGACCTGCGCCGCCGACAGCTTGCCCTCGATCTCCTGGATACGCCCCTCGATGAAGCCCTGCTGCTCGCGGGCGGCGTGATATTCGGCGTTCTCCTTGAGGTCGCCGTGCTCGCGTGCGACCGCAATGTCGTTGATGACTCGCGGGCGCTCCACGCCTTTCAACTGCTCCAGCTCCTGACGCAAGGCCTGTTCGCCGTGGACGGTCATCGGGACTTTATTCATGGACTACTCCTGCATGCTGTTCCTGCAGCCGCCGCACCGTGATCTCGTTACCGTACTCCAGCGCCATGCAGACAGCGCGCGCCCCGGCCAGCGTGGTGGCATAGGGGACCTTGCGCGCCAGCGCGGTGCGCCGGATGACCGAGGAGTCATTGATCGCCTGACGGCCTTCCGTGGTATTCACGATATAGGCGATCTCGTCGTTCTTGAGCAGATCGACGATATGCGGACGGCCTTCAAAAACCTTGTTGACGACGGCAACGGACAGACCGGCCCCTTCCAGAGCCCTGGCCGTACCCCGCGTTGCCACTAAACTGAAACCCAAGGCTAGCAGAGATTGGGCCACCTCGATAACACCTTGCTTGTCCGGCTCGCGCACGGAGAGGAACGCCTTGCGCTCCCCGGTCAATCTCGGAATCGCTTCGCCGGCGCCCAACTGCGCCTTGTAGAAGGCTTCGGCAAAGGTCGCGCCGCTCCCCATCACCTCACCGGTGGACTTCATCTCCGGCGACAGGATCGGATCGACCCCCGGGAACTTGTTGAACGGGAACACCGCTTCCTTGACGCTGTAGTAGCCCGGAATGATCTCGCGGGTGAACTGCTGCTCGGCCAAGGTCGTTCCGGCCATGCAGCGCGCCGCCACCTGCGCCAGCGACGTGCCGATGCACTTGGAGACGAACGGCACGGTGCGCGAGGCGCGCGGATTGACCTCGATGACGTAGATCTCGCCATCCTGCCAAGCCAGCTGCACGTTCATCAGCCCGACCACGTTGAGCTCGACCGCCATCTTCTTGACCTGGTCGCGCATCGCGTCCTGCACCTCCGCCGGCAGCGAGTACGGCGGCAACGAGCAGGCGGAATCACCGGAGTGCACGCCGGCCTGCTCGATATGCTGCATGATGCCGCCGATCACCACCTGCTCGCCGTCGCTGACCGCATCGATATCGATCTCGATCGCCGCGTTGAGGAAATGGTCGAGCAGCACCGGCGAGTCGTTGGAGACCTTGACCGCGTGGGTCATGTAGCGCTCCAGCTCCTCGGCGGTGTAGACGATCTCCATGGCGCGGCCGCCAAGCACGTAGCTCGGCCGTACCACCAGCGGATAGCCGATCTTCTCGGCCTTGGCGAAGGCGTCCTCGAAGCTGCGCGCGGTAGCGTTGGGCGGCTGCTTGAGGCCCAGCTTGTCGATCATCTTCTGGAAGCGCTCGCGATCCTCGGCCCGATCGATCGCATCCGGGGTGGTGCCGATGATCGGTACGCCGGCGGCTTCCAGCGCCCGCGCCAGCTTCAGCGGGGTTTGACCGCCGAACTGGACGATCACGCCGACCGGCTTCTCCTTGTCGGCGATCTCGAGCACGTCCTCCAGGGTCACCGGCTCGAAATAGAGCCGATCGCTGGTGTCGTAGTCGGTGGAGACGGTCTCCGGATTGCAGTTGACCATGATGGTCTCGTAACCGTCTTCGCGCATCGCCAGAGCCGCATGCACGCAGCAGTAGTCGAACTCGATACCCTGGCCGATCCGGTTGGGTCCGCCGCCCAGCACCATGATCTTCTGGCGATCGCTGACGTCGGCCTCGCACTCCTCTTCATAGGTCGAGTACATGTAGGCGGTGTCGGAAGCGAATTCGGCGGCACAGGTGTCGACCCGCTTGTAGACCGGGCGAATGTCGAGCTGCTGACGGCGGCTGCGGAACTCACCCTCCGAGACGCCGAGCAGCGACGCCAGCCGGGCATCGGAGAAGCCCTTGCGCTTGAGACGATATAGTTCGTCGGCGCTGAAATCGTGCAGCGAGCGTTCGGTGATCGCCGCCTCGCTCAGGATCAGGTCCTCGAGCTGAACCAGGAACCAGCGATCGATATTGGTCAGCGTGAACACCTCGTCCACGCTCATGCCGCTGCGCATGGCATCGGCGATGTAGAAGATGCGGTCGGCACCGGCGGCCTGCAGCTCGCCCTTGATCAGCGCCATGTTCTCCGGACCGAAGTCGGTCACCTTGGGGTCGAGCCCGTCGACACCGATCTCGAGCCCGCGCAGCGCCTTGTGCATCGACTCCTGGAAGGTGCGACCGATCGCCATCACCTCGCCGACCGACTTCATCTGGGTGGTCAGACGGTCGTTGGCCTGGGGGAACTTCTCGAACGTGAAGCGCGGGATCTTGGTCACGACATAGTCGATCGACGGCTCGAACGAGGCCGGCGTGGCACCACCGGTGATGTCGTTCTGCAGCTCGTCCAGGGTGTAGCCCACCGCCAGCTTGGCGGCGATCTTGGCGATCGGGAAGCCGGTCGCCTTGGAAGCCAGCGCCGAGGAGCGCGACACCCGCGGGTTCATCTCGATCACCACCATGCGCCCGGTGTCGGGATCGACGCCGAACTGGACGTTGGAGCCGCCGGTCTCGACGCCGATCTCGCGCAGCACCGCAAGCGATGCGTTGCGCATGATCTGGTACTCCTTGTCGGTCAGCGTCTGCGCTGGCGCGACGGTGATGGAGTCGCCGGTGTGCACGCCCATGGGGTCGAAGTTCTCGATCGCGCAGACGATGATGCAGTTGTCGTTCTTGTCACGAACGACCTCCATCTCGTACTCCTTCCAGCCGAGAAGGGACTCGTCGATCAGCAGCTCGTGGTTGTTGGAGAGTTCGAAACCGCGATCGCAGATCTCCTCGAACTCCTCCTTGTTGTAGGCCACGCCGCCGCCGGAGCCGCCCATGGTGTAGGAAGGCCGGATGATCACCGGGAACCCGAGCGTAGCCTGGATCTCCCACGCCTCGTCCATGGTGTGCGCCACTTTCGCCTTGGGGCACTCCAGACCGATGTTCTTCATCGCCTTGTCGAACAGATCGCGATCTTCGGCCTTGTTGATGGCATCGGCGTTGGCACCGATCATCTCGACCCCGTACTTCTCGAGCACGCCATGCTTGTCGAGATCCAGCGCGCAGTTGAGCGCGGTCTGGCCGCCCATGGTCGGCAGGATCGCCGACGGGCGCTCACGCTCGATGATCTGCTCCACCGCCTGCCAGGTGATCGGCTCGATATAGGTGGCGTCCGCCATCACCGGGTCGGTCATGATGGTCGCCGGGTTGGAGTTGACCAGAATGACGCGGTAGCCCTCTTCGCGCAGTGCCTTGCAGGCCTGGGCCCCGGAGTAGTCGAATTCGCACGCCTGCCCGATGACGATGGGGCCGGCGCCGATGATCAGAATGCTGTCGAGATCCGTACGTTTTGGCATGCGCTAACACTCGTCGAAAATGGTGGTGTCGGCGGCTGGCGCCGACCCAAGAAGACTGAATTCCAAACGGCCGAGGCCGTGCTGCGTTTCGCTGACGGCTTATACCGCATCTCGCTGGCGGGCCTGCATCATCGTCACGAAGCGATCGAACAGCGGCGAGACGTCCTGCGGCCCCGGGCTCGCCTCGGGGTGCCCCTGGAAGCTGAACGCCGGCCGGTCGGTCAGCTCGATGCCCTGCAAGGTGCCATCGAACAGCGAGCGATGAATCGCGCGCACGTTGTCCGGCAGGCTCGACTCGTCCACCGCGAAGCCGTGGTTCTGGCTGGTGATCATCACCTGCCCGCTGTCGAGATCCTGGACCGGGTGGTTGGCGCCGTGGTGACCATGGTTCATCTTCACCGTTCTGGCGCCGGCGGCCAGCGCCAGCAGCTGGTGACCCAGGCAGATGCCGAAGACCGGGACATCCGTCTCGAGCACCTCGCGGATCGCACTGATGGCGTAGTCGCAGGGCTCGGGATCGCCCGGCCCGTTGGCCAGGAACACGCCGTCCGGGTTCATCGCCAGCACCTCGCTGGCCGGCGTCTGCGCCGGCACCACGGTCAGGCGGCAGCCGCGCGAGGCGAGCATGCGCAGGATGTTGTGCTTGATCCCGTAGTCGTAGGCGACCACGTGGTACGGGCGCTCGCCCCGGGCGGTGTCGGCGTAGCCCTGGCCCAGCGTCCACTCGCCCTCGGTCCACTCGTGGATCGACTCACAGGAGACTTCCCTGGCCAGATCCATCCCCTTGAGGCCCGGGAAGGCCTGGGCTTCCGCCAGCGCCCGCTCGACGGCATCATCGCCCCGGGCAGCGTCGCCGGCCAGGATGGCTCCGTTCAGCGACCCCTTGCTGCGCAGGATGCGCGTCAGGCGACGCGTGTCGATGTCAGCGATGCCGATGACGTTCTGCGAAGCCAGGTACTCGGAGAGCGTGGCCGTGCTGCGAAAATTGCTGGCGATCAGCGGCAAATCACGAATGACCAGGCCGGCGGCGCAGATTCGATGCGACTCGACGTCCTCGACGTTGATGCCAGTATTGCCGATGTGGGGGTAGGTCAGGGTCACGATCTGGCGGGTATAGGAGGGGTCGGTGAGAATTTCCTGATAACCGGTCATGGCGGTATTGAAGACCACCTCCCCGCTGGTCTGCCCATCGGCTCCGATCGCGACGCCGTGAAATACACTGCCGTCTTCGAGAGCCAGTATCGCGGGTCTGTTCAAGGCAACATCCTCCTTAACTGGTCATCAACAAATTGCGTAGAGGTGTAGCATCACGCCCCTTCATGCACTGACCGGCAGCCGCCGCAAGGTCGTAAAAAAGCGGGACGAAATCCGGAAAACCGGTTTCATCCCGCTCATTGTCCTGTTGCTGCATCATCTGCGGCGAATCTCTACTGCCTGCGGCGCTGGCCCGGCCAAATTGGCGAAATGATACCGGAAAGCGGCGACCGGCTCCAGTACCGATCGCGATTCGATCCCATGACACTCCACCCGGTGTTCCGCCGACGTCGAACATCCGCTCCGACCGAGCGTCAATCCTTCAGGCCCAGCACGTCCTGCATGTCGTAGCGCCCGGCATCGCGCGCGGCGAGCCAGCGCGCCGCGCGTACCGCGCCCTTGGCGAAGGTCATGCGGCTGGAGGCCTTGTGGGTGATCTCGATGCGCTCGCCCTCGGTGGCGAACATCACCGTGTGCTCGCCGACGATATCGCCCGCCCGCACGGTGGCGAAGCCGATCTCCTTGTCGGTGCGCGGCCCGCACTGGCCAACCCGCTCGAACACGCCGTACTCCTTGAGCGGACGCGCCAGGGCATCGGCCATCACCTCGCCCATCTTCAGCGCGGTACCCGATGGCGCGTCGACCTTGTGGCGGTGGTGCGCCTCGATCACCTCGATGTCGTAGCCCTCGTCGCCCAGGGCGCGGGCGGCGGTGGCGAGCAGATTGAGGGTCAGGTTGACACCGACGCTCATGTTGGGCGCGAAGACCATCGCCACGCGCTCGCGATAGCCGTCGAGCTCGGCCAGCTGGGCCTCGTCGAGGCCGGTGGTGCCGATCACGATCGCCTTGCCGTGGTCGGCGCAGAAGGCGAGATTGGCCAGGGTGGTGGCGGGCGAGGTGAAGTCGATCAGCACATCGAAGTCGTCGGCGATAGCGGCCAGGTCGTCGGTGGCGGCCACGCCCAGGCGCCCGATGCCGGCGAGTTCGCCCAGGTCGGCGCCAACCAGCGAGCTGCCGGCGGAAACGCTGCCGCCGGCCAGGCTGGCCCCGTCATCCTGCTGCACGGCACTAATCAGGTTGCGGCCCATGCGGCCGGCAGCACCGACGATGGCGATACGGGGGGCGTGAGAAGGCATGCGATCTCCAGCGGTAGGGTAAGCGTCGCGGCAGTATAACAACTGCCGCCGGGGCCCGCGCGACGCCCGTCGGTAGCCCCGCAAGCCTAAGCACGGCTCTGGACGCCCCGCCACCCCTGCGACATACTAGCGCCCCATCGCAAATAAGAATCATGCGTAACTAATCCATTCGACTCTCTGCCGGATCTCGCCGTGACTCAGCCACGCTCACTCTTCGCCGGATACGCCGCGAGGCTCGTCCGTCTCGCCGTCATCACCTTAGCCCTCGGCGGCGCCACCAGCGCCTGGGCCGGCCCGATCACGGTGACCGATATCGCCGGCCGCCAGGTCACCGTCGAGGCCCCAGTGCAGCGCGTCATCCTCGGCGAGGGTCGCCAGATCTATCTGCTCGCCGCGCTCGAGCCCGACAACCCGTTCGCTCACGTGGTGGGCTGGCGTCACGACCTCGCCGAGGCCGACCCGGACAACTACGCCGCCTACGCCGCCAAGTTTCCCGAGATGAAGCAGATCCCCACCTTCGGCGGCTTCAAGGATGGCACTTTCGACGTCGAGCAGGCCGCCAGCCTGCACCCCGACGTGGTGCTGATGAATCTCGAGGCCAAGGCCGCCACCGAGGATGCCGGCTACGACACCAAGCTGGCCGCGCTGGGCATCCCGATCGTCTATGTCGATTTCCGCGAGAAGCCGCTCGAGCACACCATCCCCTCTATGCGTCTGATGGGGCGTCTGCTCGGCGACACCCAGCGCGCCGATGCCTTCATCGACTTCGCCGAGGCGCAGCTGGCCCGGGTCACCGACAAGATCGCCGCCGCCGATCCGGCGCGGCCCAAGGTGTTCATCGATCGCGCCGGCGGCTACTCCGACGACTGCTGCATGAGCTTCGGTCCCGGTAACTTCGGCGAGTACGTCGAGCTCGCCGGCGGCCACAACATCGCCGATGGCATCATCCCCGCGACCTTCGGCACCCTCAATCCGGAGCAGATCATCGCCGCCGACCCCGATCAGGTGGTGGTCACCGGCGGCAACTGGGGTGCCTACGTCCCCGGGGGCAATTGGGTCGGCGTGGGGCCGGGGGCGGACATGCAGCAGGCCCGGGCCAAGCTCGAGCAGTTGACCCACCGCACTGCCATGACCGGCATCGAGGCGGTAAAGACCGGCCAGGTCCACGCCATCTGGCACCAGTTCTACAACAGCCCTTATTACTTCGTGGCGGTGCAGCAGCTGGCCAAGTGGTTCCACCCGGAGCTATTCGCCGATCTCGACCCCGAGGCCACCCTGCGCGAGCTGCATCAGCGCTTCCTGCCGGTGGATTACGATCCCGGTTACTGGGTATCCCTGCATGACGACTGAGAGTTCCCGCGTGGCCGCCGCACCGTCGCGCCCGGCTGCCTTCACCCCGGCCGCGGCCGATGACGCCAATCTCTATCGTCGGCTGGTGCTGCGGCGCCAGCTGATCCTGGCCGCGCTGGCCCTGGCGCTGTTCGCCAGCCTGTGCGTCGACCTCGCCCTGGGGCCGGCGCGCTTCGGTCTCGACCAGGTGATCGCGGCGCTCTTCACCCCGGGCTCGGTCGAAGAGTCGCTGCGGGTGATCCTGTGGCAGATCCGCATGCCGGTGGCGCTGATGGCGCTGGTGGTGGGCGCAAGCCTGTCGATCGCCGGCGCCCAGATGCAGACCATCCTCAGCAACCCGTTGGCCAGCCCCTTCACCCTCGGCATCTCCGCCGGGGCCAGCTTCGGCGCCGCGCTGGCGCTGGCCTTCGGGGTGACCCTGGTGCCGGCGCTGGTCGACTACGCGATCCCGCTCAACGCCTTCATCATGGCGATGCTGACCGCACTGGCGATCCACTTCCTGAGCATGCGCCGCGGGGTGACGATCGAGACCATCGTGCTGCTGGGCATCGCCATGGTGTTCATCTTCAACTCGCTGATGGCGCTGATCCAGTTCTTCGCCAGCCAGCAGGCGGTCTCCGCGGTGGTATTCTGGACCATGGGCAGCCTGACCAAGGCGACCTGGCCCAAGCTCGGCATCGCCTTCGCCGTGCTCGCGGTGGTGGTACCGCTGCTGGCCCGCCACGGCTGGGCACTGACCGCCATGCGCCTGGGCGATGCCAAGGCCGAGAGCCTGGGCGTCAAGCCGCGGGCGCTGCGCCTGGAGGTATTGATCATGGTCTCGCTGCTGGCCGCGATCGCCGTCTCCTTCGTCGGCACCATCGGCTTCGTCGGGCTGGTCGGGCCGCACATCGCGCGTCTGCTGCTGGGTGAGGATCAGCGCTTCTTCCTGCCCGGTTCGGCGCTGTGCGGGGCACTGATGCTGTCGGTGGGCTCGGTGCTGTCGAAGGTGATCATCCCCGGCACCATCATTCCGATCGGCATCATCACCTCGCTGGTGGGGATTCCGTTTTTCCTGTTCTTGATCCTCAACCACAAGAAGAACGCATGGTAACGCTGACGCTCGACCGCCTCTCGGCGCGCTACGGCCGCCGCCAGATCCTCGCCGATATCTCCACGCCGCCGCTGCACGGCGGCCAGGTGGTGGCGCTGCTCGGCCCCAATGCGGCGGGCAAGTCGACCCTGTTCCGGCGCATCCTGGGGCTGCTCGAGGGAGATGGCGAGGTGCGCATCACCGGCACCAGCAGTGAGCGTCCGGTCGCCTACATGCCCCAGGACAACGGCGCCACCGCAGTGCTGACGGTCTACGAAGCGGTGCTGCTGGCGCGCATGCAGGGACGTCGTCTCAAGGTGGCGGATGCCGATCTCGGCGAGGTCGACAAGGCGCTGGCGGCGCTCGGCATCGATACCCTGGCCGGGCGCGACATCGGCAATCTGAGCGGCGGCCAGCGGCAGCTGGTGGGCGCGGCTCAGGCGCTGGTGCAGTCCCCCGACATCCTGCTGCTGGACGAGCCCACCTCGGCGCTCGATCTTCACCGCCAGATCAGCCTGCTCAGCATCCTGCGCCGGCTGGCACAGGAGCGGAACATGCTGATCATCGCCGCGCTCCACGATCTCGGCCACGCTATGCGCTTCGCCGATCAGGCGCTGGTGATCGAGAGCGGGCGGCTGGTCGACTGCGGCCCCTGCGAACAGGTGGTGACACCGCAGATGCTGCGCCGCACCTTCCAGGTCGAAGCGCGCATCGAGCCCTGCTCTCAGGGGAGACCCCAGCTGATCGTCGAAGCCGCCATCTAGCGATGCCCTGACCACTGCAGAGCACCAACATCCCTGCACCCGGCGCGCTAGTCACTGGTGCCGAGCCGCCGCCGCCATCTCAACCGGCGCCCCTCCAGCGCCGCCAGCATGGCGCCCCCCAGCA
Organism: Salinicola sp. CR57; assembly: GCF_003206585.1. NCBI lineage: Bacteria > Pseudomonadati > Pseudomonadota > Gammaproteobacteria > Oceanospirillales > Halomonadaceae > Salinicola > Salinicola sp. CR57. The sequence continues at coordinate 209,675 of NZ_PZJL01000001.1, forward strand.
CCAGCGGCAGGGCCAGCACGAAGCCGCTGGATAGCGGCTGCCCGAACAGCCACAGATCCGCCAGCAGCGGCCAGATCAGTGCCACATACTCGAACGGCGCCAGCTTGGATACCTCGGTCATGCGCAGCGCCAGCGTCATGCAGATATGCGCCGCGCCGCCGAACAGCCCCGCCAGCACCAGCAACAGCAGTGTCGGCCAGGCTACCGAGACCCAGCCCAGGGCGGCGGTCGCCAGCCCCGCCAGCGTGGTCACCAGCACGAAGTAGAATGCGATCGCGGCAGGCGTCTCGGTGCGCGAGATGCGCCGCACCGTGAGCAGCGCCCCCGCCGTGAGCAGGGCGGCGGCGATGCCTAGAGCGTAACCGGTGATCCGCGCGGGGGTCGGGCCGCCGCGCAGCTCGGGCAGGATCAGCACTCCTACCCCGATGAGTACCAGCGTCAGCGCCGCCAGGCGGTGGCGGGTGAGGCGTTCGCCCAGCAGCAGGATCCCGCCCAGCGCCAAGGCCACCGGCGCCAGTTGGGCCAGCAGGGTCGCCTCTGCCACCGGCAGGCGCGCCACCGCGGCGAAGGAGGCGAACATCGCCGCCGCCCCCAACCCCGAGCGCAGCAGATGGCCGAGCGGCCGCTGGGTGGCCAGGGCGCGCGGGAATTCACGCCGCCACAGCATGAAAACGACGATCGGTAACAGCGCGAAGGCGGAGCGAAAGAACACGGTCTGCCCCAGCGGCACCTCATCGCTGACCGCTTTGATGCAGACCAGCATGCCAGCGAACAGCAGCCCCGATAGCAGCCGCAGCAGAATGCCGGCCAGCGGCCGGTCCGTGGTGTCGTGCATGGAAAGGCGCCTCCTCGGGGCGGGATGATTCGGCTTCAGCGAGCGGGCGACATTATACCCGGGCGAGCCTCGCCTCGCCGGGGGCAACTATCCGCATTGTCTTGGGCTAGAGTAAGAAAGTCCCCTGACCGCAATCCGCGTCATACCCCCTCTCCCTGACTTTCTCATGGGTGCAACCCTGCCACGCCGATCACTGTTAGATGGCGACAGTATGTCAAGACCACGCCAGCCCTGACCTGACCTGACCTGACCTGACCTGAATGAAATTTACATCCGCACGCCATGCCATGAACCTCCGCGCCTTGAAGCCGACAATCCGCGACCCGCAGGATGCGACCACCGAAACTTCATGCGCGGCCAAGCTCGACACCGTGCCGACAATAAAAGCATCGTTAAAATTAACGATTGAAACATTAGCGCACTAAAATCAGTCAACACTAAATGAGTTTTTCGACCCCGCCAGACCCAGCTCTTTTTTCAATCAAACAAGGCTAGACTTTAGACTCATAAACCAAAGGTCAATAAGAAATTTTTCATTTAAAATCAGTGCATTAAAAAATAAACAAGAGACAGAAAAATAGGGTATAAGGTAATCGCCCCTAACCCGATTGACGCCAATTGAAGGTGCTGTTATTCCTGATATATCACAAAATATCACGACCAGATAAATCTCGAACCGCTTCAGATCCTGGCAATAAATTGAGGCGCGCCCGATGGCCATGCGCCATTTATTTGCCAAGAGTTAAAAAGCGACGCATATCCGAAAACCAGCATCGGGGCTGTCATCCGATGCTCATGGCGAGTTGGACCCGGCCGGCTCTCTGCTGGAGAGGGCATCTGGCAAACGTCGTGATCAACCCACGCAACGCGCTGGCCCAGAGAAGGGAATATCGATGTCGATTCAACTATTCGACCTGACCGGAAAAACGGCCCTGGTGACAGGCTCATCCAGGGGATTGGGTCGTGCTTTCGCGGAAGGCTTGGCCGCTGCCGGTGCCGAGGTGATTCTCAACGGCATCAACGAGCAACGACTGATCACCGCCGCCCACGAGATGTCTGAAGCGGGCCATAGAGTCCAGACCGCCGCCTTCGACGTTACCGACGACGACGCCGTCAAGGAGGCCTTTTCCCGGTTCGATGAAGACGGCGTCACGATCGACATCCTGGTCAACAATGCCGGCATTCAGTTTCGCAAACCCATGCTGGAACTCGAGACCGCCGACTGGCAACGGGTGCTCGATACCAATCTCACGTCGGCGTTCGTCGTCGGGCGCGAAGCGGCCAGACGAATGGTCGAACGCGGTCAGGGCAAGATCATCAATATCGGCTCCCTCACCAGCGAGCTGGCCCGCGCTACAGTCGCCCCATACACCGTGGCCAAAGGGGGGATAAAGATGTTGACCAAGGCCATGGCAGCGGAATGGGGCGGCCTGGGCATCCAGGCCAATGCCATCGGTCCTGGCTACATGCTGACCGACATGAACGAGGCTTTGACCTCCAATGCCGAATTCGATGCCTGGGTCAAGGGCAGAACGCCTGCGGGCCGATGGGGCAAGCCGGAAGAGCTGATCGGGACCATGGTGTACCTCGCATCGCAGGCCTCCGACTACATCAATGGTCAGATCATCTACGCCGATGGCGGCATGATTTCGGTGCTCTGACCGCATCACCACGATTCCTGGCAATCTCCAGGCGCAGGCAGCCTGTATCGGCAGACCTGCTTCACGACCCACCGGATCCGACATCATGCCAAATGCGCCGGATATGACGCCGCCGACGGTTCAGGATAAAGGCCGCGATAATAAGAGCCTGCTCGAACATGCCTATAGGGAAATCGAGGAGCTGATCGTCACCTGTCGATTGGGTCCGGGGAGTTATCTGCGAATTCGCGACCTGCAGGATATTACCGGTTATAGCCGTATGCCGGTTTATCAGGCAGTCACTCGCCTGGCGTCGGATACGCTGGTCACCATAAGGCCGCGACAAGGCGTCCAGGTGACCCCTGTCGACCTGGCAAGAACGGCAACGCTGTTGCATTTACGTCGGGACATGGAGCGATTCGTCGTCACGCTAGCGTGCGAGAAAGCCTCGCCATTACAACGAAGGATGCTGGAAAAACTGGCACGGACCATGGAGGACCAAGCGGCGGTAATGTCGCTATCGACGTTCAACCGTTTCGATCTTCAGATCGATGCCCAGATACTGAAGATATGTGACGAGCCTTTCCTGGAATATTCGTTGCGACCACTGCACACCATGTTCCGCAGGATCGGTTGGATCTACCACACGAACGCCAAGCCCAATCAGGATCTTTCGGGGACTATCGAAGGCCATCTTGGCGTCCTGCGGGCCATTCTCTCTCAGGATGCTCAGGCTGCGGCAAAGGCATCGGACAATCTGATGGATTTCATGGGGGAAACCCTGCGCGTCATCGAGCGGGATACCGATCCGATTTTGCTGAATGTGGAGCTCGATCCAAGCATCGATTGAAGCAGCGATGACCGTGTCCAGATTCGACAGGAGACACGGTCTCGTCGAGAAGAGGGTGTCGATCGAACGCCCCCAATCCCGGGCCCTGAACTCACTCATCACGACCCGGCAATAACGAACGCCAGACGGCGTTACCACCCGAGGAATACGACATGACAACAGCTTCCCTCTTGACTCACGCACCTCGTCTTGCCGCCGTAGCTGCCGGTGTCGCCATGGCACTCGGCAGCCTCTCGGCGCCTGCCGCCCAGTTCAACGCCAAGCTTTCACTGGACGTGCCCGAGGGCAACACCAAATACGAAGCGGCTCAGCAGTTCGCCGACCTCGTCCGTGAACGCACGGACGACAATGTCGACATCCAGCTGTTCCCAAACAGTGTGCTGGGAGGAGAAACCGAATCCGCGGAAGGGATCCGGCTGGGATCCGTCCAGATGGGCATCATCACGAGCTCCGTACTCTCCTCGTGGGTACCCGAAGTCCAGGTCCTGGACCTCCCCTATGTCATTACCGATGAAGCCAATGCTTCTGCACTGAGCGAGCCGCTTACCGAGGCCCTCTCTTCCAGTTTCGAGGATCAAGGCTTCCACCTGCTCGGGTTTACCGTCAATGGCGTCCGAGAGCTGATGAGCAGCTTCCCGATTCACTCCATCGACGATATCCAGGGCAAGAAGATGCGGGTCATCCAGAGCCCGCTGCATGTGGACGCCTGGCGCGCGGCGGGCGCCAACCCGACGCCGGTACCCGCGCCCGAGATCTACAACTCCATGCAGACGGGAGTCATCGATTTCTTCGACAACACGGCAACCAACTACCTGACGAATCGTTTCTATGAAGTCGCGCCCTACTACGTGAAGACCGACCATATCTACGCGATGGGTACCTGGGTCGTGGCGCAGAACTGGTGGAAGCGGCTGCCCGAGGACTACCAACAGGCCATCACCGAAGCGGCGCTGGAGGTTCAATCCCGGGTACCGGAAATGCGCCAGAAGGATGACGAAGCGGCTCTCGCCGAGACCGTGGCGGACGGGGCAACCATCATCGACATCGAAGACAAGACGCCTTGGATGGAGGCGATGGCCCCGGTGCGCGAAAAGTACATCGATCAGATTCCCGACGGGGCCGAACTGGTCGAGCTGATTCGCAACGCCAAGTAAGTTTTCGCCTCGCTCGGGACCTGCCTGGGCGAGGCGTCAGTCATTGACGATCGATCCCTTTCTGGAGGTGGCACCATGGCTGCCGATCAACCCGCTCTCTCCGCTACCCTGTCGCTGCTCGATCGATCGGCGGTACGCCTGGAAAGCCTCGTCCGGCTTTCCGTTTTCTCCATCCTGGTGGCGATGTCCCTGGCGGTCCTGGCGGGAGTCGTTGCCCGCTACGTATTCAACAGCTCCTTCTCCTGGACCGAGGAGTTCGCCATCTGGTGCTTCACCTGGCTGATCTTTCTCGGCGCCGCACTGGGGGTGCGCCGCAGCCGCCATGTCGTGGCGGACCTGCTGCCGTCATCGCGGGTACCATGGCTGCAGGCGCTGCTCGAGCCGATGGCGACCACCTTGCTGGCGCTGACCCTGATCATGATGTACGCCGGCGGCATGCAGTTGACCGAGATGGTCGGAGGGCTCAGTGCGAGCCTGCAATGGCCGAATTCGATCAAATACGCCGTGATTCCTGCGTCAGCCATGATTTCCCTGGCCTTCTTGCTGGTACGCCGTGTCGACTCTCTCAAGGGGTGTCTACGCAATCTGTTGTGCGTCGGCATCGCCTGGCTGCTGTTTCAGTGGAGTGACGCCGGTGGCCTTGCTTTCCTGGCCAGCTTTTCACCGAGCCTGGTCATGGTGGCGGCATTCTTTCTGGCTATCGCCATCGGCGTTCCCGTGGCTTTCGCCCTGGTGCTCGGCGTCTTCATCGCCAGCTCCGCCTCCTTCATCCTGCCGCCACCCGCCGTCGTTCAGAACATGGTGACCGGTTCGACCAAGTTCATCCTGCTGGCCATCCCCTTTTTCCTGTCGACGGGTTATCTGCTCAATCTCGGTGGGCTGTCGGCGCGACTGATCGACTTTGCCGTCTCTCTCGTCGGCCATTTCCGGGGCGGCCTGGCCCACGTCAATATCCTCAACAGCCTGATGGTCGGCGGCATCTCGGGTTCTTCCAGCGCCGATGCCGCGAGCAGCACCAAGATTCTCGTCCCCGAGATGGTCAAGCGTGGCTACTCCCCGGCGTTTTCCTGTGCCGTCAGCGCGGCGTCGGCCATCTTGCCCAATGTCGTGCCGCCGGCTATCGCCATGCTGGTCTATGCCTCGGTCGCCAACGTGTCGGTGGCCAGGCTGTTCACCGCGGGGGTGCTGCCGGCCATTCTGATCGCACTGGCCTTGATGGGGGTTGCCTACGCCATCTCGGTTCGACGCGACTATCAGTCCTCGAGCCAGCGCGCGCCCTGGTCTACCGTGCGCCACAGCTTCCTACGCGCCCTTCCGGTGCTGGTCATTACCGTCGGCGTTCTCGGCGGGATTCGTTTCGGGGTCATCACGGCGACGGAGGCAGGCGTCGTGGCCCTGGTCTGGACCTTCATCCTGGGGAAGGTGGTGTTCAAGCAGTACGACTGGCGAACGTTCTACCGTGCGTTCAGTGACTGCGCCATGGATGCCGCGCTCATCGGGTTCATCATCGCGGCATCGGTGCCCTTCGCCTGGGTGCTGATTGCCGAGCAGGTACCCCAGGCCATCGTGGGCTGGGCCGGGGCGGCAGCGGAAGGGCCACTGGGGCTCTTCCTGATCCTCATTCTCATGCTGGCCGCCGCAGGCATGTTCCTGGACCTGACGCCGGCCATGCTGATCATCGCGCCTCTGTTTCTGCCCATGATGATCGACGCTGGCATCGATCCCGTACAACTGGGGATCATCATGATAGTCACGCTGCAACTGGGCGGCGTCTCGCCACCAGTGGGCCTGCTGGTCTTCATCACGTCCCAGATCGCCAACGTGGCCCCCTCTGCCGTGTTTCGCGCGGTCATGCCTTTCATCTTCGCGACAATGGGCGTCGTGGTGCTGCTGTGCGCTTTCCCCTCGCTGACCATCGGGTTATGGAACCTGCTGGAATAGCCAGGGCAGCCATGAAGCCGCGAGGACGATTCCTGCCGATGGATGCCCACATCCAATGCCGAAATCGATAGATTGGAGATTGTGGATATACTGCATCTCAGTCACGTCCGAACGGGAAAACGGTCATGTCACGATTGCCTCACCGACTGGCCGTCTTCACCGGATGGCTGGGGCTTGCGCTGGTGGTCGCCGGCTGCAGCGCCACACCTCATCGCACCGCCATCGCGCCGGTGGAGCTGCTGGCGAGCACACCGAGCATCGAATGGTGCGGCACCCTGGCGCTGCCGTCGGAGTGGCAGGATGGGACCCCGGTGGGCGGACTCTCCGACCTGGGCTGGGACGAGGACGAGTCGCTGCTGTTTCTGATCTCGGATCGCGGTTGGCTGCATCGGGCGCGGCTGACGTTCAGCGGCAGCGACGAGTTGCGCGACTACGAGCCGCTGGATACCTATCCGTTGCGGGGCGAGGATGGCGCCATTCTGGCGCATGCCAGCAGTGACGCCGAGGCGCTGACGCTGGAGAACGCCGACGACGGCCTGCGCGGCAACACCCAACTGGTCATCGGCTTCGAGGGAGCCCCGGGAAGCGACGCCCGCTGGCAACGCTTTCTACCGTCGGGTATCGCCAGCGAACCGGCACGGCATCCGGCCGGCCTCTCGGATGTCGATTCCAACGGCGGCCTGGAATCGATTGCAATGCTGCCCGGCTACGGCCTGATTGGCGGCATCGAGCAGCCGCCGGAAGGCTGGCCGGCGAAGATGACACGGCTTTTCACCCTGGACGGCTCCCGGGAGTGGCGCTACCCGCTGGCGGCCAATGCCAACAGCGCCCTGACCGCCCTCGAAACGCTGGATGGCGACTTGCTGGCGCTGGAGCGCGCCTACACGCCGCCAGCCTCGCTGGTGATCCGGCTGCGCCGCGCCCATCTCGCCGACGATGGCAGCGTCGAAATCACCGAACTGGCCAGACTGTCCAATGGCGATGGCTGGTCGCTGGACAATTTCGAAGGCCTGGCGCGTATCGGTCATCACCGCTACCTGATGGTCAGTGACGACAACTTCAGCCTGGTACAACGTACTCTGCTGACCTGCTTCGCCATTAACGAACCCGATACGGCGACGCCGTGACACCGGCGCACACGACCATTTTCAGGATGGGTGCCGACTTCCCCGCCAACCACTCTCCTGACCCCTAAGCCCTCTGCCAGCCCTCACCTATGCACGCCCAAGCATAATGATTTCCGCTAGTTGTCATTTCCGCTCGCGGATTCGATCCTGCCGACTCTCGTTGATGAACATGGCAACAATAAGAAAAACTGTTCATACATTCTTCGCTCAAGCCCAAGGGCGCTCCTGCCGATGTAGAGCACGCAGTGTCTTCCCGGTAGCGCCGGCAGCGCCATCGACACGATAATCAAGAAGAGGGTTCAGGATGAGTGGGATCAATCAGGCCGCGCTGGAGACCGGCGGCAACACATCGGCGGGATTTTTCTCCCGCGAGAGAACGGTAGCGGGACCCAACTTCAACCGCTGGCTGGTGCCGACCGCGGCACTGGCCATTCACCTGTGTATCGGCATGGCCTACGGCTTCTCGGTGTTCTGGCTGCCGATGAGCCAGCAGATCGTCGACGCCCCGGCCAGCTGTAGCAATCTCGGCCTGTTGCAGGCTCTGACCACCACCAGCTGTAACTGGAGCGTGGCCCAGGTCACCTATGTCTTCGGTATCTTCATCGCCATGCTGGGCGTCTCGGCAGCCATCTGGGGTGCCTGGCTCGAGCATGCCGGCCCGCGCAAGGCCGGCTGCATCGCGGCACTGTGCTGGGGTGGCGGCCTGATCGTCGGCGGCATCGGGGTCATGCAGCATCAGCTTTGGCTGGTCTATCTCGGCTGCGGCGTGCTGGGCGGTATCGGCCAGGGCCTGGGCTACATCACACCGGTCTCGACCCTGATCAAGTGGTTCCCGGACCGGCGCGGCATGGCCACCGGCTTCGCCATCATGGGCTATGGCGGCGGCGCCATGGTCGGCGCGCCGCTGGCGGTAGTGCTGATGAACCACTATTCCACGGACGGCGGGACCGGGGTCGCCATGACGCTGATCACCATGGGGGTCATCTACGCCATCGTCATGGCCTGCGGCGCCATCGGCTTCCGAGTGCCACCCAACGGCTGGAAACCGGCGGGCTGGACGGCACCGAAGGACGCCAAGGCCAACACCATGATCACCCAGGGCCACGTGCACCTGAACACGGCGTGGAAGACCAAGCAGTTCTGGCTGATCTGGGGCGTGCTGTTCCTCAACGTGACCGCCGGCATTGCCGTGATCTCCATGGCCAGCCCGATGCTGCAGGACGTCTTCGGCGGCGCCCTGGTCGGCCTCGCCGACCGCTCCGCCGCATTGAGCGAGGCACAGCAGGCGGCAGTGGTCGCCGCGGCTGCAGGCCTGGTCGGCCTGATCAGCTTGTTCAACAGCGTCGGACGCCTGTTCTGGGCCTCGCTGTCGGACAAGATCGGGCGCAAGAACACCTACTACTGCTTCTTCGCGATCGGCATCGTCATGTACTGCCTGCTGCCGATGTGGGGCCACCTGGGCATGGCCGGGCTGTTCGTGATCTCGATCTGCGTCATCCTGAGCATGTACGGCGGCGGCTTCGCCACGGTGCCGGCCTATCTCGCCGATATCTTCGGCACCCAGATGGTCGGCGCCATCCACGGCCGCCTGCTCACCGCCTGGACCGCTGCCGGTCTGGTCGGCCCGCTGATCATCGCCGCTCTGCGCCAGGCCCAGCTCGACGCCGGCGTGGAGCCGAGTCTGGTCTACGACCGCACGCTCTACATCATGGCGGGGCTGCTGTTCCTGGGTCTGATCTGCAACTCGCTGGTCAAGCCGGTCAAGCCGGAGCAGCAGATGAGCGAAGAGGAACTGGCCCGTGAGCGCTCGCTGCAGAAGGAAGACACCGTCTCCTCCAATGCCGAGACCGCGGCTCGCGGCAGCTTCGGTATCGGCGGCGTGCTGGCCTGGCTCGGCGTGGGCGTACCATTCCTGATCGGTCTCTACATCGCTCTGGCCAAGGCGGCCGCGCTGTTCTGATTCCGGCGCACCGTCCCTGAACGACGGCCGGACACGAACGTGTCCGGCCCTCTACCCGCGATCTCCCGCCAGTAGCGCCTCGAACGTCTCCACCTCGCCACACCGATCCGCCGCATAGCCGGTCAGTGACTCGAGCTGGGCGAGAAATCCCTTGGACCCCATGAACGCCAGCAGATCCTGGACGTTCTGCTGCCGCAGTCGATCCTCGGGGCAGACCAGCAGGTAGTGCTCGGTGGAGAGCGGCTCGAAATCGAGCCCGAACTGCGCCGCCGCCGCTTCCAGACCAAACCCGACATCGGCCATGCCCGAGGCGACGTAGGCCGCCACCGCCGTGTGGGTGAACTCCTCCCGTTCGGCGCCCTGGATCTGGGCCTCTTCGATCCCCTTCTCCTCCAGCAACAGATTGAACAGGACCCGCGTGCCGGAGTGCTCGTCGCGATTGATGAAGCGCACCCCGGGCCGGGTGAGGTCGCTCAGCCCCCCGATGCGATCGCGATCCGCGGCGCGCAGGATCAACCCCTGACGCCGGGTCACGAACCGGATCACGCGCAGCTTCTGACGCCCCAACTGCCGCCGATAGACCTGCATCACCCGCCTCGCCAGTCGCGGGCAGGTAGGCAGATGAAAGCTGGCCAGGTCGCACTCGCCGCGCTCCAGGGCGTTCAGCGCTTCCTCGGGATGGCAGTAGCGCAGATCGAGTTCGCTGCAGCTCCCCGGCAGCAGCGCCACCGCGTAGCCGTGGGTGGCGTGCAGCCGCAACACCGGGTGAGCGCCCGCCAGCAGCTGCTGCAACTGGTTGTTGAGTTCCGAGGCCATACTGTCGATCTGCGGTCCCAGACGCGCCTTCACGCGTTGCTCCGACCACAGTAGCTTTTCCCCCAGGGGGGAGAGCCGAGTGCCGTGCCCCTTGCGCATCTCCACCAGTGCCATGCCGAAGAACGCCTCGCCACGATTGAGCAGATTCCAGGCGTGACGGTAGGAGACACCGGCAGCTTCGGCAGCGCGTGTCAGCTTGCCGGACTCGCGCAGATTGGCGAGCAGACGAAACAGCACCGGGTCGAGCAGCTCGCCATCGTCACTTCGAAACAGCCAGGCCGGGGTGATATTCAACTTTTTTCTAAGCATCTTCGTTCATATTTTTCGTGTCTCCAGGGAGTGCTAGTTTGGCGAATAGCGGGACCCTGACTTAAACCAGTTAAGAACGACGATTCCTATAAGACGATTGGACGAGTCCCGACATGCGTGAAGTCACCGTCGGGCACAGACCAGCAACTTGATGAGACGACCAGGCCATGTCACACGCTAGTCCGCAGGCCGCCGACACCTGGACGTCGGCGCAGATCCAGGCAGTGGTGGACGAGTATCGCTCGTTGCCGGGCGCCATGCTGCCGACGCTCCACGCGCTCCAGAACCGTTTCGGTCACATCCCCGAGGCGGCGATCCCGATCGTCGCCGAGGCGCTGCGCCACACCCGCGCCGAGGTGCACGGCATCATCAGCTTCTATCACCACTTTCGCACCCAGCCACCGGGGCGCCACGTGATCCAGGTGTGCCGCGCCGAGGCGTGCCAGGCGGTGGGCGCGCGGGCGCTGGAAGCCCACGTCAAGTCCGCGCTGGGGGTCGACTACCATCAGACCACGGCGGATCGCGAATTCATCCTGGAGCCGGTCTACTGCCTCGGCAACTGCGCCTGCGGGCCGTCGCTGCGGGTCGACGACGAGATCCACGGGCGCATGGACGCCGCCGGCTTCGACCGCCTGACGGCGCAGCTGAGCGCCACCGTGGTGGAGGTGAAGTGATGACGACCACGATCTATGTGCCCTGCGACACTACCGCCCGCTCCCTCGGCGCCGACGCCGTGGCGGCCCGCCTGACACGGGCCGCCGATCGTCTGGGCGTGGCGATCCAGCTCAAGCGCAACGGCTCCCGCGGGCTGTTCTGGCTGGAACCGCTGGTGGAGGTCGAGACCGCGGCGGGCCGGGTGGCCTATGGCCCGGTGGCGCCCACCGACGTCGACGCCCTAGTCGACGCCGGCCTGTTCGAGGGCCGGCAGGAGCACGACCTGGCCCTCGGCGACATCGAGGCGCACCCCTATCTGGCACGCCAGCAGCGGCTGACCTTCTCGCGCATCGGTCTGACCGACCCGCTGTCGCTCGAGGATTACACCGCACGGCAGGGCTTCGCCGGCCTGAAACAGGCCCTGGCGCTGACGCCCCAGGGTATCGTCGACGAGGTCAAGGCCTCGGGGCTGCGCGGGCGTGGCGGCGCGGCCTTCCCCACCGGCATCAAGTGGCAGACCGTGCACGACACCCCGGCGGCGCAGAAGTACATCGTCTGCAACGCCGACGAGGGCGACTCCGGCACCTTCGCCGACCGCCTGGTGATGGAGTGCGACCCCTTCATGCTGATCGAGGGCATGACCATCGCCGGGCTCGCCGTGGGTGCCACCCAGGGCTATATCTATCTGCGCTCGGAGTATCCGCTGGCCCAGGCGATGCTCGACGAGGCGATCGTCCGCGCCGAGGCGGCCGGCTACCTGGGCGATAACATCCTCGACAGCGGCCACGCCTTCCACCTCGAAGTGCGCCTGGGCGCCGGGGCCTATATCTGCGGCGAAGAGACCTCGCTGCTGGAGAGCCTGGAGGGCAAGCGCGGGCTGGTACGCGCCAAGCCACCGCTACCGGCGATCGAGGGCCTGTTCGGTCAGCCTACCGTGGTCAACAACGTGCTCTCGCTGGCCGCGGTACCGTTCATTCTCGACCAGGGCGGCCAGGCCTACGCCGACTACGGCATGGGTAAGTCCCGCGGCACCCTGGCGCTGCAGCTGGCTGGCAACGTCGCCCGCGGCGGGCTGGTCGAGCTGGCCTTCGGCACCACCCTGCGCGAGCTGATGGAGAGCTTCGGTGGCGGCACGCGTAGCGGCCGCCCGCTCAAGGCGGTGCAAGTGGGCGGGCCGCTGGGCGCCTATCTGCCGGAGAGCCAGTGGGACACCCCGCTCGACTATGAAGCCTTCGCCGCCTTCGGTGGCGTGGTCGGCCACGGCGGCGTGGTGATGTTCGACGACAGCGTCGACATGGGCGCCCAGGCGCGCTTCGCCATGGAGTTCTGCGCGGTGGAGTCCTGCGGCAAGTGCACCCCGTGCCGCATTGGCGCCGTGCGCGGCGTCGAGGTGATCGACCGTATCCGCGCCGGCGACGCTGCCGACGACAATCTGGTGCTGCTCGCCGACCTGTGCGAGACCATGGTGGATGGTTCGCTGTGCGCCATGGGGGGCATGACCCCCTTCCCGGTGCAGAGCGTGATGAAGCACTTTCCCGATGACCTGACCCGGCCCCAGGCCGAAGGCGGGAGGTAAGCATGTTGCAATATTTCGAACCCGACGCATCCCACGCCGCCCAGTTCGCCCGCGACCTGGGCACCCCGGCACGGTTCTCCGAGACCCAGGTGGCACTGACCATCGACGGCCACAGCATCAGCGTGCCGGAGGGCACCTCGGTGCTGCGCGCCGCGGCGCTGGCCGGCATCACAATTCCCAAGCTGTGCGCCTCGGACAATCTCGAAGCGTTCGGCTCGTGCCGCCTGTGCGCGGTGGAGATCGAGGGCCGACGCGGCCTGCCGGCCTCCTGCACCACGCCGGTCACCGAGGGCATGGCGGTCACCACCCAGAACGCCCGGCTGGCCAAGCTGCGCCGCAACGTGATGGAGCTCTACATCTCCGATCACCCGCTGGACTGTCTCACCTGCCCCGCCAACGGCGACTGCGAGCTGCAGGACATGGCCGGCGCAGTGGGCCTGCGCGAGGTGCGCTACGGCTTCGACGGCGCCAATCACCTCGACGCCGAAACCGACGACTCCAACCCCTACTTCAGCTTCGACCCCAGCAAGTGCATCGTCTGCTCGCGCTGCGTGCGCGCCTGCAACGAGGTCCAGGGCACCTTCGCCCTGACCATCGAGGGGCGCGGCTTCGACTCCAAGGTCGCCGCCGGCCAGAACGAGCCATTCATGGACTCCGAGTGCGTCTCCTGCGGCGCCTGCGTGCAGGCCTGCCCCACCTCGACGCTGATGGAGAAGAGCGTGATCGAGCAGGGCGTGCCGGAGCACAGCGTGGTCACCACCTGCGCCTACTGCGGCGTGGGCTGCTCGTTCGAGGCGCAGATGAAGGGCGACCAGCTGGTGCGCATGGTGCCCTACAAGGGCGGCGACGCGAACCACGGCCACTCCTGCGTCAAGGGGCGCTTCGCCTTCGGCTACGCCACCCACAAGGATCGCATCAAGGAGCCGATGATCCGCGACGCGATCGATCAGCCGTGGCGCGCCGTCTCCTGGGAAGAGGCGATCGCGTTCGCCGCCCGACGCCTCAGGGAGACCCAGACGAAGTACGGGCGCGAGAGCATTGGCGGCATCACCTCCTCGCGCTGTACCAACGAGGAGACCTATCTGGTCCAGAAGCTGATCCGCGCCGCCTTCGGCAACAACAATACCGATACCTGCGCGCGGGTCTGCCACTCGCCCACCGGCTACGGGCTGAAGACCACCCTGGGGGAATCCGCCGGTACCCAGACCTTCGACTCGGTGATGCAGGCCGACACCATCCTGGTGATCGGCGCCAACCCCACCGACGCCCACCCGGTGTTCGCCTCGCAGATGAAACGCCGTCTGCGCCAGGGGGCGACGCTGATCGTCGCCGACCCGCGGCGGATCGATCTGCTCAAGACCCCTCACGGCGGCAGGAGCCTGCACCTGCCGCTCAAGCCGGGCACCAACGTGGCGCTGGTGAATTCGCTGGCCCACGTGGTGGTGACCGAAGATCTGGAGGATGCCGACTTCATCGCGAAACGCTGCGACATCGACGCCTACCAGCGATGGCGCGACTTCATCCAGGAACCCCAGAACTCCCCGGAAGCCCTCGAGAGCGTGACCGGCGTGCCTGCCGTCCAGGTCCGCGAAGCGGCCCGCGCCTACGCCAACGCCGGCAACGGGGCGATCTATTACGGTCTCGGCGTTACCGAGCACAGCCAGGGCTCGACCATGGTGATGGGCATCGCCAATCTGGCGATGGCGACCGGCAACATCGGCCGCGAGGGGGTCGGGGTCAACCCGCTGCGCGGCCAGAACAACGTCCAGGGCTCCTGCGACATGGGCTCCTTCCCTCATGAGCTGCCCGGCTATCAGCACGTCGCCGATCCGGCGGTGCGCGAGAAGTTCGAGGCACTCTGGCACACCACGATCGACGACGAGCCGGGGCTGCGCATTCCCAACATGTTCGATGCCGCCATCGCCGGTACCTTCAAGGGGCTCTATGTCCAGGGCGAGGATATCGCCCAGTCCGACCCCAACACCCAGCATGTCGAGGCGGCGCTGACCGCGCTGGACTGCCTGATCGTGCAGGACATCTTCCTCAACGAGACCGCCAAGTACGCCCATGTGCTGCTGCCCGGCTCCACGTTCCTCGAGAAGAACGGCACCTTCACCAACGCCGAACGCCGCATCAACCGCGTGCGCAAGGTGATGCCGCCGGTGGCCGGCAAGGAGGACTGGGAGGTCACCCAGGACCTGGCCAACGCGATGGGCTATCCGATGCACTACACCCATCCTTCCGAGATCATGGATGAAATCGCCCAGCTGACACCGACCTTCACCGGCGTCAGCTATGCCAAGCTCGAGGAGCGAGGCAGTATCCAGTGGCCCTGCAACGACGCCTTCCCCGATGGCACCCCGACCATGCACGCGCTGGACTTCCCCATCGGCAAGGGCAACTTCGCGATCACCGAGTACGTCCCCACCGAGGAGCGCGCCAGTCGACGCTACCCGCTGCTGCTGACCACCGGGCGCATTCTCAGCCAGTACAACGTCGGCGCCCAGACCCGGCGTACCGCCAACAGTGCCTGGCACGCCGAGGACGTGCTCGAGATCCACCCCAGCGACGCCGAAGTACGCGGCATCGCCGATGGCGACTGGCTCGGTATCAGCAGCCGCGTCGGACGCACGGTGCTGCGCTGCCGGGTCAGCGAGCGCATGGCGCCGGGGGTGGTCTACACCACCTTCCACCATCCCGGCAGCGGGGCCAACGTGATCACCACCGACAACTCGGACTGGGCCACCAACTGCCCGGAGTACAAGGTGACGGCGGTACAGGTGGAGAAGGTCTCCCAGCCCTCTTCCTGGCAGCAGCATTTCCAGCGCTTCGACGAACGCCAGCAGCGTTATCTGGAATCTGCAGAGGCGGCGCTCAAATGAGCGCCGCCGGCCACTATTCCGATGTCAGGGAGCGCGCGAGATGAGCGATTCGAACATGAATGATGCGAGCCATGGCGGACCCACCGCGCCGTTGATCAAGATGGTCAACCAGATCAGCGCCAACAACCTGCATCATGGTGACGACACCCAGGCGGCCGAGCTGGTCGCCACGCACCTCAAGAAATTCTGGGCACGCCCCATGAAACGCCAGATCATCGACTATGCCGACACGGATGGCAGCGAGTTGAGCCCGGTCTCGCGTCTCGCGATCGCGCGGCTGAAGACAATGTCGTCGACCGTCAAGGACTGGGAAGAGACTTCCGACGCAGGATGACACGCCGATGGAGCGGCTGCTGGATCCCCGGGGCGCGGATCTCCGTGAAGGTTCGAAAGACGCGAACCCCGGTTCGGCAAAAGACAAGCAAAAGGCCTCGTCCGATCTCTCGGACGAGGCCTTTCCGTTGCAGCGACGATAAGCGCTTACGGCTTCATATCCTCGAAGAAACGCTTCACGCCATCGAACCAGCCCTCTTTCTTGGGCGAATGGCGACTGGCACTGCCCAGGCTGTCCTGGAACTTGCGCAGCAGCTCTTTCTGCTCTTCGTTGAGATTGACCGGGGTTTCGGTCACCACCTTGCACAGCAGATCGCCGGCGGGGCCGCCGCGCACGGGCTTGACGCCCTTGCCACGCAGCCGGAACAGCTTGCCGGTCTGGGTCTCGGGCGGGATCTTGAGCTTGACCCGGCCCTCCAGCGTCGGCACCTCGAGTTCGCCACCCAGGGCGGCGTCGACGAAGTTGATCGGCACTTCGCAGTGCAGATGCCGACCGTCGCGCTCGAAGATCGGGTGCGGCTTGATCTCGACCTGGACGTAGAGGTCCCCCGCAGGGCCGCCGTTGAGCCCGGATTCGCCTTCGGCATTGAGCCGAATGCGGTCGCCGGTATCGACACCCGCCGGAATCTTCACCGATAGCGTACGGGTCTCGCGGACGCGACCCTCGCCATGACACTTGCGGCAAGGCACCTTGATGCTCTGGCCGCTGCCGTGGCAGGTCGGGCAGGTCTGCTGGACGGCAAAGAAACCCTGCTGCATCCGCACCTGGCCCTGGCCGTGGCAGGTCGGGCAGGTCTCCTTGCTCGACCCCGGTTCGGCGCCGCTGCCGTCGCAGTGCCCGCACTCGACGTGACGCGGCACGCGGATGTCGACGGTGGTGCCGAACACCGCGTTCTCGAGGTCGAGCTCGAGGTTGTAACGCAGGTCGCTGCCACGCTGCGGGGCATTGGGATTGCGGCGACCGCCGCCGCCTCCGAAGATGTCGCCGAAGACATCGCCGAAGATATCGCTGAAGCCACCCGCCCCGGCACCGCCGAAACCGCCGCCGCCGAATCCGCCGGCCTGGCCGTCGACGCCGGCATGACCGAACTGGTCGTAGGCCGCACGCTTCTGATCGTCGGAGAGCACTTCATAGGCATCGGAGACCTCTCGGAATTTCTCCGCCGCCTGCTGATCTTCCGGATTGCGATCCGGATGGTATTTCTGCGCCAGCCGACGATAGGCTTTCTTGATGTCCTTGCCGTCGGCGCCCTTGTCGACGCCCAATACTTCGTAGTAGTCACGTTGGGACATTACTGAGTCCGCCTCCGTGTCGGTGCCGTGCAAACAGCAACGCGGGAGTCGTGTTGGCTCCCGCGCTACTGCCGATCACACGGCGTCAGACGTCGTGGTTATTGCTTTTTCTGATCGTCGTTGACTTCTTCGAACTCGGCGTCAACCACGTCATCCTCTTTCTTGCCGCTGGTCTGGGTGTCGTCGCTCGGCTGCTCGGCCTGCGCGCCGGCACCTTCACCCTGCTCGGCATACATCTTCTGCGCCAGGTTGCCGGACGCTTCGGTCAGGGCGTCGAGCTTGGCCTGGATGGCGTCCTTGTCGTCGCCCTTGAGCGCTTCCTCGAGTTCGCCGATGGCGGTCTCGATCTTGCTCTTTTCGTCGGCGTCGACCTTGTCGCCAGCCTCTTCCAGCGTCTTGCGCGAGGCGTGGATCATGCCGTCGGCCTGGTTGCGCAGCTGGACCAGCTCCTCGAACTTCTTGTCCTCGGCTTCGTGGGCCTCGGCATCCTTGACCATCTGGTCGATCTCCTCGTCGGAGAGACCGCTGGAGGACTTGATCACGATCGACTGTTCCTTGCCGGTCGCCTTGTCCTTGGCCGTGATGTTGAGGATACCGTTGGCGTCGAGATCGAAGGCAACCTCGATCTGCGGCACGCCGCGCGGCGCCGGCGGAATGTCGGCCAGGTCGAAACGGCCCAGCGACTTGTTCTGGCCCGCCTGCTTGCGCTCACCCTGCAGCGCGTGAATGGTCACCGCCGTCTGGTTGTCTTCCGCGGTGGAGAAGGTCTGGGTCTTCTTGGTCGGGATCGTGGTGTTCTTCTCGATCAGCGGGGTCATCACGCCACCCAGCGTCTCGATGCCCAGCGTCAGCGGCGTGACGTCGAGCAGCAGCACGTCCTTGACGTCACCGCCGAGCACGCCACCTTGGATCGCGGCGCCCATGGCCACGGCTTCGTCCGGGTTGACGTCCTTGCGCGCTTCCTTGCCGAAGAACTCGGCGACCTTCTGCTGCACCATCGGCATGCGGGTCTGACCACCGACCAGGATCACGTCGTGAATCTCGCTGTTGGAGAGACCGGCGTCTTCCATCGCGGTCTTGCACGGACCGAGCGAACGCTGGACCAGATCCTCGACCAGTGATTCCAGCTTGGCGCGAGTGACCTTGATCGCCAGGTGCTTGGGACCGGTGTTGTCCGCCGTGATGTAGGGCAGGTTGACTTCGGTCTGCTGGGCGGAGGAAAGCTCGATCTTGGCCTTCTCGGCGGCTTCCTTCAGACGCTGCATGGCGAGGCTGTCGCCGGACAGGTCGATGCCGGAATCGCTCTTGAACTGCTGGACGAGATAGTCGATCAGCTTGAGGTCGAAGTCCTCGCCACCCAGGAAGGTGTCACCGTTGGTCGCCAGCACCTCGAACTGCTTCTCGCCGTCGACGTCGGCCACTTCGATGATCGAGATGTCGAAGGTACCGCCACCCAGGTCGTAGACCGCGATGGTGCGGTCGCCGGTGGAGCGGTCCATGCCGTAGGCCAGCGCGGCTGCGGTCGGCTCGTTGATGATGCGCTTGACTTCGAGACCGGCGATGCGGCCGGCGTCCTTGGTCGCCTGGCGCTGAGAGTCGTTGAAGTAGGCCGGCACGGTGATGACCGCTTCGGTCACGTCTTCACCGAGATAGTCCTCGGCGGTCTTCTTCATCTTTTTCAGCACTTCGGCGCTGACCTGGGGCGGTGCCAACTTGTTGTCGTTGACCTTGACCCAGGCGTCGCCGTTGTCGGCTTCGACGATCTCGTAAGGCACCATCTTGATGTCTTTCTGGACGACATCGTCCTTGAACTTGCGGCCGACCAGACGCTTGATGGCGTAGAGCGTGTTGGTCGGGTTGGTGACCGCCTGACGCTTGGCCGCCTGACCGACCAGCGTTTCGCCGTCATCGGTATACGCGATGATGGAAGGCGTCGTGCGGCCACCTTCGGCATTTTCGATCACACGAGTCTTGTCACCATCGAGTACGGCGACACAGGAGTTGGTCGTACCCAGGTCGATGCCAATGATGCGTCCCATAATTCCTCACCTCTAACTATTCGTTGACGACTCAATTCGTTTGGATGACGGCGCTTGCTGCGCGATTGCTTGCTATGTGGGGGCTGGCCGGCGCCTTTCAAGTCCCCGCCGACACTCAGTTGCAGTATCGGCCCGGCCGCGGCACCCGGCCCTCTACCCCGCCGCCTTGCTGACCACGACCATCGCCGGCCGAATCAACCGGCCGTTGAGGGTATAGCCCTTCTGCATGACGTCCATCACGGTATTGGGTTCCAGTTCCGGATTGGGAACCATGGTCATGGCTTCGTGGAACTGCGGATCGAACGGCTCACCCTGCGGATCGAGCTGCTCGACACCGAACTTGCCCAGTACGTCGAGCTGCATCCGGAGCGTCATCGAGACGCCCTCGCGGTGGGTCTCGTCGACCTCCTGCATGCTCTCCAGCCCCTTCTCCAGGCTGTCGACCACCGGCAACAGCTCCTTGACGAACTTCTCGAGCGCGAACTTCTTCGCCTTGTCGGCATCCTGCTCGGCACGACGACGCGCGTTCTGCGCTTCGGCAGCGGCGCGCATCGACTGATCCTTGGCATCTGCCAGCGCCTGCTCGAGCTCCTCGACTCGGGCGGCCAGAACCTCGGCCTCGGGATTGGCCTTCCCCTCAAAGTCATCCGCCTCGTGTTCGAGCGACTCCGCGAACTGCTCCAGATCGCCGTCCAACGTCTCGTTGGTGGACTGGTGCTGGGGCTCGCCGTCGCGTTCGGCGCGCTCGAGTTCTTCGTCTACGGGGTTCTGCGGATCTCTAGCCATGAATCTCTCCTGGCAAGGTGTTATGACAGCGATTCGACAAGCGTCGGAAGTTGTCTGCCTATATGGGGCTATCGATTCAGATCTCAAGCGTTTCGTCACCAAACCATCACGACAGCCGTTGAAGGCCATTTTCGACTACTGTATAAACAACCAGAAACCCAAATGAACGATCATCCACCGCCCGCTGACCGTATCGCCGCCATTGCCCCGCAGGAGGCCGCATGCTGATCCAACTCGCCATTCGTGACTTCGCTATCGTCGACACGCTGGACCTGGAGTTTCAGGCCGGCATGACCGCCATCACTGGCGAGACCGGGGCCGGCAAGTCGATCCTGCTCGGTGCGCTGGGCCTCTGCCTGGGAGAGCGGGCCGACGCCGGCGGCGTGCGCCACGGCGCCGACCGCGCCGATCTGAGCGCGCGCTTCGACATTGCGGAGCGGGAAGACGCCCGGGCGTGGCTGGCCGCCCGCGAACTGGCGACGGACGACTGCCTGCTTCGCCGCGTCGTCACCGCCAACGGACGCTCCAAGGCGTGGATCAACGGCCAGCCCTGCACCATCGCCGACCTGCGAGAACTGGGCGAGTGCCTGATCGACGTTCACAGCCAGCATGCGCATCAGGCGCTGCTCAACGAGGATACCCACCGCCGCCTGCTCGACGATGCCGCCGGCCATCACAAGGCGGTCGCGGAGCTTGGCGACCTCCATCGCCAATGGCACGCGCTGCGCCGGCAGTATCGTCAACGCAGCGAGAACGACGAAGAGCGCCAGGCCAAGCGCCAGTTGCTGCGCTATCAGGTCGAGGAGCTGGATCAGCTCGATCTCCAGGCGGACGAACTCGCCGGTCTGGAGCAGGAGCAGGAGACCCTGGCCCACCTCGAGGAGAGCCTGCGCGAGGCGCAGTTCGCGGCGGACAGCTGCGACCATGACGAACACGGCGCATCGACGCTGCTATCGCAGGCAACCCAGCGGCTGTCCCGGGTGCCGGGCAGCGATCGCGGCGCACTGTCGGAGGCACTGGGTATGCTCAACGACGCCCAGATCCAGATCGAGGAAGCGGCCCGAGAACTGCACCATTTCGTCGAGTCGACGGAGCTCGATCCGCAGCGGCTGGCTTGGGTCGAAGAGCGACTCGGCGAGATTCACCGGATCGCGCGCAAGCATCACGTCATGCCGGAGGAGCTGAGTGGGCTGCATCGTCGGCTGCGGGAAGAGCTGGAGGCGCTCGACGGCGGTGACAACGACCTCGAGACGCTGCGAACCAGGCTCGACGACCTACGCCAGCAGTACCGCGACAGCGCCAGGGAGATCAGCGAAACGCGACAGCGCGCCGCCAAGGTTTTCGCCCGGCAGGTTCAGGAGCAACTGGCGTTTCTGGGAATGGACAAGGCGCGCTTCGCCGTCGATGTCTCACCGCTGGAGACCCCTCAACCCCACGGCCTGGATCGGGTCAGCCTGCAGATCAGCGCCAACCCGGGCCAACCGACCCGGCCGCTGGCCAAGGTCGCCTCGGGCGGCGAACTCTCTCGCGTCAGCCTGGCGATTCAGGTCGTTGCCGCCAGTCACAGCACTCTGGCGACACTGGTCTTCGACGAGGTCGACGTCGGCATCTCCGGCGCTACCGCCGAGATCGTCGGGCAACTGCTGCGCCGGCTGGGCAGCGATGCCCAGGTCATGACCGTGACCCACCTGCCACAGGTGGCCGCGCAGGCGCATCAACATCTGCATATCGAGAAGCAATCCAGCGACGATGCGACGCGCACGCTGATGTCTCAACTGGACGAAGCCGGGCGAGTCCGCGAACTGGCGCGGATGCTGGGAGGCGTCAAGCTTTCCAACCGCACGCTGGCTCATGCGCGCGAGATGCTGGCGGCCAGTCAGCGTTCAGCGCACTGATTGAAAGCCCTTTGAACGAGAAACGCCGACCCAAGGGTCGGCGTTTCGATATTCTGTCGCGCGCTAACGAGCGCTGCGGGGATTACTTCTTGACGGCATCCTGGCGCGTGGCCTTTGAGCCACGGGGGCGCACGTAGAGCACCAGCGCATGCTCGACCAGCTCGTAGCCGTGTTCTTCGACGATCTCTCGCTGCCGACGCTCGATCTCCTCGTCATAGAACTCGACGATCTCGCCGGATTCGAGGTCCACCATGTGGTCATGGTGCTCTTCCTGGGACATCTCGAAGACCGCGTGCCCGCCGTCGAAGTTGTGCCGGACGACGAGCCCCGCCGCCTCGAACTGGGTCAAGACGCGATAGACCGTGGCCAACCCGACATCCTCTCCAGACTCCAGCAGCGCCTTGTAGACGTCCTCGGCACTCATGTGGAGCTCTTCTTCCATACGAGTCGCTTCGAGGATCTGCAGAATCTTGACGCGCGGCAGAGTGACCTTCAGCCCCGCCTTACGCAATTCTTGGTTTTCGTCGGCCATGGTCGCTCTTCGCAGTAGCGTCTCGTGTCGGGTATGATCAATCCACGCAACGATAGTGAAAGACGGACTCAAATGCAAAATCTGATCAGAACGGTCGTACTCCTCATTGCAGTCTCGCTCATCGCCGGCTGCAGCTACTTTGGCGTCTATAAAAGGGACATCCCGCAAGGCAATCTCATCACTCAGGACATGGTGTCCCAGCTTCACCCCGGCATGAGCCGTTCGCAGGTGGCCTACATCATGGGCACGCCGCTGATGGAAGCGCCCTTCTCGTCGGACCAGTGGGACTACGTCTTCTATCTCGACAAAGCTTACGGCGGTACGGTGGAAAAGCGCCTGACCCTGACTTTCCAGAACGACCAGCTGGTCGACATCGCCAAATCCGGCGACATGGACTCGGACGTCGAGCTGAATCAGGACGACGGGCCCGGACCGGCGGTGGAAGGCTCCGGCGAGGGCACTGCGGTTCCGCAGATCGGTCCCAGCGGCATCTAGATTCCGCCTGACTCACGGCTGAACGGGCAGTTCAACGCGAGGCGTTGGCCGCCCGTTCACGCCGGGCCTGCTTGGGATCGAGCTCCAGCGGCCGATAGACTTCGATGCGATCGCCGGCCACCGGCTGGTAAGTCTCCGGAGCCGTCAGACGCTCGCCGAAGATCCCCAGCGGCGCCTGCGTGAAATCGAGCCCCGCCCAACTCGGGTGTCGGCTCGGCAGGTCCGCCAGCATCACTGCCTGCCGGGCGTTGATGCCGGGCTCGAGCGTCAAGCGCACGATCGTCTGCCATTCGGGCGTGGCGAAGGCGATTTCGATATGGTCCACCGGCATCCCCGCTAGCGTCCGTAGACTTGATCGGCGCGCCGGGTGAAGGCATCGACCAGTTGGCCTGCCACCTGTTGAAACAGGCGACCGAATGCCATGCCCAGCAGGCGATTGCTGAACTCGAAGTTCATCTCGAGTTCGATCTTGCAGGCGTCTTCTCCCATGGCTCGAAAATGCCACTGTCCGCTTAGCCGCTTGAACGGGCCATCGACGAGCGACAGATCGATTCGCTGGGGCCGCTCGAGGTCGTTGCGTGTCGTCACGCTCTGCTCCACGCCGCCCTTGGCCAATGTCATTCGGCCGATCAGATAGCCGTCTCCCTGCTCGACGATGCTGGCCCGCCGGCATCCGGGCAGAAAGTCGGGATAACGCTCGAAATCATTGACCAGTTCAAACATCTGTTCCGGTGTATGCCGAACGAATGCGGACCGATTCACGCTGGGCATAGGGGTCTCCACTGATTTATCGCCCCGACATGCGTATCATGGGGCACTGTTTTCAATGGCTTGAATGGTATCACGGCTGCCCTCATAACTAGACTTCACACGATGCTTTGCGCATGAACCCCCACGGCGCATGATGTGATGAACATAGCGCACGGCGCGCCGGACCGCAGGTCATCGAATGCATTGGCAGTGGGGCATACCGGATAACGCCGCAAAGAGGTGTCATGGGTAAGAAAAAAGGCAACGCGCCTAGCAGCAACACGATCGCCCAGAACAAGAAGGCTCGGTTCGAATATCACATCGACGAGACCTTCGAGGCAGGCCTGTCACTGGCCGGCTGGGAGGTGAAGAGCCTTCGCGCAGGCAAGGCCCAGTTGACCGACACCTATATCCTGGTCAAGAACGGCGAAGCGTGGCTGCTGGGCAGTCACATCATGCCGCTCAACACCGCCAGCACTCACGTGCTTGCGGACCCGACCCGGACGCGCAAGCTGCTCTTGCATCGCAAGGAGATCGCCAGAATCTTCTCCAGAACGCAGGAGAAGGGGCACACCTGCGTGCCGCTCAAGCTCTACTGGAAGCAGAATCTGGTCAAGTGCGAGCTGGCCCTGGTGCGCGGCAAGCAATTGCACGACAAGCGCGCCACCGAGAAAGAGCGCGACTGGAACCGCGAGAAGGCCCGGGTCATGAGGGATCACGCCTGAAACGACGCTAAATACTTGAGACGGCACTTGATATGGCGTGGGCTCGTCGCCATCTGTTAGACTGTACGAGTTGTAAGGGGGCGACATGGCTTCGACGCCGGTGACAATCCCTGAGGTGCATGCCGAGAGTGTAACGTATCTCGTAAATCCAACGTTGCAATTGAATAGTCGCAAACGACGAAAACTACGCTCAAGGCGCACTGGCAGCGTAAAAACTGCTAGCTGTTAGTCTGGCCCCAAAGCGATGTGCCCATTCATCGCGGCGGGGATACGAGCTAAAGCTGATGGGACCGCGGATGTCAGCGCTCTCCTGACATTCGTTAAACCTTAGAGAGATCGCAAGGTGCCATCCTGCCCGTCGGAGTGCACTGCGTTAAATCAAAAGACGGAACTAAGCATGTAGAGCTGATGGGCGAGTGCCGGCGGACGGGGGTTCAATTCCCCCCGCCTCCACCAAACATGAAAAAGCACCCGATCGGGTGCTTTTTTTGTGACCTGACGCCAGCTATCCCATCGCGGTCCGCGACACCGACGATCTCACCCCGCCAGCAGGGCCTTCATGAAGCCGTGATAGGGCTCGCAGGGGGCGAATCGGCTCATCCTCTCCATCAGCTTGGCCCTTCCGCCCGCCGGCATCGCCAGCGTCACTCGATCGAGCTCAGCCTCGGCCAGCGTCTTCACGATCCGTCCGGGTGTTGTCAGGTAACGCTCGTTGGTCTGCAGGATCACATGATCCGCGGCTTCGTGATCGACGATCTCGTGCACGTAACTGCCCGGTAGATTGACCACGACGACCCGCCGGAAGACGTTGGCAAACAGCGTCGCGAAGCCGCCCGCGCCCGCCGATGATCCCCCGAAGATGACCAGGGTTCGGTCGTGGATCGGCCGGGCGTTCTCGAAGATCGTGATGTTGCCGGTCCCCGGCAGATAGTTGGAAAAGCGGCAGAATACGCCGCTCTTTTCCCGGAAGACGGCGACGGTCGACGAGGATTTGGCTGGAGGTTCCCTCTTCGATCCTAGGTCGCCCACTACCTCCCGTTTCTCGAAGACGTATTGCGATTCGAAGTCATCGTCGTATCCGAAGTGGCGCATGCAGGCGGCAAAGGCAAGGTAGGCACCGCGACCGCTCCAGTGCGTGTCCGTTGGGTAGTAGCTATCGGCTTCCGCCTGCATCGCGGCAACGGGGTTGCAGTAATCTACCCCCCCCTCCTCCAGCATCGTCGATACCTGCTCGGTGATGGTAACGTCGGCTCTGGCGTACGGATAATGCTCCGGCCTGACCATCTCCTTGGAGTTGGCAATCAAGAACAGCAGGGAACGCTGCCGTTGTAATGGTGCGAGTCCGGCAGCGAAAAACCGCCACTGCGACCTCTCCTCGTCACTCAGACGCTTCCTGCCCGTGAACTGGTCGACGCTCGCGTTGGTATCGTTGGCCAGGAACAGCCATCCTTCCCGCCCCTCGACCACCTCCATCACCGGCGCGACCGACAGCCTAACGCACTGCTGCAGTTCGCCATTCCCGCTGCGCACGCCAAGGGTCACTCCCGTGGCGATATCCAACGAGTGCTCGAACAGCCAGGCGCCGGCGTCCATCCCCGCTTGCGGTTCTCGCTCGAGAGGCAGAGGAGATTCACCCTCGGGGCCGATGGCAATCAGCTCGGGCTGCTGATCCGGGGGCGCGTCGACCCGACCTCTCACCCGGTAACGCCGAAAGGTTTCCAAAGCCGCGATCTGCCGCTGGCCATCGACGATCTCCCAGTGCAGCGCGGACGCGGCCTGCAGCGGCTGGACCACCACTTGATACTTCTTGGCCTTCTGGCTGGCAATGACGCTCTTGAGGTCTACCAGCACCGGGTCATCGGGGCGTGCCTCCAGCGCCAGATCCACCACGCCGAGCGCTGCCGTGAACTGCTTCGCCGCCAGCAGGGCGCGCGCCTGGCGCAGATAGACCTGAGGAGGAAAGTTTGCCTGGTGATCGAGTATCGATTGCCACCGCTGTACCGCGCTGGACCAGTCGCCACGTTTCATCGCCGCCTCGGCGTAGGCGATACTCAGCTTGAGCGGCGGTTGAGGGGATTTTTGCAGCACGACCGCCATCAGTGCTTCCTGCTTGGCGATATCTCCGGCGCCCTCGTAGGCCTGCATCAGCGCAGAGGAGAGATCCAGACTGTCGATGCCGGCCCGAAATGCGGGCTCCAGCAGCGCAATGGCGCCAGTGAAATCGTGATGTGCCAGCCGCTCTTCGGCTTGGACAACCAGCTCGGGTATCTGCTCGATGCGCTCGGCGAAGGATGTTGAACTCATGGCAGTCCCTGGTAATTGGCAACGGAAGATAGCGAGCAGAATGCTTCATTCGAAACGTCGCGACGAAGCGCAGTGTGCCGCCCTGCGCTCCCGATCGTCCGTCACTATATCCCAGCGCCAACCTGACCCGACATCGCCCGTCGAGCATGAAATTTGTCAGCGTGGCGAGGTCATCGATCACAAGGTCGTCTCGAGGAGAATCACCGGTGATTGGCGCCGAGAATCGACCAGGCACGCCCCCGATGCAGTGTGAAAAACGGAGTTCGACGCCCGCGATTCTGGAAAACACGTCTAGATCGGCTAGCCTCACAGGGCACCCGGATTCACGTCCGACACGCCGATTTGTCGGTCGCGATAAAATGTTACCCTAAAAATGGTTAGGGTCGTCGAGCGATACCAAGACGATCCTCCAGGAACGATTCGATCACTAGACAGGAGGTAGGAGCTTGACAGTCCTTCGCCCCGATCGCTGGCTCAGTTGCTGGCTGCTACTATTACTTTTGATATTCGCCGGCCCGACACTGGCTCAGGAAAGTGGTTCCGGAGGGCAGAATGCTCAGGAAAGTGGTTCCGGAGGGCAGAGTGCTCAGGAAGGCCCGGCCTATTCCACCATGGCGGACTTGCTCGAGAACTCGCAGTCGCGGCAGGCGCTGATCGATCAGTTGCGGCAACTGGCCGCTCAACAGGAGTCCGGCGACAGCCAGGAATCCGGTGCGAATGACTCTGGCGGCGGCACCACGGAAGCCTCTGGCAGCGGCCAGGAATCGTCGGCCTCGAACGACAATGAAAAGGCCGCCCCCGCCACGGCTTCCTTCCCCCGCAGAATGGCGCAGATGACCAGCGATATCGCGGGTGACATCGGCGGACAATTCACCAGCCTGGCAGCCATGATCGGCGGCTTCTTCACCAGTGGCGACGCGGCGGCCAGCAGTGGCCCGTCGTTCAACATGAACGACTTCCTCAGCGCAGCGATCGATCTCGCGCTGGTCATCATCGCGACCGTGGCCGCCTTCCTGATTCTGCGCCGGATCGCGAGCCCGTTGTTCTCGAAGTTCAGCCAGTGGGCCATGCATGGTGGCGGTCGCAGCCAGCTACCGCGGGTCATCGTCGCCGTGGTACTGGCCGCCATCGTCGATGTCATCGTCGTCGTGCTTGCCTACGTGGCTGGCAATCTGGTCGCGACCTTTCTCGTCGGCGAGAGCGGCAGCCTCAATACCCGGTTCTCGCTGTTCCTCAATGCCTTCCTCATGATCGAGCTGTTCAAGTGCGCGCTGCGTGTCCTTTTCTCGTCGCATCACGAGGGGCTGCGTCTGGTATCGATCGAGGCTGCTCAAGCCAAGCGCTGCAACCGTTTCCTGGCAACGCTGGCCGGTTTCATCGGCTACGGCATGCTGGTCGCCGTGCCGATTCTGAACACCAATCTTTCGCTCGCGTTCGGCAAGGCCGTGAGCGTGTTGATCATGCTGATCGCGCTGATCTGGGCGATAGGCGTGATCCTCAGGCATCGCACCGGCGTCCGCGACATGATCATCGCCAAGGCCGACGCTGCACAGATGTCAGTCTCCCGCGTGGCGCTGCGCCTGTTCGCCCGAATCTGGCACGTTCTCGCGCTGCTCTACGCCATCATGGTGTTCGCCGTGACCCTGCTGCATCCCGAAACAGCGCTGCCATTCGTGCTGATCGCAACGCTCAAGACGATCATCTACATCGGCATCGGCATGCTGGTATCCGGCCTGCTGACCCAACTCATCGGGCGACGTGTCGACGTCGGTGAGAACATGCGTGCCCGATTGCCCCTGCTCGAGACTCGCCTCAACTCCTACATCCCGACGCTGCTGAAGATCATCCGCGCCATCATCCTGATCGCCGTGGTGATGTATACGTTCGATGCCTGGAAAGCGTTCGATCTCGCCGCCTGGTACGCCAGCGACTCGGGATCGCACGTCGTCGCGACGGTGATTCAGGTCATCTTGATCCTGATCATGGCCGCCATCGTCTGGATTGGCCTTGCCAGCCTGATCGAGAACTATCTCAATCCGGACACCGGTGGTGGCGCCCCCACCGCGCGAGCCAAGACCTTGATGAGCCTGTTCCGCAATGCCCTGGCCATCACCCTGATCATCATGACCGTGATGATCGTGCTGTCGCAGATCGGTATCAACATCGGGCCGCTCATCGCCGGCGCCGGGGTACTGGGTCTGGCCATCGGTTTCGGGGCTCAGAAGCTGGTGCAGGATGTCATCACCGGCGTCTTCATTCAGCTCGAGAATGCCATGAACACCGGCGACGTAGTCACCGTGGGCGGGATCACCGGTACCGCCGAGCGCGTCAGCATCCGCTCGGTGGCGATCCGCGATCTGTCGGGCACCTACCACATCGTGCCGTTCTCGTCGGTCGATACGGTCTCCAACTATATGCGCGAATTCGGTAACCACGTCGGCGAGTACGGTATCGCCTATCGCGAGAACATCGATTACGCCATCGAGCAGTTGCAGGCCGCTTTCGACGACCTTCAGGCCAGCGAGGAGCACGGCCACAAGCTGCTGGCGCCGATGACCGTCGCCGGTGTCGTTGCGCTCGCCGACAGCTCGGTCAACATCCGCGTGGTCATCAAGACTACGCCGGGCGACCAGTGGGGCGTCGGCCGAGCCTTCAACCGTCTGGTCAAGCTCTACTTCGACAAGGCCGGTATCGAAATCCCGTTCCCGCACACCACGCTCTACTTCGGCCAGGATCGCACCGGCTCGGCGCCGCCCGCCAACCTGCGTATCATGCAGGAAGACTTCACGATCGACGGAAGTCCCGCCGGCCAGCCCAAGTCTCACGAGACAGGGGCGCCTGCAGCGATCGAGGGTGAAAGCCAGTCGAAGAAGACGCCGGACCAGGAGGCCAAGGACCGTACGCACCGCAAGCCCACCGACGACGATGTCGACGGTGACGAGGCAGAAGACCCTCGCTGAGTCGGTCCTGTCCACGCTTTTCCAGGCCGCCTACGGGCGGCCTTTTTTATCTCCGTTCGTCCCCGACGGCCCCCGAAGCGGCGGCACCCAGCATCGCCGCGCCACGCACGCCACTCGATGCGCCCAGTCGGGAACCGACGACTTCCGGCGTCTCGACCCCCGGGAACAGGTGCATCGATATCGCTGCCGGCAGCGCCGTCAACAGTCCCTCCACAGTCGACAGGCCGCCCCCCATCACGATCACCTGCGGCGACAGCAGCTTGACCACGTTGGCCAGGGCGCCACCCAGCAGATCGAGGTGACACGCCCGGGCCCGCTGCGCCGCTTCCTCGCCCGCCTTCCAGGCCGCGTGCCACGCTTCGGCGGACGCCGAGGCACCACCGAAATGACGATGCAACCTCGCCAGGCCGGGTCCGGCGATGTAGGTCTCCAGGCAACCTGCCAAGCCGCAGCCGCAGGTGATGCACGGCAGGTCGTAACGTCTCGCCGTGGCGGCGGACAGGGGCAGATGTCCCCATTCGCCGGCGAACCGGCCTGCGCCGCTGAGAAGTCGGCCGTCGACGATGGCGCCACCCCCCGCGCCCGTCCCCAGGATCGCGCCGAAGGCATGCCTCGCCCCTTCAGCCGCGCCGCCGGGACCGACTTCCGACACCATGAAACAGCGGCTGTCGTTCTCGATCACGAAGGCCCGGTCGAGGACTGCGGCAAGCGCCGTCTCGAGCACCAGCGGGCGCAGCCCCGGCAGATTCGCCGTGATCAGGTGGCCACGCTCATCGAGCACGCCCGGGAACCCGAGCCCCAGCGTCCCCCGGCCGGCACAACGGCGGTCTGCCTCCCGCACCATCGCGGCCAGCATCGACAGAAAGGCCTCGGCGTCATCGGAGGGCGTCGGCTCACGCCAGCGCTCGAGACATGCCCAGTCCCGGTCATAGATCGCGATCTCGGTCTTGGTTCCACCGACATCGATACCGTAGTGCATGGGATCTTGCTCCTGGTGAAGATACCGTTTCGCTCGGCCGGACGGAAAAACCCCGCCGCCTCGTGGCCACAAAAAAGGCGCCCGCAGGCGCCGAGGAGAGCAATCGGTCGAAGGCCGAAAGTCAGCGTGTCATGTCGCTGGGCTGCGGCAACGCGGGTAGCGACTTGTCCAGCAGCGTCACGCTCTGGCGATAATAGAGCTGGCTCTTGCTGTGATCGCCGAGGTTGGCGTAGAGCCTGGCCAGCTCGGCGCAGACGACGCCACTCGGGCGCTGGCGCTGGCTCGCTTCGAAGTACTCCTGCGCCTTGCCCCAATAGGCATTGCGCAGCGACAGGCGACCGAGCGTCAGCAGCAGATCGGGGTCGTTGGGTCGCTCCTGCAGCCACTTCTCGGCGTAGACCAGCTGGCGCGCCGCATCGACGTTGAGCAGACCGTAACGCAGCACCAGCCGCGTGTCCCAGTGCTCCTTGAGCGCGTTGCGCAGCAGGCGTTCGGCATCGCCCTCTTCGCCGCCCTTGATCAACGCTTCGGCATAGAGCCCCACCAGCTCGACATCGCCGCGCAGGTTATCCGGCATGTCCGCCCATAGCGAGCGCACACGGGGCAGGTTGCCCTCCTGTTGCGCCGCCTGGACCAGCAGTTCCCGGTAGACGCGCTGATCGAGGGCCTGACGCTCGTCTTCGGTGATCAGGCGATGCTTGTCGAGGCGCGGCAGCAACCGGCGCATGCCGTCCCAGTCATTGACACTGAGATAGGCCTGCTTGAGCAGCTTGAGTACCTGCGGGTGCTCCGGCAGCTGCTGTTCGAGGCGCGTCAGTGTCGCCAGCGCCTCCTCGAACTGCTGGCGATCCAGCATCAACTGCGCCTGCACCAGACCGACCGCGGTGTCGGCGCCCTCGGTGCTGTGATGCGCCCGCTTGAGCAGGACGTCGGCCTGCTCGTAGCGCCCCTGGTAATGGGCCGCCAGTGCCGCGGAGAGATAGTTGACCAGCGGCGTGCCGGAATCGTCGGCCGCCTTGGTCAGTGACTTCTCGGCCCGCTTCCAGCGCCCCTCCGCCAGCGCCACCAGCCCACGAACGGTGCGCTTCATCGCCGTGCGGTGACGCGTGCGGCTATTCCACACCTTGAGCCGGCTGACCGGACGACGCAGGCGCATCAGCGCCCGCAGCAGGAAATGCAATACCAGGAAGGAGGCCAGCAGCAGAACACAGCCGAACCAGAACGAGGTCTGGACCGAGGTGTCGCCAACGCGAATGAACCAGTAGCCCGGCAGCGACTGCATCAACTGCCCGAATAGCGCGCCGACCGCCAGACCGAAGACGATCAGCAGGATCAGCTTTCTCATGCGCCCTCTCCCTGTGCCGATCCCTGGTTCGTCGCGCTACCGCTTGGCGAGCCGCTGCCCTGTGAACTGCCCTGGGAGCCACCCTGCGCCCCCCCGCCATTACCGAAGCGTTGCTCGATGAAACGCTTGAGCAGCTGCGAAGATTCGCTGATGTCCGGCAGCTCCGGACGCACATCCTGGTCACGCAGGCTTTTCAGCTTGTCGATCGATTTGGCGACGCCGTCGTTATCGGTGGCGTAGTAGCCCTCGACCAGTTCCGTCGCCTTGTCGAGGCTGGCCTGATAGAGCTTGGGCTCGGACTTCAGCAGTGCCAGTTGCGCCTGCTCCAGTAGCAGCCGCACGTTCTGGCGCAAATAGGATTCCTGTTCCGGCGTGATCAGGGCTTCCAGCGGCTGATCGTGTCGCCGCACGGTCACCAGATCCTTGAGTTCGCTACCCAGCGTTGCCAGCTGCTGGCGCCAGCCTCCGGTAGGCTTGGCGTCGCCCTTGCCGGCGGCGATCTCCTCGATGTCCTGCTTGAGCGGCAGCCGCGCCAGCTGCTCCTGCTGCGCCATCAAGGCGAGATAGAGACCGGTGCGGTCGATCACCGGCACGGAGTCGAGGGAGGCAAGCTCGGACTGAATGGCGCGACGAACCGGCACCAGAGCCGGGTTGTCGGCTTCACGCAGTCGATCGTCCGCCGCCTTCAACAGCGCCTTGGCACCTTTGACGTCGCGCTCGAGCTGAAGTCGCTGATTGGCGAGACGGAGCAGATATTCGGCCTCGGCGTGCAGCCATTCGCGCGGATCGGCCTGCTGCTGCTGCGCCAGCTCCTTGAGCACCTTGTCCAGCGTATTGTCGAGACTCTGGCGATACTGATCGAACTCGCCACGCATCATCTTCAGGTTCTGCTGGCGGTTCTGGTCAAGCTCGCCGACCTTCGATTCGAGTTGATCGAGGGTCGTGCTATTGGTACCGATCTGGCTCAACTGCGCCTGCTGTGCCTGCAGTTTCTGCCACCCCCGGTAGCCGACGAACGCCACGACGATCGCCAGCAGGATTACCAGGATCAGGGCCAGCAGGCCCAGTTTGCCGCCGGAGCCGCGTCTGCCGCCACCCGAGCTTGCGCCACGGCCGGAGGGTGGCTGGCCGCCGCCCGAAGCGGCCTTGCCGGCAGGGCTGGAGGAGTTGCTGGTGGGCTTGGATTGGGCGGCGGCACCGGATGTCGCCGAGGGGGGGGCGCTCGATGTCGTGGTCCCGGCCCCTCGACCAGCCCCTGCCTTGGACTTGCCTGCCGATTTCGACTTGCTGCCGGTAGCGG
Organism: Salinicola sp. CR57; assembly: GCF_003206585.1. Taxonomy (NCBI): domain Bacteria; kingdom Pseudomonadati; phylum Pseudomonadota; class Gammaproteobacteria; order Oceanospirillales; family Halomonadaceae; genus Salinicola; species Salinicola sp. CR57. The sequence continues at coordinate 243,155 of NZ_PZJL01000001.1, forward strand.
GAGCGGGCTTGTCGGTTGCGTCGGTGGAGGCGCTGGACGCGCTCGTCACATCGCTCGCGGTTCCCGGCTTGCCGGTCGCATCGTCGGCGGCAACCGGCTGGGCGACATCGGGCTTGATCGGATCGGTCGCCCCCGCCTTGTCGGCGGAACTGGCGGATGATGGCGCCCGGTCATTGCCGGTATTCACCGTCTCGGACGCCGTTGCCTTCGACCCCTGCCCAGTCGGCTTGGCCTGGCCGTCCGGCGCCTTCTCGCCATCGGAGGCCGGAGCCGACTGCGGTTGCTGATCTTTGCTCTGCTTGCTCATCTATCGCTAGCCTTTTCCGTGATCACCCTGATCGAAGGTGGCGCCCTTTGGACCGAGCACCGCGCGAATCTCTGCGTTCAATGCCGCGGGAGAGGCGCCCGACGCCACGTGAAGCGAGCCGAATCCCAATGTCCCCGCCAGTGTAGCCAACCGCGGACTCGAGACGATTAGCGGTTGGTTCAACGCAACCGGGCCACACCACGTGACCAAATGTTGCAATATTTCCCCGCTGGTCACCACCAGTGCGGCGAAATCGCCCTGTTCGAGCCACCCTTTGGCGGGCGGCGAAGGCGCTCGATAATGGCGCCGGTAGAGCGCCAGGACCTCGACATCGGCACCCCGCTCTCGCAGCCGTTCCGGCAGCAGCTCCCGCCCCGACTCGCCACGTGCCAGCAACATGCGCTTGCCGGCCACCGCCTTGAGCGACGCCACTTCCAGCAGCGCTTCACTGTGCTCGCCGCTCGCCCGTGGGGGGAGGACCGCCGGCACGCCCAACTCCATGTAAAGCCGCTCCGCGGTGGCTTCGCCGACGGCGTAGAAACGCAGCCCCTGCGGCAACTGCGGCCAGTATGACGCAATGGCCTCGGCAAGACACGTCGCCGCCTGCGGGCTGACCACGATGACGCCGTGGAATTGGTCGAGATCGAGCAGTGCCGCCCGGCCGATGTCCGACAGCGCCACGGGCTCCAGGCGCAGGATGTCGAGCGCGGCCGTCACCAGGCCGCTTCGCTCTAGCGTCCGCGCCAGTGCCACGCCGCGCTCGCCGGGGCGCGTCAGCAGTACGCGGCCTGCCATCACTCGCCGCCAGCGCCCCCGTAGACTTCGGCGAGGATCTCGCCGGCTCCCTGGGCCAGCAGCTCTTCCGCTACCCGAATTCCCAGCGACTCGGGCTCCATGGCCGACCCTCGACCCTCGGCGCGCAGTACGGTCGAGCCGTCCGGATGCCCCACCAGTCCACGCAGCCAGAGCGTATCGCCATCGTTCTCGAGCACGGCGTAGCCGCCGATCGGTACCTGGCATCCGCCATCCAGGCGCGTATTGAGCGCCCGCTCGGCACGCACCCGGGTTGCCGTCGCGGTGTGGTCCAGCGGCGCCAGCAGAGAGACCAGCTCGGCATCGTCATGGCGGCACTCGATACCCAGCGCCCCCTGGCCGCAGGCTGGCAGGCTCTCCTCCGGCGTGAGCTCCGCGGTAATCCGGTCGGCGAGCTGGAGCCGTTCCAGACCCGCCGTGGCCAGGATGATCGCCTCGAAATCGCCGGCGTCGAGCTTGCCCAGGCGTGTCTGGACGTTGCCCCGCAGCGAGAGCACCTCGAGATCCGGCCGCCGCGCGCTGACCTGCAGGCCGCGGCGCAGGCTGGAAGTCCCCACCCGCGCACCCTCGGGCAGCGCATCGACGCTGGCGTAGGCGTTGGAGACGAAGGCGTCGGTGGGTGCCCCGCTCTCCAGGATCACCGAGAGCCCGAGTCCCTCGGGGAACTGCATCGGCACGTCTTTCATCGAGTGAACGGCCAGATCCGCCCGACCGTCGAGCATCGCCTCCTCGAGCTCCTTGACGAACAGCGCCTTGCCGCCGACCTTGGCCAGTGGCGTATCGAGGATCTGGTCGCCACGGGTGGAGAGCGGCACCAGTTCGATGGTCAGGTGCGGATGATGATGTTCGAGCAGCACCTTGACGTGTTCGGCCTGCCATAGCGCCAGGGCGCTCTTGCGGGTTGCGATTCTCAATCTGTTAGCGTCGAGCACGCCATTCTCCGAGTAGGATGGACGCCCCGAAACGCCTGGGCAGGCGCTTCGGGATTCGTCATCAAGTGGGTGTTCGTCTGCGCGAACCTCATTGTCCCATGATAAAGCAGTCACCCACCGAGTAAAAACGACTACCGGATGCCGCGCGACAGACCATGCATCCCGCTTTTCGACCGCGAGTTTCAGCGTCCTATGCCGACGCCGTCTCTGATACACTCGGGCAATCGTTTCGCAGTTTTCACCCGTAGACCACGCAGAGCTCGATTTTCGATGACGCAGGCAACCAACCAATCCTGGGGCGGACGTTTCAGCGAGCCCACCGATGCATTCGTCGCCGCCTTCACCGCTTCGATCCCGTTCGACAAGCGTCTCTATCACCACGACATTCGCGGCTCGATCGCCCACGCCACCATGCTGGCCCGGGTCGGCGTCCTGACCGACGACGAGCGGGACCGTATCGTCGATGGCCTCAACGCCATCGAGGCGGAGATCGAACGCGGCGACGTCGAGTGGTCGATCGCCCTCGAAGACATCCACATGAACATCGAAGCGCGACTGACCGACAAGATCGGCATCACCGGCAAGAAGCTGCATACCGGACGCTCGCGCAACGACCAGATCGCCACCGATATCCGGCTCTACCTGCGCGACGAGATCGATGCCGTGGCCGCCGAACTCGCGCGCCTGCGCAGTGGCCTGATCGAGTTGGCCGACCGCGAGGCGGATACAATCATGCCCGGGTTTACCCACCTGCAGACGGCGCAGCCGGTGACCTTCGGCCACCACCTGCTGGCGTGGCAGGAGATGCTGACGCGGGATCACGAGCGCCTGCTCGACTGTCGCAAGCGGGTCAACGTGCTGCCGCTGGGCGCGGCGGCGCTGGCCGGCACCACCTACCCCATCGACCGTCACGTCACCGCCGAGCTGCTGGGCTTCGACCGCCCGGCGGAGAACTCGCTGGATGCGGTGAGCGATCGCGACTTCGCCATCGAGTTCACCGCCTTCGCCAGCATCCTGCTGATGCACCTGTCCCGGATGAGCGAGGAGATGGTGCTGTGGGCCAGCGCCCAGTTCGACTTCGTCGATCTGCCGGACCGCTTCTGCACCGGCTCGTCGATCATGCCGCAGAAGAAGAATCCCGACGTGCCGGAGCTGGTACGCGGCAAGACCGGCCGGGTCTACGGCCACCTGATGAGCCTGTTGACGCTGATGAAGTCCCAACCGCTGGCGTACAACAAGGACAATCAGGAGGACAAGGAGCCGCTGTTCGACACCCTCGACACGGTCAAGGGGTGTCTGCGCGCCTTCGCCGACATGGCGCCGGCGCTGGTGGCCAAGCCGGACAACATGCTCGAGGCGGCGCGCCGCGGTTTCTCCACCGCCACCGATCTCGCCGACTATCTGGTCAGGGCCGGTGTCGCGTTTCGCGATGCCCACGAGATCGTCGGCAAGGCGGTCGCCTACGGCATCGAGCAGGGCAAGGACCTCTCCGAGATGTCGCTCGAGGAACTCAAGCGCTTCTCCAACGTGATCGGCGAAGATGTTTTCGAGGTGCTGACGCTGGAAGGGTCGGTCGCCGCCCGCAACCATATCGGTGGAACCGCGCCCGACCAGGTTCGCGCCGCCGCCCAGCGCGCCCGCGATGCGCTCGCCACGCTGCAGGAGAGCCGCCATGTCGCGTAACGCCGCACTCACCATCGCCCTGGCCACGATGCTGCTGGCGCTCGCCGGTTGCGGCCAGAAAGGGCCGCTCTACCTGCCCGGCGACAGCGAGGCTTCGAAGACCTACGACCCGCAGGGGGATTACGAACCGTCTCAGCCAGCCTCCTCCAGACAGATGCCGGCAGAGAGCAACCCCGGCGCGGCGCCTCGTCAGCCGGCAGCGCCCCAGGCAAGCCCGGCGCCGGCAGCCACCTCACCGACCGCCGAGGAGCTGCCGTGACCTCTGACAACTTCCCCGTCCGCGACGGAGTGCTGCATGCCGAGGGTATTGCGCTGGATCAACTGGCCGAGCAGTACGGCACGCCGTGCTACGTCTACTCCCGCGCCGCCCTGACCCGGCACTTCCGGGCCTACAGCGACGCCCTGGGCGACATGCCGCATCTGGTCTGCTACGCGCTCAAAGCCAACTCCAACCTTGCCGTACTCGACGTGCTCGCCCGTCTCGGTGCCGGCTTCGACATCGTCTCGGTGGGCGAGCTGGAGCGTGTCCTGGCGGCCGGTGGCGATCCGGCCAAGGTGGTCTTCTCCGGAGTCGCCAAGCAGGCCGACGAGATGGCACGCGCCCTGGAAGTCGGCATCAAGTGCTTCAACGTCGAATCGCGGCCGGAACTCGAGCGCCTCGATCGCGTCGCCGCCGAGCGCGGCCAGGTCGCCAACATCTCGATCCGGGTCAATCCGGACGTCGATGCCAAGACCCATCCCTACATTTCTACCGGGCTCAAGGCCAACAAGTTCGGCGTGGCCGCGGAAGAGGTGTTCGACCTCTACGCCTGGGCCGCCGAACGGCCGAACCTCAAGGTCGTGGGGCTCGATTGCCATATCGGCTCGCAGTTGACCGAACTCTCGCCCTATCTCGATGCGCTGGACCGTCTGCTCGCGTTGATCGACCGGCTCGCCGATCACGGTATCGTGATCGAGCACCTGGATATCGGTGGCGGCCTGGGCGTCACCTATCAGGATGAACGTCCGCCGGCAGCTGGCGACTTCGTCCACGCGGTGCGGGAACGCCTGCGAGGCCGTGAACTGAGCTTGCTGCTCGAGCCGGGCCGCTCCATCGCCGCCAACGCCGGCGTGATGTTGACCCGAGTCGAGTACCTCAAGCCCGGCGAGACCAAGAACTTCGCCATCGTGGATGCCGGGATGAACGATCTGATCCGGCCGTCGCTGTACCAGGCGTGGCAGCGCATCGAACGCGTCGATACCCGTCCTGCACGGCCAAGCGCCGTCTACGACGTGGTCGGCCCGATCTGCGAAAGCGGCGACTTCCTCGGCCAGGAGCGCGAACTGGCGATCGCCGAAGGGGATCTGCTGGCGGTGCGCTCGGCCGGCGCCTACGGCTTCGCCATGGCATCCAACTACAACAGCCGCGGCCGCCCTGCCGAAATCCTCGTCGACGGCGACCGAAGCCATCTGGTACGCCGTCGCGAGAGCCTCGACTCGCTCTGGGCGCTGGAGTCGCGGCTGCCGGGGGAGAGCTGATGCTGCTGAACTTCACCAAGATGCACGGCCTGGGCAACGACTTCATGGTGGTGGACCTGATCACCCAGCGGGCTTACCTGCGGGACGACCAGATTCGTCAACTGGCCGACCGTCACTTCGGCATCGGTTTCGACCAGTTGCTGCTGGTGGAGCCGCCGCGCAAGCCGGACATGGATTTCCGCTACCGGATCTTCAACGCCGACGGCGGCGAGGTGGAGAACTGCGGTAACGGTGCCCGCTGCTTCGCCCGCTTCGTCATCGACCAGCGCCTGACCCACAAGCGCGAGTTCCAGGTCGAGACCCTGGGCGGCCCGTTGTCGCTGAAGGTCGACGACGACGGCCGGGTGCGGGTCGACATGGGCACGCCCCGCTTCGCGCCGGCGGATATACCGTTCGTCGCCGATCGCGACGAAACATCGCACCATCTCGATATCGACGGCCGGAGCGTCACGTTCAGCGTCGCCTCGATGGGCAACCCGCATGCCGTGTTGCAGGTCGACGACGTCGACGCCGCCCCGGTCGGTGAGCTGGGGCCGAAGCTGCAGCACCACCCCAGCTTTCCGCGCCAGGCCAATATCGGATTCATGCAGATCGTCTCCCCTCACGCCATCCGCCTGCGCGTCTACGAGCGCGGCGTCGGCGAGACGCTGGCCTGCGGTACCGGTGCCTGCGCGGCGGTGGCCTGCGGTATTCGCCGAGGCGTGCTGCAGAGCCCCGTCGACGTGGAACTTCGCGGCGGCCGCTTGACGCTCGAGTGGAAAGGCGGCGAAACGCCCATCGTCATGACCGGCCCCGCCGAACGCGTCTTCGAAGGGCGCGTCGCCTTGAACTAATAAAAAGATACGGCGGGACAGGCTGCTGTCTCGTCAGGGATTCACAGGAGAACCACCGCATGTCACGCGCCCAGGTCCCCGAGCCTCGCCAGACACTGGATCCCGATCGGGTTGCCGAATGGCTGGCGCAACATACCGATTTTTTCGTCGGCCGAGAGGGACTGCTACAGCAACTCAAGGTGCCGCACCCCCATATTCCAGGCGCCGTATCACTACTGGAGCGGCTGGTGCACGATTTGCGCCACCGAGCCGAGGACGCGGAGTGGCGGCTCGAGAACCTGCTCGAGTCGGCGCGCTACAACGAGGCGCAGTATCGCCGGACCCGCGAGCTGGTGCTGGGCCTGATCGAGGCCGAGAGCGCCGACGCCCTGGCCGAGGCGCTGTCGACGCAACTGGCCGAGCGCTTCCGTACCCAGGGCATCGGGCTGTGGCTGGAGGCGCCGCCAGCCTGCCACGCCACGCCCCGGGATACCAACGCCTGGCAGCCGCCCCGATTCGCCTTGACCGACGCCGCGCGTCAGCGCCTGGAACTGCTGCTCAATGAACAGACCAGCCGCTGCACCACGCTCGATCGGGAGGACTGGGGGGCCCTGCTGCCGCACTGCACCGCCCCGCCGGAATCCGGCTCCTGCGCCATCACCCGGCTGACCCAGGGGGAGTCGCTGGGCTTCCTGCTGCTGGCCAGCCACGATGGCGAGCACTTCCGGGCCACCCTGGACACGCTGTTCACGGAGTATCTGGGAGAAGTGGTCAGCCGACTGCTGCGGCGTGCCGAGGTCCCCCGTGCAGGCCGCACTTGATGCCTTCCTGAAGCGGCTGGCGCAGCGCGCCAGTCCGGCGACGGTGGATGCCTATCGCCGCGATATCGGCGGCCTGATCGGTTATCTCGAAACCCAGGACGTCCACGCCTGGCACGAGCTCGACGTGACGTTGCTGCGCCGCTACCTGGCCCACGAACGCACCCGAGGCATGGCGCCGAGAACCCTGGCGAGGCGGCGCGCCGCGCTGTCCCGCTTCGCCGATGAGCTGGTCAGGCGAGGCGAGCTGGATCACAACCCGGTACAGTTGACCCAGGCGCCCCGGCAGCCGCGCCACCTGCCGAGCCCGGTGGACATCGACCTGCTCGGCCGGTTTCTGGATACGCCTCACGGCGGCGATCCGCTCGAGGTACGCGACCAGGCCATGCTGGAGCTGTTCTACTCCTGCGGGCTGCGCCTGGCCGAGCTGGCGGCGCTAGATCTCTCCAGTCTCGACGAGCGTCACGTGCGGGTCGTCGGCAAGGGCGGCAAACCGCGCCAGGTCCCGCTGGGCAGGCGCGCGAGCGACGCCATCCGGGCGTGGCTCGGGTTTCGCAGCGCACTGGCGGGAGAAGGCGAGACCGCGCTGTTCGTCGCCCAGCATGGGGGGCGCCTGGGTCATCGTTCGATCCAGGCCCGCCTGGCCGACACCGCCCGCAAGCGTGGTCTGCCGGAACACCTCCATCCGCACCGGCTGCGCCACTCCTTCGCCAGCCATCTGCTGGAGTCGAGTCAGGATCTGCGCGCGGTACAGGAGCTTCTCGGCCACGCCAATCTCTCCACCACGCAGATCTACACCAGGCTGGACTGGCAGCAGCTCGCCGAGGTCTACGACAAGGCCCATCCCCGCGCCCGGCGCAGGCCGGCTGCTTCCTCGGACGAGAGTTCAGACAACCGCTAGGGACCACTCGCATGCCGCTGGACGCCATCACCTTCGACCTCGACGACACGCTGTGGCACAACGGACCGGTCATGGCCCATGCCGAGCCGACTCATTATCGATGGTTCACCGAACAGATCGACGCCCATCGTGGCCCCACCGCAACACCGCTGGCCGAAGCCTTCCCCCTTGAAGCCTACCAGTCCCTGCGCGCGTCGCTCATGCAGCGCTATCCCATGAGCCGTGGCGACCATAGCTGGATTCGCGAACGCGCCATGTACGAGCTGCTGCTCGAACACGGTCTGCCACCCGCGGACGCGCAGCGCTGGGCGAGAGCGGGTTTCGAGCAGTTCATGACGCTGCGTCACGACGTCTCGCTCTACCCGGAGGTCGTACCGATGTTCGACGCCTGGGCGCGTCGCTATCGGCTCGGAATCATTACCAATGGCAATGTCGACGTGCGCCGACTGGCGCTGGATCACCATTTCGACGTGATCATTCTGGCTGGCGAGATGCACGCTCCCAAGCCCGACTCACGCCCCTTCCTGTCCGCCGTGGCCTCCCTCGGCACTCAGCCCTATCGCGCCCTGCATGTGGGCGACAACTGGGAGGAGGACGTACTGGCGGCCCAGCGCCTCGGCATGCATGCGGTCTGGATCGACGCCAAGGACGAGGGCGAGCGCCAACTGCCGCCGAGAGTCTATCGCGTGACGCATGTGCGGGAGTTGCCGGGGATCGTGGCGAAACTGGATCAGGCGTCGTTATAGCGACACGACATGTCACTTGGAGAGAGCGGTGACTGGGAGGGTGATCGCTTGGAGATCGATCCGAGTCCCAGCAGGTCACGACTGAACGAGCATTCCCCTCCGTTCCGCTCGTTATCGTGAGGGGCAAGCCCCTCACACTCCCCTTTTTGACGCCCAGAACGGCGAAATACTGCCTCTGGGCTCGCTGAGCTCGGGTCGGCGCGAAAGGACATCCTGTCCAACGCGCCTTTTGCGACATCCCTGTCGCCAACCCCGGCTCAGCGAGCCCGTCGTCAGCGCCGTCCTGAATAGGTGTCATCGGGGTGGCACATTCAGTGGGAAGTGGATTCAGTAGAGGATGCCAATCAGTGACCGAACCCGATGTCTCTCACTCGGCCGTCATCCACCGATCCATCACACCGTAGGCCTGATCCAGCCCCTGGCGCTTGAGCGCAGAGAACAGCTGCACGCTGACCAGGTCCTCCCACTCGGCCAGGCGCTGCCTGACCTGCTGCAGCGAGGCCTTGGCCGGGCCCTGTTTCAGCTTGTCGGCCTTGGTCAGCAGAATGTGCACCGGCAGCGCGCGGTCGTCCGCCATCTCCAGCAGCTGGATATCGAAATCGCTGAGCGGATGGCGCACGTCCATCAGCAGGATCAGGCCGGCCAGCGAGCGGCGGCGATGCAGATAATCGGCGAGATGGGCCTGCCACTCCTTCTTCATCGCTTCCGGCACCTTGGCGTAACCGTAGCCCGGCAGGTCGACCAGCCTGAGCTGTTCGTCGTTCTGCAGGGTGAAGAAGTTGATCAACTGGGTGCGCCCCGGCGTCTTCGAGGTCCGTGCCAGCGCCCGCTGTTGGGTCAGTGCATTGATCGCACTGGACTTGCCCGCGTTGGAGCGGCCGGCGAAAGCGATCTCGACCCCGTGATCCGACGGGCATTTGGCCAGCGTCGGCGCGCTGATCAGGAAAGTCGCGGTCTGGTAATTGCGGCGCTCGGGCGTGGCGGTCATGGTGGGCTCGATCATCTTGAGGCGTTGGCGCCGCGCAGTGTATCACGCGTACTCGCCATCGACTGAGCGCCAACGTCAGCCCCGGGGCCCGCTGTCGTCATCCCCCGGCGTCGAGCATCGGATGCCCTACGCTTTTCCGGCCATTTCTGTCAGGCTATGGGAAAGTGATCGGTAGCAGGCTAGCTAGGGAACCTCGCAGCCCTCTGAGGCTCCAACAGCCGTGGCGCGTCATCAACCGAGCCGAGGCCCCGTCGCCTGGCAGTGATTTCCTTGAAACCTGTTTCACAACAACTTATCGACCTTCAGGAGCAGTAACGCATGATCAAGTCTTTCGTGGCGCTATTGGCCGGGCTGACGTTCTCGGGCGCGGTGATGGCGGCGGACATCGTCGAGGGGCAGGACTATCAAGTCGTCGACGAACCGATGAAAACCGAGGTGCCGGCGGACCAGATCGAAGTCACCGAAGTGTTCTGGTACGGCTGCCCGCACTGCTACGCGCTGGAGAAGCCGCTCAACGAGTGGGTTGCCCAACTGCCGGACGACGTCACCTTCGATCGCATGGCAGCGCCGCTGGGTCGGGTCTGGGAGCAGCACGCCATCGCGTTCTACGCAGCCCGTCAGCTCGGCATCGAGGACGAGATGCGCCAGGACTTCATGGACGCCATCCACAAGCAGGGCAAGCGGCTGACCGACAAGGACGACATCGCCGAATTCTTCACCCATTATGGCGTCAGCAAGGAGGAAGCCCTCAAGGCGCTCGACTCCTTCGGCGTCAAGAGCGAGATCCAGCAGGCGTCGGCCAAGATGCGTGGCTACCAGTTGATGGGCGTGCCGGACCTGATCGTCGACGGCCGCTATGTGGTCACGCCCGACTCAGCCGGCTCGCTGGAAAACATGCCGAAGATTGCCAGCGCCTTGATCGAGAAAGTCCGCGAGGAACGCACCGAGAGCGAGTGACGCCATGTCTCTAGCCGTCTCGACACCCGCCAGCGAGATCGCGTCGACGTTGAAACTGCTGACCTGCAACCTGCAGGTCGGCATTCACACTTCGGCCTATCATCACTATTTCACGCGGAGCTGGCAGCACCTGCTGCCCCATCCCAAACGCAGCTCGCGACTGGATATCGTCGCCAGTACCCTGTCGGCCTACGATATCGTCGGCCTGCAGGAGGTCGACGGCGGCAGTTTCCGCTCCAGTCACGTCAACCAGGTCGAGTATCTCGCCCATCGCTCGGCGTTCGATTTTCACTTCCAGCAGCTCAACCGCAACCTCGGTCGCGTCGCCCAGCACAGCAACGGGCTGCTCTCGCGCCTGACGCCCAGCCAGGTGGACGAGCACCGCCTGCCCGGCATGCGCGGGCGCGGTGCGATCCACGCCCGCTACGGCGAAGGGCCCGATGCGCTGCACGTCTTCGTCGCTCACCTGGCACTCAGCCAGCGTGGTCGCTTGCGCCAGTTGGACTATCTCGGCGAGATCGTCGAGCCGCTGCAACATGTGGTGGTCATGGGCGATCTCAACTGCACGCCGGAGCAGTTACTGGCACACCCACGGTTCTGCAAGGCCCTGGATCTCAATCCGCTCAAGTCGCAGCTCAGCTATCCTGCCTGGCAACCCCGCCGCGCGCTGGACCACATCCTGCTCTCCGCATCGCTGAAGGCCGAGCAACCGCGCGTGCTGGAAGCGATGTTCTCGGATCATCTCCCCATCGCCGTGGACATCCATCTACCGGCCGGCTGCCGCCGCAGCATCGGCCTCGCCACCGGCGCCTGACACGAAAAAGCGCCCTGTGGCGGGCGCTTTTTCGGGCGTCGATGCGAGGCGCTCGACGGCTGGCGATCGTCACCGTCACCCCGCGACCCAGTTGACCCAATTGATCATCGGTGTCGGGTAGAGCCCCAGCAGGATCACCAGGGTGGCGACGCCCAGCACCACCATCCCGCCGGCGCGCTCGGCCCAGTCGTGGGTCGCATCGCGGCGCTGCATGCCGGGCTCATGCAGGAACAGGGTCACCATCACCCGCAGGTAGTAGTAGAGCCCGATGGCGCTGCCGACCACCACGCTGCCGACCAGCCACCAGCGATGCGCCTCGACCCCGACCGCGATGATGTAGAACTTGCCGATGAAGCCGGCGGTGAACGGAATTCCCGCCAGCGACAGCATCGACACCGTCATCACCGCCGTGAGGTAGGGCCGCCGCCAGAACAGGCCACGGTAGTGGTGCAGCGGGCTGGCATCCGCCGTGCCGCCGGTGGCGATGTAGGGGCTCGACACCAGGGTGACGACGCCGAACGCGCCGAGCGTGGTGAGAACGTAGGTGACCAGGTAGATGCCGACGGTCTCGACCGCCAGGCCCTGGTTGACCACCAGCGCCACCAGCAGATAGCCGAAATGGGCGATCGACGAGTAACCCAGCAGGCGCTTGAGGTCGTTCTGAGTCAGCGCCAGCAGATTGCCCACCAGCATGGTGATCACGGCGATGAAGCCGAGCAGGTCGTGCCACCAGTTCTCGTGGAAGGCCAGCGTCGACTGGAACAGTCGCAGCAGCACCAGGAACACCGCCACCTTGCTGGCGGTCGCGAGAAACGTCGTCGCCGGCCCGGGGCCACCCTGGTAGACATCCGGTGTCCACAGGTGAAAGGGCACGATGGAGAGCTTGAACGCCAGTCCCACCAGTAGCAGGCCGGCACCGGCCAGCAGCCAGGGGTCGCTGCCGCGAGCCGATAGCGCCGCGCCCAATTCGGCGAAGTCCAGCGTGCCCGTCACCGCATAGAGCAGCGCCATGCCGAACAGCAGGAACGCGGTCGCCGCCGCCGACAGCACCATGTACTTGATGCCGCTCTCCAGCGCGCCACGGTCTCGGAAGGTGTAGGCGAGCATCCCGAACAGCGGCATCGACAGCAGCTCGATGCCGAAGAACAGCGTCGTCATGTGACGCGCCGAGACCAGCACCAGGCCGCCGGCGGCGGCGCTCGTCAGCAGCAGATAGAACTCGTCCCGCGGCCCTTCGTAGCCTTCGAGGTAGTGGTGGGCCAGAGTGACGCAGGCCAGCGTCGACATCAGCACCAGCACGCCGCCGAAGCGGGAAAGATCGTCGACCACCAGGACCGAAGTGACGTCGACCGAACCCAGCGTCCAGCCGAACAGCAGCGCCAGCAGTGCCGCATTGAGGCCGACGGCGGTGAGAATCGCGCTCAAGGCGTGATTGCGTTTCCAGGCGATCGAGAGCATCACCACGATCACGGTCAGGCAGACCAGAATCAGCGGGGAAATGGCGAGCAGGGTCGTCAGGACACCATGATTGGCGACATCGCTCATTGGGCACCTCCCGTCATCGCCGCGGCTTGCTGAACGCTCTGCTGTACCACCTGCATGGCCCCGGCCGAGGTATCCAGCAGCGGCTGGGGATAGATACCGAAGAACACCACCAGCGCGACGATGCCGAACAGCAGTATCGTCTCGCGCCGGTCGAGGCCGGCCAGCGGCGTCTCCTCCACCGGCGGCCCGTAGTAGACCCGCTGCATGATGAACAGCGAGTAGACGGCGGCCAGGATCAGGCCGGCGCTGGCGATGACCACCACCCAGGGTGCCACGCCGAAGGCACCGAACATCACCATGAACTCACCGACGAAGTTGGCGGTGCCGGGCAGGCCCAGCGACGCCGCCACGAACACCAGCGCGAACCCCGGCAGGCCGCGGATACGTCCCCACAGCCCCCCCATCTGGCGCATGTCGCGAGTGTGCAGTCGCTCGTAGAGCTGCCCGGAGAGAATGAACAGCCCGGCGGCGGAGAAGGCGTGCGCCACCATCAGCGCCACCACGCCCTGCAGCGCCAGTTCGGTACCGGCATAGATACCGATCAGGACGAAGCCCATGTGGGAGATGCTGGTGTAGGCGATCAGGCGTTTCAGATCCTGCTGGCCGCAGGCCAGGATCGCACCGTAGAAGATACCGATCAGGCCCAGCGTCATCGCCACCGGCGCGAACGCCTGGGAGGCCTCCGGAAACAACGGCAGCGCGAAACGCAGCATCCCGTAGGCCGCCGTCTTGAGCAGAATGCCGGCGAGGTCGACACTACCGGCCGTCGGTGCCTGGGCGTGGGCATCCGGCAGCCAGCCGTGCAGCGGCACCACCGGCAACTTGACCGCGAAGGCGACGAAGAAGCCGAGCATCAGCCACCAGGCCGTGGTCTCCGATAGCGGCGTGTTCAACAGATCCGCATAGGCGAAGGTGTACTCGCCAGTCGCCCCGTGATGCGCGAACACCAGGCCCAGGATGGCGATCAGCATCAGCAGGCCACTGGCCTGGGTGTAGATGAAGAACTTGGTCGCGGCGCCGATGCGCGAACTGCCCTGGGAGCCGCTGTGCCCCCACAGCGCGATCAGGAAGTACATCGGCACCAGCATCATTTCCCAGAACAGGAAGAACAGGAACAGGTCGATGGCGAGAAAGACCCCGACCACCCCGCCCAGGATCCACAGCAGGTTGAGGTGGAAGAACCCGACCCGACGGACGATCTCCTTCCAGGAGCAGACCACCGCCATGGCACCGAGCAGGCCGGTCAACGCGATCATCAGCAGCGACAGGCCGTCGATCGCCAGATGCAATTGAATGCCGAAGCGCGGGATCCAGTCCGCCTGCCACTCCAGCGTCCAGACGCTGGCGGCGCCCTCCGCCGGCAGCTGAAAGTCGCTGCTGACCCAGAGCCCCAGCACCATCACCAATTCCAGCAGCATGGTGCCCAGTGCGATCCAGCGAGGCGCCTGGTCGCCAAAGCGTTCCGCCTGCCAACAGAGCAGGCCGCCAATGAAGGGGATCAGTATCAGCCAGACCAGAGTCATGAATCAGCCATCCGCGATAGAGTGAATTCCGTTGGCGCCCGAGCTGGGGTCATCGGGGCCTCGACGCCGTGTAACCTGTCTGCGCGCATCTCGTCAGCCCACCAGCAGGAAGACGAGCAGCAGCGTCGCTCCCAGCACCATCGATACGGCGTAGTGACGCATCAGGCCCGTCTGCGTCGTGCGCAGCCCCTGATGGGAAGCCCGGGCCAGCCACGGCAGAATGTTGCACAGCGAGTTGATCCAGTCGCCCCGGTTGACCCGGACCACGCCCTGGTAGGGACGCACGAACAGCCAGTCGTAGAGCGCATCGAAGCCCCAGGCGTTGTGCCAGAACGTCCACAGCCGGGCGCCGCGCGGGTCCGCCATGCCACGGCGAATCAGGTCACGCCGGCGCTTGAACAGCCAGCCCGCGAACAGTACGCCGCCGACGGCCACGACCATGGCGGTGAATTCGAGGATATGGACTCCCAGGCCCTCGGCGACCGGGCCGGGCGGCAGCACTTCGTCCAGCGGCGGGGTCAGCTGCGCGCCGATGGCCGTCGACATCACGATCAGCACCACCAGCGGTATGCCATGCACCAGCCCCTTGCCAGCGTGGGCACTGCGGGCGTTGTCGCTCTTGGGCTTGCCGTGGAAGGTGCCGAGGATCAGGCGCACGGTATAGATCGATGTCAGCAGCGCGCCAAGCAGCCCGGCGAGCATCAGCACGCCATGGCCGGAACCGAGTGCCGAGACGAGGATGGCATCCTTGCTGTAGAAGCCCGCCGTCACCAGCGGCAGGGCCGCCAGCGCCGCCCCGCCGACGATGAACCCGGCGTAGGTCAGTGGCAGCTTGCGCCACAGCCCACCGAGACGGCGCATGTCCTGCTCGTGATGGGTGCAGATGATCACCGAGCCGGCGGAGAGGAACAGCAGCGCCTTGAAGAAGGCGTGGATCATCAGATGGAAGATCGCCGCATCGAACGCGCCGACGCCCAGCGCCAGGAACATGTAGCCGATCTGGCTCATGGTCGAGTAGGCGAGCACCCGCTTGATGTCGGTCTGCGCCAGCGCCGCGAAGCCTGCCACCAGCAGGGTCAGCGCGCCGACCACCCCGACCAGCAGCAGTACGTCCGGCGCCATCAGGAAGATGCCGTTCATCCGCGCGATCAGATAGACACCCGCCGTGACCATGGTCGCCGCGTGGATCAATGCCGACACCGGCGTCGGGCCCGCCATGGCGTCCGCCAGCCAGGTGTGCAGCGGCAGCTGTGCCGACTTGCCCACCGCGCCACCGAGCAGCATCAGCGCCGCGAGCTGTGGCATCAGACCGCCCTCGGTCCAGATCTCCGGTGCCCGCGCCAGCAACGTCTGCAGGTTGAGCGAGCCGAGCTCGAGGTAGAGCAGGAACATACCGATGGCGAGGAAGACATCGCCGGTACGGGTGATGACGAAAGCCTTGAACGCCGCCCAGCCGTTGGCCGGCGTGCGGTAGTAGTAGCCGATCAACAGGTAGCTGCAGAGCCCCACCCCTTCCCAGCCGAAGTAGAGCAGCAGCAGGTTGTCTCCCAGCACCAGCAGGATCATGCTGAACACGAACAGGTTCATATGACAGAAGAAGCGGGTCACGCCATCCTCGCCACGCATGTACCAGGCCGCGAACAGGTGGATGAAGAAGCCGACGCCGGTAATCACGCCGAGCAGGGTCAACGACAGGCCATCCAGCATCAACCCCACGGTCGGCTGGAAATCGCCCACGCTGATCCAGTGCCACAGGGTCAACGTCTGCGCCGACTTGCCCTGGTCGTAGAAATCGATACCGACCCACAGCGTGCACAGTGCCGCCAGGCCGATGGAGGCGACGCCGATGGTCGCGCTGGCTCGCTCGGAGAGACGCCCGTACGACAGCGCCAGGATCAGCGATCCCAGTAAAGGAAAGACGAACGTGAGTGTCAGCAAGACATCGTGAAAAGTGGTCATCCGCGCAACCTGCTAGCCGCATCGATATCGAGAGTCTTGAAGCGCC
This sequence comes from Salinicola sp. CR57, assembly GCF_003206585.1. Taxonomy (NCBI): domain Bacteria; kingdom Pseudomonadati; phylum Pseudomonadota; class Gammaproteobacteria; order Oceanospirillales; family Halomonadaceae; genus Salinicola; species Salinicola sp. CR57. The sequence goes on from NZ_PZJL01000001.1 coordinate 259,517, forward strand.
GGTAGAGCTGCATCAGCAGCGCCAGACCCACGCTCGCCTCTGCCGCCGCCAAGGTGATGATCATCAGGAACATGACCTGACCATCGGCCTGCTGCCAGTGGGTCCCACCGACAATGAACGCCAGGCCGGCGGCGTTCATCATGATCTCCAGGCTCATCAGCACGAACAGCATGTTGCGCCGCGTCATCAGTCCTGCCAGCCCCAGCACGAACAGAATCGCCGCCAGCCACAGGCCGTGCTCTACCGGAATGCCCGTCATGCCTTGCCCTCCTGCGCATCGCGACGCGCCTCGCGAGTGGGGTTCGATGTCTCGCTGGTCGACGCCTGGTCGTTCAGCTCACGCTGGCGCTCGCGGGCGAGGTCGGCTTCATCGTGCGCTTCACTGCGCCCCAGGTGAGACGCCGCCACCAGCGCCGCCAGCAACAGCATTGCCGCCAGTTCGACGATCACCAGATAGGGGCCGAACAGCGATATGCCGACCATCTTGGCCGTCAGCGTCTCGCCGCTGATGGTGCCGTCATAGTCGCCGCTGGCCAGCGTCACCACCATCACGACAAGCAGGACCGCCGTCAGGATCGCCGGGCCCATCCACGCTCTGGGCTGGAGCCAGGCCCGCTCCTGTTCCACCGCCGACTCGCCCAAGTTGAGCATCATTACCACGAACACGAACAGCACCATGATCGCGCCGGCATAGACGATGATCTCCAGCGCCCCGGCGAAGGGGGCGCCCAGGGCGAAGAACACCATCGCCACCGCGATCAGCGACACGATCAGATAGAGCAGCGCATGGACCGGATGGGTGCCGGTCACCACGCGGAGGGTGGCGAGAATCGCGACCAGGCCACTCAAGTAAAACGCGATTTGCATGCTTCTCTCTCCCCCATCAAACAGCTCCCGGCCGCTACCATCTCTCGACGATACCGGCTGACGTATACCACTCACGGCATCAGCGACTTGACGTCGATGGGTTCGGCCTCGTTCTGCGCCTCGCCCTTGTCCTTACCGGCGATCGACAGGCCGGCCACGCGATAGAAGTTGGTGTTGTGGTCCTTGCCCGGGCCATCGATCAGCAGGTCCTGCTTCTCGTAGACGAGCTCCTGTCTTCGGAACTCGCTCATCTCGAAGTCCGGCGTCAACTGGATCGCCGAGGTCGGGCACGCCTCCTCGCACATCCCGCAGAAGATGCAGCGCGAGAAGTTGATGCGAAAGAATTCCGGATACCAGCGGCCATCCTCCTTCTCACCCTTCTGCAACGAGATGCACGCCACCGGACAGGCCACCGCACACAGGTTGCAGGCCACGCAGCGCTCCTCGCCGTCCGGGTCCCGGGTGAGCACGATTCGCCCGCGGTAGCGCGGCGGCAGGTAGACCTGCTCCTCCGGATACTGCAGCGTCTCGCGCTTGCGCCAGGCGTGCGAGAACACCATCCACAGCGTGCGCAGTTGCGTACCGGTGCCGGATACGATCTTCCGGATCTGACTCAGCATGGTCGCTCTCCCTTACACGCCCGGGTCGATGAGCAGAATCATCGCCCCGGTGATCAATAGATTGACGAGTGTCAGCGGTAGACACACCTTCCAGCCGAAGCTCATCACCTTGTCGTAGCGCGGCCGCGGCAACGCCGCCCGCAGCAGGACGAACAGGATGACGAAGAACACCGTCTTGAGCAGGAACCAGACGATCGGCGGCAGCAGCGGCCCATGCCAGCCGCCAAAGAACAGCGTCACCAGCAGCGCCGAGATCAGCACGATGCCGATGTACTCGCCGACGAAGAACATGCCCCATTTCATCCCGGAATATTCGATGTGGTAGCCGTCGGCCAACTCCTGCTCCGCCTCCGGCTGATCGAACGGATGGCGGTGAGTCACCGCGATACCGGCGATGACGAAGGTACAGAAGCCGAAGAACTGCGGCACGATGAACCAGACGTTCTCCTGGGCGTTGACGATGTCGCGCATGTTGAACGAGCCGGTCATGGCGACGATGCCCATGACCGCCAGACCCATGAAGACCTCGTAGGAGAGCGTCTGGGCGGAGGCACGCAGGGCGCCGAGCAGCGCATACTTGTTGCTGCTGGCCCAGCCGGCGAACAGCACCGCATAGACGTTGATGCCGGCCATGGCAAAGAAGAACAGAATGCCGATGTTGAGATCCGCCACCCCCCAGCCGGGCGTGATTGGGATCACCATGAACGACAGCAGCAGCGAGGCCATGGCGATCGCCGGCGCCAGCACGAAGAAGGTACGGTCGGCGAACGGCGGGATCCAGTCCTCCTTGAAGAAGATCTTGAGCATGTCGGCGGCGATCTGCAAAAGCCCGAAAGGCCCGACCCGGTTGGGGCCGTAGCGATCCTGCCATAGCGCCAGCAGGCGTCGCTCGATCATGCTCAGCAGCGCCCCGGAAACGACCACGACCAGCAGGATGACCACGGCCTGAACCATGGCGATCAACGTCGCCTCGACTTGCGGCGTCCACCAGCTCATGGGCGCGCCTCCCCGGCCGGCGCCTGGCTATCGTGCTCCGCTTTCGCAACCTGCCCCCAGCGCATGACGCCTGGCGTCAGACCTCCGGTGACTTCCTGGATCGCACCAGCGGGCAGGCCGACGACACCTGGCGGCAGACCGGCGCTGAGTCTCGCCGGCAGCTTGAAGCGCGTGCCATCGACAGCGATCGAGACCGCATCGCCGGCGCCGATACCCAACCCCGCGGCATCGGCCTGGTTGAGTGCGACCTGGGGCGGCGCCATGCGTTCGCGGATCGGTTCGGCGCGGCGCGACATGTCGTCACCGCCGAACAGCTGGGGCAGATCGATCACCTGCCATTCGCCCTCGCGCGGTTCGAACGCGGCAGGGATCTCGCTGCAGTAGTCGCCACCGACGGCGGCGGCCGTGAACAGCCGTTTGCCCGGGTCGCCGGCGCGGAGGTGGCCGCCGACTTCGTCCTGGAACTTGTTCCAGGCCTGCGGGGAGTTCCAGCCCGGCGCCCAGGCGAAGGCGACCTCCCGGCGCGGCTCGCGATAGCCGGCATAGCCCTCCATCGAAAAGGCGAACGGCGTATCGAGGTCCACCGGCGCCCGCGGCTCGTTGACGTTGAGATTGGCACGCATGGCAGTACGGCCACTATAGCGGTGGGGCTCGCGAGCCAGCTTCAGGCCGTGGATGCGAAACATCGCCTCCGGCGTATTCTGGTGCAGCGGCGCCAGGGCGGGAGCATCCTCGGCAACGGCCTGGGTCAGGTCGTCGAGCAGGATGGTCTCCATCGGCTGGCGCTCCAGCGTGGCGTGAAGCGCGTGCAGCCAGCGCCAGCTCTCGCGAATCCGGGTGTCCGGGCGCATGTAGCTGGGGTCGAAGACCTGGTAGAACCGCTGGGCACGGCCTTCCAGGCTGACCAGGGTGCCGTCGCTCTCGGCGAAGGTGCCCGCCGGCAAGCCGACGTCGGCGCGCTCCCAGGTCGGCGTCCGCTGGTGGTCGACCACGACGACCGCCGTGGCCCGCCCGAGCGCGCTGTCTACGCGTGACGTAGGCAACCGGACATAGAGGTCGTTCTCCAGGATCACCACGCCGTCGGCGTCGCCCTGCTCGAGCTGGGCCATCGCCCAGTCGAGGGATTCGCCACCCAGCAACCCGAGCCCGACGCTATTGGCCTCGCGGCGAACGAGGGTCAGGCCGGCATCCGAACGCTGGCGCCGGCCGAGCGCCCGAGCGATGTTGCCGGCCGCTTCCAGGATCGCCATCGAACCCAACGACTCGCCGGCAATGACCAGCGGCTTCTTCGCCGCCAGCAGGGTATCGGCGATGCGCCCGGCCAGCTGCGACGTCTCTTCGTCGAGACCGTCGACGACCGGCGCGGTGGAATCGAGGGCGTGCGCCACGGCGAACCCGAGCCGGGCGATATCATCGGGCGCGAGTCGCCCGGCATGGGTGGCGATGCCATCGAGCTTGGTCGCGTCCGGCGTGGCCAGGAACAGAGGATGGCCGGCACCCTGGGCGATGGTCTTGACCGCTTCGGCGTTCCACTCGGGGATGCCGCGCTCGGCGCCCAGCTCGACGCCCTTGCCGCGCACCGCCTGGCGCACCGACAACGCGACGCGGGCGGCGCTCTGGATGAGGTCTTCACCGAGGACCAGGATCGCATCGCACCGCTCGATCTCGCGCAGGCTCGGCGTGGCCAGCCCCGCCTCGCGGTTGAGCGCTTCCATCCGCCGGATCCGCGCCAGCTCTCCGGCCTCGATACCGGTGGAGAAGTTGGCCGCGCCGACCAGCTGACGCAGCCGATGGTTGCTCTCCAGGCTGGCCCGGGGCGAGCCGATGCCGATGACCCGCTTGGCGCCACGCAGGCGATCCGCGGCGAGATCGAGCGCTTCGTCGACTTCCATCGTCCGGGCGTCACCCCCGCTCTCCCGACACTCGGGGCGAGTCGGCCGATCCTTGCGGTTGACGTAACCGTAGCCGAACCGGCCACGGTCGCAGAGAAAGTAGCCGTTGACGTCGCCGTTGTAGCGATTCTCGATCCGGCGAATGTCGCCGTAGCGCTCGCCGGGGCTGATATTGCAGCCGCTGGCGCACTGGTGGCAGATGCTCGGTGCGAACTGCAGATCCCACTTGCGGGTGTAGTGATCGGAGTGGGTCTGGTCGGTGAACACCCCGGTCGGGCAGACCTCGGTGAGGTTGCCGGAGAACTCACTCTCCAGCGTGCCATCGGTGACGCGGCCGAAGTAGACGTTGTCGTGGGCGCCGAAGGCCCCCAGGTCTTCGCCACCGGCGTAGTCCTGGTAGAAGCGCGTACAGCGGTAGCAGGTGATACAGCGGTTCATCTCGTGGGCGATGAACGGCCCCAGGTTCTGGTTGCGATGGGTGCGCTTGCGGAAGCGGTAACGACGCCGGTCATGGCCGGTCATCACCGTCATGTCCTGCAGATGGCAGTGACCCCCTTCCTCGCAGACCGGGCAGTCGTGGGGGTGGTTAACCATCAGGAACTCGATCACCGTCTCGCGGAAGGCCTTGGCCTCCTCGTCGGCGATGGAGATGTAGGCATCGTCCTTGACCGGCGCCATGCACGACATCACCAGCATGCCGCGGTCGTCGTCAGCATCCTTGTACTGCTTCACCGCGCACTGGCGGCACGCCCCGACGCTGCCCATCGCCGGATGCCAGCAGAAATAGGGAATATCCAGTCCCAGCGAAAGGCAGGCGTGGAGCAGGTTGTCGCTGTCTTCGACTTCGTAGTCGTTGCCGTCGACGTGAATAGTGGCCATGGCGTCGAACTCCTCCTACACGCTGCCGACCGGGATCGGGTCCGCGTGCGCCTCACCCTCGGGTCGGGTGATGCCGCGCTCGAACTCGTCACGGAAATAGTGGATCGCGGATGCCAGCGGCATCGCCGCCCCCGGCGCATGCGCGCAGAAGGTCTTGCCCGGCCCCAGGTCGCGGGCCATCTGCTCGAGCAGCTCGATATCGCCAGCCTGGCCCTCGCCAGCCTCCAGCGCCCGCAGCAGCTTGACGCTCCACGGCAGGCCGTCGCGGCACGGCGTGCACCAGCCGCAGGATTCGCGGGCGAAGAACTCCTCAAGGTTGCGGGTCAGCGAGACCATGCTCTGGTTGTCGGCGACCACGGTCAGCAGCCCCGTTCCCATGCGGCTGCCGGTCTTGCCGATGGTGTCGAAATCGAGCGCCAGCTCCAGGTGTTCGGGCAGCAGGAAGCCGGTACTGCCACCGCCGGGCAGCCAGCTCTTGAGGGTCAGGCCGTCACGCATGCCGCCGGCGAGCTCGAGGATCCGGTTGCCGGTGGTGCCCATGGGCAACTCCCACAGCCCGGGATTGTTGACCTTGCCGGAGACCCCGTAGAGCTTGGTGCCGCCGTCGCTGCTGAGATCGCCGGAGAGCGCCTGGAACCAGTCGGCGCCGTGATTGACGATGCCCGGCACGTTGCACAGCGTCTCGACGTTGTTGACCACCGTCGGCAGCCCCCAGGCGCCGGACTGGCCGGGGAACGGCGGTTTGGCTCGCGGATTGGCACGCTTGCCCTCGAGCGAGTTGATCAGCGCGGTCTCTTCCCCGCAGATATAGCGCCCGGCACCGGTGTGCAGGGCGATATCGAAATCCCAGCCGCTGCCGCGCACGTCCGGACCCAGCCAGCCATCGGCGCGGGCGTCGGCCAGGGCACGCTGGATCGAGGCGGCCGCCAGGTGGTACTCGCCGCGCAGGAAGATATAGCCCTGTTTCGAGCGGTTGGCGTAACCGGCCAGGATCATGCCCTCGATCAGCAGGTGCGGCTGCTGCTCCATCAGCAGGCGATCCTTGAAGGTGCCCGGCTCCATCTCGTCGGCGTTGCAGACGATATAGCCGCGCGGCGCATCGCCGCCCTTGGCGGTCAGGCTCCACTTCATGCCGGCGGAGAAACCCGCGCCGCCACGGCCGCGAAGATTGGCGCCCTTCACCTCCTCGGTCAGCGACTCGTAGGTGTACTGTTCCAGCGCCTTGGTGACCGCGGCATAGCCGCCGGTGTCGAGATACTCCTCGAGCAGCACCGGCGACTGGTCGTCGTGCAGGCGCCAGGTCAGCGGATGGGTCTCGGCGCGGCGTTCGCCGGCGGATTGCAGAATGCGACTCACGACTCGCCCTCCCGCATCAGGTTCTTGATCGTCATGCGTACGCCTCCAGCAGCCGGGGGATCTCGTCCGGGGTCACCGGGCCGTGCAGATCCTCGCCGATCAGAATCGTGGGCCCGCGATCGCAGGCACCGAGACAGCACACCGGCAGCAGGGTGAAGCGGCCATCTGCGGTGGTCTGGCCCATCTGGATACCGAGATGATCGATGAAGGCGTCGCGCAGGGCCTCGTAATCGGTCAGGAAACAGGAGCTGCTGTCGCAGATCAGGATCACGTGACGGCCGACCGGCTGCCGGAAGATCAGGCTGTAGAAGGTCGCCACGCCCTCGACGTCGGCGACGCGAATGCCCAGCGTCTCGGCGATCGCCGGAATCGCGCCATCCGGCACGTGGCCGTGGCGCTTCTGCACGATCTTCAGTGCCTCGATGCTCGCCGCCTGCGGATAGGGGTAGTGCGCCCGCTCCTCGAGAATCGCCGCGCGGTCGGCGGGGTCGAGGACGAAACCGTCGCTGGCGATAGTCGTCCCAATGGTCGCGGTAGTAGTCATGATGGCTGCCTCATCGGTCCACGTCGGCCATGACGAAGTCGATACTGCCCAGGTGCGCGATCAGATCCGGCACGAACCCGCCGCGCATGACGGCGGGGATCTGCTGCAGATGCGGAAAGCTGGGCGTGCGAATACGTGTCCGGTAGCTCATGGTGCTGCCGTCGCTGGTCAGGTAGTAGCTGTTGATGCCCTTGGTCGCCTCGATCATCTGCATCGACTCGGCGGCCGGCAGCACCGGCCCCCACGAGACCTGCAGGAAGTGGGTGATCAGGGTCTCGATGTGCTGCAGCATCTTCTCCCGCGGCGGCGGCGTGGTCAGCGGATGGTCAGCCTTGTAGTCGCCAGCCGGCATGTGATCGATGCACTGCTGGAGAATGCGCACGCTCTGGCGCATCTCCTCGATCCGCATCATGCCGCGATCGAAGGCGTCGCCGTTGACGGCGGTGGGCACCTCGAAATCGAAATTCTCGTAGCCGGAATAGGGGCGCTTCTTGCGCAGGTCGAAGTCGAGCCCGGTGGCGCGCAGGTTGGGACCGGTGACGCCCCACTCCAGCGCCTGCCGGGTATCGAAAGCGGCGACGAAGCGGGTGCGATCGCGCACGATGGCGTTGTCCATCATCGCCTTCTCGTACTCGGCCAGACGCTTGGGCATCCAGTCGACGAAGCCCTGCACCAGCTTGTCCCAGCCCTTGGGCAGATCATGGGCGGTGCCGCCGATGCGATACCACGCCGGGTGCATGCGGAAACCGGTGATCGCCTCGATCACCTCGTAGGCCTTCTGGCGGTCGGTGAAGGTGAAGAAGACCGGCGTCATGGCGCCCAGATCCTGTAGATAGGTCCCCAGGAACAGCAAGTGGCTGTTGATGCGGAACATCTCCGCCATCATCACCCGGATGGTCTTGGCACGGTCGGTGACAGTGATGCCGGCCAGTTTCTCCACCGCCAGCACATAGGGCAGGTTGTTCATCACCCCGCCGGTGTAGTCGATACGATCGGTATAGGGGATGAAGCTGTGCCACGACTGGCGCTCCGCCATCTTCTCGGCGCCGCGGTGGTGATAGCCGATGTCCGGCACGCAGTCGACCACCTCCTCGCCGTCGAGCTGCAGCACGATGCGGAAGGCGCCATGGGCCGAGGGGTGGTTGGGCCCGAGGTTCAGGAACATGAACTCGGTCTCTTCGCCCTCGCGCTTCATGCCCCAGGCCGCGGGATCGAAACGCAGCGCCTCCTGCTCCACCTCCTGGCCCTTCACCGTCAGCGTGTAGGGGTCGAATTCGGTGGCGCGGGCGGAGTAGTCCTTGCGCAGCGGATGACCGGTCCAGGTCGGCGGCATCATGATCCGGGTCAGATGCGGATGACCGCTGAAGTGGATGCCGAAGAGATCGAAGACCTCGCGCTCGTACCAGTTGGCATTGACGAAGATGTCGCTGATCGAGGGCAGCGCCAGGTCTCGCTCGTGCAGCGCGACCTTGATCATCAGGTCAGCGTTCCGCTCCACCGACAGCAACTGGTAGAAGACGGTGAAATCGGATGGCGGCAGGCCGCGGCGGTGGGTCCGCAGGCGCTCGTCCACGGCGCTCAGATCGAAGAGCATCGAGAACGGACCGGTCACGCGCCGCAGGAAGCCGAGCACATCTCGGAGTTGCTCGCGAGCGACCCAGATGACCGGCATGCCGGTCAGCGTCGCCTGCGGCGTAAAGGCGGCCTCGCCGAACTGGCGCGCCAGTTCGGCCATGACGTCGGGTTGACCGGCGGCATGGGAGGCGCTGGAAGTCGTCGCGCTCTCGTTTCGAGAATCATCGGCTGCGGTCATGGTCTGGCGGCCCCCGGGTGCAGAATCAATGGTCGAAAACGACCACAAGGATCAATGGCAGTAACGATCGACGTGGACGACCGGGCTAGATGCCATCGGGGGTGCGCAGCTCCTTGACCGCAATGCGTCTGTCGCGATGCTTTTCACGCTGCGACGGCATCTCGGCACGATAGACGCCCTGGTCCCCGACCACCCAGGAGAGCGGACGACGCTCTTCCTGAATCGAGTCCTGCAGGAGCTGAAGACCTTGGAGAAACGCTTCGGGACGCGGCGGGCAGCCGGGCACGTAGACATCCACGGGCAGGAACTTGTCGACCCCCTGGACCACCGAATAGATGTCGTACATGCCGCCGGAGTTGGCGCAGGAACCCATCGAGATGACCCACTTGGGCTCGAGCATCTGGTCGTAGAGCTGCTGGATGACGGGCGCCATCTTGATGAAGCAGGTGCCGGCAATGACCATGAAATCGGCTTGGCGTGGCGAGGCGCGGATGACCTCGGCCCCGAAACGGGCGACGTCGTGGGGCGCGGTGAACGCCGTGGTCATCTCCACATAGCAGCACGAGAGCCCGAAATTGTAGGGCCACAGCGAGTTCTTGCGCCCCCAGTTGACGGCCGAGTGAAGCACGTCCTCGAGCTTGCCCATGAAGACGTTGCGATGAACCTGCTGTTTCATCGGATCATCGACGATCTCGCGCTCGCCGAGTGGGTAACGATCAGCCGAGGAATCGCCTCCCTCCGCACGGGTCAGGGTGTACTGCATAGTGGGCCTCAACAAACCTGATAGAAAAACGGTCGAGGAAGCGCAGATCAGTCACGGATGCCTGGCTCCCATCGTTATAATCTTGTCGATCGATACCGCGATCCTGCTTTACGCGTTACGTCTCGAGGCAACGGGCGGCTTCAGCGTGCACGACGCTCGACCCCTGGCACGGCAGCCAGCTCGCGGGCACGCGACGCGTCTTCGCGCCCGCGCTTGCGCGGCGCCCAGTCGAGCGCGCCGACGCGAGCATCGTAGACCAGGCCTGCCAGTAGAATAAGGATGAATACCGCCGCCCCGGCGAATCCCGTCCAGCCCACCTCGCGCACGGAGACGGCCCAGCCGAACAGGTAGACGGCTTCGATATCGAAGATGACGAACAGCATGGCAACGAGATAGAACTTGACCGAGAACCGCTGGCGCGCGGACCCGGCACCCACGATGCCGGACTCGAACGGCAGGGACTTGCTGCGTCCGTGGCTCTTGCCACCGAGCAGGCTGGCAGCGCCGATCATCAATCCACAGAGCGCCACCACGGCCACCACGAAAAAGCCGGTAGCCCAGTAGCTGGCAATCCATGCGGAGACCGGATCGGACATGCCTTCCCTCGCAGACGTGATGGAACCCGAACATGATGGATATCGAACCAAACTGACAGGTTCGTAAGTTTACGAGTTTACACGATGACGACTGGGTAACAAGTCTGCTAATTAGTCCTATTGCAGCCTGTCGGTAAATCTGGCGGGCCGCTGCCGGACCATCGTCTTCGCCACTCTGACCTTCAATCCACCTATTGCCGTTGGGCAATGACGGCATCTTGTCTTAGGCTAGACGCTTTCCCGCTGCTTGCAATGTCCACCCATGGTTTCTCGCTCGATTCCCAATGCTTTGACGATCGCCGGATCCGACCCGTCCGGTGGCGCCGGACTGCAGGCCGATATCAAGACGTTCTCGGCCCTCGGCGTCTATGCCACCAACGTGATTACCGCCGTAATCGCGCAGAACACGCGCGGCGTGGTGGCGGTCGAGCCGGTACCGGTGGGGCTGATCCGCACCCAACTGGACAACCTGCTCGACGACGTCGAGATCGATACGGTCAAGATCGGCATGGTTGCCAGCCGCGAGGTGGCGCAAACGATTGCCGCGGCGCTGGCGCGACGCCGGCCGCGCTGGATCGTGCTCGACCCGGTGATGGTCGCCAAGAGCGGCGACCGACTGGTGGACGACGAGGGGCTGCGTGCCGTGCGAGACATCCTGGTCCCGCTGGCCGACGTGATCACGCCCAATCTCCCCGAGGCCGCGGCCCTGCTCGGGACCGAGGTGCCACGAGACCTCGCTGCCATGGAGGCGATGGTAGGCGATCTCGCGGCATTGGGGGCCCCTCACGGCCTGCTGAAGGGAGGCCATCTACCGCTGGATCGCTGCCCGGACCTGCTGTGGGTGCCGAACGCCACGCGCTGGCTGGATGCGCCACGGCTGCGGACACGCAACCTCCATGGCGCGGGCTGCGCGCTCTCATCGGCGATCGCGGCCCACCTGGCGCACCTGCCCCCCACCCACCCCGACGTCGAACAGGCCATCGGCGGCGCCAAGCAGTGGCTTCTCCAGGCCCTGGAGGCCAGCGATCGCCTCACCGTTGGCCAGGGCAAGGGGCCGCCACACCATTTCCACGCCTGGTGGTAGAGAGCGAGCCGCGAGCCGCGAGCCGCGAGCCGCGAGTCGCGAGCCGCGAAGATCAGGGTGTTGCCGTTGAGCGAGAAATGCCAGCGTCGCTGGCATTTCTCGCCCGAAGCCCGAAGCCCGTGGCTCAATCGTCCGGGTCGAGAACCGCTTTCAGGAAGGCCTTGGTACGCTCCTCCTTCGGGGCGGTGAAGATCTCCTCCGGCTTGCCCTGCTCCTTGATCCGCCCCTTGTCGAAGAAGCAGATACGGTCGGAGACCTGGCGCGCGAAATGCATTTCGTGGGTCACCAGCAGCATGGTCAGGTCGTGCTCGTCGGCCAGCGTCCGGATGACGTTCAACACCTCCCCCACCAGCTCCGGGTCCAGCGCAGAGGTCGGCTCGTCGAACAGCATGATCTTGGGCCGCATTGCCAGTGCCCGGGCAATGCCCACTCGCTGCTGCTGACCACCGGAGAGCTGGTGGGGGTACTTGGTGGCCTGGTCGGTCAGTCCCACCATCTCCAGCAGCTCCATGCCGCGCTGCTTCGCTTCGGCCTTGCTGACGCCGAGCACCTGGACCGGCGCTTCGGTCAAGTTGCGCAGCACCGTCATGTGCGGGAACAGGTTGAACTGCTGGAATACCATGCCCAGGTGGCTTCGCATCTGGCGCAGGTGCTGCTCGCCAGCCGGTTCGAGTGATTCGCCCTTGCGCTGATGCCAGAGCGGCTCGCCGCCGACGTAGACGACACCGCCGTTGATCTCCTCGAGTGTCATCAGGATGCGCAGCACCGTCGACTTGCCCGAGCCGGAGGGGCCGATGATCGTCACTTTCTCGCCTCGCTGGACCTCGAAATCGAGCTCGTCGAGAACCACATGATCGCCAAAGCGCTTGACGACCTTGTCGAATTTGATGATGGGGCCGCTATTGTCGGTGGCGTCGTTCATTTGAGAGAGAGGCCTCGCTTGGGCAGATGGGTATCCAGGTAGCGCACGCCGAAGGAGGCAATGATCGTCATCACCAGATAGAGGCCGCCAACCATGGAGAGCGGAATCAGGTAGCCACCGGTGCGATCGCCGATGATCTTGGCCACGCCGAGCATCTCCAGCACGGTCACGACCGACAGCACGGGCACGTCCTTCATGATCGAGACCAGATAGTTGCCCAGCGCGGGAATGATGCGCGGGATCGCCTGCGGCAGGATGATATGGGTAAAGGTCCTGGCGGACGCCAGGTTGAGTGCGCGAGCCGCCTCGCGCTGCCCCTTGGCCACCGCCTCCAGGCCGGCGCGGTAGACCTCGGAGGTATAGGCGCTGTACTGCACGCCCAGCGCCAGCGCACCGGTCAGAAATGCCGGCAGCGTCAACCCGAATTCGGGTAGCACGTAGAACAGGAAGAATAGCTGGATCAACAGCGGGGTATCCCGAATGAACTCGGTCACCAGCTTGGCTGGCCAGCGGATGAAGCGGGTCGGCGCGCTTTTCAGCGCCGCCAGCACCAGGCCCAGGATCAGGGCGATGAAGAAGCCGACCACGGTGGCCTGCAGTGTCACCACCAGACCGTGCAGCAGAATCGGGAAGATCGAGACCGCAAAGGCCCACTGGCTGCTGGTATCCCATTCGATGCCGAAAAACATGCGTTATCTCCCCGCCGCGCGCCAGCGGCCAACGTAGCGTTCCAGCAGCTTCATGCAGGCCGTGAGCACCAGCGCCATGCCGAAGTACATGAACAGGACCAGGGTGTAGACGGTCACGCTGTCCTGGGTGAAATTACGGATCTGCTCGGCCCGAAAGGCCATGTCGCCCAGAGAGATAAGCGACACCAGCGCCGTGTCCTTGAGGTTCTGGACCGCGAGATTGCCGAAGGTCGGCATCATCTCCGGAATCGCCTGCGGCAGGGTGATGCGCCACAGTCGCTTGCGCCCGGTGAAATTGAGCGCGGTCGCCGCTTCGTACTGCTCCTTGGGTACCGCCTGCACGGCGCCGCGAACCACTTCGGCACCATAGGCGCCGATATTCAGCGCCAGCGCGACGACCCCCGCCACCACCGGCGGAAAGCGCAGGTCGAGCCCGATCGCCTGCCCCATGATGGGTAGCGCGAAGTAGATCCAGAACAGTTGCACCAACAGGGATGTGCCGCGGAAGATCTCGATGTAGGCAACGCTGATCCCCTTGACCAGGGGGTTGTGGGACAGCTTGCCGAGACCGAACACGAAGGCACAGAGAGCTCCCAGAATCGTCGAGTAGACCGTGAGCTGTACGGTCACCCACGCGCCCTGGGAGAGGGGGGCGAGATAGCTCGTCCATTCCATCGGGAAGACCCCGCAGTCGCTGACGAAGGGTCCCGGCCGAACCGGGACCATCAATCACGGCACGCATGCCCCCTCGAGGACGACCTCAGCGGACATGCGCAGTCATATCGCGTTCAGAAACGGGCTGAATTCACGAATCCGCGGTGCAGAGCTCTTCCGTGGTGTGATGGCTCGAACCATCGACATCGGCCTGGCTGAAACCGTAGCCCATCAGGGTTTCACGCCATGCGTCCGTCTGCTTGTACTTCTCCAGCGCCTGGTTGACCGCGTCGCGCAACTCGGTGTTGTCGCTGTTGAACGCGAACGCGCCCCAGCTTCGCACCTCTTCGCCATCGATGACCGGATCCTTGAAATCACCGGCGGACTCGACGTCGCCGCTCTTGTCGGCCAGCTCGCTGACCGTCAGGCTGGTGGCGGCGTAGGCATCCGCGCGGCCGGTCGATACGGTCGAGATCGCATCGGCGTTGCTGGAGATGGTGACCATGTTGTCCTGCGGCACGCCGAGCGCCTGCAGCATGTCGAGCTGGTCGGCACCCGCCATGATGGCGACCTTGGCATCACCGTCGACGAAGTCGCTGAAGGCGTGCAGATCCTTTGGATTGCCCTCCTTGACCAGCAGCCCCTCCCCGTAGGATGAGTTCGGCTCGGAGTAGATCACCTGCTGGCAGCGATCCGGCAGCACCGCCATCTCGGCCGCGGCGATGTCGAAGCGATTGGCCTGCAGGCCAGGGATCAGCGAGCTGAAGTTGGTGGTGACCCACTCGATGTCGTCGACACCCATCTCGTTCATGATATGGCGGATGACGTCGGGCCCCGCGCCCTTGGCCTCCCCGCTCATGTCCATGTAGCCGTAGGGAATTTCGTTGGCCACGGCGATCTTGACCGAGCCGGAGTCCTTGATCTCCTGGAGTGAAGCGGCCTGCGCGACCCCGACGGCCAGGCAGGAAAGCACGGAACCGGCAATCAGTGTCGTGACGCCTTTATTGATGTTGTATCGCATCGTTCAGATTCTCCGTCTGCAAGATTCAGACCCGCGTTGGCGGGCCACCCTCGACTCGAGTTCTCGATGATGGGCGCTTGATCGCTTGTCATCACGCCCAGGCCGACGTGGCCTTGGCATAATTGTCATGATCTGCGAACCACAAACCAGGACAATTCGCAAAAGTTTGGTCCGCTTGGATAGTAGCACCACCCCAGCGGCGGGCGTCAAAGCCTTTATTGACTCATGACAATGGCGATCCAGTAGCTTCCCGGACCGGGGATTCGCCCCCGTTTTTTCGCTACCGGCAATGGTCAGAGAACCGGATTTCGCCCGTTCCAGGCCATCACCTCTTCCTCGAGACGCCAGTAACATAAACATACGTTCTAGTAGCGTCTGTTTTCAATAACGCTTTGCTTGCTATTGATCTCGATCATTCCAATGTCGCTCCGGCGTGCTAACCTTTCGTCCAACTTTCCACCCCGATTTTCAAAGGGATGCCAAGCTGCGATGCGAGCTCTGATTCAACGGGTCAGCCAGGCGTCGGTAAGCGTCGAAGGCGAGACCGTGGGAGGTATCGGTACGGGGTTGCTGGCACTCGTCGGGGTCACGGCGACCGATGACCGAGCCCGAGCCGACCGCCTGCTGCACAAGCTGCTGCACTATCGCGTGTTCGCCGACGACACTGGCCGCATGAACCGCAACCTGCAGCAGATCGACGGAGGCTTGCTGTTGGTGTCCCAGTTCACGCTGGTGGCGGCGACCGACAAGGGCCTGCGCCCGAGCTTCTCCAGTGCCGCCCCGCCGGCACACGGGCAGGCGATGTTCGACTACCTGGTGGCCCAGGCCCTCCAGGCGTGGCCGCGAGTCGAGACAGGCCGGTTCGGCGCCGAGATGCAGGTGGCGCTGATCAACGACGGCCCAGTGACATTCATGCTGGAGACATAGTGGCTTCGGCGATTCGGCTGACCATGGCGACCGCCAGACTCGGCGCCGCCTCATACGACAGGGAAACGCGGCACACGCCGTAAGCGAGAAAGGAAGGAACCTGACCCATGACCATTCCCCTTGCCATCATCACCGGCGGCGCCCAGGGCATCGGACGCGCCACGGTGGAACTGCTGCTGACCGAAGGCTGGCGGGTCGCCGCCCTGGATCGCGACGCCGAGGCCGTGGCGGAACTCGACGAGGCACATCCCGCGTCGACGCTTCTGTCGATGGTCGTCGATGTCGGTGACGAGCTGCAGGTCAAGGAAGCGTTTCACCACCTCACCCATTGGCAGCAGGAGAACGACCAGTCCACGGGAGTGGATCTGCTGGTCAACAATGCCGGGCTGGCCGACCCGGTCTGCGGGCCGATCGAAGCGCTGTCGCTGGCGGACTGGCGGTTATGGCAGGAGAGCCATTTGACCGGCGCCTTCCTGTGCACTCGCGCCGCCGTCCCCGGCCTGCGCCAGCGCCATGGCGCCATCGTCAATATCGCCTCGACCCGAGCGCTGCAGTCGGAGCCCCATTGCGAATCCTACGCAGCCGCCAAGGGCGGGCTGCTCTCCATGACCCACGCATTGGCCGTCAGCCTGGGCCCGGATATCCGCGTCAACGCGATCTGCCCGGGCTGGATCGAGACCGGGCCGTGGCAGAAAAGCGGTCGCCAGACGCAGGCGGACCACCGCGATATCGATCGCGAACAGCATCCGGTGGGTCGCGTCGGCGAACCGGCCGATGTCGCCGCCACGGTGGCTTTTCTCGCCAGCGACAAGGCGGGCTTCATCACCGGCCAGCACATCAGCGTCGATGGCGGGATGACCAAGAAGATGATCTACGCCGACTAACCGCGAAAGCCAACACGGCATTACGAGAAGGGCCAGCGATGTCAGTCGCTGGCCCTTNNTGCCAGTTGCCGTCGTCGCCCTTCGCGTACTTCGCTTCGACGGCCTTCCAGGCCACGGCGTGGGCGACCTCTTCCCGGGAGCTGTCGCCCCGCCGGTCCTCGGGATTCTTGTACTCTTCCCAGGCGTTGTTGAACGCCTCCTTGTAGATCGTGCGGGCGTGCGGCGGCAGCACCTTGCGCGCGCTGTCAGGGATATCATCGCGGGAATCGTAAGGCATGGACTCTCTCCTTGAGTACGACGTTCCTGCTCAGTGTAGACGCTCGGAACAGACGTCGAGGACGGCTCAGGATTCCGCCTGCATCAGTTCCGCCTCCAGCGCTTCCAACGCCTCTTCCGCCGCCATCCATTCGCTCTCGAGCGCCTCGACCTCGGCCTGACGTTCGCCCTGTTCACGCACCAGCTTTGCCAGCTCCTCCTTGCGCCCGGCGTCGTAGATGTCCGGGTCAGCCAGCCGCGCATCCAGTGCCGACAGCGCCGCCTGCGCCTTGTCGAGCCGCTTCTCCGCCGCGTCGCGCTGCTTGCGCAGCGGCTTCATCTGTTCGCGTCGTTCGGCGGCCGCCCGTCGCACCGCCTTGCGATCGCCACCCTCCGACGGCCGTTTCTCCTGACGCGCCTCCTGCTTCAGATCGCGTCGGCGCTCCGTCTCGCGGGACTTGAGCCACTGATGGTAATCGTCGAGATCGCCGTCGAAGGGGTCGACCCGACCGTCCACCACACGCCAGAAGGTATCGACGCTGGCCCGCAGCAGATGACGATCGTGGGAGACGATGATCACCGCGCCTTCGTACTCCGCCAGCGCCTCGGCCAACGCCTCGCGCATGTCCAGGTCGAGATGGTTGGTCGGCTCGTCCAGCAGCAGCAGGTTGGGCTTTTCCCACGCCACCAGCGACAGCGCCAGCCGCGCCTTCTCCCCGCCGGAGAAGCGCGAGACGTCTCCGAACACGTCATCGCCACGGAAACCGAAACCACCCAGGAAGTTGCGTATCGAGAGATCGCTGGCCGCCGGCGACAGCCGCTGCACATGCATGAACGGCGTGGCGGTCACATCCAGATGCTCGAGCTGATGCTGGGCGTAGTAGCCCACCACCAGGTTGTCACCCGGCACGCGCGAGCCGGCGAGCGGCGGCAGGTCACCGATCAGGGTCTTGATCAGCGTCGACTTGCCCGCCCCATTGGGACCCAGCAGACCGATGCGCTCACCGGGCAGGATCGAGACCTTCACCTCATCGAGGATCGTGCGGTCGGGATAGCCCAGCGCCGCCTGGTCCAGCGACAGCAGTGGCGTGGAGGTCTTGTCCGCACAGGGCAGTCGAAAGCGAAACGGGGAGTCGGCGCGGGCGGCAGCGATGTTCTCCATCCGCTCGAGCATTTTCAGACGGCTCTGGGCCTGGCGCGCCTTGGTCGCCTTGGCCCGGAAGCGCTCGACGAAGCCCTCGATCTCGGCGCGCCGGGCCTGCTGTTTCTCGAATGCCGCCTGCTGCTGGGCCAGCCGTTCGGCGCGGGCGCGTTCGAAGGCGCTGTAATGGCCGCGATAGAGCATCAGTTGCGCCTGGTCGATATGCAGGATGTGATCGCAGACCGCGTCGAGAAAATCGCGGTCGTGGGAGATCAGCATCAGTGTGCCGGGATAACGGGTCAGCCACTGCTCGAGCCACAGCAGTGCATCCAGGTCCAGGTGGTTGGTCGGCTCGTCCAGCAGCAGGATCTCGGAGGGGGTGAACAGGGTCCGGGCCAGCCCCACGCGCATCCGCCAGCCACCGGAGAACGCCGCCAGCGGACGATAGAGGTCCGTTTGCGCGAACCCCAGGCCGGCCAGCAGCTGCTCGGCTCGTGACCGGGCGGTATAGCCGTCGAGCGCCTCGATCTGGCCATGCAGCGACGCCTCGCGCTGCGCGTCGCCACTGGCCTGCGCCTCGGCCAGCGCCGCTTCCGTCTCGCGCAGGGTCACGTCGCCGTCGAGCACGAACTCCACCAGCGGCCGCTCGATCGCCGAGACTTCCTGCGCCATATGGGCGATGCGTTTGCCACCGGCAATCTCGACGCTGCCGGCATCCGCGCCCAGTTCCCCCCGGATCAGCGCGAACAGGCTCGATTTGCCGGCGCCGTTGGCACCGACGATGCCGACCTTCTGGCCTTCGTGCAGCACCAGGTCGGCACCCTCGAACAGCCGTCGGGTGCCGCGTTGCAGGGCGAGTTGGCGAAATGCGATCATGCCGGGCTCCAGGGCGCGTCGAATGGGCGCTCATTCTACCAGCCATCCGCCACCGGTATGGAGTGCCATGCCCGTCGACGATCTATCCGATTCGCTCTGGGCCTACGCCCTGGACCGCTACGCCCGCCCCGGCGTCGAAGCCGAATGCCTGAGGCTTCAGGATGAGCATGGCTGGGATATCTGCGAACTGCTGTGGGTCGCCTGGCTGAGCGAGCGCCGGCTGCGCCCCGATCCCGCAGCCGGCCAGGCCCTGGCCGCGGCGAGACACTGGCAACACGCCATGACCATGCCATTGCGTAGTCGCCGCCGGGAATTGAAGGCCGGGGTTTCGCGCCACCCCCGACTGGAGCCACTGCGCCAGACCCTCAAGCAGGCGGAGCTGCAGGCCGAGCGAGAAATGCTGGCGCGACTGGCCGCCCTGCCTGCACTCGCCACCACCACGGACACGGCCCTCGAACAGGCAATGGACAGTTGCCGAACGCTGCGCGAGATCCCCCCCGAGGCTTACCCACCGTTACGCCATCTGCTGGCGCGTTGGATAATCGATGCCCCGGATGCGGAACCAAAAGCCACCTGTTAGAGTCACATCACGACTATCCACCGGTGTTTGAGGCTTCTTTCGCATACTGGCCAGCATCGGTTTCATTCCTGACCCAAGGAGTTTGCATGAAACGTTTGGTAACCGCCGTCGCCCTCGGCAGCATCATGGTCATGCCGTTGACGGCCCTCGCCCAGGACAAGGTCGACCTCGACAGCGATCAGGCGAAGCTCAGCTACAGCATCGGCGCCACACTCGGTCAGGGCCTGTCCAAGGACATCAAGGATCTCGACGTCGATGCGTTCGCGGCAGCGATCAAGGATGTCTATGGCGATGACGACCTGCAGATGAGCCAGGACGAGATCAGCACCACCCTGACCCAGTATCAGCAGAAGAAAGTGGCCGAACAGAAGGCCGAGCAGAAGAAAGTCGCCGACGAGAATCGCAAGAAGAGCGAAGCCTTCCTCGCGGAGAACGCCAAGAAGGATGGCGTGAAGACCACCGATTCCGGCTTGCAGTACCAGGTTCTCGAATCCGGTGACGGCGAATCTCCGAGCGCCGACGACACCGTGCGCGTCAACTACGAGGGCACCCTGCCCGACGGCACCGTCTTCGACAGCTCCTACAAGCGCGGCGAGCCGATCTCGTTCAAGGTCGACCAGGTCATCCCGGGCTGGCAGGAAGCGCTGACGATGATGCACGTCGGCGATACCTGGGAAATCACCGTCCCCTCCGACCTGGCCTACGGCCCGGCCGGCACCGGCGGCCCCATCGGCCCCAACCAGGCGCTGCAGTTCAAGGTCGAACTGCTCGCGGTCAATCCCGACGATACCGCCGACGCTGGCAGCAGCGACGACGGGGACAACGACGACAGCTAAACGCTGCCCCGTATGTCTTCTTCATCGACGCCGGCCCCTGCGGGCCGGCGTCGGTGTTTACAGGCAGCGCTGGTCTTCCCGCCCCATCGTCCCGCCCCCCGGCTGCTGGCTGTCGAAATCGAACCAGCTTCCTTTGAGGCCGTGATCGCTGAGCACGACCACCTGAGCCCGCCAGGCATCCACATGCGCGCTGCAGAGCCCCAGATTACCCTCTCCGACGAACAGTCCATCCCCTTTCGACTGCAACGTGAGACGGCGTGACTGCACGTTCATGTCGCGGCCGATGAACTGGACCGTCACCGACTGCGGCGACCGGCCCTGGACACGCGCCTCGAACGTCAGCGTGCCGCTGTCGTCGTGCGCTTCCTGCAGCGCGAACGCCACCGACGAATCGACCCCCAGGCTGGCGTGACACCCGCCCTTCAGCAATACGCAGCCCTGTGCCGGCGGATACCAGGTCACGTCCCGGGTAGACTCCCGCAGATAGTAATAATCGAGCAGATACCAGAGCGCGATGACGATCGTCATCAGGGTGACCCCGATCAGCAGATTGAGCATGCGAGGTCGGGCAGTTTCCTCTTCGTAGGCAGCCATGGACTTTCAGAGACTCCAAGCGTTGGGCATTAGTCGATAGACTGGCCGTCACCGGCGCTACACATCACCGAAGCGCTCGACAAGGATGACACATGAGCGACATCGCGAACGCCCTGGGCCCGCTATTTCTGTTGATTTTACTCGGTGCGGGGCTGGGATGGGCACGTTTTCCGGGCGGCGATTTCTGGCCACGGCTCGAACGCTTCATCTACTACCTGCTGTTTCCGGCCATGCTGGTGGCGACGCTGGCCACCGCCGACGTCAGCCAGGTACCGGTCATTCGACTCGGAGTGACGCTACTCGGCACGATGACGCTGATGGGCGCGGGGCTGTGGCTGATGCGGCATCGCCTCCAACTGGCGCCTGCCGCCTTCACCTCCGCCTTCCAGGGCGTGGTGCGCTTCAACACCTATGTCGGCGTCGCCGGTGCCACGGCCCTGCATGGCGCCGCCGGCACCACGGTAGCGGCCGTCGCGGTCGCGCTGATGGTTCCCGCGGCCAACATCCTCTGCGTACTGGCGTTCATCGCTTCCGGCACGCTGGGTAGCGCCAGCCTGGGCCGCAGCGCCATGGCGTTGCTGCGCAATCCGTTGATTCTCGCCTGCCTGCTGGGCATCGCCCTGAACCTCGGCGGCATCGGTCTGCCCGGCTGGAGCTCCGAGGCCATCGGTCTTCTCGGCAATGCCGCACTACCGCTGGGGCTGGTTGCGGTAGGCGTTGCCCTGCGGCCTCAAGCGCTCTGGCGCAGCGGCAAGGCATTCTGGCTGTCGAGCGGGCTCAAGCTGATCGTGACGCCACTGGTCGTGGCGGCACTGGCCTGGGCCGTCGGTCTCCATGGCGCGGATCGCGACGTGGCACTACTGTTCGCCGCGCTGCCGACCGCCACCTCTGCCTACATTCTGGCTCGTCAGTTGGGCGGCGACGCCGAGCTGATGGCCGCCGTGATCACCGGGCAGACGCTACTGGCGATGGCGACCCTGCCCTTGCTGCTACACACCTTCGGCGTGAGTTGACGGCTGCAAATAAAAAAGATTCTCGTTACGCTTGCAATCACAAATGAGAATGATTAACCTTTCTCTCGTGGCGTCGCCAAACGCCACTGACCACAGCAGCGAATGTCAGGTTCCTGCCATGGTTATCTCCTCATCAAGCTAGTCACGGTCCTTAGTGCCGCCCCGCCAGGGGCGGCTTTTTTATGCTCAGGGCCGCTGTCCGCCATCGCGTCCACTCAAGGCATCCCGCTGCCAGGGCCCGCGACCACGCAGTCGCTCCCGGAGCAGCTGGGCCAGCGCCTCGACAGCGGGCTGAGATGCATCATCGATTCCCCGGGCGAAGTGCAGCCGAGCAACACACCGCCGGATCGGCGGCAGGCCGTCGCTCTCGTCCAGCGCCCGCATCGCTGTGGTAACCCGTTCGCGATCGAGCACACCGATCGCCATGCCGGTCTCGATGGCCTTCTCCACCGCGTGGATGCTGGTGCTGGTGAAGACGGTCCGCCACGGTCGCCGGATCGAATCCAGCCCCTCGATCGCCAGATGACGATAGGGGCACTGCTCGGGATGCACCGCCAGGGGCACGACCGCCTCCCGATGGATGGCACCCTGAATCGGTGCCGCCCATACCGGCGTGGGATGCCATAGCGTTTCGCCGCCCTCCAGTCCCGAGGCATGATCGAGCACGATGCCCAGGTCGAGCTGACGCTTCCGGAGTGCCCGCGCCAGCCGGCCACTGGTATCGGTGTTGACGTCCAGCAGAATGCCCGGGTAGCGCGCCATGAACTGGGGCAAGGTATCGTCGAGCAGCTCGCGGGCATAGTCCTCGGGGATTCCCAGTCGAACGCGGCCACTCAGGCGCTCGCCGCTGAACCGGCTGACCAGGGTGTCGTGAACGCGCAGCAGTTCGCGGGCTTCCTGCAGCAGCACCTCGCCACTCGAGGTCAGCGATACGCCTCTCGAACCGCGCTCGAGCAGCCGCACGTCCAGCTCGGTCTCCAGTCGCTTCATCTGCATGCTGATGGCACTGAGCGTGCGGTGGCGGATCTCCGCCGTCGCCGCCAGTGAGCCCGTCCGGGCGACGACCTGGAAGGTTCGAAGCAGTTCGAGATCGAGCGTGGAGCTGACTTCAATCATATTGAACCCCAATAGATTTTTATTCGATTCATTGAATCCTCAAGCGCGCGCAGACTCAAGCCACTTCGAACAGACCGGCAAGGGGGCCTGACATGCGCGAGCTATCGCTGAACGTGATGTTGATGACAGGATTCGTCATCTGCTGGAGTTCCGGTTTCATCGGCAGCGAGTTGGCCAGCCGTGCCCCCCTGAACGCACTGGACCTGTTCGCCTGGCGCTTCGTCATCGCCGCCGTGCTGGCTGCGCTCTGGTGGCGCCTTCACGACCGGCGCCCGCTGGCACTGTCAGGCTGGCTGCGCGAGATGGCTGTCGGCGCCCTCACCATGGGGGGCTATCTGCTGTGCGTGATGCTCGCCATCGGCGAGGGTGTCAGCGCCAGCGTCACCGCGCTGATCACCGCCCAGCAACCGCTACTGGCGGCGGCGATCGCCACGCTGTGGCTGCGCGAGCAGTTGCCGGCGGTCGCCTGGCTCGGCCTCGGCTTGGCCGGCAGCGGCGTGGTGCTCTGCATCGCGGGTGACTGGCAGGGGGCGGGCAGCGCCGGCGGCTGGGCCTATGCGCTACCGATTCTCGCGGTGATCAGCGTGACCGCGGGTAGTCTGCTCGCCGCCCAGCGTCCGTCGGGGCTGGGGCTGGCGGCCTCGCTGACTGCGCAATTGAGCGCGGCGGCCCTGATTTTCGGCCTGGCCGCGGCGAGCACGGGCGGCCTGGCGCTGCCGGGCAACGCGCTGCTGACCTGGCAGACGCTGGGCTGGCTGGTGCTGCTGTCGAGCTTCGGCGGTTACGGCTTCTTCACCGTCTGTCTGCGACGTCTCGGCGTCAATGCGGTCTCCAGCGCCATCTACCTGACGCCGCCGGTGACCCTGGCGTGGAGTGCGGGGATGTTCGGCGAGCGCGTCGAGACGCTCCAGCTCGGCGGGATGGCCCTGGCGCTGCTGGGCGTGGCGGTCGCGCTGATCGCCCAGCACCGCTTGCGGCCGCTCGATGGCTGCGCGCATTGAAGCGTTGCCAGGCGGGACGCCGGATGATCAATCCCGGCGATAGATGAGATCCCAGACGCCGTGCCCCAGCCGCTCGCCGCGCTGTTCGAACTTGGTCAGCGGCCGAAAAGCGGGACGCTCGACGAAGGGCGCGGTCTCGGCCGGCGCGGTGTTGACGAACCCCGGCGCCTCGGCCATGACCTCTGCCATGAACTCGGCGTAGGCCTGCCAGTCGGTCGCCATGTGCAGCTTGCCGCCCGGCTCGAGGCGGGAACGCACCAGCTCGACGAACGGCAACTGCACGATGCGCCGCTTGTGATGCTTCTTCTTGGGCCAAGGATCGGGGAAAAAGAGCTGCAGCGTATCGATGCTCGCCTCCGGCAGGCAGTCCGCCAGTACGGCCAGCGCATCCTCACGATAGACCCGCAGGTTGGTGAGCCCGCGCTTGTCGGCCTCGTCGAGCAGCTTGCCCACGCCGGGCGCGTGAACCTCGATGCCGATGAAGTCGGTCTCGGGATGACTCTCCGCCTGCTCGACCAGCGACTTGCCCATGCCGAAACCGATCTCCACCACGCAGGGTGCCTTGCGGCCGAACAGTTGCTCGAGATCCTGGCGACCATCGGCCAGCGTCAGCCCCCACCTGGGCCATACGTCTTTCAGGCCGCGCTCTTGCGCCGCCGTCATGCGGCCGGCCCGCAGCACGTAGCTCTTGATGCCCCGGCGCGCGGGCGTGTCGGTGACGGATTCGTTGTCGGGCGTCGTATTGTCAGTCATGCAGGGGAATCAACAGGCAGGGGAAAGGGAAATGGCCGCCGATCGAGCGGCGGCCCCATGGGCGTCGACGGGAAGGCTCAGCCGTTGATCCGTCCGGCGAACGGCGAAGAGGGGCTGGCGCTCTGGCGACGTGGCATGCGCTCGGCGAGAAACGCCTCGCGTCCGGCTTCGACCGCCTTGCGCATGGCATGGGCCATCATCACCGGATGCCTGGCGTGGGCGATGGCGGAGTTCATCAGTACGCCATCGCAGCCCATCTCCATCGCCAGCGCCGCATCGGACGCCGTACCGATACCCGCATCGACCAGCACCGGCACCTCGGCGTGCTCGAGGATGAGCGCCAATGTCGCCGGATTGAGCAGGCCGTTGCCGGAGCCGATCAGCGACCCCAGCGGCATCACCGCACAGCAGCCACGACGCTCGAGCTCCTTGGCCACGATCGGGTCGTCGCTGGTATAGACCATGACATCGAAGCCGTCGTTGACCAGCGTTTCCGCGGCCGCCAGCGTCTCGACCACATTGGGATAGAGCGTCTTGTCGTCACCCAGCACCTCGAGCTTGACCAGATTGTGGCCATCGAGCAGCTCGCGGGCGAGCTTACAGGTACGCACGGCATCCTTGGCGGTATAGCAGCCGGCGGTGTTGGGCAGCAGCGTATAGCGTGACGGCGAAATGGCGTCGAGCAGATTGGGCTCGTCCGGATTCTGGCCCAGATTGGTCCGGCGAACCGCGAACGTCACCACATCGGCAGCGCTGGCCTCGATCGCTGCGGCGGTCTCCTCGAAGTCGCGATACTTGCCGGTGCCAACCAGCAGGCGGGACGCGAAGCGGCGTCCGGCTACGATCAACGGGGCGTCCTGAATCGACTGGGTCATGGTTGGCTCCTGGTCGTAAATCTGACGGCGACTCAGCCGCCACCGATGGCGTGCACGATCTCCACGCTGTCGCCGTCCTGCAGGCGCGTCTGCGCGTGCAGGCTGCGTGGCACGATCTCCTCGTTGACCTCGATGGCGATACGCCGGCCCGACAGGCCGAGCGAGTCGACCAGCTGGGCCAGCGTCGGCTCGCCGTCGAAATGGCTGGGCTCACCGTTGAGCTGAATCTGCATGGCGGCCTCCCTGAAGCAGATCTCGAGGAGGCGCATTGTAGCGCCTCACGCCGCTTCAGGCATCCCGATCAGGCGCCATGCTGGGTTCAGACGGTGCTTTCGCGCGCCGGCCAGACATCGGCGTCGACTTGCTCGGGACGCTTGAGCACGCCCTTGGGATCGAAGGTCGGCTCGCGCACGCCATCCTTGCGCTGGCGCTCGTAGTCCTTGAGCACGCGCAGGGCGACCGGGCACAGCAGCAGGATCGCGATGAGGTTGGTCGTGGCCATCAGCCCCATGGCGAGATCGGCGAAGTCCCACACGAACTGCAGTTGCGCGACGGAGCCGATCATCACCATCGCCAGCACGGCAACGCGCAACACCGATACCGCCAGCTTGGCATGGCGCTTGAACAGGTACTCGATATTGATCTGCGAGTAGGAGAAGTTGGCAATGATCGAAGTGAACGCGAACAGGAAGATGGCAATCGCGATGAATATCTCACCGAAGCTGCCCAAATGATCGACCATCGCATCCTGGGTCAGCTGGATACCGACGATATCCTGACCCGGCGACGTGCTCATCAGGCGCTCGTAGACGCCGGAGAGCAGAATCACGACAGCGGTGCAGCTGCAGATCACGAGGGTATCGATGAACACGCCGAAAGACTGGACCAGCCCCTGTGCCGCCGGATGCTTGACGTCGGCCTGGGCAGCGGCGTTGGGCGCCGAGCCCATGCCCGCCTCGTTGGAGAACAGCCCGCGCTTGATGCCGTTTTCCATCGCGATCTTGATGGTGTAGCCCACCGCCCCGCCGACGGCGGGTCCGTAGCCGAAAGCACTCTTGACGATCAGTTCCAGCATCGCGGGCACTTCGCTGATGTTCACCACCAGCACGTACAACGCCACCAGGAAGTAACCGATGGCCATGATCGGCACGATCTTCTCGGCGGTGCGCGCCACGGACTTGAGCCCGCCGTAGATGACCAGCGCGGTAATGATCACCAGCGCGACGCCGGTCATCCAGTTGGGAATCGAGAACGCCTGGGAGAGGCCCTGGGCGATGGTATTGGACTGCGCGCCGTTGAACGCCAGCCCGTAGGCGATCAGCAGGAAGATCGCGAACAGCACGCTCATCCAGCGCTGTCCCAGCGCTCGTTCGATGTAGTAGGCAGGGCCGCCGCGGAAGACGCCATCCTCGTTGCGCTTCTTGTAGGTCTGGGCCAGGGTCGACTCGATGAACGAGGTAGCAAAGCCGACCAGCGCCGTCATCCACATCCAGAAGATCGCCCCGGGGCCACCGACCCACAGCGCTATCGCCACGCCAGCCAGGTTGCCGGTACCGACCCTGGCCGCCAGCGAGGTGGCGAAGGCCTGAAAACCGCTGACGCCCGAACCCGAGCCGCGACTATTGAAAGTGACACGAGCCATGTGACCGAAAAGCCGGAACTGCATGAAGCGCGTGAGCACGGTGAACAGAAGCCCGGCGCCCAGCAACAGGTACAGCAGGATGTAGGTCCAGACAAAATCGCTGACCGGAGTCATGACCGCATAGACCGCGTCGTGAAGCGTGTTGATGAATTCCATTTCGGAAGTCCTTATGGGTAACGATGACGTCGCAAACGCTGGCAGGCGGCTGCCGAGCCGGTTTTTTACGCGCTAGACTAGCGGGCGTCAATTCCGCGGCTGATGCCCTCTAGAAGCATAGCCGCCATCGAGGAGTCGCAACATGCACCAAAAGTGGCCCTGGTTTCTTGCCGCCCTGAGCGGGTTCCTGATCGTGGCGGCCGGTGCCTTCGGCGCTCACGCGCTGGCGAACACGCTGTCGCCGCGCGATCTCGAGGTTTTTCATACCGCCGTGCGCTACCAGGCGTGGCACACGCTGGCGGTCATGGCCGTGCTCGGCTGGCAGGGAAAGCAGGATCTGCGCGGCCAGAGGCTGGCGATCTGGCTGTGGTTCGCGGGGATGGTGCTGTTCAGCGGTTCGCTCTACTTGCTGGTGCTCGGCGGAATGCGAGCGCTGGGAATCGTCACGCCCTTCGGCGGCCTGTTGCTGATGGCGGGCTGGCTGGTGCTGGCGTGGAGCGCATGGCGACAGCGTCCGGCCACGCGCCAGGCGTGACCGCGGTCGAGTCGACGGAGATCAATCGTCGCGATCCGGCAGCACGTAGGTCGCCGTGACCAGTGCCACGGGGTCGTCGTCCCCGGTGGAAAAGAGCTGCACCTCCCCCACCGCCAGCCGTCGGCCCAGCTTGAGGATGCGCGCATTGGCGATCAGGTCCCGGTCGCCGCGGGCACGGCGCAGGAAGTGGCAGTTGAGGCTGCTGGTCACGGCCATCGCCTCGGGCCCGATCTCGGCCAGGATCGCCACGTAGAGACAGACGTCGGCCAGCCCCATCATCGATGGCCCCGATACGCTGGCGCCGGGGCGGAGGTGTTCGTCCTCGATCGCCAGGCTCATGGTGGCGCGCAGGTGGTCGACCGCTTCGATGGTCCCCTGGCGATGTGGAAAGACGTCGTCGAGGTAATCCTCGATCTCGGCGGCGGTCATCACGGTCATCGAACTCTCCCCCGGCAGCGGTTCTCGGCACGCCGGACCTCATGCCCAGGCACAGGACGCTCGAGAACGATGCGCCCAAGATAGCGCAAGCCGCGCATCAGGCACAGCCGGACGCACCGGCCTATCCCAACGATCATCGCGACCGCAGCGCCGCCACACACACGCCGACGCCAGCGACCGGGGTCGCTGGCGTCGGGTTCATGCCGCTGGCAGGCTGATGCCCGGTTGGGCACCGACCTTGGGCCTCAGTGTTTGGCCTTGTCCACCGCCCGCCAGTGATGCAGCAACGGCTCGGTGTAGCCGGAAGGCTGCTCGCGGCCCTTGAAGATCAGGTCCGACGCTGCCTGGAAGGCGGTGGAGTCCGCCAGATGCGATGTCATCGGCGTATAACCCGGATCGTCGGCATTCTGGCCGTCGACCACCTTGGCCATGCGCTCCAGTGTCTCGCGCACCTGGGCCTCGTCGACGATGCCGTGATGCAGCCAGTTGGCGATATGCTGGCTGGAGATGCGCAGCGTGGCACGATCTTCCATCAGGCCGACATCGTGGATGTCCGGCACCTTGGAGCAGCCCACGCCGTGCTCGACCCAGCGCACCACGTAGCCGAGGATGCCCTGGCAGTTGTTGTCGAGCTCCTGCTGGATCTCCTCGGCGCTCCAGGCCGCCTCGGGGTCGACCGGCACGGTCAGCAGATCGTCGAGAAGATCCACTTCGCCCTGCTCTTCCATATCGCGCTGAATCGCCCCCACGTCGATCTGGTGGTAGTGCAGCGCATGCAGTACCGCCGCGGTGGGTGACGGCACCCAGGCGGTATTGGCACCCGCCTTGGGATGGCCCACTTTCTGATCGAGCATGGCCGCCATCAGATCCGGCATCGCCCACATGCCCTTGCCGATCTGGGCTCGGCCCCGCAGTCCGCAGGCCAGACCGATCTGGACGTTGCTGCGCTCGTAGGCGCCGATCCAGCGGCTGCCCTTCATGTCACCCTTGCGCAGCATCGGTCCCGCGTTCATCGCGGTGTGCATCTCGTCGCCGGTGCGGTCCAGGAAACCGGTGTTGATGAAGGCGACACGCGAGGCTGCCGCGTCGATACAGGCTTTCAGGTTGACCGAGGTCCGGCGCTCCTCGTCCATGATGCCCATCTTCAGCGTGGCCGTCGGCAGCCCGAGCAGCTGTTCGACGCGCCCGAACAGCTCGTCGGCGAAGGCGACTTCCTTCGGCCCGTGCATCTTGGGCTTGACGATGTAGAGCGAACCGGCGCGCGAGTTGCCGCGCTCCCGCTTCAGGTCGTGCAGACCGATCAGCGAGGTCATCACCGCATCCAGTATGCCCTCGGGGATCTCGTTACCCTCGTCGTCGAGAATGGCTGGCGTGGTCATCAGATGGCCGACGTTACGCACGAACATCAGCGAACGGCCCGGCAGGGTCAGGGAGCCGCCGTCCGGCAAGGTGTAGTCGCGATCCGGGTTGAGTCGTCGGGTGACGGTCTTGCCGCCCTTGTCGAAGCGCTCCTCGAGATCGCCTTTCATCAGCCCGAGCCAGTTGCGATAGACCAGCGTCTTGTCCTCGGCATCGACTGCCGCCACCGAATCCTCGCAATCCATGATCGTGGTCACCGCCGCCTCGACCAGCAGATCCTTGACGTGCGCCGGATCGGTCTTGCCGATCGGGTGCTCGGCGTCGATCTGGATCTCGAGATGCAGGCCGTGGTTGGAGAGCAGGATCGCGTCGGGTGATGACGCCTCGCCCTGGAAACCGACGAACTGGCCCGGATTCTTCAGGCCGGTGTCTCGTCCGCCCTTCAGCTTGACCGACAACCGACCATCGCGAACGACATAGCCGACCGCCTCCCGGTGCGAACCGGTCGCCAGCGGCGCGGCCATATCGAGCACGTTGCGGGCGTAGGCGATCACCTTGTCGCCGCGCTTGGGGTTGTAGGCGTTGCCCTTCTCGGCGCCATCGCTCTCGGCGATGACGTCGGTGCCGTAGAGCGCGTCATACAGGCTGCCCCAGCGGGCGTTGGCAGCGTTGAGCGCATAGCGGGCGTTATTGACCGGCACCACCAGTTGCGGCCCGGCCTGCCGCGCGATCTCGTCATCCACGTTGGTCGTGGTGGCCTGGACCTTCGCGGGGGCGTCGACCAGATAGCCGATCTTCTTGAGGAAGGCGCGATAGGCTGCCATATCCTTGATCTCGCCGGGATTGTCGCGATGCCAGTCGTCGAGTTGTTGCTGGAGACGATCGCGCTCGGCCAACAGCTCGCGATTACGTGGAGCGAGATCGTGGATCAGCGCGTCGAAGCCGGCCCAGAAGGCATCAACGTCGATATCGGTACCCGGCAGGACTTCGTCGACAATGAAGCGCTCGAGCGCTGTCGCTACCCGCAGCCGGTGATGAGTGGTACGTTTCGTCGTGTCGGATGTCATGTTCGCCTCCAGATCGATAGTCACTCAGGCCACGTCCGCCGCCTCAATCGCGACGCCATCGCGCCCACTGGACCGTTTGTGGAAAATATTTCCATAGAATATACGGCATCATAATCGGCCGCTCGGGCGTTGTCTCCCTCGACCTTCGTCCTCCCTTCGCATCCCGAGCTATCGATCATCGTCTCCCGCACCCTGTCATGGTCTCGGTAGCGCACGACGAGTAGCATAGGTGGATCAGGAGACACGTACATGCTCGACTTTTCGCCATTGAAGGCGGTTGGCCCGCTTCATCACATCAAGACGCCCTCCGATTCGCCCTTGGCCGACTACCTCGACCACTATCGGCTATCGGCGCTGCTGGGCAGCATCGACAACCTGGAACTCCACGCCGGCTTTCTCCAGGCCGAGGGAGAGCAGGAGAGGAGGTTCGACCTCTGGGTTCAGGTCTGGGCGCCCCCGTCGCCTCGGGGAACGATCTTCGTGGTCCACGGCTATTTCGATCATCTCGGTCTTTACGGTCACCTGCTCGAACGCCTGCTGACGCTTGGCTGGCAGGTGGTGATGTGGGATCTGCCCGGCCATGGGCTCTCCAGCGGGGCTCGTGCCACCATCGACGACTTCACCGACTACGTGAAGTGCTTCAACGCTATCGAACGCCAGATCGCGGAGCGACATCTGGCGCCGGGACCGTGGCTGGCGATCGGCCAGAGCACCGGTGCGTCGATCGTGGCCACCGACGCGCTGGCGCGCGGCGACCAGGCACCGTGGCAAGGGCTGGTGCTGCTGGCGCCCCTGGTCCGCCCCTGGGGCTGGAATCAGTCCCGCTGGCTACACCGTATCGCCAGTCCTTTCGTGGATACCATCCCGCGAAAGTATCGCGCCAATACCACCAATCTCGATTTCGCCGACTTCCTGCGTCTGCACGACCCCCTGCAGGATGACCACCTGGCCCTGACCTGGGTCACGGCCATGCGCCGCTGGATGCCGACCCTGCTCAAGCGGCCACCCAGCGAGTTGCCGGTGCTGATTCTGCAAGGAGAACAGGACCTGACCGTCGACTGGAGCTGGAATCTCAAGGCGCTCCGCAGGAAGTTCCCCCGCGCCGAGATCGTGCGTCATCCCGATGCCCGCCACCATCTGGTCAACGAGTCAGAACCGATTCGCCGCCTGCTGTTCGAGGCACTCGACGATTTTCTGACGCGCTTCGCCGCGACCCATCCCCCCGACCCGTTGCCCGCGCCATGAAATCGCTGATCACCGGGCTCGTGTTGCTCATGCTGGGCGGATGCGCCGGACTCAGCCAGTCGCCGCCGGACGCCCGCGAGGCACTGAAGGGTCTCGCCGCCAACGCCGCCCGTGGATTGCTGGCCTCTCCCCCCTGGCCCGCGCAGGACACGCCGGCAATCACGATCCTGCTGCGCCCCGCGGAAGTCGCCGAGACGCTGCCGATCACGCCGTCTGCATTGAACGAGGCGCTGGGTCGGGCGCTACTGAGCAACGAGAATGCTCCCCATGTCCTGGACTGGGCGCCGGCCTCGATATCGGCGCGAGCCGACGGACAATGGCTGCTCCAGGCCGAACTGACGGCCGACTCGCCCCCGCTGAGATTGAGCGACCGGACCTTGCAGCCCTATCGCCTGCAGTTCGATCTCTCCCAGCCCGGCGGCGAGCACTGGCAGTGGCAAGCCAGTGGCGCCCTCGACCCCGATGCCCTGCCCAGGACCACCGAATCCCCCTGATTTTCACGTCCGAGAGAGATATTCATGTCACGCTTTGCTCGCCACCTCGGCAATCAAGATGGCCCCCACAACCCCTTCCCCGGGTTGCAGGCGCTGGAGCGCAGGCTCGGGCATGCCCTGCCGCACCGTATCGGTTCCAACGAAGGACTCGACATGCCGCATCGGGCTCTGACGGCCCGGTTCGGAAAGGATGTCGCCGACCTCGCCCGCACCTACGGCGATGCCGAGGCGTGGCAGGTT
Organism: Salinicola sp. CR57; assembly: GCF_003206585.1. Taxonomy (NCBI): domain Bacteria; kingdom Pseudomonadati; phylum Pseudomonadota; class Gammaproteobacteria; order Oceanospirillales; family Halomonadaceae; genus Salinicola; species Salinicola sp. CR57. The sequence continues at coordinate 292,240 of NZ_PZJL01000001.1, forward strand.
CGCCGGCGGCTGGCCGAGACCCTGGGGCTACCGATGGAAGCGCTACTGGTGGATGCGGGCGCGGACAGCCTGATGGCGCTGGCACTGCGCGCCCTGTGCGAACCGGGCGACGCCGTGGTCACCAGCGCCGGTACCTACCCCACCTGGAGCTACTTCGTGCAGGGACATGGCTGCCGCCAACGGGAAGTCGCGTACGTCAGTCGCGCCGACCTGCTGGCGCCGGATCTCGCCGCCCTGGCGGCCGAGGCCAATCGCGAGCGTGCTCGCGTGGTCTATCTCGCCAACCCCGACAATCCCAGCGGCCATCTCCACGACGACGCCGACGTGCTGGCGCTTCGCGACGCCCTCCCCGACGACTGCACCTTGGTCCTCGACGAGGCCTATCATGATTTCCGCGACGACGCCTGGGCACCAGCGGCGAGTGCGGTGTGGCCGGGGGTGATACGCCTGCGCACCTTCTCCAAGGCCCACGGGCTGGCCGGGTTGCGCGTCGGCTACGCCATCGCCACGTCGGAAACCCACGCCATGCTGCTGAAAGTGAGGATTCACTACGCCGTCTCGTCGCTGGCCCTGGCGGCCGCGGAGACCGTTCTCGCGCACCCCGACGAGACCCGCGAGCACGTGACCGCGGTGGTAAGTCGGCGCGAAGCCCTGAGTGCCTGGCTGCGAGAATGCGGCGGCGATGTGCTCCCCAGCACGACCAATTTCGTGGCGTTGCGCCTGAACGACGCCGAGCACGCCAGCGCGATCCATCGGCAACTGCTGGGGGAAGGCACGGTAATCCACCGCCCCGCGCATCCGGCCCTGGGCCACCTACTGCGCATCAGCGCGCTGGATGACGCCCTGGCGCCGGGCAGACTCGAGACGTTGGCGTCGGCCCTGCGGCACGGGACGTGAGGCGCATTCTGAATCACGCCCGCATGGGATCGTTGGCCTTGAGCATGCGGTCCAGCTGGCGATAGCCGATCGCCTCCATCAGTTGCGCCTTGCCGACCCGCGCTTCACCGCCGAGATCGGCCAGAGTCAGCGCCACCCGTAATACACGGTGATAGGCCCGCGCGGAGAGATTGAGCCGATCCAGCACGCTGGCGAACCACTGCCGCTCATCCGAGGACAAGGCGCAGGCGGCTTCCAGCTCGGGGCCGGGCAGATGGGCGTTGAGATAGCCCCGCGCTTGCTGGCGCCGGCGGGCGGCGAGAACCCGCTCCCTCACGCTGGCGGAAGACTCACCGGCCGTTTGGTCGGTCAGTTGGGTGGCCGGCAACGCCGGCACCTCGACCTGCAGGTCGATCCGGTCCAGCAGCGGTCCAGACAGCCGCGACTGGTAGCGCTGGATCTGGGCGGGGCTGCAGTGGCAGCGTTGGCGCGGGTCGCCGAGATGGCCACACGGGCAAGGGTTCATCGCCGCGACGAGCTGAAAGCGGGCCGGGAAACGGCGCTGATGATTGGCACGCGAGATCAGGATCTGCGCCGACTCCATCGGCTCCCGCAGCACTTCCAGCACGTGGCGGTCGAACTCCGGCAGTTCATCCAGAAACAGCACGCCTTGGTGCGCGAGCGAGATCTCGCCGGGCCGCGGCCGCGAGCCGCCGCCCACCAGCGCCACGCTGCTCGAGGTGTGGTGCGGATTGCGAAACGGCCTCTGCCCCCAGCGTTCCATGATCGGCAGCCCGCACACCGACCGCACCGCCGCCACCTCGAGCGACTCATCCTGTGTCAGCGGTGGCAGAATGCCTGCCAGGCGACTGGCCAGCATGGTCTTGCCCGTGCCTGGCGGACCCGCCAGCAACAGGTTGTGACCACCCGCCGCTGCGACCTCCAATGCCCGGCGCGCCTGATGCTGCCCTTTGACATCTGCCATGTCCGGCTGGGGCAGCTCAGCGTTGACGGGCGCGCCAAATTGGTGCGCAACGAGTTTCTCGCGACCGAGTAAATGGCTCACAACCTCGAGAAGATGCCCCGCCGCGAACACCTCGCACCCCTCGGCCAACGCCGCTTCATCGGCATTGGCAAGCGGAACGACAAGCCCCCGGCCTGCGCGCCGCGCGGCAAGTGCCGTCGGGAGTGCGCCCGTGACCGGCCGCAGCGCACCGTCCAGCGCCAGCTCGCCGACGACTTCGAGCCGTTCGGCCGCCTCGACGGGAACCTGGCCGGACGCCATCAGAATGCCCAGCGCAATGGGGAGATCGAAGCGACCGCCATCCTTGGGCAGGTCGGCAGGCGCCAGGTTGAGCGTGATGCGACGTGAAGGAAACTCGAAGCCGGCGTTGATGAGCGCGCTGCGAACCCGTTCGCGACTCTCCTTGACCGCGGCCTCGGGCAGGCCCACCAGCGTCAACCCTGGCAAACCGTTACTCAGATGAACCTCGATCAGCACTTCGGGGGCCTCGAGTCCGAGGCTGGCGCGGGCGCGCACGATGGCAAGCGTCATGGGAGCTCCCAGGTCGGCACCTGGGCAGTCGCCGCAGGCCAGGGGATGCCGGGGCGACATCCTTCATGGCCCTACAACTACATAATGTTACGTGATATCGCAACTCGATCGCCGCCACCAGCCGGGCGAGGATGCCCGGCGGCGACACGGATCAACTGGAATCGGCCCCGGCGTGGTCAGGGTTTGGTTCCGTGGGCGCTGCCATCGGTGTCGTCGCCCGGCGGAGTGCTGGGCTCTACACGGGGCTGGGCCGCCTGCTCGCTCTGCAGGGTGTTCTCCAGCGCCGCCACCTGCTCCTCCAGCGCCTCTACACGCTCACGCGTGCGCTGAAGCACTTCCATCATGATGTCGAAATCTTCCCGGGAAACGATCTCCATACGCTCCATGGCGCCCCGCAATACGCCCTGCACATTGCGCTGGATGTCACCCGGCGCCTGGGAGGCACCATGAAGCTTGTCACTCAGCTGCCTGGTCAGACGCTCGAACCGATCCTGTGCCGACATGAAATTGTCTCCTTGATTTCCCGATGTCTTCGATGACCCGTCACTCAAGTCTACGCAAACTCCCGGCTTTACGCCTGCGCACAAAAGGTGCAGCCACAAAACCGGCCTGCGTGATTCTGGTGCAACCACCAGCCTCGGCGGCGACGCATCGCTAGCGGCCGCACTCGAGACCACCGACAACTTATTGATTCTTTTGCCCTCACCGGCAAATGGCATGTGTCCTGCCTATCACCTGAAGGCGCAAGCCGATTACGGGAGAGACAAGGGATGAAACTCATCACCGCCATCATTAAACCCTTCAAGCTCGACGATGTGCGCGAAGCGCTGGCCGATAACGGCGTGCAAGGCATCACCGTCACTGAGGTAAAAGGGTTCGGTCGTCAAAAAGGCCACACAGAGCTTTACCGCGGCGCGGAGTATGTCGTCGATTTCCTGCCGAAGGTGAAAGTCGAGATCGCTGTCGAAGACGATCGTGTCGATGGTGTGCTGGACTCGATCCGCAATGCCGCCAACAGCGGCAAGATCGGCGACGGCAAACTATTCGTCACGCCACTCGAAGATGTGATCCGGATTCGTACCGGGGAACGCGGGGCCGACGCCGTTTGACGGCGCGGAACGAGGAGACAAAAGAATGAATGATCAAGTAGTTCAACTTTCCTACGCACTCGACACCTTCTACTTTCTGGTGACGGGCGCCCTGGTGATGTGGATGGCGGCAGGGTTCGCCATGCTCGAGGCGGGACTGGTCCGCGCCAAGAATACCACCGAGATCCTGACCAAGAACGTCGTTCTCTACGCCATTGCCTGCACCATGTACCTGCTGGTGGGCTATCACATCATGTATTCCAGCGAGAGCGGTGGCTTCCTGCCCAACCTCGGCTTCCTGATCGGCGCAGAAAACAGCGTCGACGACGTGATGTCCAGCGGCGGCGACGTCTACTACTCCGCACGCTCCGACTTCTTCTTCCAGGTCGTCTTCGTTGCCACGGCAATGTCGATCGTCTCCGGCGCCGTCGCCGAGCGCATGAAACTGTGGGCATTCATGCTCTTCGCAGTCGTCATGACCGGCTTCATCTATCCAATTCAGGGCTACTGGAAATGGGGTGGCGGCTTCCTCGACGCGGCCGGTTTCCAGGATTTCGCCGGCTCTGGCGTGGTCCACCTCTGTGGTGCCACGGCCGCGTTCGCCGGTGTGCTGCTGCTGGGCGCTCGCAAGGGCAAGTACGGCAAGAACGGCGCCATCTACGCGATCCCTGGCTCCAACCTGCCGCTGGCAACGCTCGGCACCTTCATCCTGTGGCTGGGCTGGTTCGGCTTCAACGGCGGCTCCGAACTGATGGTATCCAATGTCGATGAAGCCAACGCCGTTGCTCAGGTCTTCGTCAACACCAACGCGGCGGCTGCCGGCGGCGTCATTGCCGCGATCATCCTGGCCAAGCTGTGGTTCCGCAAAGCGGACCTGACCATGGCGCTGAATGGCGCGCTGGCCGGCCTGGTCGCCATCACCGCCGAACCGCTGGCCCCCACTGCCCTTGGCGCAACGCTGATCGGTGCTGTCGGTGGTCTGCTGGTGGTCATCGCCATCGTGACGCTCGACAAGGTGAAAATCGATGACCCGGTCGGCGCGATCTCGGTCCATGGCGTCGTCGGCATCTGGGGCCTGCTCGCCGTACCGCTATCCAACGGCGACGCCACGTTCGGCGCTCAGCTCCTGGGGATCGCGACCATCTTCGCCTGGACCTTCATCGCCAGCCTGGTGGTGTGGGGCATCATCAAGGCCGTGATGGGTATCCGGGTCTCCGAAGAAGAAGAATATGAAGGCGTCGATATCGCGGAATGCGGTATGGAAGCCTATCCTGAATTCAACGTCGGCAAGAAGTAAGCCGACACACCGAGTGAGCTGGCGTGCTCCCCTGGCCCCCTTCGGGGGGCCTTTTTTAATTCCCGCGATCGGCGGTGTATGCTTAAACTACTAGTCGTCGGGCATTCGAACGGCCACTCGAAGCGTTGAGCGCACATCATCCGTCTATCGCACGTGAGGAGAACTTCCATGAAACTGGTTACCGCCATTATCAAACCGTTCAAGCTGGACGACGTGCGTGAGTCTCTGTCCGAGATCGGCGTGCAGGGCGTCACCGTGACCGAGGTCAAGGGCTTCGGTCGCCAGAAGGGCCACACCGAGCTCTACCGTGGCGCCGAATACGTGGTCGACTTCCTTCCCAAGATCAAGCTGGAAGTCGCCGTCGACGACGGCATGAGCGACCAGGTAATCGATGCCATCACCAAGGTGGCCAATACCGGCAAGATCGGCGACGGCAAGATCTTCGTCTCGCCGCTGGAGCAGGTCATTCGCATTCGTACTGGTGAAACCGGTAAGGACGCCGTTTGATCCACGCCGGGCAGCGGCAAAGCCGCGGTTGCTGAATCCAGACGAGAGAAACCCCGTCAGGCGGAAATGTCACCTGACGGGGTTTCTTTTACTTACAGCCGCTGAGCGGCGATCTTCAAGCTTTGCGCTTCGAGCTTACTTCTCGACGAACGCCCGCTCGATGACGTAGTCGCCCGGCTCGCCCATGCGCGGCGAGATGGCAAACCCGAGTTCGTCGAGCAGCTCGCTGGTCTCCTCGAGCATCGCCGGGCTGCCGCAGATCATGGCCCGGTCCTGTTTCGGATCCAGCGGCGGCAGGCCGGTATCCTCGACCAGCTTGCCACTGCGGATATGGTCGGTCAGACGGCCCATGGTATGAAATTCCTCGCGGGTCACCGTCGGGTAGTAGACCAGCTTGTCGCGAATCTCGTCGCCCAGGTACTCGTGTGCCGGCAGCTCCTTGGAGATGAAGTCCGCATAGGCCAGTTCGCTGACGGTACGCACGCCGTGGATCAGCACGACCTTCTCGTAACGCTCGTAAACCTCGGGATCCTGGATCAGGCTCATGAACGGCGCCAGGCCAGTGCCGGTGGAGAGCATGTAGAGGTTGCGTCCCGGCAACAGATCGTCGCAGACCAGCGTACCCGTGGGCTTGCGGCTGACCATGATCTGGTCGCCGACCTTGAGATGCTGCAGGCGCGACGTCAGCGGACCGTCCTGGACCTTGATGCTGAAGAACTCCAGGTGGTCTTCGTAATTGGGGCTGGCGACGGAGTAGGCACGCACCAACGGCTTGCCGTTCACTTCCAGGCCAATCATCACGAACTGCCCGTTCTTGAAGCGCAGGCTGCGCTCACGCGTGGTCCGGAAGCTGAACAGGGTGTCGTTCCAGTGGTGAACGCTCAAGACTTCTTCCAGCGCAAACTTGCTCATGACCGGCTCCTTGCGATGACGACAATCGATAATAGCGAAAAGGCATAAACGGGATGCCGAGTAGATGTGACGACTATAAGAAAGCGTAGGTATTCTGTTAAGTGGATTATTTGGATATCCTATATCCATAAAATCGATAAGAGACGCGACTCATGCGCTACACCCTGCGACAACTCGAGGTTTTCGTGGCGATTGCCCAGCACCAGAGCGTATCTCGGGCCGCGCAGACTCTGTCGATGTCGCAGTCGGCAACGAGTACCGCGCTGGCGGAACTGGAAAGACAGTTCGACTGCCAACTGCTGGATCGGCTCGGCAAGCGCCTCAAGCTGAATGCGCTGGGCTTTCAACTGCTGCCCAAGGCGGTCGCGCTACTGGATCGCGGCGAGGAGATCGAGGAACTGCTGCAGGGCCAGAGCGGTATCAGCTCGCTGGAGGTGGGCGCGACGCTGACGATCGGCAATTACTTGGCGACACTGTTGATCAGCGATTTCATGCAGCGCTACCCGGAGAGCCGGGTTCGGCTGCACGTCCGCAACACCGCCTCCATCGTCGAGCGCATCGCGCTGCATGAGCTGGACCTGGGCCTGATCGAGGGTGACTGCCAACACGACGATATCGTCATCCAACCCTGGATCGAAGACGACCTGACCGTGTTCTGCTCGCCACGCCACCCTCTGGCCGAGGCTGGAAGCGCCGATGTCGAACGGCTGCTGCGCGAGGCGTGGATCATGCGCGAAGTGGGCTCAGGCACGCGTCGGACGCTGGAACATGCCATGCGTCACCGGCGAGGGCGTTTCAATATTCTGCTCGAACTGGAGCATACCGAAGGGATCAAGCGCGCCGTGGAGTCCGGTCTCGGCATCGGCTGCGTCTCTCGCCTGGCGTTGAGAGACGCTTTCCGACGCGGCAGCCTGGTGCCGATCGCGACACCGGAGCTGGATCTTTCCCGCCGCTTCGCCTTCATCTGGCATCGTCAGAAATACTTGACGACCGGCATGCGCGAGTTCCTGCGCCTGTGTCGCGAGATGACAACCGGCATTCAGCGCAGCGACGAGATCGACCTGCCGACGATCCCCTGACAGAGAGTCATCGTCGGCCCCGGTCGAGGATCAATCGAGCTTGCTGATGATTTCGTCCTCGTTGGCTTTCGAGAGGTCCTTGTCGAGCGTCTGGACCACGCAGTCGAGCGTTGGCTTGTCGAGTTTTTCGCGCAGATGGCCCAGGAACTGCGGCGCGGCAATCAGCACGAACTTGTCGGCCTTGCCCTGGGTTCTCGCTGTGCGCAGGTAGCCGGCTACCTCCTTGGCGAAAAACATCGCCTGCTTCTCTGACGTGGCATTGTCGTTGCCGGTTTGACGCTGACTGGGCCCGGAAGTGGCCGACCCCTCGCCTCCCGTGCGCAGATCCCCCGTATGCAGCCGGGACTCCGGATGCGTCAGTGTCTCGATTTCACGCAGTACCCGAGCCTCTAGGGCGAAGATACGCGCGCGGGATGCGTCGGCGGCAACAACGAAGGTCTTGTCCATGATCACGCTCTCCTGTTCCGTGGATCGTGATCCAAGCTTGGTAGAGATTCCTTCATCGCTCAACCTTCAGTCCTGCAGAAACGACTTCGCCCCGCAGGTGCAGGGCGAAGTCGCAAAGACCGAACGTCGGTCGATCATTCCACATGCGGAATCCAGGCAATCATGTCCACCTCGACATCGGCACCGCCGGCGAGGCCGGTGACACCGATGCAGGTTCGCGTTGGCAGCGGGTCCACAAAATAGCTGGCGTAGACACCGTTCACCTCCTCGAAGTGCCCCATGTTGGTGATGAAGACACGGCTCTGGACCACATGCTCGAAGCTGGTGCCGGCGGCTTCGAGGACGATCGCCAGATTCTGCATCACCCGGTGCGTCTGCTCGGTGAACGTGCCCAGCAGCATCTCATTGGTCTCCGGCACCGTCGGCATCTGGCCGGTGATGAAGACCAGCTCCCCCACCTTGCAGGCGTGGGAGAACGGTGCGATCGGCTGCGGGGCGCCGCTGACGAAAAGTTTTTCGATACCCATCTGGTCTATCCTCAATGCCCCAGAATCTGGCTCAGGAACAGCTGGGTTCGCTCGGAGCGCGGGTTGTTGAAGAACTCGTGCGGCGGCGCCTCTTCGATGATCTGCCCCTGGTCCATGAAGATCACCCGGTCGGCGACGGTCTTGGCGAAGCCCATCTCATGGGTGACGCAGAGCATCGTCATGCCTTCGTGGGCAAGCTCGATCATGACGTCGAGTACTTCCTTGATCATCTCCGGATCGAGCGCCGAAGTCGGCTCGTCGAACAGCATCACCTCCGGGCGCATGCAGAGCGCCCGGGCGATCGCCACGCGCTGCTGCTGCCCCCCCGAGAGCTGGCCGGGATATTTCAGCGCCTGATTGGCGATCTGAACCCGCTCCAGATATTCCATCGCGGTCTTCTCTGCCTCGGCACGCGGCTTCTTCTGTACCCAGATCTGAGATAGGCAGCAGTTCTCGAGCACGGTCAGGTGCGGGAACAGATTGAAGTGCTGGAAGACCATGCCGACGTTGCGGCGGATCTGCTCGATCCGCTTGACGTCGTTGGTCATCGGTACGCCGTTGACCACGATAGAGCCCTGTTGGTGCTCCTCGAGGTGATTGATGCAGCGGATCATCGTCGACTTGCCCGAGCCGGAAGGGCCGCAGATGACGATCCGCTCGCCCTTGGTCACGGTCAGGTTGATGTCGCGCAGCACATGGAAACTGCCGTACCACTTGTTGAGATGATCGATTTCGATCATCGGTCGGTCGCTGCCGGACGCGGTTGTCTGAGACGCTGTCGCTTCGCTCATGGCAATGATTTCCTGATGACAATCTTGTTATGGGAGTGCGTGAAGGCGCAGTCGCTGGTCGCACTCACCGTTTATGTCCGGTGTTCAGACGTCGCTCGATGTACAGGCTGTAGCGGGACATGCTGAAGCAGAATATCCAGTAGACGGCCGCCGCAAAGACATAGCCTTCCGTGGAAAAGCCCAGCCAGTTGGAGTCGGTGAGGCCGGCACGAATGATCGCCAGCAGATCGAAAAGGCCGATGATCAGCACCAGCGACGTATCCTTGAACAGCGCGATAAAGGTGTTGACGATTCCCGGGATCACCAGCTTGAGTGCCTGCGGCAGTACGATCAGGCCGGTTCTCTGCCAGTAGTTCAGACCCAGCGCCTGGCCCGCTTCCGTCTGCCCCTTGCCGATCGCCTGAAGGCCGCTGCGGATCACCTCCGCCATGTAGGCGCTCCAGAAGAACATGATCCCGATCAGTGCACGCAGCAGCTTGTCGAAATCAAGATTCCCGGGCACGAACAGGGGCAGCATGACCGAGGCCATGAAGAGTACCGTGATCAACGGAACGCCGCGCCAGAACTCGATGAAGATCACGCAGATGCCTTTGACGAACGGCATCTTGGAGCGTCGACCGAGGGCCAGAATGATCCCCAGCGGTAGAGAACCGACGATGCCCAGCACGGCGATCGTCAGCGTCAGCATCAGGCCACCCCAGGCGCGCGTCGGCACGTACTCGAGCCCGAACGAGCCCCCCACCAGCAGGAAGTAGGCGATGATCGGCAGACCGATAAGCGCAAACAGCGCCACCCACTTCTTGTAGGGAAGCTTGGGGACCGCCAGCCAGGCGACCAGGATCGCCAGCAGCGCGAACACGATGTCGACGCGCCAGCGCGCGGCTTCCGGATAGAAGCCGTAGATGATGGATTCGAAGCGCGCCGAGATGAACACCCAGCAGGCGCCCTGGCCGGTACAAGCGTCCCGCGTGGTACCGATCCAGTCAGCGTCGATCACCGCCCATTCGAGGAACGGCCAGATCAGTCGTGCCAGCAGGTAGATGACGACGATCGAGACGATACTGTTGATAGGGCCGTTGAACAGATTGGCTCGAAACCAGCCGATCACACCCCGGCGCTGGTCAGGCGCATCACGCGCTTCGATCATTTCAGTGCGGAAGGTAGAGTCAGTCGTCATCTCAACGCTCCTTCAGCAGCGTGCGCGCGTTATAAAGATTCATCAAAAACGAGACCGTCAGGCTGATGACCAGATAGACCGCCATGGTCATGGCGATGATCTCGATCGCCTGCCCGGTCTGGTTCAGCGTGGTACCGGCGAATACCGCGACGAGATCGGGATAGCCGATGGCGGTCGCCAGTGACGAGTTCTTGATCAGATTGAGATACTGGCTGGTCATCTGCGGGATGATCACGCGCATCGCCTGAGGAATGACGACCTTGCGCAGCGTGATCGCCTCCGGCAGGCTCAGCGAGCGCGCGGCTTCCGTCTGACCGTGAGAGACCGACAGAATGCCCGAGCGCACGATCTCGGCGATGAACGCCGCCGTGTAGATCGACAGCGCCAGCCACAGCGCCAGCAGTTCCGGCAGAATGTTGATACCGCCGCGGAAGTTGAAGCCCGCCATTTCCGGCAGCGTCCACTCGAGCGGTGACCCGGTAGCCAGGAAGACGATCAGCGGCAGGCCGACGATGACCGTCAGGCCGATCCAGTAGACGGGAAGCGACTTGCCCGTGCTCGCCTGGCGACGCTTGGCGAACACGCCGAACAGGATCGTGACGACGACGGCAACCAGCAGTGCCCAGGGCGTGGCGGCAAAGCCATCCAGCGGCTGCGGGTCGGGCATCACCATGCCCCGCACGTTGAAAAAGAAGGCGTCGAACAGCGACAGACTCTGTCGTGGCGACGGGAGGGCCCGCAGTACGGCGTAGTACCAGAACAGGATCTGAACCAGCAGCGGGATATTGCGGAAGGTTTCGACGTAGATCGTCGCCAGGCGCGCCAGCAGCCAGTTCGGCGACAGGCGCGCGATCCCGACCAGAAACCCGATGATCGTGGCGGCGACGATACCCAGCGCCGACACCAGCAGCGTATTGAGCAAGCCGATGACGAAGGTTCTGCCATAGGTACTGTCGCTGGTGTACTCGATCAGCGTCTGTGGAATCGAGAAGCCGGCTCGCCCCTCCAGAAAGCCGAAACCGGTATGAATACCGCGGGCTTCCAGGTTGAGCAGCGTATTGTGAACCAGATAACCGATGAAAGCCGCCAGTACCAGAAACAGCACGGCCTGAACGATCAGGGCGCGTATGGCGGGGTTCCGCCACAAGGGCCCGTGCCCCCGTCGCGGTAAGGTAGTGGATGGACGCAGCATGAGTTGTCTCTACTCGAGCGTGGAGAGGCACCGCGCCCCGGCGCTCAGACCGAAGGGGCGCGGTGTCGAGAGCACGAGGTAACGCTTAGCGAACCGGCGGTGCGTACTGGATGCCGCCGTCGTTCCACAGTGCGTTGATGCCGCGTTCGAGTCCCATCGGCGAGTCGGCGCCCACGGTGCGGTCGAACACCTCACCGTAGTTGCCCACCATCTTGACGATGTTGTAGGCCCAGTCGTTGCTGATGCCCATCTGCTCGCCGAAGTTGCCGTCCTTGCCCAGCAGGCGGGCGACGTCCGGATTCGGCGGGGTGTCGCGCATTTCGTCGACGTTCTCGCTGGTGATGCCGAGCTCTTCGGCGTCGAGCATGGCGAACAACGTCCACTTGACGATGTTGAACCACTGATCGTCGCCCTGACGCACGACCGGGCCCAGCGGCTCCTTGGAGATCCGTTCCGGCAGAATCACGACACCGTCCGGATCCGCCAGCTGCAGACGCAGTGCGGCCAGCTGCGAGGAGTCGGAGGTCAGCACGTCGCAGCGGCCGCTGTCGAAGCCCTGGGCGGTCTGGTCGGAGGTATCGAAGGCGACCTGCTGGAACTGCATGTCGTTGGCCTTGAAGTAGTCGGCCATGTTGAGTTCGGTGGTGGTACCGGCCTGCACGCAGATGGAAGCGCCATCCAGCTCTTTGGCGCTCTTGACGCCGAGATCCTTGCGCACCAGGAAACCCTGGCCGTCATAGAAGTTGACCCCGGTGAAGTTCAGCCCCAGCGAGTTGTCGCGGGTGGCGGTCCAGGTCGTATTGCGGGACAGCACGTCGACTTCACCGGACTGCAGCGCGGTGAAACGCTCCTTGGCGGTCAGCGGGGAGAAAACAACGGCTTCCGGGTCGCCCAGGACGGCCGCGCCAACGGCACGGCAGACTTCAACGTCGATACCGGTCCATTTGCCATTTTCATCGGGAGACGAGAACCCGGTCAGCCCCGTGCTGACACCACAGGTGAACTCGCCGCTGCTTTTGACATCATCCAGAGTGGCAGCCTGAACTTGGGTGACGGCAGCCGCGGCAAGCATGGCGGCTGGCAGTACGATCAGGCTTTTGTTCTTGTGGCGCATATGGAATCAACTCCCTCGCATTATCATTTGAGTGCATGCCGGAACATGCCCAGATGAAATTAGCAAAGTTCGTTCCACTTTCGCGCCGAGGGCCGTAAAACCCTGTTTCAACGCTACCCTAGCCTCGACGATCCTGCCCACATCGAGTCCGGCGGACCGCCCGGGTCGCCGAAATGACAACAAATTGTTTCAAAACAGTGCCTAAATAACACACCTGCACCATGGTGGTGCCCGCGCTGAAGATCCTTCCCGGACCCATGCCCGCCGGGAAACCCTGGTGCTTGATTCGACTAACGTTGAATTCCGCGACCGCGACGGTACCGCGATCCGATCGATGACACGCCCAGGGCGACGCTGGCGCCGAGCGCATTGGCGAGAATATCGTCCCAGTCACCGCCTTGACGCCCCGGCACGTAGAGCTGCAGGTATTCGATGGCGATACTGAATGTCACCGCCGCCAGCCAGGCCGACAGCCAGCGGCACCCGGAGAGACGCAGCCCTAGCGCCAGGCCGGCGTAGGCGATGAAGTGGTTGAACTTGTCCCAGGGCAGGTGCTGCGGCAACTCTTGAGCGGGACTCAAGCTTCCCCAGGCGATCCCCGCCGCCCAGACCAGCGTCGCCACCACCGCGGCCACTCTTGGCCAGCGCGATGGCCCAGCGTCGTCCCACTCTCGGCGGCGGCCGGCTTTCATGGCTCGTCCGCCAGTTCGCCAGGCAGCCCGCAGCGATGGCAGAGCCCGGCAGAAAGATGATTCACCCAGCGTGGATGATCCTCGAGACGCGCGGCACCAAGCGACGAGAGTCGATGCCGGTGGTTGCCGACGAGACGGTAGCCGCCATCGCGCAGAGGACGCGGGATCCAGCGCAACCACTCGAGTCGCTGCCAACCACCCCGCAGCCGGGCGGCCAGGCGCCAGACGGCATCGCTGTTACGGCGGGGTTCGCCGTCGGCGAAACACCAGATGCTGTCTGAACGCGCGAAATCGATGCCGAAATGCTCACCGAGCCGATGCGAGACCGAGCCCTCCAGCCCCGCGATGCGCAGCCGGCTGTCCGGCCTTTCGCGGGCCAGCAGCCAGCGAACCGAACGCCGGCAGAACGGGCAGTCGGCATCGAACAGCAGCAGGCCATTGCCGGCCTCGCCGCCAGCGGACTCATCGATGATAGGCGGGGCTGAGCTCATGCAGGGCATCCATGAACGCCGTGACGTGATCCGGATCGGTGAACTGACTGATGCCGTGTCCCAGGTTGAAGACATGACCTTCGCCCGGGCCGAAACTTTCGAGGATGCGGGCAACCTCCTCGCGGATCCGCGACGGCGGCGCAAACAGCACGTTGGGGTCGAGATTGCCCTGCAGCGCCACCCGTTCGCCGACGCGCCGACGGGCGTCGCTCAGCTCGGTGGTCCAGTCCAGGCCCACCGCGTCGCAGCCGCTGTCGGCGATCGACTCGAGCCACTGCCCGCCGTTCTTGGTAAACAGGATCACCGGCACCCGGCGGCCGTCGTGCTCGCGAATCAGGCCATCGACGATGCGCTGCATGTAGGCCAGGGAGAACTCGCGATAGGCCGGCGTCGACAATGACCCGCCCCAGGTGTCGAAGATCTGCACCACCTGGGCGCCGGCGCGAATCTGGGCATTCAGGTAGTCGGTGACCGCGGTGGCGAGTACGCCGAGCAACGCATGAAGGGTGTCGGGGTCGCCGTAGAGCATCGCCTTGAGGTGGCGGAAATCCTTGCTCGAGCCGCCTTCGACCATATAGGTCGCCAGCGTCCACGGGCTACCGGAAAAGCCGATAAGCGGCACCCGGCCACCGAGCTCGCGACGGATCGTGGAGACGGCGTTCATCACGTAGTCGAGATCGCGCTCGGCGTTCGGCGCGCTCAGCGCGGCCACCTCGGCGGCGGAGCGCACCGTCTTGCGGAACTTGGGGCCTTCACCTGTCTCGAAATAGAGCCCGAGACCCATGGCGTCCGGAATGGTCAGGATATCCGAGAACAGAATGGCGGCATCCAGCGGATAACGCTCGAGCGGCTGCAGCGTTACCTCGCAGGCCAGTTCGGCGTTGCGACACAGATCCATGAAACTGCCGGCGTGGGCCCGGGTCTGACGATACTCCGGCAGATAACGGCCCGCCTGTCGCATCATCCAGACCGGCGTGCGGTCCACCGGCTGGCGGGCCAACGCCCGCAGCAGGCGGTCGTTATGCAGCGCCGGCGGCTGGACAGCGTCGGAAAGCGCCTGCGACTGGGAATCACGGGACAGAGTCATGACAGCCTTTTGCGTTCGAGATTTGCCGGCATTGTAACGGATCGGCCGCCAGGCCTGTTATAATGCCGCCCTTTTTAATTGTCCGGCGCTCTCGGCCAGCATTCGACGCCGGAGCCCCTCCTACCGCGAGGTCATCGTGACGATCCGCTTCATCGCCGCATCGCAACTACCCACTCCCTGGGCGACGTTCATGCTGCACGGCTTCCAGGAAGAGGCCACCGGCAAGGAGCACGTCGTGCTCACCCTTGGCGACGTCACCACGTCGGAACCGGTGCTCGCGCGGGTGCACTCCGAATGCCTGACCGGCGATGCCCTGTTCTCGATGCGCTGCGACTGCGGCTATCAGCTTCAGGAAGCGCTCAAGCGGATCGCCGACGAGGGGCGCGGCGCCCTGCTCTACCTGCGTCAGGAAGGCCGCGGCATCGGCCTGCTCAACAAGATCCGTGCCTATGCGCTGCAGGACGATGGCGCCGACACCGTCGAAGCCAATGAGCGCCTGGGTTTCGGTGCCGACCAGCGCCGCTACGATATCTGTGTGCCGATGCTGGAACATCTGGGCATTCGGTCGCTGCGGCTGATGACCAACAACCCGCGCAAGGTCGAGGCGCTGAGCCAGGATGGCGTCGAGATCCACGAGCGCCTGCCGATCACCACCGGTCGCAACCCGTTCAACGAGCACTACCTGACCACCAAGGTCGGCAAGCTCGACCACATGATGGATCTCGACGATTTCACGCCCGCCAGCGACGTGGATATAGAACGCGACGCCTGAACGACCGCTTCCTCACCCGCGAACTTCTGCCGGCGTCATATTGGCGTCATCATGGCCACACAGACTGAACGCCGAGGTCTCGATTCAGTCACATAAGAGACAGCTTTCCGAATTCTGCCGCCGTAGTGGCAGCCGCCTCGAACAGTGAGGTCTCGAAAATCATGTCCGATCAGCCGCCAGAGTCCGCCAGCGCGCATGAACCCGACGAATTCTCCCGGTTAGAGGAGTGGTTGCACAGCATCAGCCACGGCATCGGCGCGGCGCTGAGTCTCGTCGGCATGATCGTATTGATCGTGCTCGCCAGCGTCGCCGCCCACGTCGACCCCTGGAAGATCGTCAGCGTCTCGCTCTACGGCAGTTGCCTGCTGCTGCTCTACACCACCTCGACCCTCTACCACGGCTTTCGCGGCCAGCGCCTGAAGCGCGTCTTCCAGGCCTTCGATCACTGCGCCATCTACCTGCTGATCGCCGGCACCTACACCCCCTTCCTGCTGGTCAACCTGCGCGGGCCGATGGGCTGGGCGCTGTTTGCCGTCATCTGGAGCCTGGCACTCGGCGGTATCGCGCTGCGTCTGATCTGGCCCCATCGATTCGACATACTGCGCGTGTTCATCTACCTGATCATGGGCTGGCTGATCCTGATCGCCTCCGACAGCCTCACCGCCCAGCTATCCCCCAACGGCCTCGCCCTGCTGGTGGCTGGCGGCATCACCTACACCGTGGGCGTGATCTTCTACGCCATCCGGGCAATCCCGTTCCATCACGCGATCTGGCACCTGTTCGTCATCGGTGGCAGCGTCTGTCACTTCCTGGCCGTCTACACCGCAGTGCTGCCGTTCGAGACCTGAACTGGCCTCCGGCGATCTCGCTCCAGACGCTATCAATCGCCCCCGTTACCGCCCAGCACGTCGCCTGGATTGCGCAACGGACACTGCGACAGCGACAGGCAACCGCAGCCGATACAGCCATCGAGCTGGTCGCGCAGCAGGGTGAGCTGGGCGATGCGTTCGTCCAGGGCCGCGCGCCAGCGCTCCGACAGCCGCCGCCAGTCCGCCGCCGTGGGGGTGCGCGAGTCGGGTAGCGCTGCCAGTGCCTCGCGGATTTCCGTCAGCGGCACACCGGTACGCTGGGCGATCTTGATCACCGCCACACGGCGCAGCACGTCTCGGGTATAGCGCCGCTGATTGCCGGCATTGCGCCAGCTGTGGATCAACCCCTTGGTCTCGTAGAAGTGCAGCGTCGATACCGCAACGCCGCTTCGCCGGGCCACATCACCGACGCTCAAAGCCTGTTTGGTGGCGGAGATCGCCCCCCTCCGCGGTGCTCTCGTCGTCATGTTCCACGCTTGACCTCAAGCTTGCTTGAGGAATTAGAGTGCAGCGATTCCAACCTTCTCGCAAGCGAGCGACACCATGCCATCCGATACGCCTCAACCGCCGAGCCGGGGCAGTTCTCGACACGCTCGACCGCCGCCAGCTGCCGTGGTTACCCTCGTCTCCGGCAGTTAAGCCAGGCCACGCAGGGGCCAATCGATGACTCCAGGGTAGCCGAACCGGCGTACAATCAAGGCTGCCCCCGGGCGACCGAACGACCGCGCTCGCGAGTCGTCGCCCCGATCATGAAACCAGACTCCAGGATTGCCATGTTTCGCTGGTTCGAAAACCGCCTCGATCCCTTTCCGCCCCAGGAACCTCAGCGTCCCCCCGATACCCTGGTCGCCTTCTGCCTCCACTACACCCGTGGTGCCTGGCCTTACTTGCTGACGGCGACGGCGCTGATGGCACTGATCGCTGGCATCGAGGTATGGATGTTCGGCTTTCTCGGCAACATCGTCGACTGGCTTGCCGCCCAGGATCGGGAGACGTTCCTGGCCAACCAGGGCTGGAAACTGGCCGGCATGGCCTTCGTGGTGCTGATCCTGCTGCCGGGCATGGTGTGGCTGCACTCTTTGTTCCAGCAGCAGACGATGATGGGCAACTTCCCCATGCGTATCCGCTGGCAGGCGCACCGCTACCTGCTGCGCCAGTCGATGCACTTTTACCAGGACGAGTTCGCCGGACGCATCGCCACCAAGGTGATGCAGACCTCGCTGGCCGTGCGCGAATGCGTGATCAAGCTGTTCGACGTGCTCAACTACGTCAGCGTCTATTTCCTGGGCACGCTGCTGCTGGTGGGCAATGCCGACTGGCGCCTGGCGATGCCGCTGGTGGCCTGGCTGGCCGGCTACCTGGTGCTGCTGCGGGTATTCGTGCCGATCATGGGCCGGGTGTCGAAATCCCAGGCCGACGCCCGCTCGCGCATGACCGGACGCATCGTCGACAGCTACAGCAACATTCAGACCGTCAAGCTGTTCTCCCATGCCCAGCGGGAGGCGTCGTTCGCCAAGGAGGGCATGCACGGTTTCCTGGTCACCGTTTACCGCCAGATGCGCCTGGTGACAGGGCTCTACGGAATGCTCTACCTGCTCAATGCGCTACTGCTGTTCAGTGTCGGCTGGCTCTCCATCGCGCTGTGGCTGGGGGAAGCGATCAGCGTGGGTGCCGTCGCCGTGGCGCTGGGCCTGGTGATGCGGCTGTGGGGCATGTCGCAGTGGATCATGTGGGAGGTTTCGGGCCTGTTCGAGAATATCGGCACGGTCCAGGACGGCATGGCGACGCTGTCGCTGCCGCGCCAGATCGAGGACGCACCCGAGGCCCGGCCGCTGGCCATCGATCGCGGCGAGATCGCGTTCGACCATATCCGCTTCCACTACGGCAAGGGTGGCGGCGTGATCGACGACCTGTCGCTGACCATCCGGCCCGGCGAGAAGATCGGCCTGATCGGCCCGAGCGGCGCCGGCAAGTCGACCCTGGTCAACCTGCTGCTGCGTTTCTACGAGTTGGAGGGCGGGGCCATCCGCATCGACGGCCAGGATATCGCCGAGGTCACCCAGGAGAGCCTGCGCGCCAAGATCGGCATGGTCACCCAGGACACCTCGCTGCTGCACCGCTCGGTGCGCGACAACCTGCTCTACGGTCGCCCCGACGCCAGCGACGAGATGGCCTGGCAGGCGGCGAAGCAGGCCCACGTCTCGGACTTCATCGAGTCACTGCGCGACGTTAACGGTCGAGAGGGGTTCGAGGCGCATGTCGGCGAGCGCGGGGTCAAGCTCTCGGGCGGCCAGCGCCAGCGGCTCGCCATCGCCCGGGTGATGCTCAAGGATGCGCCGATCCTGATCCTCGACGAGGCTACCTCGGCGCTGGACTCCGATGTCGAGGCGGCGATCCAGGAAAACCTCGACCAGTTGATGCGGGGCAAGACGGTGATCGCCATCGCTCACCGGCTCTCCACCATCGCGGCCATGGACCGGCTGGTGGTGATGGAGCAAGGGCGCATCGTCGAACAGGGCAGCCATGCCGAATTGATCCGCCACAACGGTCTCTACGCGCGGCTGTGGCGGCGCCAGTCCGGCGGCTTCCTGGAAGCGGAAGCCGCGCCGCCATCGACGCAGGAGGTTCGCTGAACCAGGCCGCGCGGTGGGAACCGGCGCGCGGTCAGCTCCGGGAGAACGGCAGGCCCGATACTCCCTGCAGCGCCGAGTCGCTGCGGCCAGCGTCCGGAATCACGCTGAAGGTGCCGTCGGTCTCCAGCACCACGGCATGGACGCCTTCGACGTCGGCGATGCCGTTCTCGCGGATGGCGGCGCGTACCTCGGCTTCGGCGACGCGCTCCCGGGTCATGGTCGCCTGCTGAAAACACCCCTGGAAAAGCAGCAGCGCCGGCTGCGACTTGACCAGGTTCTTGATCGCGCGGGAGCGGACGGACGTGAACGTGATCGCGAACTGCAACAGCACGATCAACAGGAAGGCAGTGATGCTTTGCGCCAGCGATACTTGCGTGGACACCAGCGCCGTCGACAGCGTCGACCCCAAGGCGATGGTGACCACGAAATCGAAGGCATTCCATTTCGATAGCGTGCGCTTGCCGGAGAGCCGGATGATGGCGATCAGGACCAGATAGCTGATGATGCCGACGACGATGGTGTGCAGGACAGGCGGCATGAACGAACTCCGTGAACGAGTGAACAGCGACCTGTCAGCCTAGGCGGCTTGTGCCGATGCCGCCAGCCGTGACGCCCCGATCCCAGCGCAAGCTCTCGATCAAGAATGACTCAGCTCACCAGCTTCAACCCCACCACTGCCGAGACGATCATCCCCACGAAGGCGAGGCGCAGCGGTCTGCGCGACTCACCCCACAGCAGCATGCCCATCAGCGTACTGCCGAGGGTGCCGATCCCGGTGAAGATGGCATAGGCCACGCCCATGTCGATCGAGCGCATGGCGATCGACAGCAGGCCCAGCGAACTGCCGAAACCGACGACGAGCAGCAGCAGGCCGTGCAGACGCTGGCCGCGATTGAGGCGATCGAAGCCGGCGACGCCGACGATCTCGAAAGCGCCCGACACCAGCAGGGCGATCCAGTGCAGTGTGGTCGGTTCCATCAGTCGCTCACCCGTTGCAATCCGATCACGCCGGTCAGCAGCAGCGCGATGAAGGCCAGGACCGGCCAGTGAAACGCCACGCCGAACAGCAGCCAGTCGGCGACGGCCGTGCCCGCCGCGCCCAGGCCGACGAAGACCGTATAGACGGTGCTGGTGGGCATGTAGCGCACCGCCCGCGAGGCCAGCCACAGGCTGGTGACCGCGAGCACGACGGTGAGCACCCAGTCCGGCACGGTTTCGGCATGCTTCAGGCCGGCTGCCCAGCCGACCTCGGCCAGGCCCGCCAGCGGCAGGATAATCCACTGCGGTCGCATCATGACTTGCACCCATCGGCAAAGAATGACTAACTAACGGTCGTTAGTTTATTTCGCCCCATCAAACTTGGCAAGCTACGCTCTCTGTCCCAATGGAAGACGACCCTTGAAGACCCGCGACCGCCTCAAGCAGATCGGCCTCTCGCTGTTCGCTCGCCACGGCTACGAAGCCACGACGCTGGCCCAGATCGCCTCCGCAGCGGGCATCAAGAAGCCCTCGATCTACAATCACTTCGACAGCAAGGCCGCGCTGTTCCTGGAGCTGTCCCGCGATGCCGACGACGACATGATCGCGCTGATCGACGCCAGCCTGGCCGAGATGGTGGACGCCCCGTTCGAACAGCGGCTACGACACCTGCTGCAGCAGTGCGCCACGTTCGCTTATCGTGAGCATCAAGGCGTTTTCTACAAGCGCTTCCTGCTGTTTCCTCCCCACGACCTCGTCGACGAGACCGAGGCGATCACCGAGCAGGGCGAATCACGAATCGATCGGCGCCTGCTCGCCTTCGTCCAGGCAGGACACCGAACCGGCGCCCTGCGCGAGACCTTGGCTTACGATCACTTCGTCGCCGCCTTCTACTGCGTCGTCGATGGGCTGCTATCGGAAACCTTCATGTATGAAAGGCCTGAACTGGAGCGCCGGTTCGAAGGCGTCTGGTCGGTATTCTGGGCGGGCGTGAAGGCGGCCTGATCAGCCTTCGGGCTTGCGATACGCTTGATAGCAGTGCTGGTTGCGCTCTAGGGCAACCAGCGAGTGGGTGTCGAGGCCGGGAATGTCGGCGATCTCCAATCCATCCAGCGCGGCGATGGAGTCGGGCGGGCAGTCGTTACGCGGCGGTACGTCGTTCCACCCCAGCAGGAACAGGCCGCCGGGCCTGAGGCATGCCGCCGCACCAGCAAAAGCCGTTTCCACCGCGTCGGGCTCGTCCAGCCCCCATCCCAGTACACCGTTGCAGATGACCGCATCGAGGCTTGCCGGAGCGATGTGCTCGGTAATGTCGGTCATGTTGGCGACGATGTGCGGGTCACCACCGAAAGCCGCCTTGGCAGGATCGATCTCCATGGTCATCACCCGCTTGCGCGGCAGCAGCGCCGGATAGTGGCGGGTATACCAGGCACACCCGACGAGCAGCAAAGACTCCACCGCCGGGTCGCGGTCGAGCGCGGGCAACACCACGTCCTCGAGCAGTCTTCGGTCGCCGTAGCGGTAACGCAGTATCCATCCACTCTTGTCGATCGTGCCCAGCATGCGGGCGGCAGTGCGGTAGAGATCGGCCTTCGCTGGCATCCAGTCACGTCCCTGTGGTGGGAGTCTCGGCGTTCGAACCTCTATCTAAGCGTGTTACCTGCCACGAGACAATAGCGACCGATATCGGCGCGAGACGGCTTCAGCCCGCGCGCTGCTCCCGTGTCTTCTTGATCAGATCGTAGGCGTTGCTGATCTCGCTGGTCCGCTCCTTGGCCATCTCGCGCATGCTCTCCGGCAACCCCTTGCCGGCCAGCTTGTCGGGATGGTTCTCGCTCATCAGCTTGCGATAGGCGCGCTTGAGCTCGGCGTCGGAGGCGTCCTCGGAGACGCCCAGCACGCGATAGGCGTCCTCCAGCGACTTACCGCTGCTCGCCCCGCCGGCACCCTGCTGGGCGCCACCGCGCAACATCGCTTCGATCTGCTGGATCTCCGCTTCGGAGAAGCCGAGACCCCGGGCCACGCGAAGCAGCATGTCGTGCTCGGCGGGGTGCATCTGGCCGTCGGCGGCGATCGCCGCCAGCTGCACCTGCAAGAACACCTGCAGCAGCGCGCGCTGGCCACCGGTGACGCGGCGTACCGTTTCCACCTCGGCGTCGAGGTCGAACTCCGGCGACTTGCCGCGATTGAAGGCCGCCTTGGCCCGCTCGCGCATCTGTCCGCTCAGATTGAGACGATCGAACAGCATCTCGGCGGTGCGGATCTCGTCCTGGGTGATATGGCCGTCGACCTTGCACACGCAACCCATCACCGCGAAGGTCGACTCCAGGAACTGGTGCTGGATATTGACGACGCGCCCCACCAGCGAGCTGCGCAGCTTGCGGCTGATCCACCAGCCGATGGCGGCACCGATCAGAAGGCCCGGCAGCTTGCCGAAGAGATAGCCGATGACGGCGCCGATCAGAATGGCAATTGACATGAAAGTCCTATCGGTCGTTGTTGGTGTTCAAGCGTAGGCGGATGGCGGCCTCGATTCCCGTGGCGTCCAGGCCGCAATCGCGCAGTAGCTCGGCGGGCTTGCCATGTTCGACGAAAGCATCGGGAATGCCCAGGTTGAGCACCTGGACCTCGACGCCTTCCGCCGCCAGCAGTTCGTTGACGCCGCTGCCAGCGCCGCCGGCCACCACGTTCTCCTCCAGCGTCACCAGCAGGTCGTGATCCCGTGCGGCCGCCAGGATCGCCTCCCGATCCAGCGGCTTGACCGAGCGCATGTTGAGGTGTGTCGCGTCGAGATGCTCGGCGACCTCGGCCGCCGGCGTGTTGAGACTGCCGAAGGCCAACAGCGCAACGCGTTTCTCCGATGCGGTCGAATCACGCCGCCGTTCGGCCTTGCCGATCGGCACCCTAGCGGCCAGATCCGTCGGCAGCTCGCTGCCGGGACCGGTACCGCGCGGATAGCGCACCGCGGCGGGGCCGGGGTGATGGTAGGCGGTCGACAGCATCGCCCGGCACTCGGCCTCGTCCGCCGGCGCCAGGATGATCATGTCCGGCACGCAGCGCAGGTAGGAGAGATCCAGGGCACCGTGATGGGTGGGGCCATCCTCGCCGACGAGACCGGCGCGATCGATGGCAAAGGTCACATCGAGGTGCTGGACGGCAACATCGTGAATCAGCTGATCGTAGCCGCGCTGCAGGAAGGTCGAGTAGATCGCGACGACCGGCTTCATCGCCTCGCAGGCCATGCCGGCCGCCAGCGTCACCGCATGCTGCTCGGCGATCGCCACGTCGTAGTAACGCTCTGGATAGGTCTGCGAGAAGCGGATCAGGTCGGAGCCTTCGCGCATCGCGGGCGTGATCCCGATCAGTCTCGGATCCTCGGCCGCCATGTCGCACAGCCAGTCGCCGAAGACGTTGCAATACTTTCTCGGCTTCGGACGCGGGGTCGAGTGCGCCGACGCCCCGGCAGCGCTCATGGCAGCCGCCGGCGGCGTGATGGCATCCACTTGCGGCGGCGGCGGTGGCGTCTTTTCCAGCTTGGTGATCGCATGAAAGCCGATCGGGTCGGC
This sequence comes from Salinicola sp. CR57, assembly GCF_003206585.1. Taxonomy (NCBI): domain Bacteria; kingdom Pseudomonadati; phylum Pseudomonadota; class Gammaproteobacteria; order Oceanospirillales; family Halomonadaceae; genus Salinicola; species Salinicola sp. CR57. The sequence continues at coordinate 315,890 of NZ_PZJL01000001.1, forward strand.
TTCCGCCGGACGAAAGCCACGCCCCTTGCGGGTGCGGACGTGGAGAAACTGCGGGCCGTCGAGATCACGCACGGTCTCCAGCGCCTGGTTCAACGCCGCCAGATCGTGGCCGTCAATCGGCCCGAGATAGTTGAAGCCCATCTCCTCGAACAGCGTCGCCGGGCTGATCATGCCCTTGACGTGCTCTTCGGTACGCCGGGCGAGCTCCAGCGCGCCGGGTAGATGGGACAGGACCCGCTTGCCGTTCTCGCGCATGGCGGTGTAGGGCTTGCTGGTCAGGATCCGGGTCAGGTAGCTCGCCATGCCACCGACGTTTTCCGAGATCGACATCTCGTTGTCGTTGAGCACGACCAGCAGGTTGGCGTTGACGTGGCCGGCGTGGGCCAGCGCCTCGAACGCCATGCCGGCGGTCAGCGCGCCGTCGCCGATCACCGCGCAGACGCGACGTTTCTCGCCCTTGGTCCGGGCGCTCAGCGCCATGCCCAGCGCTGCCGAGATCGAGGTGCTCGAATGGCCGACGCCGAAGGTGTCGAACGGCGACTCTTCACGCCGCGGGAACGCCGCCAGGCCGCCATACTGGCGGATGCTCGCCAGCGCCTCGCGGCGTCCGGTCAGAATCTTGTGCGGATAGGCCTGATGGCCGACGTCCCACAGTAAGCGATCGTGAGGTGTTTCCAGCGCGCGGTGCAGCGCCACGGTCAACTCGACGACGCCGAGGCCGGCACCGAAATGGCCGCCACTGCAGCCTACGCTGTAGAGCAGGTAGGCGCGCAGCTCGTCGGCGACCTGTCGCTGCTGGGTCAGCGACAGCGTGCGCAGGCCCGCAGGCGACTCGAGCGTGTCGAGCAGCGGGGTGAATGGGCGCCGAGTGGGGATTTCATCGAACAGCTTCATAAAATGTCGTTACCGGGTCAGTGATCGCGATCGATCATGAAACGGGCCAGAGCCGCCAGTGGCAGGCCTGCCTCGCCCAGCGGCTGCAGGGCCTCGAGCGCCTCGTCGAGAAGGTGGAGCGCGCGCTCACGGGCCTGTGCGACACCGAGAAGAGCAGGATAGGTCGGTTTGTCGCGGCGCGCGTCGGCGCCGGAGGTCTTGCCCAGCGTCCGGGTGTCGCCGGTGACGTCGAGCACGTCGTCGTGAATCTGGAACGCCAGCCCCATCGCCGCGGCGTAATTGTCCAGCGCCACCACCCTGGGATCGGACTCCTCGACCGCGACCAGCGCGCCCAGGCGCACGGCGGCACGGATCAACGCCCCCGTCTTGTGCTGGTGCATCATTTGCAGTGCCGCGAGATCCATCGGGGCGCCGACGGCACCGAGATCGATCGCCTGCCCCGCCGCCATGCCATCCCGACCGGCGGCCCGGGCGAGCGTGGTGATCAGCGCCGCCAGCCGCGGGTGCGGCCTGGAGGCGAGCGCCTCGAACGCCAGTGTCTGCAGCGCATCGCCGGCCAGAATGGCCAGCGGCTCGTCGAAGGCGCGATGGACCGTCGGTCGGCCGCGGCGGAGGTCGTCGTCGTCCATCGCCGGCAGATCGTCGTGAACCAGCGAATAGGCATGGATCATCTCGATCGCCGCCGCCGGCGCATCCAGCGTGTCGTCCTCGGCCCCGAGCGCACGGCCGGCGAGATAGACCAGCACCGGACGCAGCCGCTTGCCGGACCCCAGCACGCTGTACCGGAGTGCATCGTCGAGGGTGGCGCAACTGCCGTTCTGGCGATCGAGCCAGCCGGTCAACACGCGCTCGCTACGTGACCGCGCCGCGTCGATCACCGCCGCGACGCCGGGTTGATCAGCGCTCATGGTCCGGCTCCCGGGTCTCGAACGGCACGGGCTGCAGGCTGCCATCGCCCTGCTCGAGCAGGGCCTGGACCTTGAGCTCGGCACTGTCGAGGCGGTGCTGGGCATCTCGTGTCAGCCGGACGCCACGCTCGAACGCGCTCAACGAGGCTTCCAGCGTCAGTTCGCCGGATTCGAGCTGAGCCACCAGCGTCTCGAGCCGATCCAGCGTCGCGGCGAAGTCCTTGGGGTCGTCCTGGGAAACGTCCTTGTCAGCCATCTTGTCGGGCATGGGGCTCTCGTGTCATCGCTCGCGGCCATCCAGATGGCGCCGGGAGCTCTCATCGAGGCGCGAACGTCCGGATAACGCCACGCCAGTTCGGAAACGGCTTCCCAGTATACACCGCCGCCCGGGGGGGGCGTCTGCCCCCGGCGGCAAATCCGGCCCGACGCCCTCGCGACCGCCCAGGCAGGGCTCGGCAGCGCACTTGGCAATGCATGCGCTTCACGTCGAAGCCGCGTCATTTTCATCGTGCCCGGCGGTGCCTGTGTTAAGCTATGCGCCCGCTGGCGCCACCGAGTCGGGGGCTCCCCGCCCTGGTTCGCCAGATCTTCCCATGAATGCGACGCCGCTCGTCATGCCACCGTCGCCACAAGCCGATGAAGAAGGGTTGATCCACCAATGGCCAAGACGTCTCTGGACAAGAGCAAGATCAAGATCCTCCTGCTCGAGGGCATTCATCAGTCCGCCGTGGACACGCTGCTGAACGCGGGTTACACCAGTATCGAGACGCTCTCCACGTCGCTGACCGAAGAGGATCTGATCGACAAGATCCGCGACGTGCACTTCATCGGCATTCGCTCCCGGACGCAGCTCACCGAGCGGGTCTTCGCCGCGGCGGAAAGGCTGACCGCCGTCGGCTGTTTCTGCATCGGCACCAATCAGGTCGATCTCGATGCGGCGCTCAAGCGCGCCATCCCGGTATTCAATGCGCCCTACTCCAACACCCGCTCGGTGGCGGAGCTGGTCCTGGCCGAGACGATCATGCTGCTGCGCGGCATTCCCGAGAAGAATGCCCGCGCCCACCAGGGCGGCTGGCTCAAGTCGGCCAAGAACTCCCACGAGGCGCGCGGCAAGACACTGGGGATCATCGGCTACGGCAGCATCGGGGCCCAGCTCTCCGTGCTCGCCGAAGGGCTCGGCTTCGACGTGCTCTACTACGATGTGGTGACCAAGCTGGCCATGGGCAATGCGCGCCAGGTGGGCAGCCTGGAAGAGCTGCTCGCCCGCGCCGACGTGGTCACGCTGCACGTGCCGGACCTGCCCTCCACCCGCTGGATGATCGGTACCGAACAGATCGCGCTGATGAAGCAGGGCGGTATTCTGATCAACGCCTCGCGCGGTTCGGTCGTGGATATCGACGCGCTGGCCGAGTCGCTCAAAAGCGGCAAGCTGCTGGGCGCGGCGATCGACGTCTTCCCGGTCGAACCCAAGGGTGCCGACGAGGAGTTCACCTCGCCGCTACGCGGGCTCGACAACGTGATCCTGACGCCGCACATCGGTGGCTCGACCCTGGAAGCCCAGCAGAACATCGGCATCGAGGTCGCCGAGAAGCTGGTCACCTACTCCGACAACGGCACCACCATCACCTCGGTCAACTTCCCCGAAGTGGCGCTGCCGTCGCATCCGGACAAGCACCGCCTGCTGCATATCCACGAGAACGTGCCCGGCGTGCTCTTCGAGATCAACCGTGTGCTCTCCGAGAACGGCATCAATATTGCCGGCCAGTTCCTGCAGACCAACGACAAGGTCGGCTACGTCGTCATCGACGTCGACAAGGCCTACGGCAAGCAGGCGCTGGAAGCGCTCAAGCAGGTGAACCACACCCTGCGCCTGCGGGTGCTCTACTCCGAGAGCGACTATCAGGCCTGATAGCCGCCGCGATGCGCCGTCGACCGACAAGCCGCCCGCGGGCGGCTTGTTGCGTCAGGTCTCGACAATCATCGCCGCCTAGGGCAGTTCGCCAGTACCATTCTGGCCGCGGGAGGCGTCTGCCGGGTTGCTGGTCGGCCCTTCCTGGGGTACGCCGGGCTTCACCTCGCGATGGCCATCGTTGTAGCGGTTGAACGTGCAGCCGCTGACGAGGGAGAGCAGGACCAGGGCTCCGACAAACGGGACGAGAGTGCGCATAACGGTTCCTTGAATCATCGATGATGGCGGCGATACGCTGTCGCCGCTCTGGTATTTTCCACCTCGTGGCATCGGCCAGCGATGCCTTAGAAGTCGACTCCGATACCAGCATAGACCGTTCGCCCCGGTGCCGGCTCGAAATAGCGGTCGTTACTGGCATTGATACGCACGTTGGCGTAATGCTCGACGTCGAACAGGTTGCGAATGCCACCGTAGAGCTTGAGCACGGTATCGCCGCCCAGACGCCAGCCATCCCCCCCACGCAGGTTGACCAGCCAGTAGTCGCCGACGTGAACGTCGCCGGCGTTGTCGGCCACCATATCGCCGACGTACTGCGTCTCGAGCGCCGCGAAGCGCCGATCCAGCCCCTGCCAGGTCAATCGATTGACCCAGGTCTGCTCCGGCAGGCCGGGGATACGATTACCACCGTAGTCGACCGCGTCGCTGTCGTAGCTGTCGAACTCGTAGCGGGCCAGCGTCAAGGCGCTGTCGACTCGCCAGCTCGGATCGAACTGCCAGCCGAGCGCGACCTCGAGTCCGTCACGATCGCTGTCGCCGGCGTTCTCGTAGAAGGTGCGTCCATCATCGCCCTCGTAGGGCACCAGCTCGTCGCGCACGCGCACCGAGAACAACGCCACGTCGTAGTCGAGACCGTTGTCGAAATTGCCGCGCAGGCCGATCTCGCGATTCCAGGATCTCTGCGGCTCGATATCCGGATTGAAACCACCGATGCCGGCAGGGTTGGCGAACTCGGAGAAGGTTGGCGTCTCGTAGGCGGTACCGGTATTGACGTAGACCTGATGGTTGCGGCGATAGCGATAGCTCAACCCGGCCGAGCCGCTCCATTGATGGAAAGTCCGATCGCCGCCGTTGTCACCGTCACTGAGATAGTCGTCATCGATATCGAGATCGACCCGGTCGTAGCGCCCTCCCAGCGACAGCGTCCAGCGCTCGGTGAGATCGAGGTCGCCCTGCAGGAAGGTGCCGACCGAAGTGGCCGTCTGGGTCTCATCGGCGACCTTGCCGGTGACATCGCCATTGAAGGCGACGTTCTTGCGTCCGCGATCGTCTTGCTGACGCGCCAGGTCGAGCCCCGCCACATAGCGCAGCGGCATGTCGCCCACGTCGAGCGTCTGGTGATACTCGGCGCTGGCGCCATAGTAGTCGCGCTGATAGTCGATCAGGCTATCGCCGGGGTAAGGCAACTGCTGTTCGAAATCCCGCTTGAGATAGAACCCCTTGAGGTAGAACTCCCCCGGACCGGCCGACAGATCCTCGTACTGCAGGCCTAGCACCTGCTGATCGACCGACTGGCCGGTGTCGTAAGCCTCGGTAAAACGCCCTGCCTGATCGCGATCCTCGTGGACCTGCTCGCGGGTCAAGCCGCCCGGATCTTCCGAGCGAGGGTTGTCGAGCAGGTTGACGATCGCCGTCAGCGCACGGTCGCTGCCCAGCTCGCGGCGCAACTTGGCGTTGAGCAGATACTTCTCGGTCGAACTGTGATCGCGATAGCCATCGACATTGAGCGCCGACACGCTGACGTGGTGGGACCACGGCCCGTTCACCCCGCCGTTGCTGACCGCGTACTTCTGATAACCGTCACTGCCGCCTTCCACCCGAATGTGGCTACCCGGGTCATCGCTGCCATTGGCGGTCGTCACGCTGATCACGCCGCCGGCGGCGTTACCGTACTGGACGGCCGCAGGACCGCGAATCACCTCGATGCGCTCGGCGCTGTCGAGATCGATGGCATCGAGCTGGGCCTGACCGTCCGGCAGCGTGTAGGGAATACCATCGACAACGACGGTGATCCCGCGCACACCGAAGGGCGCACGGGCGCCGAAGCCGCGGATGGAGATTCGCTGCCCCTGGGCGAAATTGTCGCGATTCTGCAGAAAGAGACCGGGGACCGTGACCAACGATTCGTCCAGGCGGACACGCTGCTGGCCCTGCTGGATCTCGTCACGATCGACCACCGAGACCGCGGCAGGCGTCGCGTAAAGCTCACGGGCAAGCCGTGGCGCAGTGATCTCGATCACCGGCTGCGCCTGGGGCTGCGCGCCGGACGAGGACGTTGCCGGCGCGGGCTGCGCCAGCACGACGCCGGGCATGGCGGCGCCGAGAGTCAGCGCCGTCGAGAGATAACGGAATGTCATGGCGTTCCCTGCAATCAGAATGTCACCGCTTTTCCCGCGGCTTGAATCACGAGCTGGCGTGAGAAGCTCCATTCTTGCGTCTCCAGCCCGCCCCCGCAAGGCGATCCGCCCTGGCCGGGATTGGCGGGAACCGACAAGCTCGACCATGCTGGAGGCGCGAACTCGGTATCCCTTCGCACCCATCCCGCATTAGGCAAGGAGGCTTGATCATGGATCTGGCGATTCGCGGTAAAACGGCGCTGATCACGGGCGCTCAGGGCGGTATCGGTCTGGCTACGGCCAAATCGCTCGCCGCCGAAGGCGTCAACCTGGTTCTCAGCGATCTCGATTCGGAGGCGCTCTCCAGCGCTGCCGCCGAGCTCGGTGGCGACCCGCTCTGCATCGTGGCGGACGTCACCGATCAGGCCGAAATCGATGCGCTGGTTCGCCAGGGCGTCGAGCGCTTCGGCGCGATCGATATCGTCGTCCATACGGCAGGCGTCACCGGGGCCAAGGGCGACCCGCTGGAACTCAGCGACGAGGATTACGAACACGCCTGGCAAATCGACTTCTTCTCGGCGGTCCGGGTGGCGCGAGCGACCATCCCGCCGATGCGCGACCGCGGCTGGGGGCGCTTCATCTGCCTGACCTCGGAAAACACCATCCAGCCCTACTGGGAGGAGGCGGTCTACAATACCGCCAAGGCGGCGCTCAGCACATTCGTCAAGAATCTCTCCTACAAGGAAGCCGCCAATGGGGTGCTGTGCAACACGGTTGCGCCAGCTTTCGTCGCCTCGCCGATGACCGACGGCATGATGAAGCAGCGCGCCGAAGCGCTCGGCTGCACCTTCGAGGAAGCGATCGAGAGCTTTCTGGAGGAGGAGCGCCCCGGGATCGTCGCCAAGCGCCGCGGCGAAGCCGACGAGGTGGCCTTCGTCATCACCATGCTGGTGTCGCAGCACGCCTCGTTCGTCAACGGCAGCAACGTGAGGGTCGACGGCGGCTCGGTCATCTCGGTCCAGAATTGAGTCGAATCGCGCCCCACCCAAGCGCTGCCATGAAAAACGGGGCCGAAGCCCCGTTCTGGTTCGGCATCTCTGCGCCGGCCGATCACATGTTGTAGACCAGCGACACCCCCGTGGCGGTATCGGTCTGGCTGGACGCGCCCGGCGGTGGGCTGTCGTTGAACTCGACCTCATAGGAAACCTTGAGCGCCAGCGTGTCGTTCATCGCCACCGTCAAGGCGGTTTCCGAGCGCCCGATGATGTTCTCGTCGGAAGCCTCTGTCGCCAGCGACTGCGAAAATTTCGATGTCTCCGAGAACTGCCAGTCGTAGTCGAGCCCGGCATAGAGCAGGCCGACGTTGTCGTGGCCACCCTCTTCGTACTCATCGTGACGCACGCCCGGGCCGATCTCCACGGCCAGCGAGTGCGGCGGACCGCTCAGCAGTTGGCGCCCGTAACCGCCGGCCAGGGTCGACTGGGAGTCGTAGCCGGAGAAGCGATCCTTGTCCCAGCGGGCCAGGCCGAACAGGTAGTTGGAGGCAGAAAGGTTGTAGCGCGTCCGCCCGGCGACCAGATACTCCTCCGCCGAGGTTTCGTCGTTGTCGCTGGCGCTCTTGGCAGCCGCCTTGAAACTGTAGGACCACGCCTGCCGGAACCAGGTCATGTCGACCCCGGCGCGCAGACTCTCGCTGTTGCTGTTGCCGCTGATCTTGTTGTAGCCCAGTTCGGCGGTTCCCTCGAAAGGCTTCTCGGCCTGCGCCGGATTGTCCATGACCTCGAAATCCTCGAGCTGGGCCTGCGCCATACCGGCACCGGTCAGACCCGCGATGCCCAGGCTGGCGGCCATGAGCACTTTCAGGCGCCGCGAATGTCCCTGAGCGGGCTTTCGTCCTTGATGATTCACACTGTCGGCCTCTTGTGGCAGTCGAAATGCGCCATACGTCGAATTGACGTCAGCACTTTTCATTAGACGTAACCCACGACGAGGAAACAACCGAACGCCGTTTTGCTCCTTATTTGCCCGCGAATTCAAGGCACCCGCTCGACATGAACTGGAGATCGATGCGCTGGATATAAAAAAGGCGAGCCATTGGCTCGCCACAAACTTCCGTCAATGATTCGTTAGGTCTCATCCCGACGGAAGAGCGCTCGGGGAGTGCATCGCGAGACTGCCGAACCGGCTCGTCGGCCGGACGCGCGACGCACCCTGTCAAGAGAGTGCCGTCGACAACGAGACCCACCCGTCATCGCCGCTCATGGGTGCCAAGTTAAGCGAGCGACGACCGGGCGTCAATATTTATGGAAACCATTTCCACTTTTTTAATGGCGAATGCGGCAGCGCCAATCAGAAGCAGGTCTCGATCACCTCCTTCACCGCCAATCGCTCGTCGACCAGCAGCATCCGCCGCCATTTGTCGAACGTCAGACAGGGATGCGAAGTGCCGAAGGCAATGACATCGCCAACCGCAACCTCGGCACCGTCGGGAATCTCGAGAAAGACGTGCTGATCCATGATCTTCGTCGTTCGCCACGAGCGGATGTCGATGGGCGCCGAAATGTCATCGTCGAGCCGGCGATAGAGACGGAGCGGCAACGGCAGATCCGGCTCGTGACCGATGTCGCGCTTGCCCAGGGCGATGATCGCCAGGCCCGGCTCGGGTAGCGACTGGACATGGGCGAACACTTCCAGCGCCGGCTCCAACTCGCCCTCGAGCGCCGGATCACGGGCCTTGATCGCCTCCATCGCTCCGGCATAGAGCTTGTGATCGTGAACCACGTAACAGCCCGGTCTCAGCACCGGCGTGTAGTGCTCGCGCAGCTCCGCCTTGTCGAACGCTTCGGCGATCAGATCGAACCACTTGGAGCCGGAGGCCGTGACGATCGGCGCCTCGCGCTGGAGTGCGCCGCTGGCGCGGAACGTCTTGACGGTATCGACCAGCCGCTCGCCGTAGGCGCGTACCGCGGCGATCTCGTCGTCGCCGCCGATCATGCCCTCGTAACCCTCGATGCCGACCAGCGCCAGCGCCGGCTCGGCGGCGATCGCCGCCACCAGCGCGTCGACCTGCTCGGCATTACGGCAACCACAGCGGCCACCGTCGATACCCAGCTCGACCAGTACGTTCAGTGTCAGGTTCCTGGCGGCGAAGAATGCCCCCAGGTCGCGAACGTTGTCCGCGCCGTCGACCACGCAGTAGTACTCCAGGCCCGCCTCGATGGCATCCGCCACCAGCGCCATGTTCGGCCGACCGACCAGTTGATTGACCATCAACACCCGCGCTATGCCATGGGCATGCGCCGCCACCGTCTGCACCGCCGTGGCCAGGGTAATGCCCCAGGCCCCCGCCTCAAGCTGACGCTGAAACAGCGCTGGCGCCATGGTGGTCTTGCCGTGAGGAGCGAGCTTGGCACCGTGGTCATCGGCGAAGCGCTGCATCCATGCCAGGTTGTGGGCCAGCGGCGTCTCGAGTATCGCCGCCGCCGGCAGTGGCACGTCGGTCAGCAGTTGGGCAGGCGTCGACCTTGGGGTCCCTTTCTGCCGCGTTGCCGGGGGAGTCGTCTTGTTCATGATCTGTTCTCCGGATGGGGATGTCAGCGGGGGGCGGTCTCGCGGGAGAGCGAACAGGATGCCTCGCGCAAGGCCGTAAGCAAGGTTTCACGGCGCGCTTCGTCGGCGTCACGGCCGACGGTGAAGCAGAGCGTGGCCAGGGCTGGACCGGCACCCTCGTGGATGGGAACGGCCATGCAGCAGGCGAAACTGTCGACCAGCCCTTCGGTCAGGGCGTAACCCCGGCGACGCGTCGACTCGATATCGGCGATGAACCCATCGATATCGATACGCTCGCCGCTGGGAAGCGTGAAATCCTCCTCTGGTACCAGCTCCAGCATCGCTTCCCGACTCATGCCGCCGAGCAGCACCCGGCCGGATGCGGTCCAGGGAATCGGCACCTTCACCCCGACTTCGGAGCTGATACGAAAAGGCCGGGCGCCGTTCTCGTTGAGCATGACCGTGTACTTGTCACCATCCAGCATGCACAGCTGGGTGGTCTCGTCGAAACGCGCCGATAACTGTCGCATCACGGGCCGGGCACGGCGCAGCAGATCGTTGTGGTCGGCATAGTCGAGACCGAAGTAGTGCATTGCCCGGCCGAAGAAGATCCGGCCGTCGCTCTCCGTCTCCAGCCAGCCCGCTTCACTGAGCAGGTTGACCAGCTCGTAGACGCTCGATCGCGGCGCGCCGGTGGCCGCCATCAACTCCTTCGGCGTCATCGGTTGACGGTGCAAGTGAAGCTGCTCGCACAGCGAGATGACGCGATCGACGCCACGAGCTCGCGGCGTCGATGTAGTACTGGAACGGCTCATATCACCTCGTTGATGACTGTCTGGGCATCAGTCTAGCGGCCCTCGCCTGCGGCCGGAAAACCCACTTGCGCAGGGGCGATGGATGGGTGCAGTATAATTTCATCCGGTAAATCGGACAACGGTCCGAAATATCGGACAAATAACAGCAACAAGACGAGTCCACTCCATGAAAACGATCCTCAAAGCGCTGGGCGCCGTTGCGGCGTTCACCCTCATCCCCTCTCTTGCCGCCGCGACCGCCCAGGCCGATACCTTGCAGACGGTACTCGACCGCGGCGAACTGATCGTCGGCACCGGCAGCTCGAATCCGCCCTGGCATTTCACCGACAACGGCCAGACCGTCGGTTTCGATGCCGATATCGGCCACATTCTGGCCCAGGGCCTGTTCAACGATCCGAGCAAGGTCCGTTTCGTCAACCAGTCCTCGGATGCCCGCATCCCCAACCTGCTGACCAACAAGGTCGACATCTCCTGCCAGGGGATGACGGTCACGGCGGCCCGCGCCCAGCAGGTGGCGTTCACCGTGCCCTACTACCGGGAAGGCGTCGGCCTGCTGATGCTCAAGGGTAGCGACTATGCCGACTACGACGCGCTCAAGGCGGCCGGCAGCGACATCACGATCGCCGTGCTGCAGAACGTCTATGCCGAGGAGATGGTTCACCAGGCGCTGCCACAGGCGAAGGTCGACCAGTACGAGAGCCAGAACCTGATCTACCAGGCGCTCAACTCTCGTCGCGCCAATGCCGTGGCCACCGATCTGTCGACGTTGAAGTGGTACATGAAGAACAACGCCGGACGCTATGTCGATGCCGGCTACAGCTGGAACCCGCAATCCTATGCCTGCGCGGTCTCGCCGGACGACCAGCGCTGGTTGAACTTCGTCAATACCACCCTCGAGGAAGCCATGTACGGCGTCGAGTTCCAGCGCTATGCCGATGCGTTCGAACAGTGGTTCGGCGAGCGTCCTCCCGCACCGCAGACCGGCTTCCCCGCCGAAATGCGCTGACCCCCGGCCCGCAGGCGTTGCCGGGCGCTCTCTGGCCCGGCGACGCTTTCCCGAACCGCTTCCCCGAGCGGATGGACTGACATGAACTATCACTTCAACTTCGCCCCCATCCTGGCGCAGTGGCCGGTACTGCTCAGTGGTATCGGCCTCGGCCTGCTGCTGGCGCTGGTGTCGATCGCCATCGGCTCCGTGCTGGGGCTGGTCGTGGCCTTTGCCAGCCGCGCCCCCAGCCCCTGGCTACGCAGCCTGGCCTTTACCTGGATATCGATCCTTCGCAATCTGCCGATTCTGGTGATCGTGCTGTTCCTGTTCTTCGGCATGCCGCAACTCGGGCTGTCGCTGGACAAGATCACCAGCTTCATCGTGGCCCTGTCGCTCTACGCCAGTGCCTACATGGCGGAGGTCTTCCGTGGCGGGCTGCTCAGCGTTCCCAAAGGGTTGATCGAAGCCGGACAGGCGATCGGGCTGACGTCATTCCGAATCAAGCGCTACATCGTGCTGCCGATCATGTTTCGCAACGCCCTGCCGGCGTTCGGCAACAACTTCATCTCGCTGTTCAAGGACACCTCGCTGGCGGCCACCATCGCGGTTCCCGAACTGACGTTCTACGCCCGCAAGATCAACTCCGAGACCTTCCGGGTGATCGAGGTCTGGCTCGTCGCCTCGCTGCTCTACATCGTCTGCTGCTACGCCATCACGCTGGTGCTCAGGGCAATGGAGAAGCGACTGGTGCTGGAGAAAAACTGACATGGAATGGGATTACTTTCTGAATGAAGTGGTCGCCAATCGCGACGCGCTGCTGCATGGCGCGGCGATCACCTTCGCCGTATCACTGATCGCGATCCTGGCCGGCACCGTGCTCGGCATCGTGATCGGCATCGCCGTCACCTACGGTGGCAAGCCGCTCAGATGGCCCGCTCGCCTCTACATCGACATCATCCGCGGGACGCCCGTACTGGTTCTGGTACTGGCGACGTTCTACGTCTCTTCCGCCGTGGGTCTGAACCTCAACGCTTTCCAGGCCGGCGCGTTGGCGCTCACGCTGTTCTGCGCCTCCCATGTCAGCGAGATACTGCGAGGCGCCCTGCAGTCGCTGTCGCGCGGCCAGATCGAAGCCGGCCGCGCCATCGGCCTCACCTTCGGCGGTATCTTCCGCTACATCCTGTTCCCCCAGGCGTTGCGCTACGCCCTGCCGACCTGGATCACCGCCGCGGTGGAGATGGTGAAGGCCTCGACGCTGCTGTCGGTGATCGGTGTCGCCGAGCTGCTGCTCACGACCCAGCAGATCATCAGCAACAACTTTCTCAACATGCAGTTCTACCTGCTGGCCGGGGTGATCTATTTCCTGATCGACTTCGCCATCGAGCAGGTCGGGCGTTTCATCGGTCGGCGTCTCGACCAACCGACGAGGAGAGCGGTATGACCCCTATCGTGGAAGTGCGCGATCTACACAAGCGTTTCGGCGAGCTCGAGGTGCTGAAGGGCATCGATTTCACCGTCGCCGAGGGCGAGGTCGTATCGATCATCGGCGCCAGCGGTTCCGGCAAGACCACCCTGCTGCGCTGCCTCAACCTGCTCGAGGAGTTTCACCAGGGCGACGTTCTGATCGGCGGCGAAGCGATTGGCTATCACCTCCGCCGTGGCCAGCGGGTCCGCATCGGCGAGCGGGAAGTCGCGCGTCAGCGAGCGATGACCGGCATGGTGTTCCAGGCCTTCAACCTGTTTCCCCACATGAGTGCGCTGGATAACGTCACGCTCGGCCTGACCAAGGTCCGGGGCATGCCGAGGCCTCAGGCGGTCGAGTTGGCCGATCACTGGCTCGACCGGGTGGGCATGCTCGAGCGGCGCGATCATCGGCCGTCCCAGCTCTCCGGCGGCCAGCAGCAGCGCGTGGCCATCGCCAGGGCGATCGCCATGAGCCCCAAGGTGATGCTGTTCGACGAAGCCACGTCCGCGCTCGACCCGGAGCGGGTCGGCGAGGTGCTGGAGACGATTCGATCCCTCGCCCAGGAAGGCATGACCATGGTGCTGGTCACCCACGAAATGCGATTCGCGCGGGACGTCTCCGACAAGGTCGTATTCATGGAGGACGGTCGAATCGCCGAACAGGGGCCGCCCCAGCGACTGTTCCTGAACCCCGAGTCGCCACGTCTGCAAGCGTTTCTCAAGACGTCGTCGTTCTAGCGCTTTCTTGTGCCTGACTCCTGGAGCCGCTCGGGGCAGCAATGTCTACGACTTTGGGCGGGATTCTTCGCCGCAGGGTGGTAATAACTTTCAAATAAAATATTTTTAGGTTAGAAAGTATCAGAACAGAGTCGCCTCCGAAGTGATGCCGAAGGACAGCCCCGTGAGCCAGCAGATCGACATCCTGTCGCATATCACCGCTTGCCTGCCGAGCCTGCGCGAGGCGGAGAAAAAGGTCGCGAACCTGATCTTCGACGATATCGACTTCGTTGCGGAGGCGAGCATCGGTGAGATCGCCAGGCGCGCCGAGGTGAGCGATGCCACGGTGACCCGTTTCGCTCGGGCGGTGGAGTGCCGCAACGTGCGTGATCTCAAGACCCGCCTGACCCGCGCGCTGGCGGCCGGCCGCCGTTTCATCCAGGAGGCCAGCGAGGACGATGGCCTGGGCGTGGTCTACGATACCGCCGCCCAGACCCTGGCGCTCAATCGCACGCTGATGGAGCAGGCCGATGTCGAGGGCGCGGTGGCGATGCTCGACGATGCCCGCCAGATCCTGGTGTTCGGCGCCGGCGGCGGTTCGACGGTGATGGCCCAGGAGATGCAGTTCCGCCTGGTGCGGCTCGGTTATGCCATCAGCGCCTATCCCCAGGCGCTGCTGCCGCGCATGGTCGCCTCGACCCTGGAGCCTACCGACGTGGTCGTCGCGCTTTCGGTCACCGGTTACACGCCGGAGATCAATGATGCCGCGGAGCTGGCGCATGAATACGGCGCGCGGGTCCTGGCGATTACCGCTACCGGCTCGCCGTTGGCCAAGGTCGCCGATATCACGCTGCCGCTGGCAGCCCGCGAGACCGACTACATCTATTTTCCGTCGTCGTCGCGCTACGCCATGATGGCCGCCATCGACATGTTGGCCCTCGGCCTGGCCCTGCGTCACCGCTCGCGCACCCGCGACAAGCTACGACGACTCAAGATCACCCTCGATGCCCATCGTGGCGGCGACAACCGCCAGCCGCTGGGGGATTGAGAATCCGGGAGCTCCCATGTCTCACGATTTGCTGATTCGCCGCGCCAGCCTCATCGATGGCAGCGGACGCGAGCCCTTCCTCGCCGACGTGGCGATCGACGGTGACCGGATCGTCGCCATCGGCGATCTGGGTCACCTCGACGCCCGCGAGACGGTCGAGGCGCAAGGACTGGTGCTGACGCCAGGGTTCATCGACGTGCATACCCACGATGACACCAATGTCATCCGCACTCCCCAGATGCTGCCCAAGCTGTCCCAGGGCGTGACCACGGTGGTGGTCGGCAATTGCGGTATCAGCGCGAGCCCGGTGCGACTTTCCGGCGAAGTGCCGGACCCGATGAACCTGCTCGGCCGAGCGGAGGATTTCCGCTACCCGACCTTCGCCGCCTACGCCGAGGCGATCGAGCAGGCGCAGCCCAGCGTCAACGTGGCGGCGCTGATCGGCCATACCAGCCTGCGCAGCCAGGTGATGGATCGCTTCGACCGGGCCGCCAGCGATCCCGAGATCGCCGCCATGCGCGAACAGCTGGAAACGGCGCTGGCCGAGGGCGCCGTGGGCATGAGTTCCGGACTCGCCTATCGCAACGCCTATCACGCCCCCACCGCCGAGATGAACACGCTGGTCGAGACGGTCGGCCGAGCCGGCGGCGTCTATACCACGCATCTGCGCGACGAATTCGCCGGGCTTCCCGAAGCGATGGACGAGGCCTTCGCCACCGCCAGGCACGGGCGGGCACCGCTGGTGATCTCGCACCTCAAGTGCGCCGGGGCCGGCAACTGGGGCAATGCCCCCAAGGCGCTGGCCAAGCTCGACGATGCCGCGCGCTCCCACGGCGTGCACTGCGACTGCTACCCCTACACCGCCGGCTCGTCGACGCTGGATCTGGGCCAGGTCACCGACGAGATCGATATCTTCATCACCTGGTCCGACCCGCACCCGGAAATGGCCCGCCAACCGCTGAAGGCGATCGCCGAACAATGGGACGTATCGCTGATGGACGCGGCCCGGCGTCTGCAGCCGGCCGGCGCGGTCTATCACAACATGAGCGAGGCGGACATGCGTCAGGTCCTGGCGCATCCGTTGTCGATGGTCGGCTCCGACGGCCTGCCCAACGATCCGCATCCGCATCCGCGGCTGTGGGGCGCGTTCCCGCGGGTACTGGCGCACTACAGTCGCGATCTGAAACTGCTGCCGCTGACCGAGGCGGTGCGCAAGATGACCGGGCTTTCCGCCGCCAACTTCGGCCTGACCGATCGCGGCGAAATCCGTGTCGGCGCCTTTGCCGATCTGGTGCTATTCGACCTCGACGCCCTCGAGGATACCGCGACCTACACCGCGCCGATCGCCAGGGCCGGCGGCATCGAGCTGGTCGTCGTCAACGGCGTGGTCAGCTATCGCCAAGGCGAGGCCAGCGAACATAGGGCAGGACGACTGCTGCGACGCCAGGTCCGGCTGTCCGCTCAACCGTCCCGTACGGCGTCATGATTTTTCACTCGCGTTACCCATCCGATCATTGAGACAACCCAGGAGCAAACCGTATGAGCATCAAACGTTATGGCGTCGAAGGCGGCGTTGGCACCGGTGGCCAGAAACTGCCCTTCGCCCGCGCCACCGAAGCGGCCGGCTGGCTGTTCGTCTCCGGCCAGACCCCGATGACCGATGGCGAAGTCGTCGAGGGCAGCATCATCGAGCAGTCGCGGCTGGCCTTCGCCAACTGCCTGAAGATCGCCGAGGAAGCCGGCTACGGCGTCGAAGACGTCGTCCATGTCACTGCGGTGTTGACCGACGCGCGCTACTTCAGCTCGTTCAACAAGGTGTTCAAGGAAGTGTTCGGCGACCACCCGCCGGCGCGGATCTGCAGCGTCCAGGACCTGGTGGTGGACTGCAAGGTGGAAGTGGACATCAAGTGCTATCGCGCCGATCGCGCCTAGTCTCGTAGCTTGCTGCGCTTCGAGGCAGCGCCGATTCACTGACACTCTCGCAAGCAAGGAAGAGACGCCGGAAAAGGCGTGAGAAAGAAAGGTGGTCGCGCCCCGGCAAGGGCGCGACCGCAGTGAAAAACCTCATGGGCCATGATATTCCACACTGCTCCGGTCGCGGCAACGACCGGAACGACAATTATAAGAGGTCGTTATGAACAGTCACGTTTTCCTCGGGGCCTTCGTCGCCTACGTGCTCGTCATGATCGCGTTCGGGTGGTGGGTCTCTCGCAACAGTCGCAGTAACGGCGACGATTTCCTGCTCGGCGGGCGTAGCGTTCCGATCTTCCTCACCATCGGCACCACGGTGGCGACCATGGTCGGCACCGGCTCGAGCATGGGCGCCGTCGGGTTCGGCTATGCCAATGGCTGGGCCGGAGCGCTCTACGGCATCGGCGGCGCCATCGGCGTGCTGCTGCTGGCGTTCTGGTTCGCCCCGGTACGCCGCTTCCGCTTCATGACCATGAGCGAGGAGCTCTCCTACTACGTCGGCGCCAATCGCTGGGTGCGCAACATCGTCGCGGTGCTGATCTATATCGCCTGCATCGGCTGGCTGGGCGCCCATATCCTCGGCGGCGGCCTCTATCTGTCATGGATGGCGGGGATCGACCTGACCACCGCACGCATACTGGTGGCCCTGGGCTTCGGTATCTACTGCGTGATCGGCGGCTACATGGCGGTGATCTGGACCGATACCGTGCAGGCGGTGGTGCTGTTCGTCGGCTTCATCGTGATGGCGATCATCGCGCTATTCGAGGTCGGCGGCTTCTCCGGACTCGGTGCCAACATGGACGTCGCGGCCACCAGTTTCCTCGGCATCGACAAGATCGGACTGATACCGGCCATCTCGCTCGCCGCCGTCATTGCTGTCGGCGTGCTGGCCACGCCCTCCTACCGCCAGCGGATCTACTCCGGCAACTCGGTGGGCTCGGTGCGCAAGTCGTTCGTGATCACCGGCATCCTCTATCTATTCTTCTCGATCATCCCGGCGATCATCGGCATGGCGACGCACGCGTTGAATCCCGGCCTGGACAACAGCAACTTCGCCTTCCCGTTCCTCGCCACCGAGATTCTGCCGCTGTGGCTCGGCCTGCTGCTGCTGGTGGCGGGGCTGTCGGCGACCATGTCCAGCGCCAGCTCCGATGCCATTGCCGGCGTCTCGATCCTGCTGCGCGATGTCTATGTGCTGTTTACCGGCCACACGCCGTCGGCTCGCAAGGTCGTGGGGCTGTCCCGGCTGGCGCTGGTCGCCACCATCGGCCTGGCGCTGCTGTTCGCACTCACTTCCAACAACGTCATCAGCTATATCACCAGCATGATCGCCACGGTGATGGCGGGGATGTTCGTCTGTGGCGTGCTGGGGCGCTTCTGGCCACGCTACAACTGGCAGGGCGCCATCGCCACCCTGATCGCCGCATCGGCGACCTCGCTGGCGGTGATCAATGTCGACAGCTGGACCGCTTTCTGGGGCAACCCCAGTATCCCCGCCGTCCTGGTCGCACTGGTCGTGGGCATCGTCGTCAGCCTGGTCACCCCGGCCTCGAAGGTGACACCGGAACAGGCGCTCAAGATCATCGACGACGAACGCGAGCACATGGAACTGGAGGAGGACCCCGCCAGCGCGCTCAGCGGCAAGTCAGTCTGATACGGAACCGTCGACACCAACGAAAACGCCACCCCATCGGGGTGGCGTTCTTGTAGCGGTCACCGTATTCACGCCCGGTCCGCGCGCATGAGCGAGCACGTGCGGGAGATGCTTTTCGAACTCTCCGACATCGACCAACCCGACATGGATCGCCAGTTCTTCGCGCCACCGACTCGCTAAGGCAGCACGACCCGAATCCCTATCTCCCGCTCGTCGAGGTTGTCGGCGCCACCGCGATCGACGACCAGAAACTCCCCCTCTTTCTCCAGTACCGAATGGACCGCGTGCCAGGTGCCGGCCCGGTAGTTGACCCCCTGGTGGCCGTCCGTGACGAAGGCGCGAATCGCGTTCGGATCGATATCGTCGCCCGGCGGCGCCACGACCACGATGAAGCGCTCCTCGTGCAGCGGCATGAATGCCTGGCTGCCCAGCGGATGGCGCTCGAGCAGCTCGATCTCCAGCGGCAGCGTCACCGGTTGGCTGACGAAGATGCTGATCAGCGGTGGCGATGGCGTATCGACGATCTCGATCTTGGCCAGCGCGTGGTGACGCCGGGTGCGGCCGTTGTTGATCGGGAACGACTCGCTGCCGCGTGAGTCGATCACATCGCCGAACGGCGCGAAGGGCTTGGCGCTCAGCGGTTGAGCTATCAATTCCAACATTCCGGTTTCTCTCGTCGTTGTTGCCGGGGCGTTGCGGTTTTCAATCGGTTCGAGTCTATTCTCCATTAATTCAGGTCCAGCGCGACTCGTGCCTCCCTTGCAAGATGGGAGTCGCGACGATGATCCAGGAGGGCCATTCTGTCGACAGACATCGCATTGTGATCCGTTTGTCGAAAAGCCGTCGATCAGGAGGCATCGTGAGCAATTTTCCCATCATCGCCACCATGCTTTCCATGGTACTGGGGCTTTCCGTCACCCGCCTTCTACTGGGGGCGGTAACGGTGTTCCGTATTCGTCGTGCCGCGAAGCTGGATTGGGTGCCTATTGTCTGGGCCGCCATTCTGTTCTCGATGCAATTGGAGTTCTGGTGGGCAATCAATTCGCTCCCTGAAGTCAAAACGACGTTCTCGTTCCCCGAATTCTTATTGCTCGTTCTGCTGGCGTTGTCGCTGTTCGTGTCCGCGGCGTTGCTATTGCCAAACCGAAGCGAGGACGAGCAAGCCGAACTTCGCGTTTACTTTGAACAGGATGGTCGCTACGCGCTGCTCTCGCTTTCGGCGTATCTTTTTTTCGGGTCTATCGTAAATATCGCGTTTCTGAGGACCTCTCCCCTTGCTCTCTGGGGCGTTATGGACCTCATCATGATTGCGCTTCCCATCGGCGCTTTCTTTGCCAGATCGCGTAAGGTGTATTCCTCCATCGCGCTGATCTACGTACCGGTCTGCGTCATCGACGTCGTCGTTTCACTAGCTAACTGACGTGATACGAGGCTCGTGCTAGTGCCGCGGGCATGAAAAACAGAACCCATTGAATCGCTATCATCCACTCATCGACCTTATCGAGGCCGCAACAAGCGATCGTCGTATACAAAAACTTTCAGCACAGGTACCAGGATGGCTCGAGTTCCCTCTGATTGATACCTGTGTGCAGCCACTGCCCCCAAACCGTGCCGAGCATCGCCGATCTGCCCAAAAATCGTGCAACTCCCGGCAATATAGGAGATAGAGCACTACCGTCCGTGACACTCGCTCGACCCCGCTTTCCACCCACCGTGGCCGCTCAGACGCTTGATAGGTGGCCAAATTATCCATGAGCGACGGATTCTGTACCACGACGACGGCCTTCTACTATTCGTGGATGGCGAACATGGCACGCATCTTGTATACAAAAAATGCGGATCACAATCACAATCACAACACGGCCCCGCGGAGGGCGTTCGCCATGCCACAGCAACCGCATCACTCATCACACCAGTACAGTAACCGGCTGCACAATGCCGATCTTGCGCCGACGCAACAGAACTGGAACTGGTACAACATTCTCGCCTTCTGGCTTTCCGACGTGCACAGCGTCGGCGGCTACGTGGTCGCTGCCAGCCTGTTCGCGCTGGGGCTGGCCGGCTGGCAGGTACTGATCTCGCTGCTGGTGGGTATCTGCATCGTGCAGATCTTCGCCAACCTGATGGCGAGACCGAGCCAGAAGGCCGCGGTCCCCTTTCCGGTAATCTGCCGGCTCTCGTTCGGCGTATTCGGCGCCAATATCCCGGCGATGATTCGCGGCCTGATCGCCGTGGTGTGGTACGGCATCCAGACCTTTCTCGCCTCCAACGCGCTGACGATCGTGCTACTACGGCTCTTCCCCGGCATGGAGTCGCTGGCCGGCCCCAGCTTCCTGGGGCTCTCCTATCTTGGCTGGATCAGCTTCATGCTGCTGTGGTGCCTGCAAGCGATCGTCTTCTGGCACGGCATGGATTCGATCCGGCGCTTCATCGACTGGAGCGGCCCGGCGGTCTACGTGGTGATGTTCGTGCTGGCGGCGTGGCTGGTGTGGCAGGCGGGCTGGTCCAACATCAGCTTCACCCTCAGCGACATCCAGCTCTCCCCCGGCGAGCAGCTGTGGCAGATGGTGATTGCCGCGGCCATCGTGGCCGGCTACTTCGCCGGCCCGACGCTCAACTTCGGCGACTTCACCCGTTACGCCCGCAGCTTCGAGGACGTCAAGCGCGGCAACTTCTGGGGCCTGCCGGTCAACTTCCTGGTCTTCTCCGCCACCACGGTGATGATGGTCTCGGCGACCCTGCCGGTGTTCGGTGAGATGATCGACGACCCGATCCAGACCGTGGCGCGACTCGACAACACCTTCATCGCCCTGCTCGGTGCCGCGACCTTCGTCACCACCACCATCGGGATCAACATCGTCGCCAACTTCGTCGCCCCGGCGTTCGACTTCTCCAACATGGCGCCCAGCAAGATCAGCTTCCGGACCGGCGGCTTCATCGCTGCGGTGGGCTCAATCTTCCTCACCCCGTGGAACCTGTTCAGCAACCCGGAAATCATCCACTACACCGTGGACCTGCTGGCGGCGGCCATCGGCCCGCTCTACGGCATCCTGATCATGGACTACTACCGCATTCGCCGCGGGCAGATCGACGTCGATGCACTGTTCAGCGTCGACCCCAACGGCCCCTACTGGTACCGCAACGGCTTCAATCCGGCGGCGGTGAAGGCCGTCGTCGCCGCGTCGCTGATCGGCATCATGATCAACTTCCTGCCGCTGGGCGATCTCGGCCACTTCTCGGTGTTCATCGGCGGCGCGCTCGGCGCCACCTTCTACGCCATGGGCATGCGCCGCGCCACCGCAGCGGCAGCGGTCGCCTCCTGACCCCAGTGCCCCGGCGGCTGGCCGCCGGGGCACTGCCAGCTATCTCTCTTGACCCTCTCCATATCGGTCGTCGGTAGCTGACATCCCGCTGCCTCATGCCTAGGCCTTGCGCCCTTCTTCCTTGTCACGGCCGTGAACGCACGACTCCCAACCGCCGCCTTGTGACAGGATTATCCGTCCCCGACCTCCCGCCCGCTTTCCTTATCGCCTCAAAGATTGTATAAAATCTACAATATCGAAATCGGCCACGCTCTTCGATGCCTGTCGGCCGCCACTCCGGCCCGCCCAGACCACGCCCAGATCAGAGGGGAAATCCGCATGCAGCGTATCAACGTCATCGACTCCCACACCGGCGGCGAGCCGACCCGGCTGGTGATGTCGGGCTTCCCGGCGCTGACCGGCGACATGGCCGCCCAGCGCGATCTGCTGCGCGAGCACCATGATCAATGGCGGCGGGCCTGTCTGCTCGAGCCGAGGGGCAACGACGTGCTGGTGGGAGCGCTCTACTGCGAGCCGGTCTCCCCGGACGCCAGCTGCGGAGTGATCTTCTTCAACAATACTGGCTACCTGGGCATGTGCGGCCACGGCACCATCGGGCTGGTGGCGTCGCTGCACCACCTCGGCAAGCTGAATCCGGGCACCCATCGCATCGATACCCCGGTGGGACAGGTCAGCGCCATCCTCCACGACGACGGTGCGGTCACCGTGGGCAACGTGCCCGCCTACCGCTATCGCCAGCGCGTGCCGGTCGAGGTGCCGGGTTATGGCGTGGTACATGGCGACATCGCCTGGGGCGGCAACTGGTTCTTCCTGGTGGGTGAGCACGACCAGACGCTGGCGCTGGCCAACGAGGAAGCGCTGACGGCCTTTACCTGGGCAATCCGCCAGGCGCTGGATGCGCAGGCCATCACCGGCGAGAACGGTGGCCACATCGATCATATCGAGCTGTTCGCCGCGGACACCCACGGCAACCCGCCGGCCGACAGCCGCAACTTCGTGCTCTGCCCCGGCAAGGCCTACGACCGCTCCCCCTGTGGCACCGGCACCAGCGCCAAGCTGGCCTGCCTGGCGGCGGACGGCAAGCTGGCCCCCGGCGAGACCTGGGTGCAGGCCAGCATCACCGGTAGCCGCTTCGAGGGGCGCTACGAATGGCAGGGCGATCGCGTCCTTCCCTTCATCACCGGCAGCGCCTACGTCACCGCCGATGCCACCCTGCTGATCGACGACAGCGATCCGTTCGCCTGGGGCATCACCGCGTCCTAGCCGCTCACGCATCACTCCCGACCACGCATGACTTCCGAAAACAGTGCCAGAGGACAACCATGAACGACTCCATCTTCACCGGCTGCATTCCCGCCCTGATGACCCCCTGCACCGCGGATCGCACGCCCGACTACGACGCCCTGGTCGCCAAGGGGCGCGAGCTGGTCGATCTCGGCATGCGCGCGGTGGTCTACTGCGGCTCCATGGGCGACTGGCCGCTGCTCAGCGAAGCCGAGCGTCAGGAGGGCGTGGCCCGGCTGGTCGCCGCCGGCGTGCCCGTCATCGTCGGCACCGGCGCGGTCAATTCGAAGGAAGCGGTCTCCCACGCCGCCCATGCGGCCAGGGTCGGCGCGCAAGGGTTGATGGTCATTCCCCGGGTGCTCTCCCGTGGTACCGCCCTCGCCGCCCAGAAGGCGCACTTCTCGGCGATTCTGGAAGCCGCGCCCGAACTGCCGGCGGTGATCTACAACAGCCCCTATTACGGCTTCGCCACCCGCGCCGAGCTGTTCTTCGCGCTGCGTCGCGAACATCCCAACCTGATCGGTTTCAAGGAGTTCGGTGGTGCGGACGATCTGCGCTACGCCGCCGAACACATCACCTCCCAGGACGACGACGTCAGCCTGATGGTCGGCGTCGATACCCAGGTGTTCCATGGTTTCGTCAACTGCCATGCCACCGGCGCCATCACCGGGGTCGGCAACGCCCTGCCGAGAGAGGTGCTGCAACTGGTCGCGCTCTGCGAGAAGGCCGCCACCGGCGATCTCGAGGCTCGGCGCCAGGCCCAGGAGCTGGAATCGGCGCTGTCGGTACTCTCCTCCTTCGACGAAGGCGTGGACCTGGTGCTCTATTACAAGCATCTGATGGTGCTGAACGGCGATAGCGAGTACCGCCTGCACTTCAATGAGAGCGACGTCTTGAGCGAGGCCCAACGCCGCTACGTCGAGACCCAGTACGCGCTGTTCCGTGAGTGGTACGCACAGTGGTCGGCCCAGCTCGACAAGGCCAGGTAGCGCTCCCGGCCGAGTCGACGGCGAGGCGGATCGGCTTGCCGCCTCGCCTGCCGGAAGCCGGCGGGAAGCCGGCGGAAAGCCACCCGCGCTATCGACACGCGTGGTGGGTGACTTGCGGTTTGCATACAATATCCAAAATACCGCGAGAACGATGATCTCCCATGGCAAATTTCAAGACCCGAGCCCAGCATGTCGCCGATGACCTGCGTGAGCGCATTCTCGGCGGTGAATTCAAGGGCGGCTCCCAGCTGCGTCAGGATGCCCTGGCCAAGGACTACGACGTCAGCCGCATTCCCGTCCGGGAGGCCCTGCTGACGCTCGAGTCCGAGGGACTGGTGGAGTTCCACGCCCATCGCGGCGCCTTCACCACCGAGCTCTCCGTGGCCGCGATTCGTGAGCTGTTCGATCTGCGCGTGCTGCTCGAGACCCACGTGCTGCGCTATGCGATCCCAAACCTAAATGCGGAGGATCTCGAGCACGCCGCGAGCATCCTTCGCCAGTACGACGCCGCGCTCGACGCCGGCAGCCAGATCGACAACTGGAGCGACTACAACTTCGCGTTCCATCACGCGCTGTACGCCCCTTCCGGGCTACCCGAGACGCTGGCCATGATCGGTCAGTTGAACACCAAGTCGGGGCGCTATATCCGCATGCAGCTGGTCTACACCCGCGAAATCGAGAAAGCCGAACGCGAACATCGCGAGCTGCTCGAACTGGCGCGCCGCGGCGATGTCGACCCGGCCTGCCGCCTGCTGGAACGCCATATCAAGGACGCCGCGGAGGGCATCGCGGCGGTACTGGAGAAGAGCCTGCGCAGCGCCTGAACCGTCGCGCACTCTCTGCTCCCCAACCCTGTCGCCTGGTCATGAGGTAGCCCATGCCGAACCCATCCCCTTCGGCTCTGACCGATGCCGATACCATCGTCGTCGGTGCCGGCCTCGTCGGCGTGACGAGTGCCCTGGCACTGGCGCGCCGAGGTCACCGCGTGCGGGTACTCGATCGCCAGGCGCCGGGGCGGGGCGCCTCCTACGGCAACGCGGGCCATCTGGCCACCGAGCAGGTCTTTCCGATCGCCGATGCGTCGATCCTGCGCTCCCTGCCCGGCATGCTCATGGATCCCATGGGCCCCCTGCGGCTGGACTGGAAATACCTGCCCCGCGCGCTGCCGTGGCTGACCCGGCTGGTCCTGAACCTGCGCCCGGCGCCGTTCCGCGCAAGCGTGGCCGGCCTTCGTGCTCTCAACGAGCGCAGCCTGGCGGCGTGGCAACGCCTGCTGGCATCGGTCGATAGCGCTCACCTGCTCAGGGCGGATGGCTCGCTGCTGGTCTACGAAAAGCCGGAGTCGCACTCGAAGCTCGCAGCACTCGAGTCGCGCATGCGCGCCCAGCAGGTGCCGGTGGAACGGTGGGAGCGAGAGGCGATTCGGCGTGCGGCACCTCAGCTTTCCACCGACCTGCAGGGCGGGCTGTTCTTTCCCGCGACGGGTCATGTGGTGGATCCATGGCGCGTCGTCAACACGCTGGTCGATGCGGCCAAACAAGAAGGGGTGCAGTTCGAGCAGGCCAGCGTGCAGTCGGCGCGATTGACCGACAGCGGCGTCGCGTTGATGACCGACGCCGGCGAACGCAAGGCCAGCCAAGTGCTGATCGCCTGTGGCGCCCACTCGGCCGAGTTGACGGCCCAGCTCACCGGCAAGCACGTACCGCTGGACACTGAGCGCGGCTATCACCTGATGCTGCCCCGTGAGCATGAGCGACTGCCCTTCGCGGTGACCTCGCTGGAGCGACGCTTCATCATGACGCCGATGGAAACCGGGCTGAGGCTTGCCGGCACCGTGGAGTTCGCGGGGCTGGTCGCACCGCCCAACATGGAACGGGCCTGGCAGCTTCACCGACTGAGCCGGGGCCTGTTCAAGACCGATCTCGACGCCGGGGACGCCACACCCTGGATGGGCTTCCGCCCGTCGCTGCCGGACTCGCTGCCGATCATCGATCGTCTCGAGCATGGCCGCGTGCTGCTGGCCTTCGGGCATCATCACCTGGGGCTGACCCAGGCGGCGATCACCGCCGAACTGATCGCCGACCTGGCCGGCCCGGCCGAGGGCCACCCATCGACCGAGCCACCTGACCTGCCGTCGCTGGCGCCCTATCGGCTCTCCCGCTTCGACTGAACCTGGCCGCTCCCCTCAGGAGAGGCCGAGCTTCATGTGCCGGTTGACGTCCTTGTAGAGCAGATAGCGGAACGGCTGCGATCCGGCGGCGTAGCAGGACTGCGGGCAGAAGGCGCGCAGCCACATGTAGTCGCCGGCCTCGACCTCGACCCAGTCCTGGTTGAGGTGGTAGACCGCGCGCCCCTCCAGCACGTAGAGGCCGTGCTCCATCACATGGGTCTCGTCGAACGGAATCACCCCGCCCGGCTGGAAGGTGACGATGGTGACGTGCATGTCGTGGCGCAGGTCGGCGGGATCGACGAAGCGCGTGGTCGCCCAGCGGCCGTCGGTATCCGGCATCGGAGTCGGCTCTATCGTCTGCTCGTTGGTGACGAAGGCCGGCGGCACCTCGATCCCCTCGACGAACGCATACGCCTTGCGGATCCAGTGGAAGCGCACCGGCGCATCGCTCGTATTGCGCAGCTGCCAGTCGCACCCCGGCGGCAGATAGGCGTAGCCCCCCGGCACCATCTCGTGGTGCTCGTCATCGACGGTCAAACGCATCTCGCCCTCGACCACGAACAGTACGCCCTCGGCACCTTCGTCCGGCTCCGGCCGGTCGCTGCCGCCACCGGGCGAAACTTCCATGATGTACTGGGAGAAGGTCTCGGCGAAGCCGGAGAGCGGCCGCGACAGCACCCACAGCCGGGTCTTTTCCCAGTGCGGCAGGAAGCTCACGACGATATCGCTCATCACCCCCTTGGGAATCACCGCGTAGGCCTCGGTGAACACCGCACGGCCATGGATAAGCTGGCTCTGCGGCGGCAAACCGCCATGGGGGGCGTAGTAACTGCGTGGCGGCTGGGTGCCGCGGGGGGCGTCAGGTTGCGACATGGATCCTCCTCGGTGAAGGCACGGCCTCCCCGGATGACTCGCGACCGAGCGCGATCCCCGGGCCAGCACACGCCCATGAAACATCAATGAAACGCGGATGAAACGGCAATGAAACTAGCGTAACGGAAGAGGGCTTTTCGCGGCCATCGAGTTGTGAAACTATCGATCGAACCCGAGCGGCTCTGCGACTCGCGCAGGCCCACGGCATCACCACAAGGATAATACGGGGACGGCATCACACCCCGAATAAAAGCGCTCTCCGCCGGTTCGACCGGCAATCACAACATCAACACGACAGAGAAGACGAAGCGTCCATGAGCCCATCATCCGAAGCGGATCTTGACCGTTCGCACAAGAAACGATCGTTTCATATCCCGCATATCTACGCCATCCTTTTCCTTTTCATCGTCCTCGCGGCGATCGCCACCTACCTGATCCCCGCCGGCGTCTACGAGCGCATACCGGGGCCAGCGGGACGCACCACCATCGATCCGGCCTCTTTCCACTACGTGCCCGCCACGCCGACCGGACTGACCGATTTTCTGCTGGCGATCCCCAACGGCCTGATGAGCGCCGGCCAGGTGGTGTTCTTCACCCTGATCATCGGCGGCATGTTCGCGGTGCTGCGGCGTACCGGCATCATCGAACTGGGTGTGGATAACCTGACGCGCCACTTCGCCGGCCGCAGCCTGTGGGTGATTCCGGTGCTGATGACCCTGTTCGCCGTCATCGCCACGCTGATCGGCACCCAGGAGCTGTCGCTGGTCTATGTGCCGGTGATCCTGCCGCTGATGATCGCGCTGCGCTTCGACTCAGTGGTGGCTGCCGCGGTCGCGCTGTGTGCCACCACCGCCGGCTTCACCGCCGGGGTGCTCAATCCGATCAACACCGGGCTCGGCCAGCAGCTCTCCCACCTGCCGCTCTATTCGGGCTTCGGCCTGCGCCTGGTCGCGCTCATCGCCATGCTCGCGGTGGCCGTGGTGTGGGTGCTGCGCTACGCCCGCCGGGTGCGTGACGACGCCGGCGCCAGCCTGCTCGACGACGACGCCGACGAGCGCGCCAAGCGGCGCCACTACCAGCATGCGCTGGATGCCGACAAGCCACGCGCCAGCGGGCGTCAGAAGGCCGCCATCCTGGCCGCCTTCGGCTTCTTCGCCGCCCTGGTCTACGGCGTGCTCGGGCAGGGCTGGTTCATGCTCGAGATGGCCGGGCTGTTCATCGTCATGGGTATCTCCGTCGGCCTGATCGCCGGACTCAAGGTCGACGCCATCTGCGAAGGCTTCAACGAGGGCTTCCGTGACGTCATGGTCGGCGCCATGATCGCCGGTATCGCGCGCGCCGTGGCCGTGGTGCTGGAAGATGGCCAGGTGCTCGACACCATGGTCCACGGCCTCGGGGTCGCGGTGGGCGGCCTGCCCACGCTGTTCTCGGCGCTGGGCATGTATCTCGCCCAGCTCGGCTTCAACTTCGTGGTCCCCTCCGGCAGCGGCCAGGCGCTGGTGACCATGCCGATCATGGCGCCGCTCTCGGATCTGCTCGGGGTGACCCGCCAGACCGCGGTCCTCGCCTATCAGTTGGGCGACGGCATCGGCAACATTCTCTACCCCACCTCCGGCTACTTCATGGCCACCCTGGCGCTGGCCGGCGTGCCGTGGCAGCGCTGGGTGCGCTTCTTCCTGCCGCTGTTCGGCGCCTGGGTGGCGATCGCCGTGGCCCTGCTACTGTTTGCCCAGGCCACCGGCTGGCAAGGCTAGGGTCCGGACGCAGACTGTCTCCGCGTCGACGGCGCGGAGGCGGTCGGGTTCAGGGGCCCAGCTCGTCGAGCGACTCATACAGATCGGTGATGCCATCGATCCGCGCCCGCCCGGCCGCCAGCCGACGGTGCAGCAGGGCGTTGGCCAGCAGGCAGATCAGGCTCATCGGCGCGGCGTAGCTGTCGAAGGCCGAGACGCTGTCCAGCGGACAGGCCAGCCGCCAGGTGACGCGTTCGGCGTAGCGCGCGGTGGTGGCATCCCCGATCAGCAGGCAGGGTTGCCCGCGCGCCGCCAGGGTCTCGACCAGCGCGTCGAACACCCGCGGCCGGCGGCGGAAGCCGAACAGCACCACCAGCGCCTCGGGATCGAGCTCGGCGAGCTCCTCGGCCAGCGACTGGTTGGGCGCCGGCCATAGCGCCACGCCGGGGCGGCACTGCAGCAACTGCTGGCGCAGATGCAGCGCCAGCGGATAGCTGTTGCGATACCCCACCACCGCCAGCCGCGGCGCGGCGTCGAGCGCGCCGATCACGGCCTCGAAGCTGGTCGCCGAGAGTTCCTCGAGGCAGCGCTGTAGATTCTCCTGCTCGCGGGCCAGGTGTCGGGCACTGCGCTCGGCACCCTCGCCCAGGGCATCGCTGCCCGCCGCCAGCGGCACGCCGAAGTGGCGCAGCTCGCGGGCGTGGGCCTTGACCGCCTTGAAGTCGGCGTAGCCCAGACGCCGGAACAGCCGCGTCACGGTGGCCTTGGAGACCCCCGAGAGGCGCGCCAGGTCGGCGGCGCTGTAGATCGCGAGATCCTCGAAGTGATCCAGAATGAAACTGGCGACGCGCCGCTCCTGCGGCGCCAGTTCGCCGAAGCGCTGCTGGAGCTGACGTCCGATATGGCCCTGCATGCGTACATTCCCTGATGATGGCTGCGGTCACTCTACCATCGATATTCCCCACCGCTGCGCCCGGGGTCACGGGCTGCGCCCGCCGGGCGTCGGCTCAGATCACCGAAGCGATGAACTGACTCAACTCCGGTGTCCTGGGTTGGGAGAATAGCGTCTGCGGATCGCCGGATTCGTGGATTCGTCCCTGATGCATGAAGACGACGCGGTCACTGACGTCGCGGGCGAACTTCATCTCATGGGTGACCAGGATCAGCGTCATCCCTTCACTCGCCAGATCTTCGAGCACGCGCAGCACTTCGCCCACCAGTTCGGGGTCGAGCGCCGAGGTTACCTCGTCACACAGCAGTACCTTGGGATTCATCGCCAGTGCCCGGGCAATCGCCACGCGCTGCTGCTGGCCACCGGAGAGCTGGGCTGGATAGGCGTCGACCTTCTCGGACATCCCCACCTTGGCGAGCACCGACTCGGCAATGCGGCGTGCCTCTTCCCGGGGCGTCTGCTTGACCACCACCGGTGCCAGCATCACATTCTCGACCACCGTCTTGTGCGGGAACAGGTTGAAGCTCTGAAACACCATGCCGACGTTCTGGCTCAGCTCCCCCGGCGACATCGCGGTGCCGTCGAGACGCTGATCGGCCAGATGGATGGTACCCCAGTCGTGTTGCTCGAGCTGGTTGAGGCAGCGCAGCAGGGTACTCTTGCCCGAGCCGCTGCGGCCGATGATCGACACCACCTCGCCGGCCTCGATCTCCAGATCGATGCCCTTGAGCACCTCCAGCTCGCCGAAGGATTTATGCAGGTCTTTAACGGATACCAGCGCCATAGAGCTTTTTCTCCAGGTGACGGGCGTAGCGGGACAGCGGATAGCAGAGGATGAAATATCCGAGCGCCACCAGCGCGAAGATGGTGAAGGGCGCAAACGCCGCGTTGTTGAGCATGGTGCCGGCCTTGGTCAGCTCGACGAAGCCGATCACCGACGCCAGCGCGGTGCCCTTGATGACCTGTACCGAGAAGCCGACGGTCGGCGGTATTGCCAGGCGCAGCGCCTGCGGCAGGATGACGTGGCGCATCGACTGCAGATAGTTCAGCCCGAGCACCCGGGATGCCTGCCACTGGCCGCTGGGTACCGCCTCGACGCAGCCGCGCCAGATGTCGCACAGGAAGGCGCTGGTGAACAGCGTCAGCGCCACGCTGGCCGCGGTCCAGGCGGAGACGTCGAACCCCAGCGCCGCGGCACCGAAATAGGCCAGGAACAGCTGCATCAGCAGCGGCGTGCCCTGGAACAGATCGACGTAGAGCCGGATCAGCCAGCGAATCGGCTTCAAGCCACCCATCCGCAGCAGGGTCAGTACCAGCCCGACAAGTGCGCCCCCGGCAAAGGCGATCAGCGACAGGACCACCGTCCAGCGCCCTGCCAGCAGCAGGTTGCGGACGATGTCCCACAGCGTGAAATCGGTCATGCCGAACCTCCCTGGCGAAACGCGAACAGGCGGCGCCCGACGAACTCGAACGCCAGCCGCAGCCCCACCGCCAGCAGCAGATAGATCAGCGTCACCACCAGATAGACTTCGAAGCCGCGGAAGTTGCGGGACTGGATGAAGTTGGCGGCGTAAGTCAGATCGAAGACCGAGATCTGGGAAACCACCGCGGAGCCCAGCATCACGATGATGCACTGGCTGATCAGCGACGGATAAATCCGTGAAAACGCCGGCACCAGGACCACGTGCCGAAAGCTCTGTAGACGCGACAGCCCCAGCGCGCGGGCGGCTTCATGCTGGCCTCGCTGGGTCGAGTCGATCCCGGCGCGCAGGATCTCGGCGGTATAGGCGCCAAGATTGAGAATCATCGCCAGCAGCGCCGCGACCGTCGCGCTGATCGGGATGCCCAGCGCCGGCAGGCCGAAGAACAGAAAGAACAGCTGCACGATGAACGGCGTGTTGCGGATGACCTCGACATAGCCGCCCAGCAGGCGGCTGACGAGGCTCGGTCGCCCTTTGAAAGCCCCGTCCCGCAGATAGGCGACGACGATCGCCAGGGCGATGCCGGCCATCGTCGTCACGGCAGTCAGCCACAGCGTCGTCATCAAGCCGTGCAGGATCTGATCCGTGTAGGGCAGCAGCGTGGAGAAATCCAGCGTCATGACCGCTTACCCACTCAGGAGGAGAGATCGTCGGGCAGCGCGGTGTGGAACCACTTCTGCGACATCGATTCCAGCGTGCCATCCTGCTTGGCCTGCTCGATCAGTGCATTGACGCGCGTCTTCAGCGCCTCGTTATCCTTGGCCAGGCCGATATAGCAGGGCGAATTCTTGATCCGGAACACCATGGTCGGCGCCCGCTCGGCGTTGCGCTCGGCGATCTGTGCCGCGACCACGTTACCGGTGGCGATGTAGTCGACCTGGCCGGAGAGAAACGCGGAGATCGTGGTGGCGTTGTCCTCGAAGCGCTGGACGGTGGTATCGCTCGGTGCCAGATCGGAGAGCTCCATGTCCTCGACCGAGCCGCGGGTCACCCCGATGGTCTTGCCGGCGAGCCCCGTAGCATCTTCGACCGGTGCGGCATCGGGTGTGCCGAACACGCCGAGGAAGAACGGTGCGTAGGCCTCGGTGAAGTCGATCACCGCGGCGCGCTCGGGGTTCTTGCCCAGACTCGAGATCACCAGATCGACCTTGTCGGTCTGCAGGAACGGGATGCGATTGGCACTGGTGACGGTCACCAGCTTCAGATCGACATCCATCTGGTCGGCCAGATACTGCGCCATATCGATGTCGTAGCCCTGCGGTTGCAGATCGGTGCCCACCGAGCCGAACGGCGGAAAGTCCTGCGGTACCGCGACCCGCAGCGTGCCACGCTGCTCGATGGTCTCCAGGTCACTGGCCTGGGCCGTGGCAGCGGCGAGGCCGGCGACGACGGTGCAGCAGAGCGCCAGCACGAGCTGACGCGAGAATCGATTCTTGACGCAGGCGAACATGCCATACCTCCTGAGGAGAGCTTGTACGTTGTTATGCCGATGGAGAAACGATTGGCGACTTCTCTACCGGATGAGAAACGTTGGTTTCACATCACGTCTTAGCAAGCTCGACGCCAGATCGGTTATCTGCGCTGTCGATTCAGGGAGTTAGCCAACGCTTAGAGACCGGGATCACCGTCTCGAGGACCGGGCAGGGGGAGAGATTGGTCCAATCAGGAGCACGGGAGAGCCCCCAGCGCACCATGAAGATGCGCGGTGGATGCCGGGTTCGATTCACGGGATTCAAACCCGGCATGACCGGTTCGCTAGGTGGCCGGGTGCTGGCTGGCCCAGTGGCGGGCGATATCCACACGTCGGGTTATCCACACCCGGTCGTGGGCCTCGAGATGATCGAGGAAGCGCTGCAGCGCACGGAAGCGGCCGGGCCGGCCGATCAGCCGGCAGTGCAGGCCGATCGAGAGCATCTTGGGCGTCTCTGCCCCCTCCGCGTAGAGCACGTCGAAGGCGTCGCGCAGATACTGGAAGAACGGCTCGCCGTGATCGAATCCGGTCGGCGAGGCGAAGCGCATGTCGTTGCTGTCCAGCGTGTAGGGGACGACAAGATGCTGATGGGTCTTGCCCTGGCTGTCCTCGGCCGGCATCCAGAACGGCAGGTCGTCACCGTAGTAGTCGCTGTCGTAGAGGAAGCCCCCCTCGTCGACCAGCAGACGGCGGGTGTTGGGGCTGTCACGGCCGGTGTACCAGCCCAGCGGGCGCTCGCCGTAGAGCGACTCGAAGATCGCCAGCGCGCGCTGCAGGTGCGCCCGCTCAACCGCTTCAGGCACGTTCTGGTAGTGGATCCAGCGGTAGCCGTGGCAGGCCACTTCATGGCCCAGCTCGCGGAACGCCTGGGCGGCTTCCGGATTGCGCTCCAGCGCCATCGCCACACCGAATACCGTCAGCGGCAGGCCGCGGCGCTCGAACTCCTTGAGCACCCGCCACACCCCGGCGCGGGAGCCGTACTCGTAAATCGACTCCATGCTCAGGTGGCGCGCCGGATAGGCCTCTGCCCCGGCGATCTCGGAGAGGAACTGCTCGGAATAGTCATCGCCGTGCAGCACGCTGTTCTCGCCGCCCTCCTCGTAGTTGAGCACGAACTGCACCGCGACCCGGGCCTGGCCGGGCCAGTTGGCCTGGGGCGGGTTGCGGCCGTAGCCGATCAGATCGCGGGGATAATCCGGGGAGATCATGCGCAGCGCCCTTTTTGTCGAGATGCCGGTTTTGGACTGGTCTTCATCGATATTGTATTCAAAATCGGTTATTTTTGTGGACAAAATAAACGTATCGCGATTCGCTCGAGTCGCCAAGGTGCCATGCCATGCAGATCCACGTCATCAACCCCAACACGACCGCCAGCATGACCGACAAGATCGGTGCCTGCGCCAACCGTGTGGCCGCGGAGAGCACGCGGATCCACGTCAGTCAGCCGGAGAGCGGCCCGGTCTCGATCGAGAGCCACCTCGACGAGGCGATCAGCGCCGTCGGCGTGCTGGAGGAGATTCGCCGCGGCGAAACCCTGGCAATGGATGCCTACGTCATCGCCTGTTTCGGCGACCCGGGGCTGCTCGCCGCTCGCGAGCTGACCCGGGCGCCGGTGATCGGTATCGCCGAGGCCGGCTTCCATCTGGCCACGCTGATCAGCACCCGCTTCTCGGTGGTGACCACGCTTTCGCGCACCGCGATCATCGCCGAGCATCTGCTCGACCAGTATGGATTCCGCCATCACTGCCGCCGGGTACGTTCCACCGACCTGCCGGTGCTGGAGCTGGAAAACTCGGCGGGCAATGCCTATCAGGCGCTACTGGAAGAGTGCCAACGAGCCAGGGACGAGGATGGCATCGGCGCCATCGTGCTTGGCTGCGGTGGCATGGCGGACCTCACCGAGCGCCTCACCCATGACCTGCAGATGCCGGTGATCGAAGGCGTCAGCGCGGCGATCAAGCTGGCGGAGTCGCTGGTTTCGCTGGGTCTGGGGACCAGCAAGCACGGCGATCTCGCCTTTCCCCGACCCAAGCCGTTCGCGGGGCGCTTCGCCGACTGGGGCCAGTAGCCGGATCAGCGCTGAGCGTCAGGCAAAGATCGCGTTCAGATCCGGCGCTTCATCGGTGCTTTCTTCAATCGACAGCGACGCCTCGATCGCCTTGAGGTGGCGCTGCATGAAAGCGATCGCGCGCTCCTCCTTGCCGGTTTCCAGCAGCATGACCAGCTCGTCGTGGTCGTGGGATTCGCAGCCCAGGTGACCGGAGGCGCCGTAGACGGCGAGGATCA
The DNA here is from genome assembly GCF_003206585.1 of Salinicola sp. CR57. NCBI lineage: Bacteria > Pseudomonadati > Pseudomonadota > Gammaproteobacteria > Oceanospirillales > Halomonadaceae > Salinicola > Salinicola sp. CR57. The sequence goes on from NZ_PZJL01000001.1 coordinate 350,762, forward strand.
GCGACGAGCGCGAGCAGAGCCGGGCGACGAACTCCGCCAGCGGCGTGTTGCCGGAGAGTTCGGCCAGGCGCTGGTGGAACTGGGCGGAGAGCTGGATCGCCCGGCTCTGCTGGCCGGCGCGCAGGGCCTGGCGCTCGTCGACGGCCAGTTGCCGAAGCGCCTTGGCGTCTGCCGGTTTCAGCCGCCGTGCGACCCAAGGCATCAACTGGCACTCCACCAGTTGGCGCGCGGCAAAGACATCCCGCGCCTCCTCGATGGTCGGCCGGCTGACACTGGCGCCACGCCTTGGCGTCAGTGTGACCAGATGCTCGAGCGCGAGACGCTGCAGAATCTTGCGGATGCCGGTACGGCTGACCCCGAACACTTCTGCCAGCGCATCCTCGCGCAGCCGTGCCCCCGGCTTGAGCCGGTGCTCGACGATCGCCTCGCGAATCTGCTGATAGATCGTTTCATGGCGCTCGGCGCCATCGCCCGCCTTGCCCGCCCCGCGACCCCGTTTCGCCTCGGCAGGCGTGCTCGTGTCGCTCGCTGCGTTCGCGCTCTTTGCCATTGTCGTTCGCTCCACCCAGCGCCGGTCGCACCGATAATTTACTTCGTCATCGATTGTATACGGCCCGCTGCCAGATGACAGCCGCAAGGGCACGGATGCTCAGCCCGAGACCAGCCGCCTGGCACTGGCGTTGTGCATGGCCACCACCGTCTCGAGATCGTGACCCAGCAGCTGGCCGTTCTCGACGCGACGCACGCCGTTGACGATGGAGAGATCGACCGTCGGCGGCTGGCAGAAGACCAGCGATGCCAGCGGGTCATGGAGCGCGCCACCGGCCAGCGCCAGCGAGTCCAGCCGGAAGCCGATGATATCGGCGGCCTTGCCCACCGCGAGCTGGCCGATATCGTCACGGCCCAACACCGCAGCGCCGCCACGAGTGGCGAACCACAGCATCCGGCGCGCGCTGAATTCACCCATGTCACCCTGGAGCCGGCCCAGCAGCATCGCCTGGCGTGCCTCCGCCAGCAGGTGCGAGCCATCGTTGGAGGCACTGCCATCGACGCCGAGACCGACCCGCATGCCGGCCTGGTGCATCGCCATCACCGGGGCGATGCCGGAACCGAGACGCATGTTGGAGCTGGGACAGTGCGCTGCGCCGCAGCAGTGGCCGCCGAGGCGCGCGATCTCGTCGGCATGGGGATGCACCATGTGGGCGAACCAGACATCGCTGCCGACCCAGCCGACCTGCTCGGCGTACTCCACCGGCGTGCAGCCGAAGCGCTCGCGACAGTAGGCTTCCTCGTCGCGGGTTTCGGCCAGGTGGGTGTGCAGATGCACGCCGTAGTGACGGGCCAGTTCGGCACTGTTGACCATCAGCTCGCGGGAGACCGAGAACGGCGAGCAGGGCGCCACCACGATACGGGTCATCGCCCGCTCGGCGGCGTCGTGATAGCGCTCGATGGCGCGCTGGGTATCGTCGAGGATCGCCTGTTCGGATTCGACCACGCTGTCCGGCGGCAGCCCACCCTGGGACTCGCCCACCGACATCGAGCCACGCGAGGCATGAAAGCGCAGCCCGAGCTCGGAGACCGCCGCGATCTGATCGTCGATGCGTGCGCCGTTGGGCCATAGATAGGTGTGATCCGCCGCGGTGGTGCAGCCGGAGAGCAGCAGCTCCGCCGCGGCGACCTGGCTACTGGCGAACAGCGACTCCGGGTCGAGTCGCGCCCAGATCGGGTAATGGGTCACCAGCCAGTCGAACAACTCGGCATTCTGGCCCGCCGGCAGGTTGCGTGTCAGGGTCTGATAGAAGTGATGGTGGGTGTTGACCAGCCCCGGCAAAATGACGTGGCCGCGGGCATCGATGACCAGGTCGATGGGCGTCTCGAGCGTTGCCGTGATTTCCGACGCTGGTCCGATCGCCGCGATACGATCGTCCTCGATCAAGAGACTGGCATTGCGCAACTCGCGCGCGTCATCGTCGAAGGTCGCAATCAACTCGGCATCGCGGATCAGCGTGGTCGTCATCAACTGCCCCTGTAAGTCGAGTAGCTGTAGGGCGAAAGCAACAGCGGCACGTGATAGTGCTCGTTTGGCGAATCGACCGTGAACTGCAGCGGAATGCGGTCGAGGAAGTGGCCGCTCGATGTCTGACTGGCGCGTAAATAATCCCCGGCATGGAAAAGGAGTTCGTAGACCCCGGCGGAGAAGTCCGCCCCTTCCAGCAGCGGTGCGTCGCAGCGGCCGTCGGCATTGGTCTTCACATCGGCCAGCCGCAGCCGGGTGCCTCCTTCAAGCCGATAGAGCTCGATGCGCAGATCGCTGGCAGGGCGACCGCGCGCCGTGTCCAGCACGTGAGTGGTCAGATAACCTTGTGGGGCGTCGCTCATGGCTTCCTCGCGAATCGGTTGTCGTGGCCGAAAAGGGTGGATCGACGGGCGGTGTCGCGCTAGCCTCATTCAAGTGTTTTTGTATACAAAGGTCAACCGGAGCCGCCATGTCTGCCGCCCTGCTCTCGCCTCGCCCCAGCCAGCTCGATCGCGACGCGTTCATCGCGCGCTATGGCGATATCTACGAACATTCGCCGTGGATCGCGGCGCAGGCCTGGGAGCTGGGGCTCGAGGCGGCCCAGGACACGCCCGCCGGACTGGCCGAGCGGCTGCGCGACCAGGTCGACGCCGCCTCGGCCAAGGCCCAACTGGCGCTGATCCGAGCCCATCCCGATCTGGCCGGCAAGGCAGCGATCGGCGGCGAGCTGACCGACGACTCCCGCTCGGAACAGGCCGGCGCTGGCCTGGACCAGTGCACGCCGGCGGAGTTCGCCCGTTTCGAACGGCTCAATCACGCTTACCGTGAACGCTTCGAATTCCCCTTCGTCATCGCCGTGCGTGGACTCGATCGCCACGCGATTCTGGCCGCCTTCGAGACCCGCCTGAACCATACCCGGGAGCAGGAGCGCCGGACCGCCATCGCGCAGATACACCGGATCGCGCAACTGCGGCTGGAGCAGCGCGCGGCCGAAAGTCTTAACCGATAGCGCGCAGACACCAGGGGATCGAGCGGTTATCCTGAGCGCCTGATATGAGCGGACACGAGAGCGGCGACGGGTGACGGACGAAGAGCGGCATCGGGCGACTGAACAGCAGCGGCATCGGGCGACTGAACAGCAGCACAATCGGGCGACGGAACCCAAACGCAGGGCCGTCGGCCGGCCCGCGGGCGGCAAGAGCAGCGGCGGTCACAGTCAGTCGCTGGTCCGCGGCCTGAAAATCCTGGAAATGCTGGCGGCAACCCCGGACGGACTGGCCCTTTCCGATGTCGCCGAGGACGTCGGCCTGGCCCCTTCGACCACCCACCGCCTGCTGCAGGCGCTGTTCCAGCAGGGCTTCATCACCCAGGACGTCGAGAGCGGACTGTGGAAGATCGACGTCAAGACCTTCCGTATCGGCAACAGTTTTCTCGAAGCGAGGGATTTCGTCGCTACCGCTCGCCCCTTCCTGCGCCAGCTCACCGCCACCAGTGGCGAAACCGCCAATCTCGGCATCCGCGATGACGGCATGGTGGTCTATCTGGCCCAGAGCGAATCGAAGCAGATGATGCGCATGATCACCCGTCTCGGGTCACGGGCGCCGCTGCACGCCTCCGGTGTCGGCAAGGCACTGCTGGCGTGGATGCCGCCTCAGGAGTTCGAGCAGATCGTCGCCGGCCGTACGCTGGAGGGCGAAACGCCCAATACGCTGACCAACGTCGAGACGCTTCGCGACCAGTTGGTCGAGATTCGCCGACAGGGTTACGCCGTCGACCGCGAAGAGCATGCCATCGGCCTGAACTGCGTCGCGGCCACCCTGCATGACGAAAGCGGCCTGCCGCTGGCGGCGATCTCGGTCTCCGGCCCAGTGGCCCGGATCGACGACTCCCGCCTGCCCGAACTCGCCGCGCTGGTCGCGGAAACCGCCCGCGAGATCACCGCCAAGATCGGCGGCAAGACCCCCACCGAACCGCCGGCGTAGGCGCTTTTGCTCAGGTATTCAGGATCACCCCGCCATTCAGATGGATAGTCTGGCCGGTCATGTAGGAAGACTCCTTGCTGGCCAGATAGACGTAGGCAGGCCCCATCTCGCTGGGCTGCCCGGCGCGTTTCATCGGCACCTGCCCACCGAAGCCCTCGACCTTCTCGTCGTCGAAGCTGGCTGGAATCAGCGGCGCCCACACCGGACCCGGCGCCACCGCATTCACGCGGATCTCGCGACCCACCAGCGATTGCGCCAGCGATCGCACGAATCCCTGGATCGCCCCCTTGGTCGCTGAGTAATCGATCAGGGTAGCGTTGCCCTTGAAGGCGTTGACGGAGGACGTGGCGATGATGGTATCGCCGGCCCCCAGATGCGGTACCGCCTCGCGCACCAGATAGAAGTGGCTGAAGATGTTGGTGGCAAACGTCCGCTGCAGCTGCTCGTCAGTGATCTCGGTCACGTCGTCCCAATCGTGCTGCTCGGCGGCATTGTTGACCAGGATATTGAGGCCGCCCAGCTCCCGCCGCGTGCGCTCGACCACGTCGCGACAGAATGCGGAGTCGGCGACGTCGCCCTTGAGCAACAGGCAGCGCCGGCCCTCGGCTTCGATCAGCGCCTGGGTGTCTTCGGCGTCGCGATCCTCGTCGAGGTAGACCACGGCGCAATCGGCGCCCTCGCGCGCGTAATGGACCGCGACGGCACGACCGATGCCGCTGTCGCCGCCGGTGATGAGCGCCACCTTGCCCTTGAGCTTGTCGGTGCCACGGTAATCGGCACGAATGAACTCCGGTTCAGGGTGCATCTCATGCTCGTTACCCGGCTGATGAGTCTGATGCTGTGGTGGAAAATGCGATTCGGACATTCTGGCTCCCTCCCGAATGAATCGAATGAAATGTACCCGGCCGTCGCGGCATCTTTCCCGAGATTCACCGCGACGCTCTCCCAGCATAGGAAGTCTGGCGATTTCTTCCAAACCTTGGTATCGACATTTAACCCAGGTTAATTCAAGAGCCGGGGAGCGGTCTTGTCGCCCCTGGCGGAGACGCCGCGACATCGCTCCTCTCCGGGCGTGAAGCCGGCCGCCAGCGGCGCTACACTATCGCCGCCGCATGCGCCGTCACATTCGCCCGCCAAAGAGGTCTCCCGATGCCTTCGCACCTGCTCTCCGTCGATTCGCTCTCCCGCGATGCCGTCGACCACCTGATCCGCATCGCCGAGCGCATGGAACCGATCGCCCAACGGCGCAAGGTGACTCGCGTGCTCGAGGGTGCGGTGCTCGGCAATCTCTTCTTCGAGGCCAGCACGCGCACGCGGATCAGCTTCAACGCCGCCTTCTGCCGGCTCGGCGGCAGCGTCTGCGATACCACCGGCTTCACCTTCTCGTCGATGGCCAAGGGCGAGTCTCTCTACGACACCAGCCGGGTGATGGGCGGCTATGTCGACGCCATCGTCATGCGCCACCCGGAGCAGGGCTCGGTGGCGGAGTTCGCCGAGGCGACCCAGGTACCGGTGATAAACGGCGGCGACGGCCCCGGCGAACACCCGAGCCAGGCGCTGCTGGACGTCTACACCATCACCAAGGAGTTCGCGCGGCTGGGCAAGCCGCTGGCGGGCGCCCATCTGCTGCTGACCGGCGACCTGAAATACGGCCGCACGGTGCACTCGCTGATCAAGCTGCTGTCGCTCTACGAACCGCTGCGCATCACGCTGGTCTCGCCGCCGGGGCTGGAGATGCCCCAGCACCTGATCGATCTGGTGGCGTCGCGGGGGCATCGCATCGAGACGCGGCCCAACCTCGCCGAGTCGTTCGACGACGTGGACGTCATCTACGCCACCCGGATCCAGCGCGAGCGCTTCACCGCGGAGATGTCGGAAAGCTTCACCGAGCTGACCTCGGACTTCGTCGTCGATCGCGGTTTCCTTGACCGCCGTTGCTCGCCGACCACCATCGTCATGCATCCGCTGCCCCGGGACAGCCGCCCCGGCGCCAACGATCTCTCCACCGACCTCAACGGCGACCCGCGCCTGGCGATCTTCCGCCAGACCGACAACGGCATCCCCATGCGCATGGCGATCTTCGCCCATCTGCTTGAGGTGGAGGAGGAGATAACACGCGACCTGCGCGAGGTGCGCTGGTTCGTGCCGGAGACCTTCGGCGTCGACGACGCCAGCTTCCAGGGCTCAGGTTTCGCCTGAAAAGTTGGCGAGCGATGGCCAGGCAAGGCGAAAATGAGCGAGAAGGCGGAGTTTACGGGTTGTAAATGAGTACTTTGATCGGACTCGCGCACGAGCTCATTTTTAACGCCGCATGGACGAGCGCAGCACTTTTGAGGCAAGCCTAACGGCGTGCTTGCCAGAACAGCGAAAACAGCTCCGACTGGGAATTGACCCCCAGCTTGGCGTAGAGATGTTTCTTGTGGGCGCGGACCGTTTCGACGGAGATCGCCAGACGCCGGGCGATCTCCTTGGTCGAGCTGCCGCCCAGCATCAATTGGCTCACTTCGCGCTCACGTTCGGTCAGTGCATAGCGGGAATCGAATTCCAGCGCGCGTTCCGGTAGCGGATGCCAGGGATGGGGCCCGGCCTCGCCATCGCCCTCCGGCTCGAAATGCATGCGCAAGCGCATCAGGGCCAGCAGCCACGGCTGCATCAGCGCGAGGCTGCCCAACGCCTGACGGGAAAAGGAACGGGTCGAGCCCAGCGACAGGCACAGGGTTCGGCGAGCATCCAGCGTCTGATTGAAGTGAATTTCGTCGGCGACGATGTTGCGTCGAAAATAGCGCTGATAGTACTCGGTGCGGGTGAAGTGCTGAGGCGCCACTTCCGCCAGCGTGAACAGACCGCAGCGATCGCGCTCGCAAGCGTCGATGTAGAACGGATCGAGGAGATACAGGCCGCGCTGATAGTCCTGAAACAGCGCGTCGTCGGCGCCATCGTCCTCGTCGCTCTCGGCGAGAATACGGGGCGGCTGCCGGCGGTCGAAAACCAGTGCCACCCAGGTATCGAAATGCACCTCCTCCGCCAACCGCCGCACCAGCGCCAGCCAGAAGCCGGCACGATCGACGTTTTCCGCCAACTGCCCGAAGGCACGATGCCACTCCAGGCTTTCCAGCGGCGTCATGTCATCGGTACTTGTCCTCGGCCAGGGTCGATGCGTCATCGTTTCTCTCTCTGAGGCTACGCCTTCCTTACGCCATATCTCTTCAACACCACCGGCGAGCGTCTCCTTCCCCCGATCGGGTTACCCCGCTCGCGGGATAGGCAGTGGCGCGGGATTGGGGATACTGGAGATCACCGGCTCCCGTTCCAACCACAACTCCCGGAGTGTTCCATGCAGCTTGTTCTGGCACAACTCGCCAGCCGCGAAGGCGAGATCGCGCACAACCTCGCCCGCGCGCTGGAAATCGTGCATGCCGCCGACGAAGGCACAGCGCTGATCGTCTTTCCCGAAACGCACCTGAGCGGCTTTGCCGAATCCGGACATGTGCTCGACCGCGCCCTGGCGCTCGACGGTCCGGAGTTGCAGGCGCTGATCGGCGCCAGTCGCGAGCGCGACATGGCGATCGCCATCGGCCTGCTGGAGCGGGATGGCGATGCCGTATTCAACACCACCGTGCTGATCACGCCGGAAAGTGGGATCGCCCTGCGTTATCGCAAGACTCATCTATGGCCGGATGAACGCACCCTGGTCGAGCCCGGCGATGCGCTTCACTGCCTCGAATGGCGCGGCCGATGCATCGGGCTGCTGATCTGCTACGACCTGGAATTCCCCGAACCGGCGCGGGCGCTGGCCGCCATGGGTGTGGACCTGCTGGTGGTGACCAACGGCAACATGGACCCCTACGGCCCCGTACACGCCCGCGCCGCCCAGGCCAGAGCCCAGGAAAATCAGTGCTTCCTGGCCATGAGCAACCGGGTCGGCCAGGGCGCCGGGCTCACCTTCGCCGGCGAGAGCGCGCTGGTCGGCCCCGACGGCGAGCTGCTGTTCCGGGCCGGCCGCGAGGAGACGATCCAGCCGCTGCACCTGGATCCGGCACGCCTGTCCAGCGCCAGGCAGGAGTACGACTACCACCGGGATCGGCGCCTGAGCCTCGAGGGCCACCTCGAAACCCAGGGCTCACACCGCAGCTGGCATTTCGGCTGAGCGCCGTTGCTCTGCCCTGCTGTCGGTGCCACAGCGGCAACGGGTCGCAATGACCGCGAATCTCGAAATAACCGCGAATCTCAAAATAACCACAACAGGAAACGACGATGTCGGAAATGAAGAAGACCCTTACCCTCTCCCAGGTGGTGCTGTTCGGCCTGGCCTACATGACCCCGATCATCGTGCTCGGCACCTTCGGGGTACTCGCGGTGGTCACGCAGGGGGCGGTGGCGGGTGCGTATCTCGCCGCCCTGGTGGCCATGCTGTTCACCGCCCACAGCTACGGTCGCATGGCCGCTGCCTATCCCGTAGCCGGCTCCGCCTATGCCTATGTTCGTCATGCCATCGACGATCGCCTGGGTTTTCTCGCCGGCTGGGCCATCCTGCTCGATTATCTGTTCCTGCCGATGGTGATCTGGCTGATCGGAGCGGCCTATCTCAACTCCGCCTTCCCTAGCATTCCGACGGCGCTGTGGCTGTTGGCGTTCATCGCGGTCACCACGGTGATCAACGTGCTCGGCCTGAAGCTGGCCAGCCTGGTCAACAGCGCCATGATGCTGATTCAGATGCTGGTGCTAGTGGCTTTCGTCGGTCTCAGCGTGCATTACATCCTCGGCGACCCCACGCAGCCGCTATTCAGCCTGGCGCCGTTTCTCGGCAGCGACGGTGGATCGCTACCGGTACTGATGGCCGGTGCAGCCGTCGCCTGCTACTCGTTTCTCGGCTTCGATGCCGTGACCACGCTGACGGAGGAGACTCGAGATCCGCAGCGCACGCTGCCCCGAGCGATCCTGTTGATCACGCTCCTGGGCGGGCTGATCTTCGTCGTCGTCTCTTACTGCGTCCAGCTCGCGGCACCGGGCTTCGACTTCGCCAACCCGGATGCCGCCGCCTATGCCATCGCGCGTAACATCGGTGGCGATCTGTTCGTCTCGATCTTCCTGATCGGATTGGTCGTGGGCCAGTTCGCCTCGGGCATTGCCGCACAGGCCAGCGGCGCTCGGCTGATCTATGCCATGGGACGGGACGACGTGTTGCCGCGGCGCTGGCTGGGGACGCTGGGTCGCCATGGGACGCCACTGGGCGGACTGATATTGAGCGCCCTGGTGGCACTGCTGGCGCTGACGATGGATGTGCTGTCAGCGGCCTCGTTCATCAACTTCGGCGCTTTCCTGGCCTTTGCCCTGGTCAACCTGGCGGTGATCTTTCATTACTATCTCAAGGAGCGCCGCCGTGGCCCGGGCGATACCCTGTGCTTTCTGGTCTGCCCGGCGATCGGGCTCGTCGCCATCGTGTGGCTGCTGTTCAGTCTCGATCACAGAGCGATCATGCTTGGCTCGATATGGCTACTGGCAGGATTGGGCTGGCTGGCCTGGCTGACCCGTGGCTTCCGCCGCCCGACGCCAGAGCTGCATATCGACGCTTGAGGTGGAGGAGATGACACGCGACCCGCGCGAGGTGCGCCGGTTCGTGCCGAAAACTGACGGCATCGACGAAGAGAGTCCGAAAGCGGGCTCATGATGCGCCATCGATCCCCGGAACTGGGTCATCCGTTGGTTTGACGGCATTGTGGCGCGCACCCCGCGACAGCCCTGCCTATCGATCCAAGGCAGCCGATGCCCTTCATCGGCTGCCTGATTCAACGCCACTGTCGATTATTCCACTACCCACCCAATCTCTCTCGAGGCTGACCCAAGACTGCCGGACGGAACATTCCGGCCCGGACCTCCATTGTAAGGTCGCGAAAAAACAGACATAGAAAAGCGAAAAACGCCCTCCTACCCTCCTTTCCGAGGGAAAGAAGCCCAACAAAAAGAGGCGAGGCGTCTAACGAACCTCATCTCTTCCGGCCAAAAAAATAGTGTTATTAAATAGTTGACATCAACTACAGAACGAGTGACACACTGAGTAGGTCACGTCACTCTTCGATATGACAGAATCAACAATTACAAGCGCAGCGCGCAACCCAAGACGGACTCCCTATGACAGTTTATTCGTCGTCGGCGACAACCTCCTCCTGGTATCGGGACTCCATCGCCGTCGAGCTCGAGCCGGCGCTCCCGCTGGAGGGCGATCACCGCGCCGATGTCTGCGTGGTCGGCGCAGGCGTTACCGGGTGTTCCGCCGCGCTGCACCTGGCTCAGCGGGGATATCGAGTCATCCTGCTCGAAGCACTGACCGTGGGCCATGGGGCCTCGGGACGTAGCGGCGGGCAGATACTGCCTGGCCTGGGCACCGATATACACACCGTCGAGAAGGCCTTGGGGCTATCGGCCGCCCGTGATATCTGGGAAATGAGCCGTGAGGCCGTCAGGCTGACCGCCCACCTCGTCGAGCATCACCAGATCCCCTGCGAGATGTCCTGGGGTTACCTTCACGCGGCGGTCAAACCTCGCCATGTCGTCGCGCTCAGGCAGTCACAGGAGCGCATGGCCCGCGACTTCGACTATCACGGGCTCGAGTGGAGGGAAGGCGACGCGCTGCGCGAACACGTCGTCACCGATGCCTACCCGGCGGCGCTCTGGGAGCGCGAAGCGGGCCACCTGCATCCGCTCAATTACACGCTCGGCCTGGCCCGAGCCGCTCAACAGGCCGGAGCGATCCTTCATCAGTTCAGCCCCGTGGTCGATATCCAGCACGGCCAGCCGGCCAACGTCGTCACCGCGCGCGGCCGTGTCACTGCAGATCACGTCGTGATCGCCACCAACGCCTACGGCGGTAGGCTGGTGCCCGCCATGAGCGGGCGCATCATGAAAGCGGCCAACTACATGATCGCCACCGCGCCCATGACCGAGCAGCAGGTCGCTCAGGTTCTCCCGAGAAACGACGCCTTGTCGGATGCCAACTTCGTACTCGACTATTATCGTCTGTCGAAAGACAGGCGCCTGATCTACGGCGGAGAAGTGAGTTACGACGGCCGCCCACCGCAAGGTCTGGAGGCGCGCACCGATGCCAAGATACGGCGTCTTTTCCCGGTGTTGAAAGAGATCGATATCGAATATCGCTGGGGAGGAGACGTGGCCATCACCATGAATCGCGCACCTGACTTCGGCCGACTGGCGCCTAATGTCCTTTATGCCCAGGGCTACTCCGGCCACGGGATGGCGTTGGCGGGGCTGGCCGGCCAACTGCTGGGCGAGACCATTGCCGGACAAAGTGAGCGCTTCGACATCTTTGCCGCCATGCCCCACCGGACTTTTCCGGGCGGCCGGTGGTTACGGACCCCCCTGCTGGTACTGGCGACCCATTTCTACAAGCTTCGCGACCGGCTGTGACCAGCGGCAAGAACGACGAGGACGGCCCAATGACCGATTTGACCAACACCGTGAAAGCCACCGATCGCGCGGACGGGGCAGACACGGCGTCGAAAGACAAACGCGGTGCTTCCTCGATCAGGATGCAGGGGTTACGCAAGCAGTTCGGGCGCGATTCCGTTGCGCTGGCCGGCGTCGACCTGGATATCAACGCCGGCGAATTCTTTACCCTGCTGGGGCCATCCGGGTGTGGCAAGACGACCTTGCTGCGCATTCTCGCCGGCCTGGAAGAGGCCGATGACGGCCAGCTGAAGATCGGCGGAAAGGATGTCATCGACGTGCCGCCGCATCGGCGCAGCGTCAATACGGTCTTCCAGTCCTACGCGCTATTCCCCCACCTCTCCGTACGCGACAACCTGGCATTCGGCCTGCGCATGCGTGGCGAACCGGCCGCCGAGCGCAACCGCAAGGTGGCGGAGGTCGCCGAATTCATCAAGCTCGGCTCGCTGGTCGAGCGCCGCGTCGACCAGCTGTCGGGAGGCCAGAAACAGCGCATCGCCCTGGCCCGGGCGCTGGTCTGCGAGCCCGACGTGCTGCTGCTGGACGAACCGCTGTCGGCCCTGGATGCCGGCCTGCGCGGCCAGTTGCAGGTCGAACTGCAACGCCTGCAGAAGCGCCTGGGCGTGACCTTCGTCTTCGTCACCCACGACCAGGACGAGGCCATGGTGATGTCGGATCGCATCGCGGTGCTCGATAGCGGCATCATCCAGCAGGTGGGCACCCCCAGCGAGATCTACGAGCATCCGGCCAACGCCTTCGTCGCCCGTTTCATGGGGCACGACAATTTGTTCGCCATCACCGCCAGCGACAGCAACTGGGTGGACACCGGGCTGGGGCGGCTGCAGCTGGATCCCGCCGAGCAACGCGACACCCCTGAAGGATGGCTGCTGATCCGCCCCGAGACCCTGGAGCTGGGCGGCGACGTTCCCGCGGACTACAACCGGCTCGAGGGCACGGTCGAAGAGCGCCTCTATCGCGGCAGCCGCATCGAATACCGGCTAACCGTCAACGATCACCCCCTGACGGCGGTGGCCGGCAATCTCGGCCAGCGCATACACGACGTCGGCGACCGGGTGACCATCGGCATCTGTCCGGAAGATCTGGTCCGCGTCGCGGCCTGAGGAGAAGCGAGATGCTGCAGACATCCCAGACCGCCTCGCGGCGCCATGCGGTGGTCAGCGAAACCCGCCACCTGCTCTTTACGGTGACCCCGGGCGCCGCCTGGATCATCCTCTTTCTGGTGCTGCCGAGTCTCTATCTGATGGCCGTGGCGTTCATGACCAACGGCCCCTACGGACTGCCGCAGTTGCCGCTGTCGCTGAGCTCGTTCGAGCAGCTGGCGGGCGTCGGCTTTCTGGGCTGGAGCCCGGGCAATCTCTACACGCTGCTGCGCTCGCTGTGGCAGACCGTCGTCGCCACCGGCCTGGTGGTGCTGGTCGCCTATCCCATCGCCTATTACATCACCACCTGCCGGGCGCGGTGGCGACCGATCATGCTGCTGCTGGTGGTAGTGCCGTCCTGGACCAATCAGGTGATTCGCACCTTCGGCTGGATGAATCTGCTGGCGCCGGGCACACCGCTCTCCAACCTCGCCGAGATGATGGGCCTGATCTCGCCCAACATGGGGCTCTATCCGTCCAACTTCGCGGTGACACTGGGTCTCGTCTACAACTTCCTGCCGTTCATGGTACTGCCGCTCTACGCCGCCTTCGAGAAGCTCGACACCGCCCAGGTCGAAGCGGCGCAGGATCTTTACGCCAAGCCGGTCCGGGCGTTCTGGCACGCCGTCTTCCCGCAGACACTGCCGGGCCTGCTCGCGGGCGTGGTGCTGGTGGCGATCCCCGCGTTCGGCATGTACGTGATTCCGGAGCTTCTCGGCGGCGGCAAGGCGATGATGCTCGGCAACCTGGTGGCGACGCAGTTCTCCGGCGGCTCGAACTGGCCGCTGGGCGCCGCTGGCGCGATCCTGATGCTGATCGCGACTTTCATCGGTCTGTTCGCGATGCGCCGCATCGGCAAGCGTCTCGGCGGCGGCGAGGAGGTGGTGATATGAGAAAGCGCACGCTCAAGCGCGGCCTGACGGCGTTCTGGTGGCTGACGCTGATCTTCCTCTACCTGCCGCTTGCCGTGGTGGTGCTGTTCTCGTTCAATGCCGCCAACAGCGCCGCTCGATTGACCGGATTCTCGCTGCGCTGGTATCACCAGTTGCTGGGCAACGAACAGATCATCACGGCATTTGGTAACACGTTGATTCTGGCAACCTGTTCCTCCGTCATCGCGCTCGCCATCGGCTGCCTGATCGGCTACGGCATGTACCGGCACCGCCATCGCAAGCTCGGTTGGCTGATCGTGCTGATCTATCTGCCGATCGTGTTGCCGGACATCGTCTTCGGCATCTCCGAGATGGCGTTCTTCGTCCAGTTCCACCGTCTGACCGGACTGCTGCAGCCGGGGCTTGGGACCATGGTCATCGCCCATGTGACCTTCCAGATCCCGTTCGTCGCGCTGATCGTCTACTCGCGCTTCGTCGGGCTCGACCCCAGCCTGTTCGAAGCGGCCAAGGATCTCTACGCCACGCCGTTGAAGCGGGTCATTCACTTCATGCTGCCGACCATCAAGCCGGCGCTGATCTCCGCGTTCTTCCTGTCGTTCACGCTATCGGTGGACGATTTCGTGATCAGCTTCTTCACCGCCGGGCCGGAGAGTGCCACGCTGCCGATCTACATCTGGAGCGCGATCAAGAAAGGCGTCACGCCGGAGATCAATGCCATTGCCACATTGATGATCGGCGCGGTGGCCCTGGCCGCCGTGATCAGTCTCGCATTCAACCGCCAGCGCAAGGTCTGAGTCGAAGCCCCGCGCCGGGCCCGCTCGGAAAACTGTCAAGAAAAGCCGTCGAACAACAAGGAGAAGAACCGATGTCAAAGCCCGTCACCAGTGCCATCGCTGCCGCCTTCTGCAGCCTGCTGCTCGTCAGCCAGGCCCAGGCCGCGGACGACAAGCTCTACCTGTTCAACTGGACCGAGTACATGGACCCGGAGATCATCACGGCGTTCGAGCAGAAATACGACGTCGAGGTGGTGCAGAACTACTACAACTCGCTGCCGGAGATGTTCGCCAAGCTCAATGCCGGCGGTGCCTCCCAGTACGACATCATCGTGCCCTCGAACTACTACGTGCCGCGCTTGATCCAGACCGGCCTGGTCCAGAAGCTCGATCACTCCAGGATCCCCAATTTCACCAATGTGAAGGCGCAGTTCCAGGATCCGAGTTTCGACCCGGGTTCCGCCTATTCGGCGCCGTACCAGTGGGGCACGACCGGGATCATCTACAACACCGATACCTTCCCGGACGCGCCCCGCAGCTGGTCGCTGATGTTCGATCCCAAGGTCAACCCCGACTACCCCTTCGCGATCATGGGCGACGGCCAGGTCGCCATGGGCGCCGCCTGCGCGGCGCTGGGCAAACCCTACGACTGCGATGACCTCGACAGCTGGCGCGACGCCGCCAAGCTGATGATCGAGACCAAGCATCGCGACAACTTCTCCGGCTTCTCCGACGGCACCCCCGCACTGCAGCAGCTCGCGCGCGGCGTGACCCATGTCGGCATGTCCTATAACGGCGACTATCTGCTGTACAAGAGCGAGGATCCGGAGACCTTCGCGCACCTCGACTTCATGATCCCCGAGGAAGGCGCCGAAATGTGGGTCGACTCGATGATGATTCCGTCCCAGGCCCCCCACCCGGATCTGGCCTACAAGTTCATCAACTTCATTCTCGACGCCAAGATCGGTGCCCAGCTCTCCAACTACAATTTCTATGCCAGCCCCAACGCCGCCGCCGAGCCCTATCTGGAAGCGGCTCTGAGGCAGCCGCCGGCCCAGCCCACCGACGAAGAGATGAAAGTGCTGCGTTTCACCCCGAGCCTGGAGGGCGAAAAACTGCAGACCTTCCAGCAACTGTGGTCGGAAGTGCAGGCTCGGTAGCGCCGCCGCTCCCCCATCTCACTGCCCGGCACGGCCGCTGGCCGCGTCCGGGCAACCCATCACCACACGGAACGCTCACATGGGTCACCGTCAGGAAACACCAGCGCTCAAAGACTGGTTCCAACAGCACGGCATCACCGAAGTCGAATGTCTGGTTACCGATCTCACCGGCATCCTCAAGGGCAAGATCATGCCCGCCAGCAAGTACCTCGATGGCGGGCTGCCACGATTGCCGGACTCGATCTTCATCCAGACCGTCACCGGCGGTTATCCCGACGACGAGGATATCCGCTTCTGGAATCCCGCCGAGCGGGACATGGAGCTGGTGCCCGATCCCGATGCCGCCTTCCTGGTACCCTGGGCCGAAGACCCCACCGCGCAGATCATTCACGACTGCTACTACCTCACTGGCGAGCCGGTCGATCTCTCGCCCCGTCACGTGCTCAAGCGCGTCCTGGAGCTCTACGAACAGCGCGGCTGGCGCCCGGTGGTCGCCCCTGAGGTCGAGTTCTACCTGGTCAAGACCAACACCGATTCCGACTACCCGCTGGAGCCGCCGATCGGCCGTACCGGACGCCAGGAGAGCAGCCGCCAGTCGTTCTCCATCGACGCGGTCAACGAATTCGATCCCCTGTTCGAGGAGATGTACGACTACTGCGAGGCGATGCACCTCGACCTGGACACGCTGATCCACGAGGAGGGTGCCGGCCAGATGGAGGTCAACTTCCAGCACGGCAATCCGCTGGCGCTGGCCGATCAGGTGGTCATGTTCAAGCGTGTGCTGCGAGAAACCGCGCTGCGCCACGGCATGTACGCCACCTTCATGGCCAAGCCGATGGCCAACGAGCCGGGTAGCTCCATGCACATTCACCAGAGCCTGGTCGACGCCAAGGGCAACAACCTGTTCGCCTCTGGCCTCAGCGGGATCGGGGACAACCCCACCAGCCCTCTGTTTCATCATTTCATCGGCGGCTTGCAGCACTATCTGCCCGCAGCGATGCCGCTGCTGGCCCCCAACGTCAACTCTTACCGCCGACTGATGCGCCACGAGGCGAGTGGTTCCGCGCCGGTCAACGTCGACTGGGGGATGGACAACCGCACCGTGGGCTTGCGCGTGCCGGTCTCCTCGCCCGCCGCCACCCGGGTCGAAAACCGCCTCGGCGGCGCCGACGCCAACCCCTATCTGGTGCTGGCGGCCTCGCTGGCCTGCGGCTATCTCGGCATGGTCGGCCAGCTGGAACCCCGTCCGCCGATGGTCGGTTCGGCCTGGTCCAGTGGCAGCAAGCTGCCGGACGACATCGGCCCGGCACTGGATCGGCTGCGGGAATGTCCCGAACTGGCCGACATTCTCGGCGAACGCTTCACCAACAGCTATCTCGCGGTCAAACGCGCCGAACACCGCGCCTACTTCCGCGTGATCAGCTCGTGGGAGCGCGAGCATTTGCTGCTGCGGGTTTGAAGTCCAACAAGAAGGCCAATAAACAGCGAAGCGGGGGAACGATGATGAAATTGACGCAATGGGCGGTCTTGTCGATGACGGCGCTGGCGAGCAGCGGCGCCGTGGCCGACGATCAGGAAAGACAGTTGAACCTGTTCAACTGGACCGACTACATGGACCCCGAGATCATCGCCGACTTCGAGGCCGAAACCGGCATCGACGTGGTTCAGAACTACTACAACTCCAACGCCGAGATGCTGGCCAAGCTGAACGCCGGCGGCGATGCCCAGTACGATATCGTCATCCCCTCGGACTACTTCGTGCCGCGCCTCATCGGGGCGAAGGTCATTCAGCCGCTCGCCCCTGACGGCCAATCACTCGAGGGCATCGACAACATCATGGCGGACTTCCAGCAGCCCGCCTACGATCCGGATGGCACCTACACCGTGCCCTATCAGTGGGGGGTGACCGGCATCGTCTACAACACAGACACCTTCCCCGACCCGGACCCTAGCTGGGGACTGCTGTACGATCCCGCCGTCAACGCCGACTACCCCTTTGCGCTACTCAAGGGCGATGCCCAGTTCACCTTCTCGACCCTCTGCGCCTACCTTGGCGAAGGGTTCGACTGCGTCGGCCAGGCTCCTTGGGTCGAGGCCGCCAAGCTGCTGGTTGCCACCCGTGAGCGAGACAATTTCGTCGGCTTCGTCGACGCCACCGCGACCATCGAGCAGATCGCCAGCGGCGTGATCCACGCCGGCATTGCCTACAACGGCGACCTGGCCGGCAAGCAGAGCGAAGACCCGGAGCTCTACGGCAACATCGGCTTTTTCGTGCCCAGAGAAGGCTCGCAGCGCTGGGTGGACGTGATGGCCATCCCGGGCCGGGCACCGCATCCGGACAACGCACGCCGTTTCATCGAATACCTGCTGCGCCCCGAGGTCGCGGCCCGGCTCTCCAACTACAACCTGTACACCTCGCCCAACGCAGCGGCGCAACCGATGCTGTCCGCCGAGCTTCGCGAGCCGCCGGTGATGCCCGATGCCGACACCCGCTCACGGCTGTCGCTGACGCCCGCCGTCGACGGCGAGCAGTTGCAGCTGCTGCAGCAGTTGTGGTCGGAAGCCCGATCTCGCTGATCGGCCTTTATCCTCCCAATCGTCCTTTCATTCATGGAGTCCAGGATGTCCGCGCCTTCCGACGCAAAGCGCCCGTCACAGCTCGAGCACACCGCCTCCTGGTACGCGGCCTCGGCCAACGCCGCGCCGGCGCGACCGGCACTGTCGGCCGACGTCAGCTGCGACGTGTGCGTGGTGGGGGCCGGCTTCACCGGGCTGTCATCGGCGCTGCATCTGGCCGAGAAGGGTCTGAAGGTGATCGTGCTAGAAGCCGCGCGCGTCGGCTATGGCGCCTCGGGACGCAACGGCGGCCAGATCGTCAACAGCTACAGCCGCGACATCGACGTGATCGAATCGAAATACGGCCAGACAACCGGCCGGGCGCTGGGCGACATGGCCTTCGAGGGCAACCGGATAATCCGCGAGCGAATCGCGACCTACGGCATCGAGTGCGACCTCCGCGACGGCAACCTGTTCGCCGCCTGCAACGCCAAGCAGCTCGAGGCCCTCAGGCACCACCAGACCCTGTGGCAGCGTTACGGCAACGACAGCCTGGAACTGCTGGAAGGCGACGCCTACCAGCGTGAGGTCGGCAGCAACCGCTACACCGGCGTGCTGATCGATCACTCCGGCGGCCACCTCCATCCGCTGAACCTGGCGCTGGGCCAGGCTGCCGCCCTGGAATCGAGGGGTGGCGTGGTTTACGAGCAGAGCCCGGTCGTCACTCTCGAGCACGGCGCTCCGGTCACGGTGAAGACCGCTGATGGCACCGTCAGGGCCGACCGCGTCGTCATGGCCGGCAACGCCTATCTGCACGGAGTCATGCCGGAGCTCGAGCGAAAGTCCATGCCCTGCGGGACGCAGATCATCACCACCGAACCCCTCGGGGACGAGCTTGCCCGGCGCCTGCTGCCCAACGGCATGGCGGTGGAGGACTGCAACTACCTGCTCGACTACTACCGGCTGACTCGCGACAACCGGCTGCTGTACGGCGGTGGCGTCAACTACGGCAGCGAGGGGCCGGCGGATATCGAGGCGGTGATTCGCCCCAAGATGCTCAAGACGTTTCCGCAGTTGAAAGACGTCAAGGTGGACTACGCCTGGAGCGGCAACTTCCTGATGACGCTGAATCGCCTGCCGCAGTTCGGCGTGATCAACGACAACGTCTACTACGCCCAGGGCTACTCCGGCCACGGCGTGACCTGCACGCATCTTGCCGGGCGCCTGATCAGCGAAGTGATGACGGGGCGCGACGATCGATTCGACGCCTTCGCCGGGCTGCCGCACCAGCCCTTTCCCGGCGGCCGGATGCTGCGCGTGCCGCTCTCGGCATTGGGAGCCTGGTATTACGAGGCGCGCGACCGACTCGGCATCTAGGTGGCTCGACATCCCGATGCCGCCGGGAGCGCGCAGGGATTACCGTCCATGTTCGGGCGAGCGCTGGCGGCGTCCGTCATTGCGGCTGACAGGCGCGGGCAAACCCTTGGAAGATCGCGTCGTAGAGCGCATTGTTCCCGGGTTCCCACTCGGGGTGCCACTGCACCGCCAGGGTAAAGCCAGGCGCTTCCGGCAGCGAAACCGCCTCGACCAGACCATCCGGTGCCACCGCCTCCACGAACAGGCCCTCCGCCAACCGGTCTATACCTTGCTGATGCAGCGAGTTCACCCGTGCCTTCAGCCCTTTCCGGCACTCGCCATAGAGGCTGGCCAGGCGGCCGCCGGGCCGGATCTCGACCTC
Source organism: Salinicola sp. CR57 (assembly GCF_003206585.1). Taxonomy (NCBI): domain Bacteria; kingdom Pseudomonadati; phylum Pseudomonadota; class Gammaproteobacteria; order Oceanospirillales; family Halomonadaceae; genus Salinicola; species Salinicola sp. CR57. Next base: position 370,502 of record NZ_PZJL01000001.1, read on the forward strand.
GTGGCTCGGCGCATACTGCTGGGCCTTCGACCCTTCCGGCTCGCGGTGATCCATGAGGCCGGGCACACGCTGGACGGCCTGATGCAGCGTCCCGCCAAGGGCCACGTTGAACTCTTGGAAGCCGCGGCAGATCCCCAGTAGCGGCAGCCGGCGCTCCAGTGCCAACGGCACCCACAGCATGGCGGCGTGATCGCGATCCAGGTCGTCCCGCGTGTTTTCAGGCGCCCGTGCCGCATGGTACCGACTCGGCAGCACGTTGGTGTAGCTACCGGTCAGCATCAGGCCGTCGAGACGATCCAGCAGCGCGTTGGCAGCGTCGGCATCGCTGTCGCGCCAGACCGGCAGGATGACCGGCTCCAGCCCATACGCCCGCAGCGCGCTGAGATATTTGTCGGTGACCATGTGGGCAGGGTGGCCTTCCACCTCACGGCGGCAGGCAATGACACCCACCAGGGGACGCTTCTGCATGATGCCTCCTCGAAACCGGAATTCGTTATGTTTTCATCAACAGGCGATGTCTATTTTTCTTGCCAAGCATCGATCACGGGGAACAAGTTGAATCCTACTAAATATATAAATATCAATAATTTAAATAATACATATCGCCAATTTTCAGCCGAAGAAAAAACGAATGAAACGTAAATAATTTGACAACAATACCGGGCGAAAGAAACACTATCAACGACCATAACAAACGATCTCAGGTGACATCATGTCCTCCCTTCCCGTCGACGAGGCTCGTGACTTCCTGGCGCGCAACCCCGCTATCGATAGCATCGATCTCTTGCTGAGCGACCTCAATGGGGTGTTTCGCGGCAAGCGGATTCCCCGGGAAAATCTCGAAAAGGCCTACGTCAACGGTATCAATCTCCCCGGCTCGGTCTTCGCGCTGGACATCACCGGTAACACGATCGAAGCGACGGGCCTTGGCCTGGACATCGGCGACTGCGACCAGGTCTGCCGCCCGATTCCCGGCACCCTGATGCCGACACCCTGGCTGCGGGAGGGCTGCCAGGGGCAACTGCTGATGACCATGCGCAACGAGCATGATGGCCCCTTCTTCGCCGACCCGCGCAACGTCCTGGCCCGACAGGTACAGCGCCTGGCGACGATGGGGTTCACCGCCGCCGTCGCGCTGGAACTCGAGTTCTATATCGTCGATCGCACGCGGGACGAGCTGGGCAGAGTGCAGCCGCCCCGCTCGCCCGAGACCGGCGAACGCGCCACCACCAGCCAGGTGTATTCGATTTCGGAGCTCGACGAGTACGCCGCGTTCCTGGGCGACATCCAGGCCGCGGCCGCGACCCAGAACCTGCCGCTGGACACAGCGCTGAAGGAGTGCGCCCCGGGCCAGTTCGAGATCAACCTGCTGCACGGCAGCGACGTACTCAAGGCATGCGACAGCGCGGTGCTGCTCAAGCGCCTGATCAAGGGCGTCGCCGTCAACCATGGCTTCGAAGCGACGTTCATGGCCAAACCCTACGACGAGGAAGCCGGCAACGGCATGCATGTCCACATCAGCCTGCTCGATGCCCACGGTCGCAATGTCTTTGCCGCCGATGACGAGAACCCGCTGGGTACCGAAACGCTGCGCCACGCCATCGGCGGCCTGCTCAGACTGATGCCGGAATCGGTCGCCCTGATGGCCCCGAATCTCAACTCCTTCCGCCGGTTTCAGCCGGGGCTCTACGTTCCCATGGCACCGACCTGGGGCTTCGACAACCGCTCCGTGGCCCTGCGCATTCCCTCCGGGCCAAATGCCGCGCGGCGGATCGAGCACCGTGTCGGCGGTGCCGATGCCAACCCCTACCTGCTGTTGGCCACCCTGCTCGCCTCGATCATCCACGGCATCACCCACCGGATCCCCCCCGAGGAGGTCGTCACCGGCAACGCCTACGAGCAGTTCGACCCGGTACTGACCAACAGCTGGTCTCGAGCGCTGGAGCTGCTCGAGCAATCCGAGGTGCTGAACGAGGCGCTCGGTCAGGAGTTCCTGAACGTGTTCCTGGCGAACCGCCGTGCCGAACGGGCATCCGCCATGCAAGTGGTCAGCCGGCTCGAGTACGACTGGTATCTGCGCCACGTCTGATCCCTGGAGCGACACCAGGAGGACATTGCCGGAGCCACCACATCGGGTACGCCCGCTCCAGAGGAGTACGCCATGACACCGTCAGACGCCGCAGGACTCAAAGCGCTCGACCGCGATCACTACCTGCACCCCTTCACCGACTTCAAGGCGCTGGGTGACGAAGGCAGTCGACTCATTACCGCCGCCGACGGCATCTACATCGAGGACGACGGAGGCCGGCGGTTCCTGGACGCGATGGCGGGACTGTGGTGCGTCAACCTGGGCTACGGCCGTCGGGAACTGGTCGATGCCGCGAGTCGCCAGTTGCAGCAGTTGCCCTACTACAACAGCTTCTTCAAGACCACGAACCCACCAGCGGCCGAGCTGGCCGAGACCCTCTGCGGCCTGGCGCCGGCTCATATCAACCGCGTGTTCTTCACCGGCTCCGGGTCCGAAGCCAATGACACGGCATTGCGCATGGTGCGCCGCTACTGGGCGCTCGAGGGTCAGCCCGAAAAGCAGTGGATCATCAGCCGCGACAACGCTTATCACGGCTCGACGGTGGCCGGCATGAGCCTGGGCGGCATGGCGCCGATGCAGGCCCAGGGCGGGCCCTGCGTACCGGGCATCACCCACATCCGTCAGCCTTACTGGTTCGATGAAGGGCGGGACATGTCGCCAGAGGCGTTCGGCAAGGTCTGTGCCGACGCACTGGAAGCGCGCATCCAGGCGCTGGGGCCGGACAAGGTCGCGGCCTTCATCGCCGAACCAGTGCAGGGCGCGGGCGGCGCAATCATCCCGCCGGAGAGCTACTGGCCGGCGATCAAGGAGGTGCTGTCGCGCCACGACATCCTGCTGGTCGTCGACGAAGTCATCTGCGGCTTCGGTCGCCTGGGCGAATGGTTCGGCAGCGTTCACTACGATCTCGCGCCGGACCTGATGTCGGTCGCCAAGGGCCTGTCGTCCGGCTACTTGCCGATCGGCGGCGTGCTGGTCGGCGATCGGGTCGCCCGGACACTGATCGACGATGGCGGAGAATTCCACCACGGCTTCACCTATTCCGGGCACCCTACCTGCGCCGCCGTTGCGCTGGAAAACCTCAGGTTGATGGCGGCCGAAGGCGTCGTCGAACAGGTGCGCCGAGTGACAGGGCCGTATCTGGCGAAGTACTGGAAGGCGCTCGAGCGGCATCCGCTCATCGGCGAGGCCCGCTCCCTGGGGCTGATCGGCGCGCTCGAGATCGTCGCCGACAAGGCGGCCGGTACGCGTTTCGACAAGGCCCTCAAGGCGGGCGAAACCTGTCGCGAGATCTGCTTCGAGTTCGGGCTGGTGATGCGCTCGGTGGGTGACACGATGATCATCTCTCCGCCGCTGGTCATCACCGAGGCCCAGATCGACGAACTGATCGCGCTGGCGACGGCCGCGCTGGACGAGACGGCACGCCGGCTGCAGGCCCGAGGGGCCACCATCACGGCAACGAAGGAGACACCCACATGAGCCCGACGCCAACGTTGGCCGACTGGCAGGCCAAGGCCGCCGCCCTTACCGCCAATCTCGAGACACGCGCCTTCATCGACGATGAGTTCGTCACGGCCGAGAGCGGCGAGACCTTCGCCACGATCAATCCCGCGACGGGGGAAATCCTGGCCAAGGTGGCGAGCTGCGACGCCGCCGATGCCGACAAGGCCGTGACCGTGGCCCGCGCGGCATTCACCCGCGGTAGCTGGGCACGGCTGGCGCCCACCGCACGCAAGCACGCGCTGCTACGCCTGGCCGGGCTGATGGAGCACCATCGAGATACGCTGGCCCTGCTCGACACGCTGGACATGGGCAAGCCGATCAGCAGCGCCCAGAGCGATGTCAGCGGCGCCATCGGCTGCATTCGCCACCAGGCCGAGTCGATCGACAAGCTCTACGGCGAGGTGGCGCCGACCGGCGACGATACCCTCGCGCTGGTGCTGCGCGAACCGCTGGGCGTCGTCGCCGCCATCGTGCCGTGGAATTTTCCCCTGATGATGACGGCCTGGAAGATCGGTCCGGCGCTCGCCGCGGGCAACAGCGTCATCCTCAAGCCCTCCGAGAAGTCGCCTCTCTCCGCGCTGTACCTGGCCTCGCTGGCGCGGGAGGCGGGCCTGCCGAGCGGCGTTTTCCAGGTACTGCCGGGGTTCGGCCACACGGTCGGCAAGGCCTTGGCGCTGTCCATGGAGGTCAACTGCCTCGCCTTCACCGGCTCGACGGGCGTCGGCAAGCAGCTGCTGCAGTACGCCGGGCAGTCCAACCTGAAGCGGGTGTACCTGGAGTGTGGCGGCAAGAGCCCGAATATCGTCTTCGCCGACTGCAAGGACCTGGACAGCGTGGCCCGCCACGCCGCCGAGGCGATCTTCTACAACCAGGGTGAGGTCTGCATCGCAGGGTCCCGTCTGCTGGTGGAAAACAGCGTGCGCGAGGCCTTCATCGACAGGCTGCTCGCCGCCGCCGAATCGATGCAACCGGGCGATCCGCTGGACCCCGCCAGCTTCATGGGCGCTATCGTCGACCGCACCCAGTACGAACGGGTGCTGGACTATATCCGCCAGGGCGTGGCAGAAGGGGCGCGGCTGCGCATGGGCGGCAAGCCACAAGCTGGGCCCGGCCTTTTCATCGGCCCAACCGTCTTCGACGGCGTCACCGACGACATGGTCATCGGCCGGGAGGAGATCTTCGGTCCGGTGCTGTCGGTATTCGGCTTCGACACGGAGGAGCAAGCGATCGCGATGGCCAACGACAGCGACTACGGGCTGGCGGCCGGCTTCTGGAGCCAGGACATCGACCGCATCATGCGGGTCACACGGCGCCTCCAGTCTGGCCAGGTCTTCGTCAACAACTGGGCCGGCGGCGACCAGACCGTGCCCTTCGGCGGCGTCAAGCAGTCCGGCAACGGCCGCGACAAGTCGCACCACTCGCTGGAAGAGTACTCCGAGCTCAAGAGTGTGTGGATGTCGCTTTCGTCGTGAGCCGGGATCGCGCTTGGCAGATCGCCGCGGGGGGTCAGAACGTCTTGGCGGGAGTGGCGCAGCTGACGAGCCGGCAGGCCGACTTGCCGGGGTTGCGGAAGCGGTGCGGGATGTTGGTATTGAAGTAGTAAGCCTCGCCCGGCGCCAGTGTCCGCGTCTGGGCACCGATCGTGATCTCGATTTCCCCCTCGAGCACGACCCCGGCTTCCTCGCCCTGATGGGCGATCATCTCGCGCCCGGTATCGCTGCCGGCCGGATAGGTCTCGACCATGAACGACAACGCCCGCGACTCCCGGTTGGCTCCCACCAGCTTGTAGATCACGTCTCCGGTGCCAACGTCGGTCAACTCGTCGGCACCGAAGAAGACCTGGTTCCGATTCTCCAGATCCATGGTGAAGAAATCCCCCACGCTCATCGGAATGGCGTCGAGGATCTTCTTCAGCGAGCTGACGGAAGGACTGACCTTGCCCTGCTCGATCAGCGACAGGCTGGAGTGCGTCACGCCACAGCGCTTGGCCAGCTCGCGCTGGGAGATGCCGCGAAAGGTTCTCAGAGCTCGCAGGCGGGCGCCGACATCATCAGACATCCGTTCTCTTCCTCAAGCGATGGTCAGCTTACGTCGGGGGGCGCGGACGGGAGCGACTCGCGGTTGAACCAGTTCTCCAGAATCAACTGGGCGGCGATGCCGTCGACGCCACGATCACGGTAGTTGCCCTTGTGGCCCTGCTCCCGGGCGATCTGCTTGGCGGCGCGGGTGGTGCCGCGCTCGTCGAACATCTCCACCGGCTTGCCGAAACGGCCATGCAGCCGATTGCCGAACTTGCGCGCCCGCACGCTCATGTCGGATTCGCTGCCGTCGTCGTGGATCGGCAGCCCGACCACCAGCAGATCCGGCTGCCACTCCTTCAAGAGCTTCTCGACGACGACCCAGTCGGGGATGCCGTCGCGGGCGGGCAACGGCTCCAGACCACTGGCGGAGCGCAGCATCTCGTTGCCGACCGAGACGCCGATCCGCCGGGTGCCGTAGTCGAATGCCATCACCAGGCGCTGACCGACCCGGTCACCGGTTGCCGATGCCATCAGGCGTGTCCGGCGTCGCGGGTCATCAGGTTGAGATCGACGCCGAGGATGCCGGCGGCGGCGCCCAGGCGCTGCTCAGGCGGGCGATCGAACAGGATCGCGGCGTCACCCTCGGCGATCAGCCAGGTGTTCTGCTTGAGTTCGTCCTCGAGCTGGCCGGATTTCCACCCCGCGCAGCCCAGCGTGACCAGATACTGCTCCGGGCCCCGCCGCTGGGCGATCGCCTGCAGCATGTCCATCGACGTGGTCAACGCCAGGCCGTCGGCGACCTGGATACTGGAGTCCCAGTCGCTTGCATTGCCACGATGCAGGATGAAACCGCGATCGCGGTAGGTCGGCCCGCCGTTGTAGACCAGCACGTCGTTGTGCGGGCCGGGCTCGGATTCGATATCGAGCTGTTCGAACAGCCCGTCCAGAGTCAGTTCGGAGGGCCGATTGACGATCACCCCCAGGGTGCCGTCGTCGTCATGGTCGCAGAGATAGGTCAGCGTCCCGGCAAAGTTGGGGTCTTCCAGATGCGGCATCGCCATCAGGAAGTAGTTCTTGAGGCTCTGCATCGGCGTGGGCATGGATGTTGGCCTGGTCGTTGGCATAGGACTCCATCGGACATCGTGCAGCGATCCGGCGCTCGAGCCGCGAGCGCCGGTCATAGAGGAAATGGGCTTATTGTAACATCTCTGCCCCGTCGGGCTGGATCAGCCCTGGGCGTCCAGCCGTCTGGCGATCGCGGCCATCAACTGCGCGGCGATGTCGGTGCCGCGCTGGTCGTCGATCTCGCGCACGCAGGTGGGGCTGGTGACGTTGATCTCGGTGATGTAGTCGCCGATCACGTCGAGGCCGACGAACAGCAGCCCCTTTTCGCGAATCATCGGCTGCACCTGCTCGACCAGCCAGTAGTCGCGATCGGTCAGCTCCCGGGAGACACCGCGGCCACCGGCGGCCAGGTTGCCGCGAGTCTCGCCGGCGCTGGGGATGCGCGCCAGCCCGTAGGGCACCGGCTCGCCGTCGACCAGCAGAATGCGGGTGTCGCCATCCTTGATCTCCGGCAGATAGCGCTGGGCCATGATCTGACGCTGGCCGCGCTCGGTGAGCTGCTCGATCACCGCGCCGAGATTTCGCCCCTCCGGGCCGATATGGAAAATGCCGGTGCCGCCCATGCCATCCAGCGGCTTGAAGATGGTATCGCCATGCTCGGCCTGGAAGGCCCGCAGCACCGCGTCGCGACAGGAGACCACCGTCGGCGGGATACAGTGGGCGAACTGCTGGGCGAACAGCTTTTCGTTGCACTCGAACAGCGCCCGGGTCGGGTTGACCACCAGGGTACCCTCACGCTCGGCGAACGCCAGCAGGTGCACGGCGTTGAGGAAGTGGCCATCCACCGGCGGGTCCTTGCGCATCAGGATCACGTCCAGCTCACCCAGCGGCATCGCCTCCCGCTCGCCCAGCTCGAACCAGTGCGCAGGATCGCGGAACACCTTGAGCGGGCGCACGCTGCCCATGGCGCGTCCCTCGTAGAGATAGAGATCCTCCTGCTCGAGATAGTGGAGCGACCAGCCCATCGCCTCCGCCGCCCACAGCAGCGCCAGGGTAGTGTCCTTCTTGTAGGTAATGTCGGCGATGGGGTCCATCACCACGCCAAGCTTCACCGTTTTCTGGCTCATCGATCAGATCTTCCCAAAGAGAGATTGAATGGGTCGCAGTATGACGCAGCCCACGTCTCATCTGTAGGGGGCGGGGAAACCGAAGTTCGGGCGATCTGTCGCGGCGCCCGATCCCCACGCATTCGATAGCCGCTGACGGCAACCGACGGGACTAAAGGTTAAGGCCCCCGGTGCGCCGAAGCGACCAACGTATAATGTATACATTGCCCGATTGGGCGCAATCTCTGTCTTGAAGAGCATCGAGGGATCGGCGGCCGCGAGGGGCCATCTCTGGCCGATATCGCCCGGCGCCAGGGGCGTCTCGGTACAGCGCACGTCGGTTTCGAAAGCGATCTCTTCAGGCACGGCGCCTTTCCACCGTGCCACGGCGTGTTGATCGCTGGGTCGACGCGTCAGCTGGATGCCCTCAATCGGAGATCGCCTGCATGACCGTCCAGAACCCAACGTCCCGCCCTCTTTTCGCTACCCTGATGGCCGCTGCGACGGTGCTCGTGCCCTTCGCCAGCGCCCAGGCCGCCACGACACTCAACTTCGCCCATACCCATCCGGTGGAGGACGCCCAGCATCTCGCCGCGGAGCATTTTGCCGATCTCGTCGACGAGCGCAGCGGTGGCGACCTGCAGATTCGCGTCTTCCCCAGCGGACAGCTGGGCAGCGACACCGCCCTGGTGGCCAGCGCCCGCGGCGGCCAGGTCGATATCGTACTGACCGGCAACCCCTACTACACCGGACTGGTCGGCGAGCTGAACGTACTCGACCTGCCGTTTCTGTTCGACGACTACGCCCATGCCTATGCCGTGCTGGATGGCGATATCGGCCAATCCCTGCTCGCCAGGCTCGGCGACCACGACCTCAAGGGGCTGGCATTCTGGGAGATCGGCTTTCGCAACCTGACCAACTCCCGACACCCGGTGGAGACCGCGGACGACATCAAGGGACTGACGCTGCGCACCACGCCAAACCCGGCCCATATCGCCGCTTTCAAGGCCCTCGGCGCCAACCCGACACCGATGCCGTTCACCGAGCTGTTCACGGCGCTGGAGACCCGCACGGTGGATGGGCAGGAGAATCCGGTCAGCCTGATCCGCTCGGCCAATTTCTATGAGGTTCAGGACTACCTGTCGCTCACGGCGCACGCCTATACCGCGGCGCCCCTGGTCATGAACAAGGCCAAGTTCGAGAGCTTGAGTCCGGAAAACCAGCAACTACTGGTCCAGGCCGCCATCGACTCGGCGACGTTCGAGCGCGAGGAGCTAGCCCGACGCCTGACCGGCGACCTCGAGTTTCTCGAGCAGCAGGGCATGCAGATCGTCGAGGAGCCGGATCGCGATTCGATGCGGGATATCGTCGCCGCACCGGTACAGGCCAGCTTCGCCGAGCAGTACGGCAGCGAGCTGATCGAGGCCATCGAGGCGGCAAGGCCCGGCACGGAATAGATCGGCGCCGCGGCAACTGCCCAACACGATCGACCACCGATTGCGAGAAGAGGCCCATCATGTCCAGACCGGCACAAGCGAGTGTCCGCACGCCCCATGGCTCGCTCCAGACCACGCTATGTCGCTTGTCGCACCTCACCGAAAAGGTGCTCAACCTGGTGATGGTGCTGGCATTGGTGGCAATGATCGCGCTGGTGTTCGCCAACGTCGTGCTGCGCTACGGCTTCAATAGCGGCATCTCGATCAGCGTCGAGCTGTCGCGATTCCTGTTCGTATGGGTGATCTTTCTCGGCACCGTCGTGGGCCTGATGCGACACGAGCATCTCAGCGTGACGACGTTCTCGGATCGCCTGCCGGGCAGGGCCCAGGCCGTGCTGCGGCGGCTGGTGACGCTGGTGATGCTGGTCTGCTGTCTGATGCTGGTCAAGGGCAGCTACGCCCAGACACTGCTCAATTGGAGCGATCTCTCCCCGATCAGCGGCATCCCCGTGGGTGTCTTCTATCTGGCCGGGCTGGTCGCCGGGGTTCTGATGTCGCTGATTCTGACGCTGCGTTTGCTGCTGCCGGCCCCGCTGACGTCGATGCCGGACCGCCGGGAGATGGCACCATGACGATAGGTCTGTTTCTCGCCTCGCTGCTGGCCTCGATCGGGCTCAGCCTGCCGATCGCCTTCGCCCTGCTGGTCAGCGCCGTGGTGCTGATGCTGCATCTGGGGCTGTTCGATTCGCAGATCCTGGCCCAGAACCTGATCAACGGCGCCGACAGCTACACGCTGCTGGCGATTCCCTTCTTCCTGGTAGCCGGCGAGGTGATGTCGCGCGGCGGCCTGTCGAAACGCATCGTGCTGCTGGCGATGAGCCTGGTGGGGCACCGCAAGGGTGGGCTTGGCTTCGTCGCCATCTTCGCTGCCATCGTCATGGCCAGCCTGTCCGGCTCGGCCGTCGCCGATACCGCGGCGCTGGGTTCGATGCTGCTGCCGATGATGCGCCAGGCAGGCTACCCCCAGGGTCGATCGGCCGGGCTGATGGCGGCGGGAGGCATCATCGCCCCGATCATCCCGCCCTCCATTCCGCTGATCATCATCGGGGTGGCCGGTAGCATCTCGATCAGCAAGCTGTTCCTGGCCGGCATCGTACCCGGGCTGATCATGGGCGCGACCCTGGTGCTGATGTGGATGTTCATCACGCGCAAGGAAACGCTGGTGGTCGCCGAGAAGGCGTCCGGTACCGAGCGGCTGGCTGCGTTGCGCCAGAGCTTCTGGGCGATCCTGCTGCCGGTGATCATCATCGGCGGTATCAAGACCGGCATTTTCACCCCCACCGAGGCCGGCGTGGTCGCGGCCGTCTACGCCATGCTGGTATCCACCCTGATCTACCGGGAGCTCAATCTCGCCGAGCTGTATGAGGTGCTGACGCAGGCTGCGCGCAACACGGCCGTGGTGATGTTCCTGGTGGCGGCGGCCAGTGTCGCCTCCTGGCTGATCAGCATCGCCCAACTGCCAATGATGGTGGCCGGTCTGCTGGCGCCGCTGGCCGACCATCCCCGCCTGCTGATGCTGGCGATCATGGCCATCGTGTTGATCGTCGGCATGGTGATGGACCTGACGCCGACGATCCTGGTGCTGACGCCGATCCTGATGCCGATCGTCAAGATCGCCGGCATCGACCCGGTCTACTTCGGCATCATGTTCGTACTCAATTGCGCCATCGGCCTGATCACGCCACCGGTGGGCAACGTGCTCAACGTCATCACCAGCGTGGGCCGGATCAAGTTCGAGAAAGCGGTCATGGGCGTACTGCCCTTCGTCACGGCCTACGTCTTACTGCTGCTGCTGTTCGTGGCGTTCCCGCAAATCATCACCATGCCGCTCTACTGGCTGGCAAGCTGAGGTCATCCCCATGAGCGAACAGCTCCTGATCGATAGCCATCACCACTTCTGGGCGCTGGATGGCAGCGTGCACTACCCATGGCTCGAGGATGAGATCGACGACCACTTCTTCCTCGGTGATTACGCCGCCATTCGCCAACCGTTCCTGCCGGCGGACATCCGGGCGCTGATCCCCCCGGGCTATCACCTGGCGGGCACGGTGCACTGCGAGGCCGAATCGACTCGCCAAACGCCGGAGGTGGAGACCCGTTGGCTGACGCAGCTCTCCGAGCAGCAGGGGCTGCCGGTGGCACTGGTGGGTTGGGCGGCCTTCGCCGATCCGGCCTGCGAAACGCAACTCGATCGTCAGATGGATTCGCCGCTGTTTCGTGGCGTGCGCGCCAAACCGGTGACGGCCGCGCGCCCCGATCGATACGACGATACGCTCGGCGCGCCCGGTTCATTGCAGGATGCCGGCTGGACCCGCGGGCTGCGAATGCTGGAAGAGCGCGACCTGTCGTGGGATCTGCGGGTGCCGGCCTGGCATCTCGCGGATGCAGCCAGGGCTCTGGAAGCCACCCCGAACCTGCGGGTGATTCTCAACCATACCGGTCTGCCCTGGGATCGCAGCGAGCCGGGGCTGGCAAGCTGGCGCGAAGGGATGCAGGCGCTGGCGGCCAACCCCAATGTCGCGGTCAAGCTCTCGGAGCTGGGAAGCCCCATGGCTGACTGGGACGAGCGCCAGAATATCGCCCTGCTCGCCGAAACGATCGGTATCTTCGGGCCCCGACGCTGTCTCTTCGCCAGCAACTTTCCGGTTACCGGACTCAATGCCAGCTATGCGACCTGGCTCGCCATGATCGAGCAGGCCATCGCCGATGCCGCAGCGGACGCCCGCCAGCCGATCCTCCACGACAACGCTGTCCGCTGGTATCGGCTCCCGGCGCCGGCCATGGCGGGCTGACTGCCGCCGCGATGGCGGCAGTCGATTGCGACAACGCCCTATCCGGCCTTGCCCAGTCGAGCCCACAGAAACCGCCACGCCAGCGCGCTCAGCTTCGCCCGCTGGGCGTTGTCCGCCGCGCCGCCGTGGCCGCCTTCGGTGTTCTCGTAGTAGAAGACGTCCCCTGCGTTCATCGCTTCCATGCGCGCCATCATCTTGCGGGCGTGGCCGGGGTGGACCCGGTCGTCGCGGGTCGAGGTGGTGAACAGCACCGCAGGATAATCCACACCCTCGCGCAGGTTGTGATAGGGCGAGTAGTCCTTCAGGAAGCGCTCCCAGTCGTCGCTGTCCGGATCGCCGTACTCGGCCATCCACGAGGCGCCCGCCAGCAGCTGGTGATAACGCTGCATGTCGAGTAGCGGCACTTCACACACTGCGGCGGCGAAGTGATCCGGATAGCGGGTGATCATGTTGCCGACCAGCAGCCCCCCGTTCGAACCGCCCTGGATGCCCAGCTGACGCGGCGTGGTGATGCCGGTCGCCACCAGATCTTCGGCGACGGCGGCGAAATCCTCGAAGGCCTTGTGGCGCTCGCCCTTGAGCGCGGCGCGATGCCAGCGCGGGCCATATTCGCCACCGCCCCGGATATTGGCCACCACGTAGGCGCCGCCGCGCGAAAGCCAGCTGCGCCCGGCCCCGGCGATGTAGTGCGGCGTGAGCGAGATCTCGAAGCCGCCGTAGCCGTAGAGCAGCGTCGGCAAGGGCGCATTGGGCCTCTCCCGCCCCACATCCGCCGGCAGCACCAGAAAATAGGGAATCGACGTGCCGTCCAGGCTGGTGGCGAAACGTTGCGTCACCTGCATGCCGTCGGCCTCGAAGAAGCTCGGCGCGCGCTTGATCGTTTCCGCGTCGCTCTCCGGCCGAGCCGACGGGGTCCGTGCCAGATCCATCTTCAACAGCGATGTCGGGGTGAGATAGTCGGTGACGATCAGAAAGACCTCGTCGTTCTCTTCGTCGTCCACCGCCGCGACGCCGATCTCGCCGGTGGCGGGCAAGCCGGCCAGCGGACGCGGCGACCAGTCGTCGCCCTGCCCCGGCGTCAGCACCTGCAGCCGGTGCTTAACGTCCTCGAGGATATCCAGCACCAGGTAATGGCGCGTCCACTCGAACCCTTCCAGCGAGCGGTGTGCATCCGGCGTGAACAGGGTGGTGAAATCCCGGCCACCGCGCTTGAAGGTGTCGTAGTCGATCGCCAGCAGCGCGCCGCTTTGGAACTTCCGGTCGTTCTCTTCGAGTCGCCAGTCGTCGCGCAGATGCACCAGCAGCCATTCACGATGCACCACCGCCTGCGCCGACAGCGGCACCTCGATGGGGAAGGTCTCGCCGTCGGGCATGAGCTCGATCAGGCGCTGCTCGTAGAAGGCCAGGGCGTGATGGATGAAATCGCGCTCGAAGCCGCGGGTGCTGTCATGGAACGCCAGCGCCATCAGGTCCTGGCGGTCCGCCTCGAACAGCGTTTCGGCAGCACTCAGTGGCTCGCCCCGCCGCCAGCGCTTGACGCAGCGCGGGTAGCCGGAGCTGGTCAGGGAGTCCGCACCGAAATCGGTGTAGACGAACACCGTGTCTCGATCGATCCAGCTCATGCCGCCCTTGGCCTCCGGGCGCTCGAAACCGGCCTCGCCGTGACCGTCGTGCCCGACCCAGCGCTTGTCGATCAGGTCGAACTCGCGGGTCACGTCGGCATCCGCGCCACCGCGGGAGAGTGATACCAGCGCCCGCTCCCAGGGAGCGTCCGGCGTCTTCGGCTCCAGGCAACTGGCGCCATGCCAGACCCAGTTCTCGCCCTCGGCCGCGTTGAGCGCGTCGACGTCGATCAGCACTTCCCACGCCGGCCGTGACTGGCGGTAGGACGCCCACGTGGTGCGCCGCCACAGGCCGCGCGGGTGCTCGGCGTCCTGCCAGAAGTTGTAGTAGTGCTCGCCGCGCTTGACCACGAACGGAATCCGGTCGTCGGCGTCGAGAATCTGACGCAATCCCGTCTGCAAGGCGTCGAACTCGGCGTCCTCGAAGCGTGCAAGCGTCCGCCGGTTCTGCGCCTCGACCCAGGCCAGCGCCTCTGGGCTGTCGACCGCTTCCAGCCAGCGATACGGATCCTCGCCCGGCGAACCGGCGATATCCGGATCGGCCGAGCGATAACGATAAGGGGGGAAGCGAAGCATGGCGTTCTCCAGACCATCAGGGTGCCGTCGAGCCTAGCATGCGTCGGTCGACGGCAAGGCGAGTTTAGAACCGATCCACGCCGGCGGCCCGCCATTCGGCCTGCCACACCTCGGGCACGTCGTCGCCGAGCAACTGGCCGGCCTCCAGCGCCGGCATTTCGAAATCGCTGTAGCCGCGAGCCGGCGCGTAACCGCTGCGATGCCGAATGTGGTCCGGGGTCAGCTCGTCGAAGTGCGAGAGTCCCATGGCACCGGTGAGCGCGGCGAAACCATCCAGCGTGGCCTGATGATAGCGGGCCACCCGCTCGGCCTTTTCCGGCACGTTGATCGCTCGGGAGCGCTTGGGGTCCTGGGTCGCCACCCCGGTCGGGCACTTGTTGGTATGGCAGCGACGGGCCTGGATGCAGCCGACCGCGAACATGAACGGGCGCGCGGCGTTGCACATGTCGGCGCCAAGCGCGGTCTTGACCACCATGTCGTAGCCCAGTGCCACCTTGCCGCTGGCGACGAGGCGGATCTTGTCGCGCAGGCCGACGCCGCGCAGGGCATTGTCGACGAACGGCACGGCGTCGTCGATGAACACGCCGAGACTGTCCGAGAACTCCTGCGGCGCGGCCCCGGTACCGCCCTCGGCACCATCGATGACGATGAAATCGACCAGCGTGCCGGTCTCGATCATCGCCTTGCAGATACTCAGGAATTCGCTGCGCTTGCCCAGGCAGAGCTTGATGCCGACGGGCCTGCCATCGCTGAGTTCACGCAGGCGCGCGACGAACGCCATCAGTTCGCGCGGGGTGGAAAATTCAGGGTGTGAAGAGGGGGAGGCGCAATCCTGCCCCGCCTCGATCTGGCGCGTGCTGGCGATCTCCTGGTTGACCTTGGCCCCCGGCAGCAACCCGCCATGAGAGGGCTTGGCACCCTGGGATATCTTGATCTCCACCATCTTGACCTGGTCCCGGCACGCCTTCTCCCGGAACGTCTCGGCGTCGAAGCGGCCATTGTCGTGGCGGCAGCCGAAGTAGGCCGTACCCAGCTCCCAGATCAGATCGCCGCCATGCTTCTCGTGATAGGGGCTGATCGCGCCCTCGCCAGTGTCGTGGGCAAAGCCGCCCTGCTTGGCACCCAGGTTCATCGCCTCGATGGCGTTGCCCGAGAGCGAGCCGAAACTCATCGCCGAGATGTTGAGCCGCGACGAGCGATAGGGCCGGGTACATTGGGGCCCGCCAATGGTGATCCAGCGCGCCTCATCCGGCACCTTGCCGGGCTGGATG
Source organism: Salinicola sp. CR57 (assembly GCF_003206585.1). Classification (NCBI taxonomy): domain Bacteria; kingdom Pseudomonadati; phylum Pseudomonadota; class Gammaproteobacteria; order Oceanospirillales; family Halomonadaceae; genus Salinicola; species Salinicola sp. CR57. The sequence continues at coordinate 386,040 of NZ_PZJL01000001.1, forward strand.
GAGTGGTAGGAGAGGTTGTAGCCGGGCGCATCGACATCGCGGATGGTGCCGAACGGCGAGGTATCCCCGGTACCGTCGGCGCGCGCATTGATCAGGTTGCGCTGCTCGCGCGAAAACGGCCGGCCGCTGGTCTCGGATTCGAAGAAATATTGACGGAGCTCCGGGCGCACGAACTCGAGCATATAGCGCAGATGACCGATCAGCGGGTAGTTGTAGAGCACGTTGTGCGGCGAGCGCAGATCCCGCCAGCCGACGAGGGCCAGCGGTATCCAGAGAAGCAGCAACCACAGTAGCGGGGACCAGAAAATGCCGATGACGAGAGTGGCCGCGATCAACGCAGCCGTCAGAAAATAAAAACATTGGCGATACATGGTTGGCTGTCCGACGATGAGGGTGACCCTTCAAGTGTTGATCGCACCTGAGGATTGTTCAAATTATCGAGCCCGCCGGCTACCGACGTAGTAAGTAAACCACGTCACCGATACGGAGGCGACGAGCCTCCGGCGCCATCGAACGAGCAGAGGGCGAGAGCGGCAAACCAATGTCGTATTTTTAGACATATGACTTCATGCAACCGTGGGACGATAACCACCCCTTCCGGGAGAGCTTCATGGACGACTGGACGCAAACCCTGACCGCAGGGCCGTTGCTCGGCATCGCCGCCGCCGCGATCGCCCTGCTACTAGTACTGATCATCCGCTTTCATCTACACGCCTTTCCCACCCTGGTGCTGGTCAGCCTGCTGACCGCCTTTGCCACCGGCATCCCGTCCGGTGCCATCGTCGATACCATGACCGACAGCTTCGCCGGCACGCTGGGCTCGGTGGCGCTGCTGGTCGGTTTCGGTGCCATGCTCGGCAAGCTGGTGGAGCACTCCGGCGGCGCCCAGGTGCTGGCCGAACGGATGGTGTCGCTGTTCGGCGAGTCCCGCGCCCCGTTCGCGCTGGGTATCGCCTCGCTGATCATGGGGTTCCCGATCTTCTTCGATGCCGGCCTGATCGTGATGCTGCCGATCATCTTCGCGGTGGCGAAACGCCTCGGCGGCCCGGTGCTGCTCTACGCCCTGCCGGCGGCGGCGGCGTTTTCGGTGATGCACGTGTTCGTGCCGCCCCATCCCGGCCCGGTCACCGCCACCGAGCTCTACGGCGCCAACCTGGGCCTGGTGCTGCTGGTGGGCATCCTCATCGCCTTCCCGATGTGGTACCTCTCGGGTTACCTGTGGGGGCGTTTCGCCGCCAGCCGTTTCGACTTCAAGCTGGAAGTCAGCCTGTTCGGCGGCCAGGACAACGACACGATCGAGAATCCGCCCAGCGTGGGTACGGTCATTGCGCTACTGCTGTTGCCGCTGGCGTTGATCTTTCTCAATACCGGGCTCGACTTCGCCCGCGCCGCCGGCGTGGCCGACAGCGACGCTACCTGGTTCCAGTTCCTCTCCTCGCTGGGTGAGACGCCGATCGCACTGCTGATCTCGGTGCTGGTGGCGATCTACGTGCTGGGCAGCCGCCGCGGTGAAGGCGGCAGCGCGCTGGAGAAGATCGTCGACTCCTCGCTGGGGCCGATCTGCTCGGTGATCCTGATCACCGGCGCCGGCGGCATGTTCGGCGGCGTGCTGCAGGCCTCCGGCATCGGCGATGCGCTCTCCGACTCGATGAGCGACCTGGGCATGCCGGTGATCGTCGCCGCCTATCTGGTCGCGGTGGTGATGCGCCTGGCCCAGGGTTCCGCCACGGTGGCGCTGGTCACCGCCGCCGGACTGATGGCGCCCGCCGTCGCCAGCGGCGACTTCTCGGCCATGCAGATCGTCGCGATCACCCTCGCCACCGCTGCCGGCTCGGTGTTCGCCGGCCACGTCAACGACTCCGGCTTCTGGCTGGTGGGGCGGCTTTTGGGCATGGACGTCAAGACCACGCTGATGACCTGGACCGTGCAGCAGGCGCTGGAATCGGTGGTCGGCTTCCTGCTCGCCTGCATCGTCTATCTGATTTTCTAAGTCACTGACCCGCCAGATCCGTTTTTGGCGGCAAGGAGTACCGATGAAAGACCTTTTCGACATTCGCGACCGGCTGGCGCTGGTCACCGGCTCGACCCGCGGCCTGGGCAACGCACTGGCCCGCGGGCTGGCCGAGCGCGGCGCTCACGTCATCCTTCACGGACGCCGCCAGGAAGCCGCCGACGAGGCCGCGCGGACACTGGCGGCAGAGACCGGGGCCCAGGTCGACGCCGTGGCCTTCGACGTCACCGATGCCGAGGCCGTGAAAGCCGCGACTGCCGCGTTGATCGAACGACTCGGCGTGCCGGACATCCTGGTCAACAACGCCGGCCTGCAGAAGCGGGCGCCCTTCAACGACTTCGACCCCGCCGACTGGGACGCCGTGCTGGCGACGAATCTCTCCAGCGCCTTCTATGTTTCCAGGGCGCTGAGTCCGGCGATGTCCGAGCGCGGCAGCGGCAAGATCGTCAATGTCGGCTCGGTGCAGTCGAAGCTGGCCCGCGAAACCATCGTGCCCTATGCCGCTTCCAAGGGCGGCGTGGCGCTGCTGACCCAGGGCATGGCGGCGGACCTGGCGCGCTACGGCATCCAGGTCAACTGCCTATCCCCCGGCTACTTCCAGACCGACATGAATCAGGCCTTGTGGCAGGATGCCGATTTCAACGCCTGGATCGAGAAGCGCACGCCGGCCCAGCGCTGGGGCCAGGTCGAGGAGCTGGTCGGCACGCTGGTCTACCTCTGCTCCGGGGCGTCCAACTTCGTCTCCGGGCAGAACGTGTTCGTCGATGGCGGCATGACCTCGGTGGTGTGAACCGGCCCGCGATAGGTTCCCTCTATCGACCCGGTCGTCAGGCTTCATTGTTGGTCGGCTAATCGTTTCCTAGACTTTGGTCTATTCGAGCGAGCCCTTTCGGGCTCGCTCTGCGTTTGGCCGGCCATATACCGCGGCCGAATGTCGGCATAAAAAGGAGTTCACGATATGACATCGCTATTCGAACCGTTCGATCTTGCCGGTACGCGCCTCAACAACCGCATCGTCATGGCCCCGATGACCCGGGCCCGCGCCAAGGGCGACATCCCCGACGAGATGGGCGCCCTCTACTATCGTCAGCGCGCCAGTGCCGGGCTGATCATCTCCGAGGGCAGCCCGATCTCCCGCGAGGGCCAGGGTTACCTGTTCAATCCGGGCATCTACGGGCCGGACCAGATCGCCGGCTGGAAGAAAGCGACCCAGGCCGTGCACGAGCGCGGCGGGGTCATCTTCTGCCAGACCTGGCACGTCGGTCGTGTCTCGCACACGTCGATCCAGCTCAACGGCGCCGCGCCGATCAGCAGCAGCGCCAAGCAGGGCGGCATGGCGTTCGGCTACAACGAAGACGGTCAGCCCGACATGCTGGCGGCGACGACGCCGCGCGCGGCCACCACCGAGGAGTGCCGCCGGCTCGTCGACGACTTCGCCCAGGCGGCGCTGAACGCGCGTAATGCCGGCTTCGACGGCGTCGAACTGCACGGGGCCAACGGCTACCTGCTCGAGCAGTTCATCAACGCCGGCCTCAACGACCGCACCGACGACTACGGCGGTTCGCGCGAGAACCGTTGCCGGCTGCTGCTCGAGGCGATCGACGCCTCGATCGCGCTGATCGGCGCGCATCGTGTCGGCGTGCGCCTGACGCCTTACGGCACCCTGTTCGATATGCCGAGCTACGACGATATCGAAGGGACCTATCTCTATCTTGCCGCCGAGCTGAGCAAGCGCGGCCTGGCCTACGTCCACCTGATGGACCAGGGCGCCCAGGGGCAGGATGGCCTGCCGCGAGAGTTCCTGCGTCAGTTCCGCGACGCCTATCGCGGCACGCTGCTGTTCGCCGGCAATCTCGACAAGGCGGAAGCGCAGAAGCTGGTCGATGAAGGTGTCATCGACCTGCCGGTATTCGGTCGCCACTTCACTTCCAACCCGGACCTGGTCGAGCGCCTGCAGCACGACTGGCCGCTGGCCGAGTTCGACCCGGATACTTTCTACGGCGGTGACGCCCGAGGCTATGTCGACTTTCCCACCTACGAGGAAGAGCAGGCGCGTCTGGCGCGTGAAAAGATGATCGAGGAGAAATCCTGATCGCCTGACCCGCCGTAATCCCGGCACCTCGCTGGCAGGATCTTGCCGCTGAGATGAAAACGCCCCGCCATCGCGGGGCGTTTTTGATGGCGAGACCGCCGGCATCAGCCGTCGCTGGGGATTCGTGCCACCACCTTGATCTCGAGATCGAACCCGGCCAGCCAGTTCACGCCCACGGCGGTCCAGTTGGGATAGGGCGGCGCCGGGAAGTGACGCGACTTGGCCGCCAGCACCGTATCGAACTGATGCTCCGGATCGGTGTGGAAGGTCGTGACGTCGACGAGATCCTCCAGCCCGCAGCCGGCGGCGGCCAACACCGCCTTCAGATTATCGAAGGCGAGCGCGACCTGGCGTTCGAAATCGGGCTCCGGCGAGCCATCCTCGCGGCTGCCGACCTGGCCGGAGACGAAAAGCAGATCCCCGGAGCGAATCGCGGCCGAGTAGCCGTGCTTCTCGTAGAGCGCACTACGGTTGGCGGGAAAGACCGGCTGCGGCGACTGGGTAGGCTGAGCTTGCAACATGGTTTGACTCCTTGGGACAGCGCGACGCACGAGAGCGCCAGAGAATTGACATACGACACGTATATTAATGACACATACGCGATGTATGTCAAATTAATATACGCTGCGTATGCCAATAATTGTCGTCTCGCGATACCCTTGCGGCGGAACGGACGAAGCCGTCTTGAACACAGGAGAGATCATGACCCGACGTAGTCGCGCCGAAATGCTGGAAGAGACCCGCGCCAAGCTGATCGATGCTGCGCGAGCGGCCTTCGCCGAGAAGGGCTACGCCGGCGCCTCGATGGACGAGCTCACCGCCCGTGCCGGCCTGACCCGAGGCGCGCTCTATCATCATTTCGGTGACAAGCGGGGTCTGCTGGCCGCCGTGGTCGACCGACTCGACAGCGAGATGGCCGCCCGCGCCCATGAGATCGGGCAGCGCCATACCGATGCCTGGGAGGCACTGCTGGCGGAGGGCGGTGCCTACATCGAGCTGGCGCGCGATCCCGAGATCCAGCGCATCGTGCTGCTGGATGGCCCGGCGGTGCTGGGAGATCCCTCCCAGTGGCCGAGCCAGAACCGCTGCCTGCTGGCGACGATGACGACGCTGGAGGCGTTGAGCAGGGAGGGAGTCGTCAAGCCGGTGGACGTGGAAGCCGCCGCCCGGCTGATCAATGGCGCGGCGCTCAACGCCGCGCTCTGGGTCGCCGCCAGCGATGATGCTGACGTGCTGGACAGGGCCACCGACGCTTTCCGCCAACTGGCCTCGGGGCTATTGGCGCTCGGCCCTTCCACCAGCCCGAGCTGATCGGAGATCACCGTCGCCCACCGGCGAGAGGGCCGGGCGACGGCATCATCGCGGTTGTCTTCGTCTACTTCTTGCGCCGCCACGGCCAGTTGGTCTTGGCCAGATCGACCACTTCGTCGCCGCGACCGCTCATCACCGCGCGCATGGTGTAGAGGCTGAAGCCCTTGGCCTGCTCGGCCTGGATACGCGGCGGAATCGACAACTCCTGCTTGGCGGTACGCACGTCGACCAGCGCCGGGCCGTCATGCGCGAACGCCTCGCGCAACGCATCGTCGATGGCGTCGGAGGATTCGACACGGACGCTGAACATGCCCAGCGACTCGGCGACCTTGGCGAAATCCGCCGCTGGCAGGTTGGTGACTTCGTCGACGAAGCCCGCCGCTTTCATCTCCATCGCCACGAAGCCCAGCGTGTGGTTGTTGTAGACCACGATCTTTACCGGCAGTTGATGCTCGACCAGCGTGATCAGATCCCCCATCAGCATGCTGATACCGCCATCGCCGGCCAGCGCCACCACCTGGCGCTCGGGGAAGGTCGCCTGCCAGCCCATCGCCTGGGGTACCGCGGTAGCCATCGAACCGTGCATGAACGAACCGGTCAGCCTTCGCTGGCCGTTCATGGCCAGGTAGCGCGCTGCCCACACCGTCGGCGTGCCGACATCGCAGGTGAACACGGCATCGCCGGTGGCCAGCTCGCTCACTCGCGCGGTCAGGTATTGCGGATGCAGCGGCTCGCCGCTGCCGCGCGGGGTGGCGAGGTCGTCGAGCCCCTTGCGCGCCTTGCGGTAATCCTTCTGGGCATCGTCGAGGAAATCCCGATCGGTCTTCTCGGTCAGACGCGGCAGCAGCGCCTCGAGGGTAGCGCCGATATCGCCCACCAGCCCCTTCAGCAATGGGCTGCGCCGGCCCAGGTGGGGGCCGCGCTCGTCGATCTGGACGATCCTGCCGTGCTCGGGGAAGAAGTCACGATAGGGAAAGTTGGTTCCCAGCATCAGCAGGAAGTCGCAATCCTTGAGCGCGTGATAGCCGGAGCTGAAACCGATCAGCCCGGTCATGCCGACGTCATAGGGGTTGTCGTACTCCAGCGACTGCTTGCCGCGCAGCGCATGGACGACCGGTGCCTTCAGCCGTTCGGCCAGGGCGACGACCTGATCGTGATAGCCGTCGCAGCCGTAGCCGCCGAGAATCGCCACACGCTCCTGGCCATTGATCAATTCGGCCAGCTCATCGAGTGCAGGCGCGGGCGGCACCGGCACGGCGCGCACCGGATCGGACCAGCTCGAGGCCTTGACCGGTGCCGGCTGCAGCGCAATGTCCCCCGGTATCACGATCACCGCCACGCTGCGCTGGGTGATCGCCACGTTCATGGCGGTCTCCAGCACCCGCGGCATCTGCGCCGGCGACGACACCAGCTCGCAGTAGTCGCTGCACTCACGGAACAGGTTCTCGGGGTGGGTCTCCTGGAAGTAGCCCAGGCCGATCTCGCTGGAGGGGATCTGCGCGGCGATCGCCAGCATCGGCACATTGGCGCGCTGGGCCTCGTACAGGCCGTTGATCAGATGCAGATTGCCCGGGCCGCAGGAGCCGGCGCAGACCGACAGACGCTTGGTGGCATCGGCCTCGGCGCTGGCCGCGAGTGCCGCCACCTCCTCGTGGCGCACGCCGCGCCAGCGAATCCGCTCCTGGCGTCGCAGGCTCTCGGTCAGGCCGTTGAGCGAGTCGCCCGGCAGCCCCCAGATGTTGCGCACGCCGGCGCGGTCCAGCGTCTCGATGATGAGGTCCGCAATATTCGGTTCGGCCACGAGAGTCTCCCTGGGTTGACTGGACTCCCGGCGAGGTCAGATGCCGGGCAGCCCCGATGACTGAAGAGAACAGCGAATGGAGCCTCCAAGCCGAGGCCCCAGTGCTTGGACTTTAGTCTAGTAGAAATACCGGGCCCTGCCGCCGGGCCTGAGCCCGCCGAGCGACGATGACCAGCCAGTCAGCCGGAAGTCGAAATCCCCAGGGGAGAGAACCGCGAAAAGAGAAGAGAAAATCGGAGAGAAACCCAGGATGGCGGCCCATGCGGCCGCCATCACGGCAGCGAATCAGCGGCGAATGCCCAGCGCTTCATGCTGCTTGGCAAACAGGGCCTGGCAGCCACTCTCGGCCAGGTCGAGCATGTTGTTGAGCTCGGCGCGGGAGAACGCTTCGGCCTCCGCCGTGCCCTGTACTTCGATCAGCTTGCCGTCCTCGGTCATCACCACGTTCATGTCGGTATCGGCGGCGCTGTCTTCCGGATAGTCCAGATCGAGCACCGGTGTGCCCTTGTAGACGCCCACCGAGATCGAGCTGACCAACTGGCGGAACGGATCGGTCTTGATCATCTTCTTGCGCTGCATGTACTGCAGCGCCTCGATCAGTGCCACACAGGCCCCGGTGATCGACGCGGTACGGGTGCCGCCATCGGCCTGCAGCACGTCGCAGTCGACCGTGATGGTGAACTCGCCGAGCTTCTTCAGGTCCACCGCCGCGCGCAAGCTGCGGCCGATCAGGCGCTGGATCTCCAGCGTGCGCCCGCCCTGCTTGCCTCGCGCCGCCTCACGGCCACCGCGAGTATGGGTCGCCCGCGGCAGCATGCCGTACTCGGCGGTCACCCAGCCCTGGTTCTTGCCGCGCAACCAGCGCGGCACACCGGCTTCGACGCTGGCGTTGCACAGCACCTGGGTATCCCCGAAGCTCACCAGCACCGAGCCTTCGGCGTGACGGGTAAAACCGCGGGTCAGCGTGACCTCGCGGGGCTGATCGGGTTGTCGTCCACTCGGGCGCATGAAAGCCTCTCGATCCAAAACATCAATGACAGAAGCGCCACGTCTTCGACGCTTCACAGCAGGCCGGCCATTCTACACGGCTCGGCTGCACATTCACCGCTGGCGAGCGGCGGCCAACGGCTTCACGGATGGGTTACACTCGATCGATCAGCTCGACGATTCAAGGAACTCCCATGCCCCACAGCATGACCGCCTTCTCACGCCAGACCCGTGACGCCGACTGGGGCAGCCTGCAGCTCGAACTGCGCTCGGTGAATCAGCGCTACCTGGAGCCCCACTTCCGCCTCCCCGATACCCTGCGCGATCTCGAACCGCACTTTCGCGATGCCATGCGCCAGCGCCTCGCCCGCGGCAAGGTGGAGTGCTCGCTGCGTTTCGACCCCGCCGAAGGCAACGCCGCACCGGAGATCAATGCCGATCAACTCGCCGCCCTCTCCCAGGCGCTGGAGCAGGTTCGCGCCCAGCTCCCGGAAGCGCCGATGCCCAACGCACTGGAGCTGCTCGCCCATCCTGGCGTGATGGCCACCCAGCGCCTGGATATCGATCAGGTCAAAGCCGCCGGACTCGCGCTGTTCGACGCCGCACTCGAGGATTTGGATGCCGGCCGCGCCCGCGAAGGCGAGCGCCTGGCGGAACTGATTCGCGAGCGTCTGAGCGGCATCCGCGAACAGGTAGCGACCGTGCGCGAGCACCTGCCGACGATTCTCGAGCGCCAGCGTACCCAGCTACTGGAACGACTGGAGAGCGCCAAGACCGAACTCGACCCGCAACGCCTGGAAGCGGAAATGGTGATGCTGGCCCACAAGGCGGATGTCGCCGAAGAACTCGACCGGCTGGAAACCCACGTCACCGAAGTGGACCGTCAGTTGAAACAGAAAGGGCCGATCGGCCGCCGCCTCGATTTCCTGATGCAGGAACTCAACCGCGAAGCCAACACCCTCTCCTCCAAGGCCGTCGTCGCCGACACCACCCGCTGCGCGGTGGAATTGAAGGTGCTGATCGAGCAGATGCGGGAGCAGATTCAGAATCTGGAGTGAGATGTCCATCCATCGGAGGACGATCCATCACCCCACCACATGACACTACCTGTCACCGATGCGATGCTGGCACGGTATCGACATCAGCCCAGGGTTCCGGACGACCGTCATGACGGTCTAGCGTGATCGCATTCAAGCCATGACAAAGCTCACAGATCGGGTCTACACGACACTCAGAAGAAAAATCATGTCGGGAGAGTTATCTTCGGACATGCAGATCAAGGAAGCCCATCTAGCCGAGACGCTTGCAGTCAGCCGGACGCCGGTTCGAGCAGCCATTCAGCGCCTCGTGGACGACGGCCTGATCTATCACGAGAAGGGTCGCGGCTCATTCGTTTCGCCCTGGCAGCAGGACGATATCGTCGACATCTACGAGCTGCGCATCCTGCTGGAATCACGCGCAGCCAGGCTGGCCGCTAGCCGTGCGACGGCGGAGCAGATCGCGCAATTGCATCGTCATGCCGACGTGATCGAAGGACTCTATCGGGACCAGCCCGACAAGTACCTGTTCAGCATCCAGGCGGAAAATCAGAAATTCCATCAGATCCTGATGACGGCATCTGGCTCTGCGCAGCTCAAGCAGATGGTCAGGATGCTGGTCGATTCACCGATCACGGTAGGCTCCTATTACCTCTACTCCGACGCAGAGATGCAGCGCTCGATGCAGCAACACAGGGACATCATCGATGCGATCGAGCAACGGGAGGAGAGTTACGCTGAAGACCTCATGCGCGTGCACCTGCGCATGGCCTACTGCGTTTTCATGGCCAGGCAGTCGGCCCAATCGAAAGGAGACCCTTGGGAAAAAGCGGATAAGACATAGCGCGCCTCGAGCTCACCAAAGACGCGCTGAATCAACCTATTCCAGATCACTGACGCTCAAGGCTCAAACCGTTGACGGGCCCGCTCAGGGTCGCTCGCCATCGCCAGTTTCGACGGCCGCCCCCGGTAGTGGGTGAGTAAGCGCCGAATGACCGGCACTAGAACGGTCAGCACAATGATCGTCACCATCACGATGGCAATGGTACTGGAGAAGAGATAGCTCACCTCATGCCGGCCAATGAGCATCGCACGACGCAGGTTCGATTCCGCCACCGGGCCAAGAATGACGGCCAATACCGCAGGCGCCAGCGGAATTTTCAGTCGTTCCATGCCCCACCCCATGACCCCGAACGCCAGCATGAGCCACACATCGAACAGACTGTTGTTAATGGCATAGACGCCGATGGTGGTCAGGGCAATGATGATCGGCGCCAGGAGCAGCGGCGGCATGTACATCACATTGATGAACAGCCTCGCGCCAAGCCGACCGATCACGAACAGCATGATCGAGGTCACCAGCATGGCCAGGATAAAGCCGTAGGTGACGGGAGCGGAGCGCGTGAACAAGTCCGGCCCCGGAAGCATGCCGTGAACCAGCAACCCGCCCAGGATGACCGCAGAAACGCTGCTGCCCGGAATCCCCAGGGTCAGCGCGGGAATCAGGGAAGCCGCGTTGTCAGCGTTGTTGGCGCACTCCGCCGCTGCGACGCCTTCAGGCGCTCCCTTGCCGAACCGCGACTTGTCCTTCGCCACACGCCGCGCCTCGTTCCATGAGAGCATGGCTGCGATATTCCCCCCCGTGCCCGGGATGATGCCTACGATCACGCCGATGGCCGATGCCCGGCACCAGGTCGGCACCAGTCGTCTCCAGCCGATGCCGCTTCTCGTTCTTCCGCTGCTGCCGATGCTGTTCCTGCTCAGCAGCATGGCTTCCTGCGCCAGCGTCAGAGCCGGCGGAATGGCATAGAGCCCGGTGAGCAGCACCAGGATGTCGATACCCCCCATGAGATCCATGACATTGAACGTGAAGCGCTCGTTACCGGTCATCGAGTCGATGCCGACCATACCGATGACGAGACCGAGACAGGCGCTGATGAGCCCCTTGATGGGCGCATCGCTCAGCAGTACGGAGATGGCCGCCAGCCCGAAGATCGCCAGCCAGAAAACCTCCACCGGGCCGAACTTCAACGCCATCGCGGCCAGAGGCGGACTCAGAAAAAGCAGCGCCAGGGCACTGACCGAGCCGCCGATCGCCGAAGACGTCAACGCGATCTTCATCGCCTCCAGCCCCTGGCCCTTTTGCGCCATGGGATGGCCATCGAAGACCGTGGCGATACCGGCAGGCGTACCGGGAATACGCAGTAGAATGGCGGGAATTGCGCCGCCGTACATGGCGCCATTGTAGATACCCGCCATCATGCCGAGCGCAACCAGTGGGTCCATGGTGAACGTCAGCGGAATCAGCACGGCGATCCCCATCGTCGCCGAAAGCCCAGGCAGGGCACCGATGAGCACGCCGATGGTCGTACCACCGGCCATGGCGAGCAGGACAGCGGGTGAGAATAGCAACGGGAGGGCGGAAAGAATGGAATCCCACATGAGTCATATCCCTGTGAAAAGACGCAGCGCCATTTCGGGAGGTAGTGGTCTATCCAGCACCACCTGGAAAATCACATAGATCAACAGCGAGAAAATGATTGCCGTGACCACCAGCCACTTGCCTCTGCGATAGCCGAGGAGCATTCCACTCAGAGGTACGAACAGCAGAAACGTAGTGGCGAATCCCAACCTGGGTGCAGCGACGATCATGACGATGGAGGTTGCCAGCAAGGTGAAAAACCTTCTGACATGGCCCGGCGACAATCGCATCGATTCACCACCTTCATGACGCAAGGCAAGCGCAGACCTCACAGCCCATACCACCAGCAGGAGGGTCAGAAATCCCATCACGACGGTGGGCAAATAGGCGGAATCTCGCGTGAAACCCAGCGCATGGACAAGCCCGAAGACGCTGAGTGTCGCGCCAGCGAGTGCCACACCTGTCTCTACCGCTGCCTGACGCATCATCGCGCTCCTCTCAAATGCGATGGATAAAAAGTGGCGAGCCAGCCAGGGGCTGGCTCGTCCTATCACTGACTCCAGGGAGATTCGTCCCAAAGCGTCTGAAAACGTGCCTGCAGGTCCTGAAGTGTTTGCTGGTAGGTGGTCGGGTCCTGGTAGTCGAGTGGTAACGACTGCTGCGCGGCTGCCTTCTGGAACTCTTCGTTGTTCATGGCCGCTTCGATGGCACTGGAGAGTTTCTGAACGATCGCGTCCGGGACCCCGGCAGGAACGGCGATGCCGCGGTTCGAGCCAATAGTCAGCTCGTAACCGGCTTCGGCAGTCGTCGGCACATCGGGTAATTCCTTCGAACGCTGACTTGCGGCCTGGGCCAGCATCTTGATTCGCCCGGCCTTCACGTCCGCCGCCGCTTCGCCAATGTTGAATATCCCCATCTCGATGTGCCCGCCCATCAATGCCTGACGTACGTCGGCAGCGCCGGGAAAGGGCACGTGGGTCATCTCGATCCCCGCCAAGCGCTCTAGCGCCAGCGCGGCCAGGTGATCGTCCGAGCCCACCCCGGTCGTGCCGTAGGTGATCTCGCCGGGGTGTTCCTTCGCGTAGGCGACCAGATCCTCGAGCGAGGCGAATTCGCTATCCGGCCCCACGTTGAAGCCATCGGGATCATCGACAACGCTGGCCACCGGCTGGAAATCGGAAAGCTCGTAGCGTGTGTCACGTTCGATCGGGATGGTCAGCACGTTGGGCGTATTGATGAAGCCGATGGTGTAACCGTCGGGCTCGGCGTTGGCCAGTGCCGTGAAGCCGACCTCACCACCGGCGCCGGGGCGATTGATGACGGTGATGTCGGTGCCCAATTCCTTCTCGATATAGGGAGCCAGTGTCCGCGCGGCGATATCCGTGCCGCCTCCGGCGGAATAGCCGATGATCATCTGCACGGCGCGCTCGGGATAATCGGCCATGGCCGACAATGGCATCAGCATGATGGCGGCGATCGCAACGGTTCTTGTCTTCATGCCAGGCTTCATGGGCCTCTCCTTTTTCGCCGCCATCGCCTCAACGGACGTACTGGCTTGGCGAGCTGTGCTCGGATGGATGTCGAAAACGACTGATATCGTTTGGCTTTCGATTATTGTTCTAATAAAAAACAAAATCATCGAATCACAGGTGTCTCATTGGCTCAAGCGGCGATTTCAACCGCTCTGCCCAAAAACCGAACACAGCCTACAAACAACTGAATATAAATATATTTTAACTTCATTATACTTTTGTCTCGCATTGGAAAAAGGAAGATTTTGTAGACAGGCCATCTTTATTGTTTTTTTATTGTTCTTGTCGATGTCCTGCGCTGACGAGACCTTGCGCACCGGACGATCTCCTCACTCAGAGAAGGGCCAACGAATGACCTCACAGACCGTCATGGACACGATGAAGACCTTGGGCAGTGCAACGATTCATGAAGCTCAAGGTCAGCGTGGCGCCATGGATTCCGGCATCAAGCCGCTGGATCCTACGCTAAGAATGGCCGGCAGGGCGCTGACCGTGGACTGCTCGCCCGGCGACAATCTGCTGATTCACTACGCCATCTCCAAGGCAAGACCGGGTGATGTGCTGGTCGTCGATGCCAAGGGCTTCACCGAAGGTGGGCCATGGGGGGATATTCTGACGCTGGCGGCCACGCTGGCAGGCATCAGCGGCCTGATCATCGACGGCATGGTGCGCGACGCCGATACCATCATCGAATCCCGCTTTCCAGTGTTCTGCCGCGGGCTCTCGATCAAGGGAACGCACAAGCATCAATCGGGCAAGGTCAACGAAACGATCCAATGCGGCGGCGTGGCGATACGTGCCGGCGACTTCGTGGTCGGCGATCGGGACGGCGTGGTGGTAGTGGCAAGCGAAGCGCTCGATGACGTCATCACGGCCTCCCAGGCGCGCGAAGAGAAGGAAGAGGCGTTCCGCCGTGAATTGGAGCAAGGGGCCAGCACGCTCGATCTACTGAATCTACGCGGCACCCTCGACCGCCTGGGTTTGAAGTAAAGCCTGGCTAGTCAATGACCGGCGCGTCGCGGGATGAGGGTATCGCGCGAAGACCCAATCCCCTTGAACGCCGGCCCCGCTAGACTGACTGATGGAACGCTCGATGCCGATCTCAATCCGCCCCCTTCTCGCTGACGCCCGATCGGCGGCAACCCGTCGACGGCTGGCCCGTATTCACAATCTGCACGACTTCGAGGCGGCGGCTCGGCGGTATCTTCCCCACGCCATCTTTTCCTACATCGCCAATGCCGCAGAAGAGGGTCAATCGTCCAGAGCCAACCGGCATGCCTTTGGCGATTATGGCTTCATGCCACGCGTGCTGGTGGATGTCTCTCAAGTGAGCCAGACCACGACTCTCTTCGACTTGCCGATGTCGTCACCGTTCGGTATCGCACCGATGGGACTCGGCGCACTGTGGGCTTACCGGGCTGACATCGTCCTCGCTGACGCCGCAGCATCGGCGGGCATCCCGATGATCATGAGCGGCTCATCGCTAATCCGTATGGAAACCCTCGCCGGGCGAGGAGATTCGACCTGGTTCCAGGCCTATCTACCGGCCGGGCGCGAGGCCATTCGGTCGCTGGTGGCACGCGTCCAGGCAGCGGGGTTCACCACGCTGGTGATCACCCTGGATACGCCGGTTGCCACGAACCCGGACAACAACCGTCGAGCCGGCTTCTCCTCCCCCATGAAGCCGTCGGTCAGACTGGCCTGGGATGGAATTTCACATCCCGGATGGCTGATCAACACCTTCCTGAGAACGCTCCATCGCCACGGGATGCCGCACTTCGAGAACAACTACGCTTCCCGCGGCGCCCCTATTTTTTCCCCCCATGTCAACCGAGACATTTCCGACCGGGGCCATTTGAACTGGGACGATCTGGCATTCATTCGCGACATCTGGCGGGGCCGGCTGGTACTCAAGAGTGTCCTGCATCCCACCGATGCGGAAAGAGCCCAGGCACTCGGGGTCGACGCGCTCATCGTATCCAACCACGGCGGCCGGCAGCTGGATGGGGCGATCTCGCCGTTACATGCGCTGGCCGACATCATCGCGGCAGTGGGTGACCTGCCGGTCATGATCGACAGCGGGTTCCGTCGCGGCACGGACGTGCTGAAAGCCCTGGCTCTCGGAGCGCGCTTCGTATTTATCGGGCGACCGTTCGCCTATGCCGCCGCCGTCGGCGGCGAGCCGGGAGTCGCGCACGCCATCGAACTCATGTCGGCCGAGATCCGGCGAGACATGGCATTACTGGGCATCACTCGACTGAATCAGTTGCGCCGGGATCACCTGGTCGCGCTGACCTCGATGGCGGAGCGCCGCTTGTCGAATGACAACGACCCAGGTCATCACGACAGTCCAGAAAATTCGTCACATCGAGACCATCACACCGATCGAGAGAATCATCGTCAGGAAGCGAGGAGCGAAAATTGAATCATCAACACAGTGCGCCGACACCACTAGAGACGACGTCGCGGCAACGGTCTCTCGACAAGTCGGTCTTCCGACTCGATGTCTGGTACGACGAATCGATGCAGGCTATCTACAAGACCCGCCCCGATATCACGCTGACCACGCTTCCCGTCGCCAGCCGCCTCGACGACTGTACAGAGGTGCTGCAGGCGGCACACGCCTACCAGATATCCTCGGCCAAGGATGAAACGCCTCCGGCCTGGTTTGCCAACGAGGCCCTGCTCGCCAGAACGCCCAACCTTCTTTGTGTCTCCACCTCGGGATCCGGCTATGACACGGTCGATATCGAGGCCTGCAGCCGCGCCGGCGTCCTCGTGATGAATCAATCCGGCGCCAACGCCCAATCGGTGGCCGAACATACCTTGGGCATGATGCTGGGAGTCAACAAGCGACTCGCGGAGAATGACCACCGCCTGAGGCAAGGTGGCACCTTCTCCCGCGAGGATCTCATGGGACGCGAGCTGCAAGGCAAGACAGTCGGACTCGTAGGCATCGGCCATATCGGAAAGCGCGTTGCCGCGTTGGCCAGGGCGTTCGGCATGGAGGTGATCGCCTATGATCCGTTCCTGAACGCGGACACGATTCGAGAGAGAGGTGCCCAACCGGTGACCCTATCGACGCTACTGGCCGAATCGGACATCGTATCGCTGCACTGCCCGAGGAAGGCCGACACGCTTGGGATGTTTGATGCGTCCGCCTTTGCTGCCATGAAACCCGGCGCACTCTTCGTTACCACGGCACGCGGTGGCATCCATTCGGAAGCGGCGTTGGCCGAGGCACTTCAAAGCGGACATATCGGTGGAGCCGGTATCGATGTGTGGGACATTGAACCCCCGCCTCTGGACCATCCACTGCTGACCATGCCCAATGTCATGGCGACGTATCACACCGCCGGCGTCACTCACGAGGCGCGGCGTAATATTGCGACCTGGGCAACACGGCAACTGATCGAAACACTGGACGGTGAATTCCCGCCGCGCTTGCTCAATCCCGAAGCCTGGCCAATGTACGCTGAGCGTTACCATGCGATATTCGGCGAACATCCAACAAAATCTTATCGATAAAGCACGACACGCTTGGCTCCTTCAATACCAGTCGACCTGACATGGTATTGCAATCGAAATACCGTATCGGCTGGGGTCTGGTGGCTTGGCGGATTCTCATCGAGCGCTGCACTTGGCAATGATGAGACGCCTTGACCGGGCCAGCGCCAAGCTGACGCTGCCCGGGCGCTATCGCCGGTTACTCGCCGAGCTGTCGACGGCCGGCTTCGGCGGCGATATCGCCGCCAATACCGCCGATCTACAGCGGATCGCCCGTCTCTTGGGGGTTAGTCCTATCGCGATGTCTTGCTTGCGCCATCGGGGCGGCAGCGACCACCAGGCAGCATCTCGTTAACCTGACAATTTAGATATTCGAAGCATCCGACACGCTCGGTACCCGGGGTAGTGCGCGAACTCGCCGAACAATTGGTCTGATTGACACAATGCCGGACATCATTTAAGTAAATTTGCGAAACTTTAGACCAAAGTCTCTATTCACATCCCTAATTCCTTGTGTGAAAAAAAATTAACCACGCCCAATAAAAATATTCGCTTTAGCCCCCCTTTGATGTGCCCTTAACTGGCCGGACGAATTGAGAGTCTTGAGGGCACAAAAATGGGATTCAAATCGCTTTCGGTCGCCGCAGCGCTTATCGTTTCATGTATCACTACCACGAGCGCACTGGCAGATTATCCTGAAAAGAAAATCGACATGATCGTCGGCTTTGCCGCGGGTGGCGGCACCGACGTCATGGCAAGAAATATCGCACCTTATCTGGAGAAGTACCTGGGTAACGGTGTGTCCGTGATCGTCAAGAACATGCCCGGAGCCAGCGGGCAGATCGGCATCACGGCCGTGGCCGAAGCCGACCCGGATGGCTATACCATCGGCACCTACAATCTGCCGGGGGCGATGGCACGAACCCTCGACCGCAATGCGGATTACGACGCTGACAGCTTCACCTATCTCGCCAATATCGTTAACGATCCCAATGTGATCGTGACGCCAAAAAGTAGTGATATCGACACCATGGACAAGCTCGTCGAGGCTGCCAAGGCACGCTCGGGCGCGGTGACGGTCGCCATGTCCAGCCTCGGCGGCGACGATCATTTCTTCCTGCAGAAGCTCTCCAGCGCGACGGACGCCGACTACATCACCGTTCCCTTCTCGGGTTCGGCGCCGGCACGCAGCGCGTTGATGGGGGGGCACGTGACGATGGGTATCATCAACGTCTCCGAAGTGGTCAATTTTCGCGACGAGCTGAACGTTCTGGGTATCGCCTCGAAAGAGCGCTCCAGCATGGCCGAGGATATCCCGACCTTCCAGGAACAGGGTTACGACCTGGTCAATGGCGCCCTGCGCGGCTTCGTCGCGCCGGCCGGCCTGCCCGACGACGTCGAGTCAAAGCTGCTCGCCGCATTCCAGCAGACCTACGACGACCCGGACTTTCAGACCACGATGCGCAAGTCGGGCAATCCCACCGAACTTGCACTGGGTGACGACTTCGAGGCGCTCAACGCCGAACAGCTGGAGCTCGCCAAGCAGATCTGGGAAACCCAGCCCTGGAAGTAAGCGCCACTCGCCCGCGCCATCCGACACCCCCTCGATGATCCCTGCGACTCTCGCCACGAGAGAGTCGTAGTCGGCTCGCGCCAGCGGCGAGACACGTCGGCCCCTCGTCCTTCCATTGATGAGACAGACCATGAACCACGAGTCCAACGCCCCATCGTCCCCTCGTTCTCGCCGCCTCGATCCGGACCTGATCGCCGGCATCGTCATCGTTCTGGGAGCGGGCGCCCTGCTCCTGCGGACCGCCGGGATGCTGGCGATGACGGCGTTGCTGCCGGTCTCGATGCTGTCGGTGCTCGTTCTGCTCGGCGTCTTCTTGATCGCCCGCTGCGTGATCCGCCTCAAGCGACAAGGCGACACCTACGCGCCCACGCAGGTCTTCGATAACGCCCGCCGTTTCCTCGGGATCGCAGCGTCCATCGCCCTCTACGTCGCGGGCGTCGCCCTGCTCGGCTTCTACACCACGACCGCGGTGATGATCCCCGCGGTGGCCTGGTGTTTCGGCTATCGCAGCCCGAAGGGCTTGCTACTCGCCGATCTGATATTCACCGGCGGCATCGCGATCATCTTCGTGCTGTTGATGGGCCAAGAACTTCCCACCGAATTCTTTCTGCGCTAGCGAGGGCATCCCATGTACGGCAATCTCATCGACGCACTGCCGGCAGTGCTGTCCCTTGGCAATATCCTTGCAGTCGTGGTCGGCGTGATCGCCGGCATCTGCGTCGGCGCCCTGCCAGGCCTCAGCGCCACCATGGCGATTTCGGTGCTCATTCCGTTCACCTTCGGCATGGACCCGCTAGTCGCGCTCGGCATGATGGCCGGCATCTACAACGGCGCCATGTACGGCGGATCGATTCCTGCCGTGCTGTTGCGCATCCCCGGCACCCCGGCGGCCGTCGCCACGAGCTTCGACGGCTACCCGATGGCCCAGCAAGGACGCGGCGGCTACGCCCTGCAGGTGGCGGTGGTCTCCTCGGCACTGGGCGGTATCGCCTCGGCGCTGGTTCTGATGCTGCTGGCGCCGCCGCTGGCCAAGGTGACGCTCCTGTTCGGGCCGACCGAGATCTTCTGGGTTGCCGTGTTCGGCATGTCGGCGATCGTGTTCCTGCTCGGCGGCGACATCATCAAAGGGCTGATCAGCGCCGCTTTCGGCGTGTTCGTCTCCTTGATCGGCGTCGATACGATCACGGGCTACGAGCGTTACACCTTCGGCCATCTCGAGCTGCTGGATGGCATCAACATCGTCGTGCTGCTGGTGGGTCTCTACGCGCTGCCGCCGGCAATCGGGCTGCTCGAAGAAGTTCGAGACTTCGACACCAAGAACACCGGGCGCCTCAATACGACCAGCATCTGGAAGGCGATACCCGGCATGTTGAAGTACTGGAAGACCTGGCTTCGCTCGTCGGTGATCGGGGTCTTCGTCGGCATCCTGCCGGGGGCCGGAGGATCAATGGCCGCCTTCCTCAGCTACAACGAAGCGCGGCGTGCCTCCAAGAACCCGGATGACTGGGGCAAGGGCGAGCCCGAGGGCGTCGCGGCGTCCGAGACGTCGAACAATGCCGATACCGCCGCCGCGCTGATCCCGGCGCTGACCCTGGGGATTCCGGGCACCGCCGTCGCCGCCGTCATGCTGGGCGGACTGCTGATCCATGGTCTCCAGCCGGGGCCGATGCTTTTCCGTGACAACCCCGAGATCGTCTTCGGCTTCATGTGGCAATTCCTGTTCGCTGCCGTCCTGCTGATCTTCCTGGGCGGCGCCCTGGCGACGAACAGCTTCGCTCAGGTACTGCGCCTGCCACGGCCGCTACTGGGCGCCATCATCATTGCCCTGGTCTTCATTGGGGTCTACTCGATCAACAATCGCATGTTCGATGTCTATCTGATGCTGGGCTTCGGCCTCATTGGCTACTTCATGGACAAGCTGAAGTTCCCGCTGCCGCCGGTGGTGCTAGGCCTGATCCTCGGCGGTTTCGCGGAGCAGAACCTGCGCCTGGCGCTGAGGATCGGCGGTGGTGACTGGAGCATTCTGGCGTCGAGCCCCACCGCCAAGGTGCTCATCGCCATGGTGCTGCTGGTCATCGTCTCGCCGCTCATCTCGCGACGTCTGCGCGCCAGAAAGGCCAGCAAGGTAGCGGGATGAAGACGCCGCACGCGACGATCCGGGCGTCGTGGCTGGCTCGCCACCGGGAACCGATCATGATGCCCGACCAGAAGATCCTCGATGCGCATCACCATCTCTGGGACCGGGAAGAGAGCCGCTACCGCACCGACGAGTTCCTGGCGGATGTCGCCCAGGGTCACGACGTTCGCGCGAGCCTCTACGTCCAGTGCCGCACCGGGTATCGCGATGCGGGGCCCGAGGCCCTCAAACCGCTAGGCGAAGTCGAGACGGTACTCGAGTGGAGCGCTGGCGCCCCGAATTATCCTCTCGGCATCGTCGCCTTCGCCGACCTGCTGGCCGGCAGCCAGGTTCGAGAGACGCTCGAGGCGCTGTGCGACATTGCGCCCGGTAGCGTGCGCGGCATTCGTAACACCACCGCCTACCATCCCGATCCGGCCATACGCTCCAACCCCCGGCCGGCACCGGATGGCCTGCTGCGTGCCAGGGCCTTCCACGAGGGCGCCACGCAAGTGGCCCGGACAGGGCTCACGCTGGATGTCTGGGCCTATCAGACCCAGCTTCAGGAGGTAGAAGCGCTGGCCCGCGCCGTGCCGGACCTCACCGTGGTGATCGATCACTGCGGCGGCCCGCTGGGGGTGGGGCCGTTCCGCGGCAGACCCCCCGCGGCTTTCGCGGCATGGCGTCAGGGAATCCAGCGTCTGGCGGCGTTGCCCAATACCCGCATCAAGATCGGCGGATTCGGCCTGGCGGTTTTCGGCAACGCCTATCACCTGAATCCCGAGCCGCCGACTTCCGCGCAGCTCGCCTCGGACTGGTCGCCCCATGTGGAGACCTGCCTCGAGGCCTTCGGCTCGCATCGCGCCATGTTCGAAAGCAATTTCCCCGTGGACAAGGGCATGTACTCCTACGTTGCGCTGTGGAATGCCTTCAAACGACTGACCCAACCCCTGGGTCAGGCAGATCGGGACCGCCTGTTCTGGCGCACGGCCGCCGAGACCTACGGCCTCGACCCGGGCTGGCAGTGAACAGTGACCAGGACCTGGCGACGCCGCCTTGGCCGCAGTCACCCGACGACCATGAGGACAGAGACGATGCTCAAGAGAACGCTGGCCACGATATTGCTCTCCGCACTGAGCGCCGCGGCCTTCGCCGATTACCCCGACAAGCCGATCACGGTGGTCGTGGGCTACTCGCCAGGCGGGGGCACCGACGTGCTGGCCCGCGTGGTCGGCAAGTACCTGGAGAAGGCGTTGGGCGACGATGCGAGCGTCGTGGTCAAGAACCAACCCGGCGCCGGTGGCCAGATCGGCTTCACCAGCGTCGCCGAGGCCAAGCCCGACGGCTACACCCTGGGCACCTTCAACCTGCCGGCAGCGCTGGCGCTGACCTTCGATCGCCATGCCGCTTATGACGCCGACAGTTTCGATTACATCGCCAACGTGGTCCACGACCCCAACACCATCGTCGTCAGTCGGAATTCGCCCTACCACAGCCTCGACGAGCTGATCGAGGCCGCCAAGGCCAAGCCCGGGAGCCTGAGCGTGGCACTGGCATCACTGGGCGGCAACGATCACTTCAGCGCGCTGTTGATGGAAGCGGCTGCCGGCGTCGACTTCAACCTGATCCCCTTCGAGGGCGCCTCCATGGCGAGGACGACACTGATGGGCGGGCATGTGGCGGTCGGGACCATGGCGCTGAGCCAGACGGTGGGCTTCGAGGACGATCTACGAGTTCTCGCCGTCCTGGATGACCAGCGTTCCTCCTACGCGCCGAACGTGCCGACCGCCAAGGAGCAGGGGTACGACGTCGAGATGGGTTCCTATCGCGGGTTCGTCGCGCCCAAGGGGCTGCCCGATGCGCTCGAGTCCCGCCTCGAAGCGGCCTTCAGGCACCTGGCCGACAACCCGGATCTTCGTCGGGAGCTGGCGGCTCAGGGCAACTCGCTGGATATCGTCGTGGGGGAGGACTACCGCAGGCTGGCCGAGGCGCAGTCCGATATCGCGGGAGACTTGTGGAAGCATCAGCCGTGGAAGTGAATCACGGCATCTGGCGCGGCTTGAATCGATCCAGACGATCAGAGAAAGACGCCGAACTCCCCGGAAAGCTCAGCGAGCTTGTTGTGCATGGCGATCAACAGTTCGGACTTGGCCGAGTTGGCGCGCTGCACGGTACCGATCTGGCGATAGATCTGGGGCTGCCCGAAGGGGAGCTTCAACATGTCACGACCGTTCTCGCGCACGGCAATGTCCGGCACCACGGCGGCACCGAGCCCGGCCGCCACGCACTCCACGATGGCCGGAATGGTGTCGATCTCGGCGATGTGCTTGACCTTGAGACTCTGGTGGGTCAGCTCGTTGTTGATGAGTGCGGCCAGCGGCACGTCGCTGGCGAAATGCACGAACGGCAGGCTCTCCAGCAGCTCCCCCGCCGTCATTGGCGGCGTTCCCGGCGGCGCGATGACGACCAGCGGCTCGCGCAGGAAGGGGGACCAGGTGAGGTTGCGCGACACCCCCGCGTGTTCCGCCACCACCGCCAGGTCGAGGCGTCCGGCGTTGACGTCGCTCAGAAGGCTCGACGACATCCCGACGCGCAGGTCGACGTGAAGCTCAGGATAGGTCTGACGCAGGGCCACGATAGCGCGTGGCAACAGGCCGATCGTACTGGTTCGAACCGACCCGATGCTGAGCGAGCTCGAGATCCGGCTGCCTTTCAACGAGATCCGAGTCTCCTCGACCAGTCCCAGAATCTTCTTGGCCGTCTCCAGAAGCTGCAATCCATGCAGGTTGAGGCTCGGGGGCCGCGTCTCGCGGTTGAACAGCGGTGTATCCAGCTCCTGCTCGAGCGCGAGGATCTGCTGGCTCACGGCAGATGGCGTCAGGTTCACCTCGCGCGCGGCCCGCGCGAAGGTGCCGTACTCGGCGATAGCCATCAGCGTGCGTAGCTGGCGAGTGTCCATACCACCCCTTTGATTAAAATAACTTCACTTATCGAACAATATTAG
The DNA here is from genome assembly GCF_003206585.1 of Salinicola sp. CR57. NCBI lineage: Bacteria > Pseudomonadati > Pseudomonadota > Gammaproteobacteria > Oceanospirillales > Halomonadaceae > Salinicola > Salinicola sp. CR57. Next base: position 409,433 of record NZ_PZJL01000001.1, read on the forward strand.
TCGCTTTTATACAGAAAAACTATCTGTATTCTGGTTTGACCGCTTCATCGATTTGCGGCTCCTGCTACTTGGCGGGCCGTTGGACAAGACAAGTCGGATAAGACAAAGAGAGACACGCCATTGGATAAGCAACCCGCCATTCTCGTCACCGGTCCCTACTTGGCGAATCCGGCAAGGCAGCTTGCCGAGGACGCCGGCTACGCCATCTTCCACACCCCGCCCTATCCGACGACCGAAATGCTCGTCGAGCACATCCAGCGTCACGATCCCGTCGGCATCGTCTCCCGCATGGGCCAGTTCGGCGCGGAGGCCATGGCGGCCGGAAAGTCGCTCAAGGTCGTCTCCAAGCACGGCGCGGGCGTCGACAACATCGACATCGATGCCGCGACCCGGCAGGGCGTGCAGGTCATCCGTGCCGCCGGAGGCAACGCCATCTCCGTCGCGGAACATGCGGTCGCCCTGATCTTCGCCATCGTCAAACGCCTATTGCCGCTGGACACCGGCATGCGGGCAGGCCGTTGGGAAAAAGCCGAGTTCCTGGGCCGCGAGCTGTCCGGCATGCGCCTGGGCCTGGTCGGTGCGGGCGCCATCGCCGCCGCCGTCGCAAAAATCGTGAAGGGGGTGGGATTGGAAATCAGCGTCTACGACCCCTATGCTCCAGCCGAGGCTATCGAAGCCCTCGGCGCGCGCCGAGCCGACCGAATCGAGGACCTTCTCGGTCAATCCGACATCGTCAGCCTGCACTGCCCGCTGACCAAAGATAACGCGCATCTGCTCAATGCCGAAACGATCGCGCTGATGCCGGCCAACAGCTATATCGTCAACACCTCCCGCGGCGGCCTGATCAATGAAAAGGCCCTGCTGGCTGCACTCGAGAGCGGTCACATCGCAGGCGCCGGCCTGGATACCTTCGAGCAGGAACCCCCCGAGGGCATCAGCCCGCTGGCGAACTCCGAGCGGGTCATCCTGACCCCTCATGTCGCGGGCGTCACGGAAGAAGGCGGTACCCGGGTCGGCGTATTGGCTGTCGGTGGCATCATCGATTTTCTTGCCGGAAAGGCGCTTCCGAAAGCGCGCCTGGCCAATGAATTGCCAGAGTCGATCTTCTCCTGAACGATTGCTACCAGTAACGCCATCTCGTTGGCGCTTTTCCAAAACGGAGTCATGCCATGCCAGTCGGAAACAGAATTCTTCAGCGTAAGCGCAGTGTCGACCAGCGCCTCGTCAAGGCCTTTGCAGAACTGCCTGTCGCCGTGGTCAGCGACAGCATGTCGCGTGTCTTCGCTGGCGGCTCCAACCTGCGCCCCATGCACCGCGACGGCAACCTGGCCGGCGTCGCGCTCACCGTTCGTACGCGCCCGGGCGACAACCTGATGCTGCACAAGGCGATCGACATGGCCGAGCCCGGTGACGTCATCGTCTGCGACGCTGGCGGCGATACCACCAATGCGCTCATGGGTGAGCTGATGCTGGCTTACGCGGTCAAGAAAGGGGTCGCCGGGTTCGTCCTCAACGGTGCGCTTCGCGACCTCGACGGCTTCCGCGAAACCAACCTGCCGACCTTTGCCGCCGGTGTCACGCATCGTGGCCCGTACAAGAACGGGCCCGGAGAGATCAATACACCGATCAACCTGGGCGGCATGGTCATCGAACCCGGCGACCTGATCATCGGCGACAGTGATGGCATGCTTGCCGTGCCTTACGACGATGCCGAAACGGTGCTGGAGGCGGCCCAGGCCAAGCAGGCGGCCGAAGAGAAGCAGATGGCCGCCATTCATGCCGGTGAAAACGATCGGTCCTGGGTCGATGCCGCGTTGAAAACAGCGGGATGCGAAATGGCCTGAGGCCACGGCCACCGGATTCAACCTGCCATCATCGACAACGTCTATCGCTGCTAACCGGCGCCCACAGCCGCCGACAAAGCGCTACGAAAGCTGAAATCCGCCGACCGCCTCCCCACGGGAGAAGGTCGGCTTGGGCATGTCGAAATTAACCACAAATCTTTGATATTAATGGAATAAATATCGTTTTTTAAAACTAAGGTCTAATGCTTGAATCTCGCCAGATTGGCTAGTATTCCTTGTCGAATTCAAGGCTAACCGTCTTTGAAATTCCTATCGAAAGCATGCCGAAATCCAATGAAAAACCGACAGAAATGACTCGTGATGATTTCAGCACATCAGCTGTCGATACAGCCGTAGGGCCATTCGTTCGTTTCATCGCGCATCTCAGGCTTTGGGATCGGCGGTGTCGTGCCATCAACAGGGGTCTGATGCCTTGCTAGTTCACCGCATTATTATTGCCCTCGCCACGGCGCTGCTGCTCGTCACGACGACGGCCTGGGCCGAATCTTTTCCCTCGCGGCCCGTCACGCTGGTGGTGCCTTACGGTGCAGGCGGCACGACGGACATCTCGGCGCGTCAACTGGCCAAGCTCGCGGAGCCGATACTGGGCCAGCCCGTGGTCGTGGAGAATCACCCTGGCGGCGGCGGTATAAACGCCATGCGCTCCGTCGCTCGAGCCACCCCGGACGGCTACACCCTCATCGCGACGACCTCGTCTCCCTCGTTCGTGACACCGGCGCTGCGTGACGTGGGATACGATCCGATCCAGGACTTCCTGCCGCTATTGAACTATTCAGGCCCCTATCACGGGGTGCTGATCAACGCCGACAGCCCTTATCGAACCCTGGACGAGCTGCTCGAGGCGGCACGAAACGGCACGCGGCTGACCTACGCCACCGCCGGTGCATTGAGCGGGGCTCGCCTCTCTTTCACCGCGCTCTCGCGGGAGACCCACGCCGACCTCCAACATGTCCCGTTCGACGGCGCCTCCAGCGCCACGGCGGCGCTGCTGGGTCATCATGTCGACATCGCACTGGTCCCCGCCTACCGCGACCTGGTCAACGATGGGCGGCTCCGGCTGCTGGCGGTGCTGGATGACGGGCGGGATCCGGATTTTCCCTCGGTTCCGACACTCGCGCAGAGTGGTCACGATATCGAGTTTCCTTCCATCGTCGCGCTGATGGCACCGCGGGGGACGCCAGCCGGGCGCATCGATACGCTCCGCGACGCTTTCACCCAGGCTGCATCATCGGATGCCTTCGCCAAGGTCATGAAAAAGCTGAACCAGCCGGTGCGACTCATGTCCGGCGAGGCCCTGGAAGCGGTCATCGAGAAAAACCTGACCGACTACCGCGAACTGGCCAGCGAGCTGAAAAAATGAAGCCCGGCATCGAGTCATCTCAGGAGAACGCCGATCGCCGCGTCGGGCTGCAGACGCTGATCACGTCGGGGCTATTGCTCGTCGCCTTGGCTGGACTGTTCACGCTCTCTTCCCAGGTCACTGTCTTCGATTTCGGCGACAGCGGCCCGGATGCCCGCTTCTTCCCTCGGCTGGTCCTTGCGCTGCTGGCCCTGATGGCCGGCTTGCGGCTATGGCGCCACCGTCACGCGCTGGAGACCCCCCTGGGTTCAGCCAGAGACTGGAGTCGGACGCTGTTCGCGGTCGTGCTGATCGGCGTCGCCATCGCGGCGATGAACCTGGTCGGCTTTCTCGCCAGCGCCGCGGTGGTCGGCATCCTGCTCTCCTGGCTGCTGGGCGAGCGGCGGCTTTCGCTGAGCGTGGTCCTGCCGCTGGTCGTCGCCGCGCTCGTCACGCTATCTGCCCGTCAGCTCTTGAACCTCCCGCTCCCCTGAATTCAGGCCATTCGAAGAGAACCCGTCATGCTGCTGGACGCCTTCTACGCACTGCTCGATGTGTGGGTCTTGATCGCCGCCGTGGTCGGCGTCATCGCGGGGATCGTGATCGGCGCGATCCCCGGACTGGGGCCCACCATGGCCATCGCGCTGCTGATTCCGGTGACATTCACGATGTCGCCGATTCCTGCCCTCATCCTGCTCCTCGGGGTCTACCAGGGGGCGATCTTTGGTGGTTCCATCTCGGCGATACTGCTCAACGTACCGGGCACCCCATCGTCGGCCGCAACCGCGCTGGATGGCCACGCGATGGCGCGCCGGGGCAAGGCGGGCGAGGCGCTGCGCATCGCGCTCTATGCCAGCGTCTTCGGCAATGTCTTCAGCTGTCTCGTGCTGATGCTCCTGGCACAACCGCTGGCCTCCCTCGCCCTCGATTTCGGCCCCGCCCAGATGGCGGCGCTGATGCTCTTCGCGCTCGCCATCATCGTGCTGTTCGGCGGCGGCTCCATCCTCGATTCGGCACTCATGACGCTCGTCGGTATCACCGCCGGCATCGTGGGGCTGGATCCGATCGAGGGTCTGCCCCGATTCACCTTCGGCAGTTTCGCCGCCGAGGATGGATTGCAGCTGATCCCGGTCTTGATCGGCCTGTTCGCGATGTCGGAAGTGCTGTTGCAAGCCTTCGGCGGCCATCGCCAACCGCGCCCGTCGGCCGAGGTGGGCAGCGTTTCCGGCCATGTCGGGCTGCTGGCGATGTGGCGGATGCGGGTGACACTGCTCGCGTCATCGCTCATTGGCACCTTCGTCGGCATCCTGCCCGGGATCGGCTCGACGGTACCCGCCTTCGTCAGCTACGGCTTCGCACGCTCGCGCTCGAGACACAAGGAAACCTTCGGGCAGGGCGAGCCAGAGGGGGTCGCGGCCCCCGAGGCGGCCAACAATGCCGTCACTGGCGGGGCTCTGGTGCCGATGCTCTCCCTGGGCATTCCCGGAGACGCGGTGACGGCAGTCATCCTGGGCGCCTTCATGCTGCAGGGGCTGACGCCTGGGCCGTTCCTGTTCCAGCACCACGGCGTCGAGGTCTACGCGATCTTCGAGGCGCTGATCCTACTGTCGATCCCCTGCGTCCTGTTCGGCCTGATGATGTTCAAAGGCGCCGTCCACGTGATCAAGCTCCAGCCTCGCCACCTGTTTCCGGCCATCGCGATGCTGGCCATCTTCGGCGCGTTTTCCGTCAACAATTCGCTGTTCGACGTTGGCGTCATGCTCGGCGCCGGTGTGATCGGCTTCCTGTTTCGTCGCTGCGGTTTCCCGCTGCCGCCGCTGCTGATCGGGCTGATCCTCGGCCCCCCTCTCGAGGAGAGCCTGCGTCAGGCACTACTGACCAGCGGTGGCAGTGTCGATATCTTCCTGAACTCGCCAATCGCCCTAGGACTTCTGGGTGTCACGGCGCTCTGTACCCTGGGCGCCTCGTTACAGCGTCTTCGCCAGCGACGCCAAGGGAGCTGACCCATGCCGAACCACTCGCCGACGCCGCTTCGATGCGACTGCCACATTCATGTCTTCGACCGGGACAAGTCCTACGCCTCCTCGACCTACCAGCCTCCCGGCAAGGGCATCGACGCGTTCCGCGCCGAGGGCATGGTGCAGGGGATCGGCCGGGCGGTGCTGATACAGGCCTCCATCGATGGTACGGATAATCGCTATCTGGTCGAGACGCTGCGTGCCCAGGCCGGTATCGAGCTGAGGGGGGTGGCGGTCATCGACGAGCGGACCAAGGGCCTCGACGATCTTGCCGCCGCTGGCGTGCGCGGTATCCGGGTGCAGGACAGGACCCGCCTGGGTCGGAACGATCTCGACCGGCTGCCGGCGCTCGCTCGACGGGCAGCAGCCATGGATTGGCACGTCGAGCTCAATACCGAGCCTGCGCGTTATGGCAGGCTGCAGGCACTGATGACCCGTTTGCCGGCGGACCAGCCCCTGGTGCTCGACCACTTGGGTCACGTATCGCCACACAACATCGAGCATCTCGCCGGCTTGAGCCACCTGCTCGACACCGGCCGCGTCTGGGTCAAGCTTGCGCCGACGCGGGTCAGCCAGTCCCCGGATCGCTACGACGATCTCGCTCAGTTGGTGCATCACCTGGCAGAACGCTATCCCGAACGGTGTCTCTGGGGCAGCGACTGGCCCCATGTGATGACGGCGCCACCGCTGCCCAGCTCGTCGGCCATGATCGGGTTTCTCGAGCGCGAACTGACCAGCGCTCAATTCGAAGCCTGCTTTTCGAGTAATCCTGCCGCTCTTTATCGATTCTAGGCACTGCCTGAAAAGTACTGTGCTCGCCCATGCGGCGTTAAAAATCGGCTCAAAATACTCATTTACACCCCGTAAACTCCGCGTTTTCGCCGATTTTTGCCTTGCCTGGCCTTCGCTCGTCGACTTTTCAGACAGCACCTAGCGTCGCCGTTCGGATCGATTTCGGCAGCCTGGGATGCGTTCGATCCGAAGACGATATCCCGGACATTTCGTCTCGGGCCTGCAGGCATCACGGTTTCCATCGGCCCTGTCGACTCTCGTCTCGAGACCAAAGTTTTATAGACATTTCTTCTTTATAAGCAGCGGTTTAGGTGAAAAATAACTAATCACTACAACCAGAAAAACGCGCTTTAGTGCCATCAGAATTTCATGTTCACTTTGAAAAAGTGGAAGCGTTCAAGCGAGTCATCACTCCCTGAAATCCGCTCCGATCAAGCTCGTGACCAAAACATATTCCCTAACAACCGCTGGGAATTTGTCACCTGGCTTTCCCTCAGCGAGCGCCGACCGACCTTAGGAAGGACAACTCATGAAATCTCTCAAGAATCGCCTGCTATCGAGCTTGATACTGCTGGGGCTCACGGCAGCCGGCACGGCCCACGCCACCAATTGGACCGGATACACCTACTCCGCCGTTTCCACCACGGCCGCCGTAAAGGGCATGGAGCGGATCGCGGATCGTGTCGAGGAAGAGACCGGCGATGATCTGTCGATCACCCTCCACCTGGGAAAGACGCTGCAGATCGCCTCCAGCGACATCACCCAGGCCACCGGAGATGGCATCGTCGACTTCGCCGCGGACCTCTACTCCTCGGGCAACGTGCCAATCGCCCGCATTCTCAGCCTGCCGCTGCTCATCAACGACGATGAAGAGTGGGACAAGGCCTACGCCGTGATGAAGCCCTACTTGAAAGAGGGGTTCGCGCAACAGGGCGTCACGTATCTCGGCAGCTACCGCTATCCGCAACAGGTCATCTTCACGAGCTTCGAGGTCGATTCACTCGACGATCTCTCGGGCCACAAGATCCGCGTCACCTCGCCGGAGCAGGGCGCCTTCGTCGAGGCTTTCGGCGGGTCGCCGATCACGCTCTCCGGTTCGGAAGTCCCGACGGCGCTGGAGCGCGGCGTCATCGATGGTGTGCTGACCGCCAGCGCCGGCGGGGCGAAGAACTGGCACGAATTTCTGCCCTACAACTACCGCCTGCCGGTCAATTACGCATTCAGCGCCATCATCGCCAACACCTCTTCTCACGACGATCTCGACCCGGCGACTCGCGACACCCTCGACAAGATCGTCGATGAAGAGACCCGGCAGATCACTCGGGATTTCATCGCGGACGAAAAGGTCCAGAAGCAGAACCAGGCACAGGCGGGCATGACGATCGTCGAGGCGGATCCCGCCGATATCCGCCGGGCGCAGGAGGCCATGGTGCCCTGGTGGCACGAGTGGGCCAGAAAAGCGGGGCCTGACCATGAGAAGGCATTGGCCGAGGTGTTGAAAGCACTCGGTAAGTGAACCCAGGAGTCATGACGATGAGCGAAGCCCATTCGCACGAAATCTCCTCGCAAGAGCCCTCCTCTCGGACACCGCCCGGGCCGGCGTCGGCCGGCTCCTTTTTCGACATCGTGGCGTCTCTCGTCCGAGCGGTTGCTGGCATCGCGCTGGTTGCGCTCGTGGTGCTGGTCGCCGCGGAGATCGTTTCGCGCTTCTTCTTCAACTATTCGCTGAGAATCGTCGAAGAACTCGCCGGCTATCTCGTCGTCGGACTGACGCTGTTCGGCGCGAGCCTGGCCGTGAGGAAGAACAGCCTGTTCCAGGTCGGTTTCCTGTTCGATGCGCTCCCACGCGCCCTGCGCCACGGGCTGAACCTGTTCTATCTGGCGCTCTCGTTTGCCGTCTGCAGCGTGTTGATCTGGTACACCGCCCAACTGGTGATGAGTTCCTATCAGCGCGGCAACGTGGCGCCCACCTTCCTGATGACGCCACTCTGGATCCCTCAACTGGTAATGCCGGTCGGGCTCCTCTTCGTTGCCATCTTCATCATCGAGCGCGGGCTGGTCGCCTTGCGCAACGGGGGGCGTGACTGATGGATGCGCTCATCGCCTTTGGCGTGCTACTGATTCTGATCGTCGGCGGGTTGTGGGTTCAGTTTGCCGTTGGCGCTGCCTCGCTGATCTATCTCTGGCTGATGAAAGGTGCCGCCGGGTGGAAGGCACTCGGGCTGGTGAGCTGGGGCGCCGCCAACAGTTTCACCCTGGCGGCCATCCCTCTGTTCATTCTGATGGCGGAAATTCTGCTGGCCAGCGGCCTGAGTGGACGCCTCTACAACGGTATTGCGCCATTCATGAAGCGCCTGCCCGGTGGCTTGCTGCACACCAATATCGTCGGCAGCGGCGTCTTCGCCGCCGTGGCCGGGGGCAGCGCACCGACGGCCGCGGCCATGTCCACCGTCGCCCTGCCGGCACTGACCGCACGCGGTTATGACCGGCGCCTGGTCGCCGGCTCTCTCGCGGCGGGCGGCACGCTGGGGATCCTGATTCCGCCGTCGATCACCATGATCATCTACGCCACCTTCACCGAGACGTCGATTGCCAAACTGTTCGCGGCGGGCCTGATGCCCGGCATCCTGCTCGGCGCTTGCTACAGCCTGCTGATCATCGCTCGCGCACTGGCGAAGCCGAATCTCGTTCCCAAGGATACCCAGCAGCGCCAGTTCAAGGATTACCTGCGGGCCGCCTTCGACGTCTTTCCTTTCACGCTGCTGATCGCCTTCGTGCTGGGAAGTATCTATGCCGGTGTCGCCACCCCGACCGAAGCCGGCGCGCTAGGCGTCATCGGCGCCACGCTGATCTCCGCGCTCTATGGCAAGCTCGATGTCGCGATGCTGAAGTCCGCGTTGTCACGCACGCTGACGATGAGCGGCAACGTCCTGTTCATCGTCTTCATCTCCATGCTGTTTGCCTATGCCACCGCGCTCTCCGGCGTGGGAGAGGCGTTGGTCGATCGTGTCGCCGACGCGGGTCTGTCCCAGTTCTCGCTGCTGCTGATCCTGATGGTGGTGTTCGCCATTCTGGGCTGCTTCATGGAAGGGCTGGGCATGATCGCCATCATCGTGCCGGTGATCTTCCCCACCCTCATGGCGATGGGCGTCGACCCGGTCTGGTTCGGTGTCTTCGTGGTGATCCTGGTCGAGCTGGGCCAGTTGACGCCGCCGCTCGGGGTCATTCTCTTCGTGGTGGCCAGTTCGGATTCGAAGACCCGGGTCGAGGACGTCGTCATGGGCGTGCTGCCCTTCTTCGCCATCATCCTGGCGTTTCTCGTGCTGCTGATCGGGTTCCCCGATATCGCACTGTGGCTACCCAATCTGACTGCCGGAGGTTGATCCATGGCGTTTCCCCACCCTGATCCCGTGCTGATCGAAGCGGACGTCTTCACCACGCTGCCGCCCGCGCTTCGCCAGACCGGGAAACCCTCGCCCTGGGCCGACAAGAATCGGCGCGGCGCGGCAGTGGACAGTTTCATCGAAGGCCCCTCTTTCGATCTGGCAGGCAATCTCTGGTTCGTCGACATCCCCTTCGGGCGCATCTTTCGTGCCTCCCCCAGGGGTGAAATCGAACTGATCGCGCAGTACGAGGGACAACCCAACGGCTTGAAGATCGATGCCAAGGGTCGGATTTTCATCGCCGATTTTCAGCACGGCATCCTGATGCTCGACCCTGACACGGGCAGTGTCACCACCGCACTGGGAGACGCCGATTCGGAAGGGTTCAAGGGCTGCAACGATCTCCATTTCGGCCCCGACGGCATGCTCTACTTCACCGACCAGGGCCAGACCGGACTGCAGGACCCCAGTGGCCGCGTTTATCGCTGGGACCCCGACAGCGGCCGACTGGACTGTCTGATCGACAAGATTCCCAGCCCCAATGGCCTGGTGCTGGACAAGTCCGGCCACACGCTCTACGTCGCCGTCACCCGAGCCAATGCGGTATGGCGACTGCCGATCTCCCGGAGTCAGCGCGTGGTCAAGGCCGGCCTGTTCCTGCAATTCTCCGGTGGCCGCGCCGGCCCGGATGGGCTGGCGCTGACGAGCGACAACGGCGTCGTGGTGTGCCAGACCGGCATGGGGCTGGTCTGGGTTCACGATGCGCTCGGCGTTCCCGTCGCCGTGGTCAGGTCGCCGAAGGGGCTGGGCACCACCAACTGTGCCTTCGGCGGCCCCGAGGGCCGGACGCTCTACATCACGGAGTCGGATTCCGGTTCGATTCTGTGCGCCGAGTTGCCGGTTTCCGGTCTTCCCATGGCTTCAGGCTGGGGGCAGTAGCGCCCGCCCGCATGCCCATAGCCTATCTGTACAGGTCGATCCCAGCGCGATGATTCTCAATCTCGACGATTATGAAATCGCGGCCCGACGCCGCCTCCCGCGCCCGCTATTCCAATATGTCGCAGGTGCGTCGGAGACTGCCGCGGCACGCGAGGACAACCGCGCCGCGCTCGACGAGCTGAAGCTGGTGCCGAGGGTGCTTCGCGGCGTGGAGGGCCGGACCCTGCGGCAGCGGCTGCTGGGAGAAGAGTGGGCGGCGCCCTTCGGCATTGCGCCGATGGGCATCAGCGCGCTGATGGCGCTTGACGGCGACAACGTCGCCGCGCGAGTTGCCGACCGCGAAGGCATCCCCTACGTTCTGAGCGGTTCGTCTCTTACCCGCCTGGAAGAAGTCATCGAGACCAACCCCCGAGCCTGATTTCAGGCTTACGTGCCCGGCGAAGAGGACCGGATCGAGGCGCTGGTGGCGCGAGTCGCTGCGGCGGGCTACCAGACCTTGGTCCTGACCGCGGATACGGCCGTGCTGGCCAACCGGGAGAACAACCTGCGTGCCGGCTTCTCCACTCCGCTGCGCTTCACGCCCCGACTGTTGTGGGATTTCGGCATCAGACCCCGCTGGCTGTTCACCACCTTCCTGCCGACGCTCCGGCGCCGGGGCATGCCACATTTCGAGAACTCCCACGCCCAGCGCGGCGCGCCCATCGTCTCTCGCCAGGCGGCGCGGGACTTCGGTCGCAAGGATCACCTGAACTGGGACCACGTCCGTCGAATTCGAGACCAGTGGAAAGGCAAGCTGGTCGTGAAGGGAGTGCTCTCCCATCTCGATGTCGCGCTAGCCCGGGACATCGGTTGCGACGGCGTCGTGCTATCCAATCATGGCGGCCGACAGCTCGATCACGCCATCTCCGCGATCCGAGCGCTACCGCGGGCCAAGGCCGAGGCCGGCCACATGGCCATCATGGTCGACGGCGGCATTCGGCGTGGCACGGATGTCGTCAAAGCCCTGGCGCTCGGCGCCGACTTCGTCTTCATCGGACGTCCCTTTCTCTACGCCTCCACCACCGGGGGCGAAGGGAGTCTGGGCGGCGCGGTTCAGATCATGAAAAACGAGATCTATCGTGATCTGGGTCTGCTCGGCTTACGCTCGACCGGCGAAACGCGTTCTTCTCCCGTGCTGCACCAAGCCTAACAATCACGCTCTCCAACGCCCGATGCTGGATGGTTACCCCTGTCTGCCCGGACCTGGTCTCGGGCAGCCCGCCGTTCAAGCGTCCAGTGACCGGTTTCACGCCAGCGGCCTCCGTGCGAAAGAAGTCCACGCCGGGATCGGCGTGTCTCGATGGGCCGGCACAAGGAAGCCATGGCGAGTCGCCAGATGTCGATGACGATCCGATTTTGATATTTGGAGACGACCGGTCTAAATTGGAGTCCATGCAGACGCCAACGACCCCCAGCAAACGCCGCGGCCGCCCACCGAAGGTGGCGCGCACCAACCCGGACACCCGGGACGCCCTGATTCGGTGTGGCGTCGAAGTGCTCACCGAGCAGGGATTCGTCTCGACCGGAATCGATGGCGTGCTGAAACGGGTCGGCGTGCCAAAGGGCTCGTTCTATCACTACTTCGACAGCAAGGAGGCGTTCGGCCACGCCGTGCTGTCACGATACGCCGACTATTTCGCGCGCAAGCTCGACCGCTGGCTGCTCTCTTCCGAGCTGCCGCCCCTCGAACGGCTCCGCCGGTTCACCCAGGACGCCCAGGAGGGGATGGCGCGCCACCACTATCGGCGAGGCTGCCTGGTGGGCAATCTGGGCCAGGAAGTCACCCTGTTACCCGCAGGATTCGATGAGCGGCTGGAAGCCATCCTCCAGGACTGGCAATGCCGGGTCGCCGACTGCCTGCGGCTGGCCCAGGCGCACGGCGAACTGGCAGCCGATACGGATTGTGACACCCTCGCCGCTTTCTTCTGGATCGGCTGGGAAGGCGCCGTACAGCGAGCTCGCCTGAAGTGCGAGCCGACCCCCTTGGAGCTCTTCAGCCAGGAGTTCTTCGCCCGATTGCCCCGTTGAGATCGATCTCACCACCGTCAAACGCCCTCTCCGAATCACCGTTCAATGCTCAGGAGGTTCACGTGTTCAACGCCATTGTCGTGCAGCAGACCGAAGCCGATCGTCGGAGCCACGCCGCGCTGACGCAGCTCGACCCCGAATCACTGCCTCCGGGCGACGTCCTGGTGCGTGTCGAATGGAGCACGCTCAACTACAAGGACGCGCTGGCGATCACCGGCAAAGGGGCCGTCGTGCGCCGTTTCCCCATGGTGCCGGGCATCGACCTTGCCGGAGTCGTCGAGCACAGCGAGCATCCCGAATGGACAGTAGGCGATCGCGTCCTGCTCAACGGCTGGGGCATCGGCGAGGCGCACTGGGGCGGCCTGGCCCAGTACGCTCGCGTCGACGGCGACTGGCTCACCCGGCTGCCTCCCTCGCTGAACACGCATCAGGCGATGGCCATCGGCACCGCCGGCTACACCGCCATGTTGAGCCTGCTCGCGCTGGAGCGCCACGGCCTGACGCCGGATCGCGGCGAGGTACTAGTGACCGGCGCTAACGGCGGCGTCGGCAGCTACGCCATCACCCTGCTGGCGGCACGCGGCTACCGCGTCGTCGCGGCGACCGGCCGCCCTGAGGAGGCAGCCTTTCTCGAGCGGCTGGGTGCCGCCGAGATCATCGATCGCAGCGAACTGTCAGGCCCCGGAAAGCCCCTGGCCAAGGCGCAGTGGTTTGCCGCCATCGACTCGGTGGGCAGCTATACCCTGGCCAACGTCTGCGCCCGAACCAGCCCCGACGGCCTGGTCGCCGCCTGCGGCCTCGCCCAGGGCATGGATTTCCCCGCCACCGTGGCCCCCTTCATTCTGCGTGGCGTCAGCCTGCTCGGTATCAACAGCGTCACCCGCCCTGCCGAGGAGCGCCGGCACGCCTGGGCACGACTCGCCGAGGACATCGAGCCCGCCCTGCTCGACGCAATCTCACGTGACATCCGCTTGAGCGAAACCCTGGAGGCGGCCGAACGGCTCCTGGCAGGAACCGTGCGCGGCCGGCTCGTAGTGGACGTCAATGGCTGACTGCCCGAGGGCCGACATGCTGGCACGGGCGGAAACGAGGAGTGAGGGACGAAAGACTCCGCGACGCCCCGCCGAATGCGTGGTCGTGATTCACGGGAATGCACGCGATCAGGTCTCCAGGTGCCAGATCAGTTTCGCGCTGGTGGACGCCGCGTCGAGCTTGTTCATCCGTCTGGCCGAGGCCGTTCACCGCGGCTCGGAACGGGCGCCGGCAAACTCGGTTTCGATGAAATCGACGAACGCTCGGGTGCGGGCGTTGCTCTGACGGCCACTGGGGAAGACGGCCCACAGGTCGATCGATGGCAGATGCCAGTCGGTTAGCACGGGGATGACCGTGCCCGCCGCCAGCTCCGGCGCAAACATCCACTCGGAGGCAATGGCCATCCCCATCCCGGCCAGGACGCTCTCGCGCACGCCCTCGGCGGCATTCGTTCTCAACCGCCCACTCACGGAAACGTTCACACGCTGGCCATCGCGTTCGAACGTCCACTGGTGGTCACGACCGGAAAGGTCATGGATCACGACATCGTGTTCGGTGAGCGCGGAGGGGTGTTCGGGAGTCCCGGCGCGCTCGAAATAGCCGGGCGTGCCTACCGCCCAGCGAGGACATTGACTGATCTTGCGCACCGTCAGCGAGGAGTCCACCAGTTCGCCCATCCGCAGGGCGAGGTCGATCCCGTTCTCGATTAGATCGATATTGCCGTCATTGAGCACGATATCGACTTCGATATCCGGATGGCGGGCAAAGAAGAGCGGCAATCGGGGAATCACGTGCAGGCGCGCGAACGTGACCGCCATGCAGACTCTGACCCGGCCGGATATGGCGGCCTTGTCTCCCTGGGCGACGCGTTCCGCTTCGTCGGCCTGTTCCAGCGCGAGCCTGGCATGCTCGTAGAAGTCATGCCCGGCCTGGGTCGGCGTCAGCCCCTGGGTCGAGCGCAGTAGCAACCGCACCCCGAGCCGCGTTTCCAGCTGCGCCACGGCCTTGGAGACCGCCGGCTGTCCGACATGCAACAGCCGGGCGGCGCTGGAGAACGAGCCCGACTCGTAGACCTTCACGAAGGTTTCCATCGCGGTAAAGCGATTCATGATCATGCCCCAGAAGTGCGCAAGGCCGCGCCGCTCGATGTCCGGTCAATGACCTGTCAATGAGATATCCGGCTCGTGACAATGCAGGAGAACGGCCCTGACCAGACGAGCGGCCTATTCCTGAGAGGAATAAACGATAGTCCAACTCCCTGTCTACCTGGCATCGGGCAAATCCTCGAATCTGCACCTGTCGCATCCCATAGGTCTGCCACGACAGCGAGGAATCCCCATGACGACATTTACCACGTACACCGCCGACACCGCTCCGGAAGCTTCCCGGTCAGGGCTGGCTGCCACCAAAGCCGCTTTCGGATTCGTCCCGAACCTGCAGGGCAATATGGCCGAATCGCCGGAACTGCTGGCGGGCTACGCCACCCTGTGGGACCTTTTCGGCAAGACGACGCTCACGCCCCACGAACAGCAGGTCGTCTACATGAGCTCGAACTTCGAGAACGAATGCCACTACTGCATGGCCGGCCACAGCACCCTGGCCAGGATGCAGAAAATGGACCCTGCGGTCATCGAAGCGCTGCGTGCCGGCACCGCCCTGCCGGACGCCAGGCTCGAAGCCCTGCATCGGTTCGCCACGCTGGTGGTACGCCATCGCGGCTGGGTCTCCGATGACGATACCGAGGCCTTCCTCGCCGCCGGTTATACCCGCCGCAATGTGTTCGAGGTGATTCTCGGTGTCGCGACCAAGGTGATGAGCAACTACACGAACCATATCGCCCATACCCAGCTCGATGACTTCATGAAAAGCAACGAGTGGACCAAGCCCGGCACCGCCGGCGCCTGAACCCTGCGCCCTCTGCAACTCGACCTGACGACAACTCGACCTGACGACAACGCGCCGCACTACCCAGGAGAACCTCATGTCACTTCAAGCCAGACTGGACGCTTTCAAGGCGGATTTCGAAGCCGGTAACCCGCCCTACAACATGTCACCGGCGATGATCGCGACGATGCATCGCGCGACCGCCGCCCTGATCGAGTCCGGCGCTGCCGAAAACGCCAGGCAGGTCGGCGACAAGGCCCCCTCGTTCGAACTCAAGGACCCGGAAGGCAGGGTCGTCAGGTCGGAGGATCTGCTGGAGTACGGGCCGCTGATCGTGAGCTTCTACCGCGGGGCATGGTGCCCTTACTGCAACATGGAGCTACAGGCACTCGAGGCCGCCAAGCCGGCATTCGAGCGCCTGGGCGCCTCGCTCGTCGCCATCTCGCCCCAGACGGCCCCCAACAGCCGCAAGTCAGTGCGGCAGAACCGGCTGACGTTTCCGATCCTGTCGGATACCCGGGGCGACATTGGCGCCGCCTTCGGCCTGCGCTTCTCGCTTCCTCCCGATCTGGTCGACCTCTACAAGACGCTGAAAAACGACCTGCCGACGTTCAACGACGATCCCAGCTGGTCCCTGCCGATGCCGGCGCGCTATCTGATCGGACAGGACGGGACCATCCTCTACGCGGACGTGAACCCGGACTATACCCGGCGGCCCGAGCCCGAAGCGCTGATCGCCGCGCTGGAAGCGCACCAGCCCACCAGTGCCTGATACCACCACCTGAAATGACGACCCTGGCAAGGGCCGTTCTCACGGGAGTTCGTCATGAACCCACGCACGTTTCTCATCACCGGCGCGACCAAAGGTATCGGGCTCGCGCTATCCCGACGGCTCGTCTCGGCCGGACACCGCGTCGTGGGGTTGGCGCGCAGCGATGCCGATTTCCCCGGCGAACTCGTCACCACCGATCTCGCGGACCGGTCACAGACGGCACGGGCGCTCGATGACCTGACCGAGCGTCATGCATTCGATGGCGTGATCAACAACGTCGGCCTGGTGCGTCCGCAACGGCTGGGCGAGATCCGGCATGACGACATGGACGCGGTGTTCTCCGTGAATCTGCACGCCGCCGTGCAGGTGGCCCAGGCGGCACTGCCCGCCATGCGCCGGCAAGGCTGGGGGCGGATCGTCAATATCTCGAGCCTGACGATTCTCGGTATCACCGATCGCACCGCCTACGCTGCGGCGAAGGCCGGCCTCGTCAGCTTCAGCCGCTCGTGGGCGCTCGAACTCGCCGACACCGGCATCACCGTCAATGCCATCGCCCCCGGCCCGACCGAAACCGAACTCTTCCGCGTCAACAACCCGCCTGGCAGCGATGGGGAACGCCGCTACCTCTCCGGCGTTCCCATGGGTCGCTTCGGCAAGCCCGAGGAGATCGCCGCCGGCATCGAGTTCTTCCTCTCGGAAGACGCCAGCTTCATTACCGGACAGACGCTCTTCATCGACGGCGGCGCCTCGATCGGCAAGGCCGCTTTCTAAAGAACGCCTCGGCCCGGTTTCCCGGGCCGAGGCGCGATCGGACGTCGGTGACGATTCATACCACCAGCGGCGCGAGCCTGGGGGCGATCATGTTCTCCGGGCGCAGGATATCGGCGAGCGAGGCTTCATCCAGCAGGTTCTCCTCCAGCACCAGCTCCAGCACGCCGCGGCCTGAGAGCAGCGCCTCGCGGGCGATGCGCGTGGCGTTGTCGTAACCGATATGCGGGTTGAGCGCGGTGACCAGCCCGATCGAGCGCTCCACCATCTCGCGGCAGTGCGCCTCGTTGGCGGTGATGCCCTCGATGCAGTGCTCGCGCAGCATGTGCATGGCGCGGGTCAGCAGGCGGATGGAGTCGAACAGCTTGTAGGCGATCAGCGGCTCCATCACGTTGAGCTGGAGCTGCCCGCCCTCGGCGGCCATGGTCAGCGCCAGGTCGTTGCCGATCACCTCGAACGCCACCTGGTTGACCGCCTCGGGGATCACCGGATTGACCTTGCCGGGCATGATCGAGCTGCCGGGCTGGCGCGGCGGCAGGTTGATCTCGTTGAAGCCGGCCCGCGGGCCGCTGGAGAGCAGGCGCAGGTCGTTGCAGATCTTGGAGAGCTTCACCGCCAGACGCTTCAACATGCCCGAGAAGAGCACGAAGGCGCCCATGTCCGAGGTCGCCTCGATCAGATCCTTCGCCGGCACCAGCGGCTGGCCGCTGATCGTGCTGAGCCGCTCCACCGCCAGGCGCTGATAGCGCGGGTCGGAGTTGATCCCGGTACCGATGGCGGTGCCGCCCAGGTTGACCTCGCACAGCAGGCGCGGAATCTGCGCCTCCAGGTGGCCCAGATCCTCGCCCAGGGTGGTGGCGAAGGCGTTGAACTCCTGGCCCAGCGTCATCGGCACCGCATCCTGCAGCTGGGTGCGGCCCATCTTGAGCACGTCGGCGAAGGCCGCGCCCTTGTCCGCCAGCGCATCGCGCAGCTGTGCTAGGCTGCCCAGCAGCGCATCGTGGCCCAGCAGCAGGCCGAGGCGGATCGCGGTGGGGTAAGCATCGTTGGTCGACTGCGCCATGTTGACGTGGTTGTTGGGGTGCAGGTGGGCGTAGTTGCCCTTGGCGTGGCCGAGGTGTTCGAGTGCCAGATTGGCGATCACCTCGTTGGCGTTCATGTTGGTCGAGGTACCCGCCCCGCCCTGGATCATATCGACCACGAACTGATCGTGGTGCTCGCCGGCGATCAGCGTCTGGCAGGCGTGGCGGATCGCCGCCAGACGGGTGGCATCGAGATAGCCCAGCTCGTGATTGGCCTCCGCCGCGGCCTGCTTGACCATGGCCAGCGCGATCACCAGCTTGGGATAGTGCGCCAGGGGCACGCCGCTCAGGTGGAAGTTTTCCACCGCGCGCTGGGTCTGGATGCCGTAGTAGGCGCTCTGGGGTACAGGCAGCACGCCCAGCAGGTCCTTCTCTTCACGGGTGGGGATCGCGTCGGCGTCAGTGCCGAGATCCGGGGTCGCCATCATGGTGGGTATCGTCTTCCGTCAGGGGGTTCGAACGGCCTGGGCACCGGGTTGCCGGCGCCGCTGGGCGTAAGGTAACGCCGCGCCGGGTCGCCTGCCCAATGCCGTTGCGTGGTGGTGCATGCGTGGGTGGTATGGGGAAAGGGGAAGGAACGTTTTAGTGCCAAATAGAGCGCAAATGGCATTGACTGAACGTGCGATGATGTCCAGAATCCATTGCAAATGGACTGGGAGTGCCCGGTCGGCGTCTAAACCTCGGTGAGTTTCATCGGGGTTTTTCGCTATCTGGGGGATGCAAAATCTCAGGGTAAGTGCTTGAGCCCCCACTGGTCATATCCATTCCCGACCGTCTGTCTGCCTCCCTCGCAGTAAAATTTTCTCCGCAGTACATCAAATGCCCGATTGGCCTGAGCCGGGTCGAGCACATGCCGTCCGATGGGGCGCGCCACCAGATCGGCCAACTGCAGGCCCGCCGAATTACTGGCTTTCGCGGCCATGCGAATGCTGAAAGGCAGATCATGCTGATATTTGTTGTCGCCGTCACAGATGCGGCGAAACTCCAACTCCAGTTCGTCATCCTCCTTGGCACCGCGCTTTTCCACAATGACGTGTGTGACGAGCTTTTCCTGGCCTTTCTCTTTGACGAGGTCGAAGAGTGTTTCCAAACAGTGCCTTAGCGCCAGATGATACGGATTGGCCATTTCTTCGTGACTGCTTAGCCGATGTTTTTCGATAACACAGGAGGCAAGAATGAAGTTGCTCTCGTCGATTAACGTGCTCAGCCTACCCATGAACGTCTGCTTGTCAGCCCGGTTTCTGAACAGTCGAAAATCGCCTTTCTCCTTGCGAATTTCGTGCTCGTGCAATATCACCAGGTCGTGGCCGAAGTAATCGAATTTTAGCTGCTGCAGTGCCGGCACCACCGTCGAAAGGTAATGCCCCTTGTAGAAAATACAAAAGGCCAGCACAAAGACCGAGTAGCTGGGATCGATATTGACCATGCCGTGATCGCCACTCTCGTCGACGTACACCACGAAGTCGCTGAATCCACGTGCTTTGCCTGTCTTCGGCATCATCGCCTCACCTGTCATCGCGCCCCCTAAAACGTTCGTGCAGTACTCGGCCAATCACCTGTCGTTCCGGCACCATAGAAACTCGGTCAGATCGATTCGGATACCGGTAGCTGATCTTTCGCCTCCGAGAAGTATTTCTTGTTGCCCCAGATGTTCGTGCTGCCGACTACGTAAACCCGCTTCTTGGCTCGAGTTAGCGCCACGTTCAATAGGTTGGGTTTACTGGAAGCCCATTCGGCGGCGCCGGGCGATTGTGACGAAAGCCCCAGCACAAGGATGACACTGTCCTCCTCCTTGCCTTGGAAGGTATGGACCGTACCGACGCGCTCCTTGAGCCAATTACGCAGCCCCTCGCGTCCGCCAAAGGCCTCTGCGGGAAGCGCGCTTTCGAGATGGATTTTGATCCCACTGGCCACCGCCTTGAACGGCGAGATCACGTAGACGCTCGGCGGCTCACCGGTGCGCTCCATATGTGGCTTGAGCATGCTGGCAACTTTCTCCGCCTGCGCAAACACGAAGTGCTTGCCGCTGACGTTGCCGTCGACCTCGAACCAGCGGCTATCGCCCGGCCCGGGAGGCAGGTTGTCGTTACCGTGGAGCATCTTGTCGTTATAGGCGATGCGGTTGGCGATGCTGAACATCGGCTCGTCACAGCGCCGATGCACGCGCAGCGGGCTGCCGACCCAAAAGACGTCGGATATTTCATTTGTGCCATAGGGATTGGCGCGATCCGCCACCACCTGCACCGATGACACCGTCGGCGACCACTTGTACCAGTCGCGCTCGAACTCGCCCTTCGCCATCGCCTCAACCAGCTCGGCCGGCACGGTGAAAACCGGCTCGATCTGCAGTGGATCACCCACGACGATGGCACGTCTGGCCCGCCACAGCGCTCCCACCGCCTGCTGCGGTGAAGCCTGACCCGCCTCGTCGATGAACAGCCAGCCGATCTCGCCTTCATTGAGCGCCTTGAACTGGTTGGCGACCGAGGCAAAGGTCGAGGAGACGACCGGCACGATCATGAACAGCATTTGCCATAGCGCTTTTGCCGCATCACGGTCATCGATTTTTCCGTTCAGCGTGGGCATCAGCGCCATGATGGTGGGTAAAAGCGGGTTGCTGCGATCGGCATACACCGCAACCAGCCACGCCTGGTGCAGCTCGAACGCGCGTGCGGTGAGCCGCCCGCGTGCCTGGTTGAGCGCTTCACAGTGCCCAAACGAGGTGCGCTGTACCTCGGCAGCTTCCAGATCGAGTGAATCATCCGGCAGCAGTACATCGGCGTAGCGTTGCTGTAGCGGTGCGCACTCGGCCTGCTCGTTGTCCCGCCGCCGCTCCAGTGAAGCCAGCCGCTGCTGGCTGACCTCCACCTGCTGCGCGGCGCGGCGTTCGCGTCGCTGCATCTGCTTGAGAATCGCCCGCTGCTTCCAATACTCGCCCAGCGGCCAAAATGGTGTGTTCTTGGCTTGCTGCTCGCTTTTCCACAGCGCCACGCGGGCCGCGAAGCCGCGGTGCTTTTCCGTCTGACGTCGTGCCGAAATGGTTTGCGTCTCGAGATGCTTGAGCGCCAGCAAGCGTTTGAGCTCCGCCTGCACGGACGTGACTTCTTTCTCGGCCGCTTGGAAGGCGCGCTGCGCGGTATTGAAATCGCGCTTGGCGTCACGCCCCTTGGCCAGCGCGTTGAGCGTCGGGATCAGCGTCGCGTAGTGTTCGGCTTCAACCTGCGCTTCGCATTTGGCGATCGGCTTGAAAAAGACCCGCTCGCCGAAGGTATCGCGGTTGCCTTTCTTTCCCAGCGACGTGGCGATCAGCCCCCAGCAATCTTTGTCAGGCGTCAGCGCCTCGACATACGTTTTGCTATCGCGATTGTCATGCTCGGCGGCGAGTTTCTGACCCACCGGCTTGAGATAGCCCAGCTTCCGATACGCCGCTCCCAGCGCCTTGGCCTGCGGCAGTTCGCGGGTGACGTTCTCCACCGCCGCATTGTTGCTCGAAGCCACCACCATCTCGAACCCGGCAAGCTCCGGAATGAGCGTCTTGATGGGCTGGAGCTGGTCGTTGATCTTGACCTTGATATCTTCCCCGAACGCGGCTTCCGGCGCGGAAAGCCCTGCCAGTACTGTCGCCCGCTTGACCACGTTGCACGCCACCAGGTCGCGCAGCATCGTCGTCTTACCGGTTCCGGGCGGGCCGTTGACGGAGTAAAGCCCGGTCTCGGCCAGCTCCTCGTCGATGGTGTTGATCGCAAACTGCTGCATCAGGCTCATGGCGTGGGCGTCTTCACCGGGCCAACGCCCCAGGGGCATTCGCTCCATCGCCAGATTGCGCAACAACAGCGGTTTGCCTTCGGGTAGCAGCAGATCGGGCTGACGGTGACAGTCCCCTTCCAAATAGCGCGCCAGCGGCGAGCCGGGTGCCAACCCTTGTTCTTTGGCCTGAGACAGCACCCGCTCCAGATCGCGAAGATAGAAACTGTTGAGAATGGCGAGTTCGTTGACCGCCGGTGGCGCCTCTTCTGGCATCGGGTCATCTTCTGAAGCCCGCGCACCCTCTGACGCTGCATCAGTGTGCGTGACGGGAGGCACCTCATCGAGCGGGGCTTCCAACCGAGGAGACAGCGCTTCGAGCGCCGACCACGCTTGCCCCTCGGGCGCTTCATCGACGACTGCCGACTCACCCCCCATGTTTCTGTTCAACTCAAAGAGCTGCACGATCAGCGCGGGTGCTTCGCTGCGCGGCGAAAACGCCGTCCAGCCCTGCATCGCCTTCAGCATCTCGACCAGCTCGAAGGTGGTGAGCCAGGGCGGCAATTCGTGTTCACGCTTAAGATTGTCGGCGACAGTCAGAATTCTGTTCAGCCGCGCGCGGAAGACTTCGGTGGCTTCCTCGAATGCCTCGAGCGTTACCGCATCGAGCCGGCCCTGCTGCAGCGCCCCCAGCATCCAGGGCGCGGTGGAAATCGCGAAGCTTTCACGATCCACGATGCCTTTTTCATCGACCTCCACCGTCAACGAGCAGGTCAGCCCCTCCTCCCGGCTGCGCTCCACCCACGCATCGCTTTGATCCGGGTAGGCGTCGCGGGCGATTTCGAAAATTGCACTGCGCTTGAACAGCCCCAAATAGAGCTTGTAGCGATAACGATTGCCAGGGCGATAGCGCTCTCCCGCGCAACGGATCTTCTCCGCGTTCAGCCACGGCAGGCAGTCCGGCGTATCGACAAGATCTCCGCTGCGGTAATGGATCGCCCCTTTACCGTCGTCGATATCCTTGAGATCGGTGGACTCGAAAAACTCGACCTTGTGCCAGAACGACAGAATCCGCTCGGCCTGCGTGGGTGAAGGCGATGACGTCATGCGTTGGCCTTTTTCCGTGTACGTTTTTGCGGCGCCTGGGCGGCGCGCTCTGCCTTGATGCGCGCGAGCAGCGCCTCGGCGCTGTTCTCGCCGCTGATCAGCTCCGGGTTATCCGTCCGCCACTGGGCGGTAAGCTCACCACGAAAGGCCTTGGCGAGGATGGATTGGGTGAGCTGGTTGACGCGGGCAAGGGCGTTATTGACCTGGCGTTCGACAGTATCGGCGTAGGCGAAGAGCTGATCGACGCGGCGGACAATTTCGGTTTGTTCGTCAGGCAAGGGCAAAATTACTTCGATGGCCTTTACTATTGAAGTATTCAGGTTAGGTTGTGCTGCACCTTGGTTTAATCTCCGCAGTGAATCAGTCATAGACAATAGATTATAGTAAAGATAGCCTTTCAAAGGCTCTTCTATGTTCTGAATAGCCACAATTCCGTCATTTATACAACCGGCAATCTCAGTTATTTTTGGAACACCTAGAGTTGCCCCACTATTTGTCAATAGCAGCGTCCCGGCTTCAATATACCGACTTCTTTCCTTCCCTAGCTCTGTAACCTGACTGGAGGTGGTCCGAAGAATTTTATCTTTATCCTTCGTAACTTCTTTAACAGTTATCCAGGGAATATCTCCACCAAAATAATCTGGATGCCCCGCAGGTCGTGGCGACCCTCCCCTCACGACCTTTGCGATATCTCCTATCTTTTTTAAAGGCTCCAGCTTTTTCTCGGCTTTTAATCGCCATTCTTCAGTCAATCTCCCACTCACCGCCGCCGCGAGCACGGATTGACGAAAGCGATTGAGAATCTCGGGAATGCGTTCGAGGCGGGCTTTGGCGCTTTCCACTTGTGCCAGCAGGGTATCGAGTCTGTCGGCGATGACCTTTTGTTCGGCTAGGGGAGCGAGGACAATTGGTGCTACAACACCGTCTTTAGTCCCCAGACGAGGCATGTTAACACCATAGCTAACTTCAGTGACGTAACTCAGAAAATCATGGGTCTTGAGCCAATAAAAAAGATAGCAGTTGAGAACAAATGGCTCAGCATCCATAGGGATAATTTCTGTCGTGCAGACCCCGGGCGCATTTGCAAGTACAACCTTGCTCAAATAGGGTCGTAACTTCCCGTAAAGCACATCACCTTTCTTAAATAAATTTTTTGAGCTTTTGAACGGTCTTTCAGCAGCCGTTTTTCGGGCAATAATCCTAGAGTTTTCTTTCTCTACGTCTTCGAGTTCCAAAACCCAGGTGTCGTCAGACACATCGCTTAAAACACATTTCTGTGTTTTGCCATAGGCAACGACGTCGCCCAGCTGCGCATGAGACCATTCAATGGGCAATTCACGCCGAAGCATCATTCGCCCCCACCCATCATTTCCTGCAACAACACCCGCTGCCCATCAGCTTCGTCCTCGGCGCCCAGCTCACGCATCAGTCCGTCCAGCTCACCGAGCGCCTGCACCAGTTCGCTCATCGCCTCGCCGGCCAGCACTTCGGGGGCAGGCAGATCGGCGGCGTCGACACTGTCCTTGTCCTTGAGCCAGCTGATATCCAGCGAATCCCCCTTGGTGTCGCGAATCCACTCGCGACTGAAACAGCGCCAGCGCGACTTGGCGAGGCGGTCGTCACTCACGCCCTGGTTTTCCTCGCTGGCCTCAGCATCGACGGCGATCTCTTCGGCATTGAACGACCACTCGCCTTCCTGACGTGGGCTTTGGCCGTTGGGGTCATCGCCATAGACCGCCTCGAAGGGCTTGAGGTGCTGCTCGCCGAAGGGCGTGCGCTTGCCGAAGCTCGGCATATTGGTGCGCAGGTCGTAAACCCAGACGTTGTCGGTGCAGCCGGTGTCCTGATACTTGTCCGCTGCACTGCCTTTGGTGAAGAACAGCACGTTGGTCTTCACGCCCTGGGCGTAGAAGATGCCGGTGGGCAGGCGCAGAACGGTGTGCAGGTTGCACTTTTCCATCAGGTCGCGGCGCACCTCAGTGCCAACGCCAGCTTCGAACAGCACGTTGTCCGGCAGCACCACGGCGGCGCGGCCGCCGGGTTTGAGATTGCGGTAGATGTGCTGGAGAAAGGCGAGCTGCTTGTTAGTAGTCTTGTGAGTGAACTCACGAGTAATAGCTTTATCTCCGCCCTTTGCGGTGCCGAACGGCGGGTTGGCGAGAATGACGTCAGCGCTATCGATGTCAGCACCCGCCTGACCTAAAGCGTTACCTAGATGGACCACGCCTTCTTTGCTGCCCTCCATGCCGTGCAGCAGGCAGTTCATCAGTGCCAGTCGGCGGGTGCCGGGCACCAGCTCGATACCGACGAAGGCCTCGTAGCGCTGAAAAGCCTGGTCGCGGGCTTCGAGCAGGAAAAGCTCATCGGTCTGCGCCTTGATATAGCGATCCGCAGCGATAAGAAAGCCCGCCGTACCGGCGGCCGGGTCCTGAATCACCTCGCGCGGCTGCGGCTTCACACAGCGCACCATCGAATCAATCAGCTTGCGCGGGGTGAAATACTGCCCAGCACCGGATTTGGTCTCGTTGGCGTTCTTCTCCAGCAGCCCTTCGTAGAGATCACCGAGACCATCCTGCTGGGCGCTGAACCAGTCGATACCGTCGAGCGCCTTGATCATCTGCTCCAGATGGCGCGGCTCGCGCAGGCGAGTCTGGGCATCGGCGTAAATCGCGCTGATCAGCGGGTCGGCGTGTACCAAGTGGCCATCTTTGTCCCGGCCGCTGGAGAGGCTCAGCAGGATGCGCTTGTAGTCGTCCAGCAGGTTGATGCCAGACTTGCCGTTGAGATCGGTCCAGCGGCAGCCCACCGGCAGCGGGTGGCGCTCCAGCGTGCCGGCTTCGGTATTTTCATGAACCATCTTGATGAACAGCAGCAGCACCAGCTCGGTGACGTAGTCCGAGTAGTTGATGCCGTCGTCGCGCAGCACGTCGCAGAGGTTCCAGAGCTTTTGAACGATGTCATTATTGGACACGATGAATTCCTGTCGGGTTAACCGCGCTCGAGGAAAAGCGCCATCAGCGCGGCATTGATATAGAAATTGCTGCGGCCCACTTTGATCTTTTCCAGCAGACCGATAGAGACCAGTTCATCCAGATACTTGGTCGCGGTGATCCGACTCACGCCCAGGTCTTCCATGACGAACTCGATCTTGGTGTAGGGGTGGTTGAACAGGTTGTTGAGCAGTTCCTGGCGGTAGATCTTGGGACACTCTTCACGTATCCGGTGCTTGGTGTACTGCATCAGATCGCGAATCTGGCCAATCAGCTCGATGGTCTGCTGCGCCGTCTGGCTGATGCCTTCCAGCATATAGAGCAGCCAGGGCTCCCAGTCACCGCTGTCGCGGACCGCCTGCAGCTCCTGGTAATAGCGCGCCTTGGTCTGGATCAGATAACGGCTGAGATAGAGCACCGGCAGATCGAGCAGCCCTTTGGAGACGAGATAGAGCATGTTGATGATCCGCCCGGTCCGCCCATTGCCATCGTAGAACGGGTGGATACTCTCGAACTGGTGATGAATGATCGCCATTTTCACCAGTGGATCGGCATCGCAGAGTTGGTCGTCGTTGACGTAGTCCACCAAGTTACCCATCAGGCGCTCGATCTCTGGCGCCGCCTGGGGCGGCTCGTACACGACTTCGCCCGTTGCCTGATTCCGCAGTGCCGTACCCGGTAGCTTACGCAGGCCCGCTCGGTTTTTCTCCAGCGTCTCCTGGATAACGAGGATGTCATTCAGGCGAAGCAGTCGACTCTGCCGAACGCTACGGAAGCTGGCGCGCAGCGCCGTGGCGTAGTCCTGCACTTCCTTGGTTTGCGAGTCGATCTGGGCTTCATCCGCCACCACGGCACGGTAAAGATCGTCCTGGGTCGTGATGATGTTCTCGATCTCGGAGCTGTGTCGCGCTTCCTGCAGCGTGAGCGTGTTGATCAAGATCTCTTCATTGGGGATGGTGGCCGCAACACCCTTGAGCTCGGCCAGATAGCGATGCGCTTTTGCCGCCTGCTTGAGCACGGCGCGGGTTTCCCACTGGTCGATCTCGGGCAGCGGCAAGGTGGGAAGCACGATGCCCCCTCATTTCATGTATAGAAAAACCGAAAATCTATATATAAAAAACACGACATGCAAAGAAAACCGGAATCTTTTGGCATTAGCGTCACGCTAATGCCAGGAAACCGGCGATGCCTATACATGTCGATGCCATCGACATGAGCGCCACCACCTGTATAGAAAATCCGCTTTTCTATACGTTTCGCTCGGGCCAGAGCGCCTGGTTCATGCCCTCCAGCACGGCATCCAGCTGGTCGTCGAGCACTCTATCCAGTTGTCTGGCACCGCCGACAAACGCCGGTATGCGATTGATGGCTTCCCGGTCGAGAATGACTTCGTGCGTCAGTTGCTTCGCCAGCCGCTCCAGCCACTTGCGTTGGCTGGACGTCCAGGCATGTTGCGCGTGAATTGCTTCCATCGCTTTTTGCACCCGCTGTTCGAACGGCACCAGCGCCTCGCCGAGCGCAGCGCGTCGAATGTGGCCGATGATGGTGGCGGCGATATCGCGGTTGGTCTGGTTGCGCACCGCCGTCTGCAGGTGAGCTTCCGAGTAGCCGTTGTTATCCAGCATCAGCCGGATTTGGCGAAGGTCCTCGCGGGTCAGGTCTCGCGGCCGGTTGACCACAGTAGCCAGCGCCGCCGAGTCGTTGAGATTGTCGCGAATGAACGCCTCGAAGCTTTCCAGATAGTCTTCCGGCCGCTTGTGCTCACCGTAGCTCTGGCTGCGCTCGCGAATCTCGTCCTCATGCTCGGAGATCACCGGCATCCGCTCGCTGCCCATCAGCGATGCCACGTCCGCCAACTGATGAATCAAGCCGGCATGCTGCTGGATGAACACGGCGGCCTTGTTCGGGCCGAGTTCGAGCAGATGCTTGTGGAGCGTCTTGGGCGGCACTTCCCAGAGAGTTTCCAACTCATCGAGTTTCTGGCGAAGTGCCGGCTTCTTCTCGGCGGCTTTTTCCGCCTTGCGCAATACGCGCATCAGCTTCTGACTGAGCTGCTTGAGCACGACGTGCGCCTGGCTCTCGTCCGGCTGGTCGCCGGGGCTATTCAGCCCCTGTTCGAGTCGATCCGGGTCGACCAGCTCTTGGGTTAGCTGCTCGAGCGTGACGTTGGGGCTCTTCACCAGCGGCTGCATGGTGCTGACCTCGGCCAGCGCCGCGTAGATATCCACCGGGTCGTAAATGCGAAAAACGGTCTTGCCGATCTCGTCACAGCGGCGCGTGGCGCGGCCAATCATCTGCTCGTAAAGGATTCGGGATTTCACCCGGCGCATGAAGACCAAGTGACAGATCGCCGGCACGTCGATCCCCGTGGTCAGCAGATCGACGGTGATGGCGATATTGGGATAGCGCTCGTTTTTGTACTGGCGAATGAGCTGGTTGGCGCGGTCGCTTTTGCCAGTGATCTTCTCGACGGCCGCTTGGGAATATTCCTCGCCGTATATCGCCTTGAAGGCGGTATCCAATTGGCGTTTGACCTCGTCGGCATGCCGGTCGGACGCGCAGAAAATCAGCGTCTTTTCGTCGCCGAAGGGGTCGAGCTCCTTGGCGAGTTCCTCACAGATGACCCGATTGAAGTCTTCGTTGAGCACGCCACGGTTGAAAGCATCGACCTCGAAACTGAGTTCGTCTTCCAGTTCGGCGGCTTCCATCTCGCCGGTCTGCGTGTTGATGGCGTGGACGGTTTCGCCTTTATCGAACTTGATGCCCTGCTGCGAGAGCTGGGTCTCGTAGCGAATAGGCGGCTCATGATCGATCAGCCAGTCATCGGCGACCGCTTCGCGGTAGGAGTAGGTGTAAACCGGCCTGCCGAAGATTTCGCTGGTATGACGCGCAGGAGTCGCCGTCAGGGCGATCTTCACCGCGTCGAAGTAATCGAGGACGCGGCGATAGCTGGAGAGATACTGGCGCACGTCACGCGTCGCCAACTCACCCTCGGTCATCTCCTGGTCGAGCGTATAGCCGCGGTGCGCTTCGTCGACGATCACGCAGTCGAATTGGTCGACCGGCGGCGGTGAATCACTGTCGAAAACGCGTTTGACCATCGCCTGCACCGTGGCGACCTGCACCCGCGTTTCGGCTTCCGCCGCCATATCGCCCAGCTCGGCCACGTTGTAAATCGTCGATAGCGTCTGATTCTGCTCGAGCCGCGCTTCGTCGAACGCCCCCAGTGCTTGCTCGCCCAGCGCCGTGCGATCCACCAGGAAGAGAATGCGCTTGAAGCGCTCGGCTTTAAGAAAGCGATACATCAGACCGATGATCGTGCGCGTCTTGCCGGTACCGGTCGCCATGGCGAGAAGCGCCTGTCGCACGCCCTGAGAAAGCGCATTTTCCGTCGCGACGATGGCTTGCTGCTGATACTCACGTAGCCCGAGGTAGCCAAAGGGTTCCTGCGCCAGCCGTTGTTCCGCTTGCTCCTTACTGCGTTTGAGCTGATCCAAAAGCCCTTGAGGAGAATGAAACTTTTGCAGGGCGCGCTTGAGATGGCTCGGCTCGCGGACATCGCGAAACCAGGTGCCCGAAAGCTCCGGCTGCTGGGGAACGTAAGGCCGGCCGTTACAGGAATAAACGAACGGCACCTTGTAGTGCCCCTCTTGTTCATCGGCCCAGGCAACCGTGCGCCCAGCCAGCTCCCAGACGCCGATCAGCGGTGACTCGATGACCATGCCTCGGCTGTAGCGCTCTGCCTGTCCAATCTTGCCGGCCACGTTGACGTTCTCTTTCTTGGCTTCCACCACGGCCAGCGGCGTCAACCCGTGGAACAGCACGTAGTCCGCCTTCTCACGCCCGACCGTCGGCCACTCCGCAATCGCGCGATTGATGCCTGGCTCGGGTCGCGCACCCTGCTTGAAACTCAGTACCTGGGTATCGGCTTCCCAGCCTGCCTCGACGAGCTGCCGGTCGATCATCGTGCGCGTCAGCGCCTCATCCCACACGATCCGCTGGTTAGCGCTCTGCATCTTGCGCGTGATCTGTCGGCGCTGCGAGGTCTGCGCCTGTTGATTCTGTTCGGCAAGCTGGCGCTTGAGCGCCTGAATGCTCTGTTCGTACTGTTGCTGCTGATCGAGCAGCGCTTGCTCGTGGGATTTCAACACCTGCGCTTTCTCGCGCGACTCCTCGTCCATGGCACACGCCAGTGCTTCGTACTCGGCGCGCTCTTTTTCGATCAACTCATTGAGCTGCTGGCTGGAATCCAACGCTTCGTTGGCCCGCAGCAGTTCATGTTTGAGCGTTTCGATATCGATCTGGAGCTGGCGCTGTTGCGCGCTGGGATCGGCGAGCGGAACGAAAGGCCCCGGTTTGAAGGCCGCGCCGTTTTGGCTGAAAGCCTGGTGAAACCAGATCGCCAGTTTGCGCGCGATCTGCAGCCCTTCCATGGCCTCGCGGTGCTGGGTGCGGAACTGATGGGTGGCGCGATTGCCCTCGACCCGCAAGACATGAAACATCTCGCGAACGCCTGAATCGAACTGAAGCTCTCGATCGAGACGACGCAAGAGCTCGCTTTGCGCCGTCTGGTCATCGAATTCCACGCCCGACAGTGCCGCGATGTGCTGCGCTATCGCCTCGCCGAACTGACGCAGCTTGATCAGCGTGGTGTTCGGGTCGCTTGAGAACGCGCGCTCCGCCGCTGCCGCAAGCTCGACGAAGAGCGGGTCATGTTCGGCCAGGAAGCCGAAGTTTGGCGACAGTTCAGACAGGCGTGTGGAGGAAGGCGGCGGCATCGGGTCTCCAGGCGCAGGGGTTGGCAGCGGTCAGCGGCGCATTCACTCTGGTATCGGCAGACGAACGCAACGCCATGAATCTGTATGCCGACACTGTATCGCAGCGTAACTCGTGAGCGCATCCGGCTACAGATTTTCTACTCCACTCTCACCATGCTCCCCACGAACGCCAACGCCCTGGGCCGGTGCGACACCAGCAGCGTGGTTTTCCCTTCCATCAGTTTGCCAAGCGCGTCGAGCACGCGGGCTTCGGTGGGTTCGTCGAGCAGGAGGATGCGGGTATCGAGCAGGAAGGCGCGGGCGATGCAGACACGCCAAACCTGGCCGGTGAAAAGGTGGGTGGCGGCTTCAATACCTTTAAGCTCGCCATTGCCGTCCCCGGGATTCCCAAGCAACATCGCAGCACACAACCTCTGTTCCCAAGGTCAAAAACCCTACCACCCTCGACCATTGGCGTAGAACCATCCCTGTTTTGGCCGTAATCGGCTACCCTTGCTCCCCTGGCTTGCCGCCGTGCAGCAATATCTTTCGATCTCCAAGGATGGTTCTCTTGTCGACTTCCGCGATGCCCCGCCGGAGCGTGCTGACTCTCGTCGCGCTGCTGCTGGTAGCGATCAATCTCCGCCCGGCGCTGACCAGCGTCTCGCCGGTGCTCGGCAGCATCGCCGAGGCGTTGGCGCTCTCGCCCAGCTGGCAGGGCATCCTAACCACGCTGCCGGTGCTGTTTCTAGGTCTGGCGGCGCCACTGGCGCCCAAACTGGTGCGTCGCATCGGGCCGGAGCGCAGCGTGTTCGCCGCGCTTGTGGTGCTGGCGGTGGCGCTGCTGGCGCGGCCCTATGTCGTTACAACGGTCGGCACGGCGGGTCTGTTCCTGGGTACGGCTATCGCCGGGAGCTGCATCGGCATCATCGGGGTGTTGTTGCCGGGCATCGTCAAACGGGACTTCCCCCGCCGCGTCAGCATCATGACCGGCCTCTACACCGTTGCGCTCAATCTCGGCGCCTCCGCTGCCGCAGGCACCACGGAGCCGTTGCGTCAGCAGCTCGACGGTATCTGGCAGGGTGCTTCTCAAGGGGTGTCTCACGGCTCCTGGCAGGGCGCGCTGGCGTTCTGGCTGCTGCCGGCGGTGATCGCCGCACTGTTCTGGCTGCCTCAGCTCAAGGGCACCAAACCCGTTCGGGTGCCCGTCCGCCGGGGCGCGCGCCTGCGTCACGATCCGCTGGCGTGGCAGGTATCGCTGTTCATGGGGCTGCAGTCGTCGCTGGCGTACATCGTGTTCGGCTGGCTGCCGACGATCCTGCAGGATCGAGGGCTGACGGCGGTCACCGCAGGGCTGGCGCTATCGGTGTCGATCCTGCTGCAGGTGATCACGGCGATCCTGGCGCCGTGGATCGGCAGCCGCATGCGCGATCAGCGGGCGGTGCTGGTCGGGGTGATGGCGCTCACCCTGATCGGCCTGCTGGGCTGTCTCTATGCGCCGATCGGCAGCGTATGGCTATGGATTGTGATTCTGGGGCTGGGCCAGGGCGGCACCTTCAGCATGGCGTTGACCCTATTGGCGCTGCGCGCGCCGGACGCCATCACCGCGGCCAGCCTCTCGGCGATGGCCCAGGGCATCGGCTATACCCTGGCGGCAATGGGGCCGTTGCTGGTCGGCGTGCTGCACGACTGGAGCGGTGGCTGGAACGTGGTGGGCATTCTGGTGAGCGCGATTGCGCTGGGCGCGCTGGTCATGGCCCTAGGTGCCGGCCGCGATCGCCAGGTGGCCTCGACCCAGGGTGTGGATTGACGACGTGGACTGACGGCGCAAAGCGGACACGCCGACGAACCGGGCCGCCGGAATCGGTTACCCTAGAGACGAGACCCACGACCCAGGAGATTCGCATGCCCGCCAGAGCCATCAGCCTCGAGCAGCAACAGCAGTTGATCGAGATCGTGCGCGACGCCGCCAAGACCGAGATCCTGCCGCGTTTTCGCAACCTCTCCGAAGACGCGATCCGCTCGAAGAGCGCGCCGGACGATCTGGTCACCGATGCCGACCAGGGGGCGGAGCGGATGATGACGGCGGCGATTCGCGAGCTGCTGCCGGAGGCGACAGTGATCGGCGAGGAGGCGGTGGCCGATGGCAGCGCCAATCTCGATGATATCGCCGGCGCCGAGCTCGCACTGATCATCGACCCGGTCGACGGCACCTGGAACTTCGCCCGCGGGCTCAACCAGTTCGGCGTGATCCTGGCCGCCACCAGCTTCGGCGAGACGATCTTCGGGCTGCTCTACGACCCCATGGCGGATGACTGGATCGTCGCGCGCCACGGCGAGGGTGCCTGGTTCGGCCGCCCCGACGGCACCCAGCGCCGGCTGCAGGTCTCGGATACCGACAAGTTCGACGAGATGGTCGGCTCGACCTCGATCCGGCTGTTCCCCAAGCCGCAGCAGTATCAGCTGGCGGCGACCTTCCCCGACTTCCAGCGCATGATGGCGTTCGGTTGCGCCTGCCACGAATATCGCACCATGGCGTTCGGCTTCGTCGACTTCATGCTCACCGGCAAGCTGATGCCGTGGGATCACGCCGCCGGGCTGATGATTCACGCCGAAGCCGGCGGTTATTCGGCACTGCTCGATGGCACGCCCTACCAGCCGACGATTCATCAGGGCACGGTGCTGGCGGCCAGCTCGCGGGCGCGTTGGGAGCAGCTGCGCGAGAAGTTCAGCTTTCTGGGCTAAAAAGTGCCTGCGCGTTTTAACCATCCATGACGACGAAAACCGGCGCCGAGAAGGCGCCGGTTTTCTTGCTTTCATCGAAACGGACCTGTCGTCGACAACGTCTAGCCATCGATAAAGACCCGCGGCCGATCAAAAAATGATCACCTAGGCCGGATCAGGGAATGATCTTCTCGGCGCGCAGACGATCGAACAGGTCGAAGAAGGCTGCTCGCGTTTCACGGAAGTGATCGAAGCCGAAGTCGCGGGACTTGGTGGTGTCGTTGACGCACTCCTGGTCGCGGCCGAGATCGGCATCGGTGTGCCACCAGGAGGCGAGCTTGGCGACGTCCGGCTCGACCAGATCGTGCTTGGCGGCGATCTCGCGCCAGATCGATTCGGCACCGGCCATCTGCTTCTCCAGCGGCTGCATCGTCTCCGGATCGTCCGAGGCTTCGGGCCCCTGACTGTCTAGACCAAAATACTCACCGATCTCGCGCCACATCCGGCGCCAGCGGAACACGTCTCCGTTGACGGTGTTGAAGGCCTGATTGGCCGCGCCCGGCGTGGTCGCCGCCCACGCCATCTGACGTGCCAGCACCAGCGCATCGGTCATGTCGGTCAGCGCGTTCCACTGGGTCTGAGAGCCGGGGAATATGAAGGGTCGTCCGGTCTCGCGGCAGATCGAAGCGTAGACCGCCAGTGTCGTGCCCATGTTCATGGCGTTGCCGCGGGCATAACCGATCACGGTGTGCGGGCGATGCACGTTCCAGGCAAAACCCTGGCGCTCGGCGGCCTCGAACAGCACGTCTTCCAGCGCGTAGTAGAAGTTATCGCCGGGGACGCGCGGCTCGGATTCGCGGAACGGCGTCTCGATCCGCCCGCTGCCGTAGGCCTCGAACGAGCCCAGATACTGCTTGGTGCCAGTGACCAGAGAGGCATGCGCGAGCGGCGCCGCTTCGAGCGCGGCGAACAGGTTGCGCATCATCTGGCTGTTGGCTTCGACGTTGGCCTTCTCGTTGTCGCGGCGAATCCAGGTGCAGTAGAAGACGTGGGTGATCGGCAGGCCGGCCAGCGCCTGCTCGGTGGCGGGCGGGTCCAGCAGGTCGGCGGCGACGGGAATCACGCCGCTCTGCTCGGTGGCACGACGTGACAGGCCGTAGACGGTCCAGCCGCTGGCGACCAGATAAGACGCCAGATTGCCGCCGGTGATGCCGGTCGCGCCGACGACGAGTGCAGTTCCTTTACGCATGGTCGATGACCTCCTTTCGAGTCAGGGCGTCGAGTCAGGAAGATCCGGGGTGCGCCGGATCGATGAACGCAGTCTGATAGCGCCTGTTCGTTGCTACAATCGAAAGCATCACAAATCTTTATTGCATGAGGCGCAACTCGATGACGGACAGGCCAAAAACCCGCCATGCGATGGATCTCAACGCGCTGGACCTCAATGCCCTGCGCGTCTTCGAGCGCGTCGCCGCGACCGGCAGCTTCACCGCCGCCGCCCGGCATTTTCACCGCGCGGTCTCCTCGGTCTCACGTCAGATTCGCGGGCTGGAAGAGGCGCTCGGCCAGCCGTTGCTCTACCGGCACACCCGCGCCGTCGCGCTCACCGACGCGGGCTGGCGCTACTACGAGGAGATCCGTGAGATTCTGGAACGGCTCGATCTCGCCACGGAGGCGCTGGCCTACCCCGACGCCGAGCCCAGCGGCGTGCTGCGCATCAATGCCCCCGTCGCCTTCGGCCAGCGCCAGATCGTGCCGCTGCTGCATGCTTTTCAGCGCCAACATTCAGGCATCACCGCCGAACTGCAGCTGAGCGACCAGGTCGTCGACCCGGTGCGAGAGGGTCAGGACATCACCTTTCGGGTCGGCGATCTGGCCGACTCCTCGCTGGTGGCACGCCGCCTGGCACCGATGAACTACGTGGTGGCCGCCGCACCGAGCTATGTCGAAGCGCACGGTGAACCCCGGACCCCCGAGGCGCTGGCCGATCACAACTGCCTGCTCTACCAGGGCGAGATGGGCCGCCAGCGCTGGTATTTCCAGGCGCCGGACCAGAGCGGCTCGACCCCGTTCGAGGTCAGCGGCAATCTCTACAGCAACGATGCCGAGAGCCTGCTGCGCGCCGCCTTGCTGGGGCAGGGGCTGGTGCTGTTTCCCACCTGGCTGATCGGCGATGCGCTTGCGCGCGGGGAGCTGGTGCCGCTGCTGGAGGCGTGGCGTGGCGAGGTGATGCCCGGCCGCCGCGACATTCACGTGCTGACCACCGAGCGCCGCCTGCGAACGCGCAAGGTGCGGGCGTTTCTCGACTATCTACGCGAATCGCTGGCGCCACGGCCGGCATGGGACCGGTGGCGTGAAGGCATAGGCGGCCTCTCGAACGACCATAGACAAAGCTAATTAGCGATTGAATCGTGCGCGATCTATCTTAGCTGCATGACGACACCCGATGACACCGACAACGCCCTGACGCTCGAATCGCAGCTCTGCTTCGCGCTCTATTCGACGCAACTGGCGATGAACAAGCTCTACCGCGGCCTGCTTCGCGAGCTCGAGCTGACCTATCCCCAGTACCTGACCATGCTGGTGCTGTGGCAGCGGGACCGGCAGACGGTATCGGAGATCGGCGAACATCTGTATCTGGATTCGGCCACGCTGACGCCACTGCTGAAGCGCCTGGCAGCGGCCGGTCTGGTCACGCGCCAGCGCTCGCGACAGGACGAACGCCAGGTGGAGATCGCCTTGACCGAAAAGGGCCGTGCGCTCCGGGAGCGGGCCAAGTCGGTCCCGCATGCCGCCGGCTGCGCGGGCCAGTGCACGCCGGAGGAGGCCGCCGAACTGCGCGATGCCCTGCACGAGCTGCGCCAGCGGCTCGACACTCAGTGAAGCGTTTGCACGATTGGCGCAGACCTTTTTTAGCCCAATAGATCGTGTGCGATTCAATCGTTGACGATCTTTAACCCGAAGGAGCAGTTCCATGTCACTCGATAAAGTCCTCTACCGTGCCGAAGCCACCGTCACTGGCGGCCGCGACGGCCGTGCCACCGCCGCCGATGGTGCCATCGACCTCAAGCTGTCGACCCCCAAGGAGCTGGGCGGCGCCGGCGGCGACGGCACCAACCCCGAGCAGCTGTTCGCCGCTGGCTACTCCGCCTGCTTCATCGGCGCGCTCAAGCTGGTCGCCTCGAAAGAGAAGGCCAAGCTGCCCGAAGACACCCGGATCCAGGGTGAAGTCGGCATCGGCCCCAAGGGTGACGGCTTCGGCATCGAAGCCACGCTGACGGTGAAGCTGCCGGGCATGGAACGCGAGCAGGCCGAAGCGCTGGTGGAGAAGGCCCATCAGGTCTGCCCCTACTCCAACGCCACCCGCGGCAATATCGACGTGACGCTCAACGTCGAGGTCTGAGCCGGTGTCGGCAGCGCCGACGCTCGCCTAATACGGGTGCTCCCATCCCTGCGCCCCGCCCCCTTGGCAAAGGGGGCGGGGCGTCGTGCTTTGGTCGTAGCGACCCCTACCGCCACTTTTTAGCAATCTATAAAAACTTCTAAAATCAAATTCTTACAGGATCATGCAAAAACGCGATGCGGACATAGCAACAACGCAATAGTCTCGCGCCGTCGCCGCTGACTACCGTGTCGACTCCAACAACCAAGGGATTCGATCATGGTCGCGTTTCTCATCGCCATGGCGGTAACGGCTTTTGCCGGCACGCTGGTCATCAAGAAATACCAACCGCAGACCGTGCTGCTGCTGGCCGGTCTGGCCCTGTTCGTCGCCACGGCGCTGTTCTTCCCCGCCCAGTCGATCCTGTTCAAGGAGACCCAGACCAGCGGCTGGGCCGGCTTCGATATCTTCGAGTTCATCCACCAGATCATGTCCTACCGCCTGGCCGGGCTGGGGCTGATCATCATGGCCGCTGGCGGCTTCGCCAAGTACATGGACCATATCGGCGCCACCCAGGCGATGGTCAATATCGGCACCCGGCCGCTGGCCCGGATGCGTGCGCCCTACCTGGTGCTGGCGCTCGGCTATGCGGTGGGCCAGGTGCTCAATATCTTCATCCCCAGCGCGGCGGGGCTGGCCATGCTGCTGCTGGTCACGCTCTACCCGACGCTGGTACGCCTCGGCGTCAGCAAGGCTTCTGCCGCGGCGATGATCGGCATGACCTCGGTGCTCGACCTGGGGCCGGCGTCCGGCACCGCCAACCTGGCGGCGCATACCGCCAACATGGATGTGGCGATCTACTTCGCCCAGTACCAGATTCCGGCGTCGCTGTTCATCGTGCCGGTGATCTGCGTGCTGACCTATTTCAGCGCCAAGTATTTCGATCGCCGCAGCGGCCACGTGGTCGACCCCGATCCGACCGCCCATGCCATCGCCGATGGCGAGACGGAGGCCCAGCGCGTGCCCGGCTTCTACGCGCTGCTGCCGATCCTGCCGCTGACGCTGATCCTGGTCTTCAGCAAGCTGTTGATCCATCAGATCGAGATCGGCGTGGTGACGGCGATGATCATCGGTGCGGTGCTGGGCCTGTTCTGCGAGATGGTGCGCAAGCGTCGCGAGCTTCAGGCGGTGTTCAAGGGCTTCATGACCTTCTTCCAGGGAATGGGCCAGATGTTCTCCTCGATCATCTCGCTGATCATCTGTGCCGAGTTCTTCGCCGCCGGGCTCACCGCCATCGGCGCCATCGACTTCATGATCGGCGCCGCCCAAGGTGCGGGTTTCGGCCTGTTCGGCATGACCCTGGTCACCTGTCTGCTGGTGGCGGTGACCGCGATTCTCACCGGCTCCGGCAACGCGGCATTTTTCTCCTTCGCCGGCCTGGCCCCCAACGTCGCTGCCGCCACGGCCGCTGGCCCGGTGGCCCTGCTGCTGCCGCTGCAGTTCACCGCCGGGATCGCGCGCTCATTGTCGCCGGTCTCGGGGGTGATCATCGCGGTCAGCGAGGCCGCCGGCTGCTCGCCCATCGATATCGTCAAGCGCACCGCGATTCCGCTGATCGGCGGCCTGGTGGTGCTGTTCGTCTATACCGCGCTGTTCGTCGGCGTCAATTGATCCCCGATCGCCCAGGAACCGGACCAAGGAACCCCACATGAAGACCGACCCGCTTCCCGAGTCGACCGACCCTATCTTCTCGCGTGACGCCACCTGGCAGGCATGGCTGGAGGTCGAGCGTGCGCTGGCCCTGACCCAGGCCGAGCGGGGCATGATCCCTGCCGCCGCCGCCGCCGAGATCGCGCGCTGCGCGACCCTCGACCAGCTCGACCGCGAGGCGCTGGCGGCGGATATCGAACGCACCCTGTCGCCGGTGATGTCGCTGGTGCGGGCGCTGGCCGCGCGCTGCAACGGCGATGCCGGCGGCTATGTCCACCTCGGTGCCACCACCCAGAACATCATCCTCACCGGCAAGATGCTGCAGCTCGCACGCTCGCATCGCTGGCTCAAGGCGCAGCTCGCGGCCCAGCTCGAGTGTCTGGCGGATCTCGCCGAGCGCGGCGCCGAGTGGCCCTGCGTCTCTCGCACCAATCGCCGCCACGCCCTGCCGATCACCTTCGGCTACAAGGTCGCCGGCTGGATCGAGGAGCTGGAGCGCAACGTCGAGCGGCTGGAGTCGGTCGAGTTCCGCGCCTTCGTGCTCACCTTCGGCGGCGCCAGCGGCGCCATGCACAGCTACGGCGACGAGGGGCAGGCACTGGCCCATGCGCTGGCCGCCCGGCTCGGCCTCGGCGTGTCGCGGGTCCACTCCCGCGCCGCCGTCGACGGCCTGGTCGAGTACATCACCACGCTGGGGCTCTACGCCGCCGGCTGCGAGCGCCTGGGCCAGGAGCTCTACACGCTGATGGCCAACGAGTTCGAGGAGGTCAGCGAGAACCAGGGCGAGGAGGTGGTCGGCAGCAGCACCATGCCGCACAAGTTCAACCCCAAGTATGCCGTCAACCTGCTGGCCGAGGCCGGCGAGCTGCGCAGTCTGGTGGCACCGGCGCTGGAGACCGCGCGCCCCTCCCACGAGGGCGATGCGTCGTGCAACTTCCGCCTCTACAAACTGCTCGACCAGGCCGGTGCGCTCGCCTATCGCGTTGCCGCCACCCAGCGCACGCTGCTGACCCGACTGGTCCCCCACCCCGAGCGGATGCGCGAGATCCTGATGGCGAACGCCACACCGCTGATGTCCGAACACATCATGCTCGAACTGA
Organism: Salinicola sp. CR57; assembly: GCF_003206585.1. Classification (NCBI taxonomy): domain Bacteria; kingdom Pseudomonadati; phylum Pseudomonadota; class Gammaproteobacteria; order Oceanospirillales; family Halomonadaceae; genus Salinicola; species Salinicola sp. CR57. The sequence continues at coordinate 448,888 of NZ_PZJL01000001.1, forward strand.
GCGACGAGGTCGGCCGCCAGCGCGCCCATGACCTCGTCCATGACGCCATCGTCGCCAGTCGCGACGGGGCTCGCACCTTTGCCGAGGCGCTGTTCGAGGACGACACCGTGCGCCGCCACTATGGCGACCGGGACGCGCTCGAACGTGCGCTCAGCCCCGAGCACTACACCGGCCAGAGCCGCCAGATCGCGCTGACGATGGCCGCCTCCGCCCGCGACCTCGCCGCACGCCTGGCTCGGGAACTCACGGAAATACCCACGTCGGCGCGCTGACAGCCCGGAATGAGAACCACCCCACCGATGCGCCAAGCGCATCGGTGGCACAACGCCGCATCGACAAGAACGCATCGACAAGAAAAAGAGGAAGGATCATGCCAACAACACCAAGACGCTATCTCGGCCTCCTGCTCGCGCTGGGCGGCCTCGCCCTGTCGCCGCTGGCACAGTCACAGACGCCCCAGACCGCCCCACCCCTGGCCACGGGCAGCCATGAATCGACCTTCACCCTGCCGCAGAGCCAGCGCCAGATCGAGGTGGCCAGCTACGTGCCCAAGGGGGCCGATGCCAAGACACCGATCGTGTTCGTGCTGACCGGCCTCAAGCGCAACGCCGAGGATTATCGCGACGCCTGGATCAAGGCCGCCGACGAATACGGCTTCACCATCGTGGTGCCACGTTTCTCCAAGCAGGACTATCCCGGCGTCGCCGGCTACAACCTGGGCAATCTGGTCGCGAAAGATGGCCAGCCCAACCCGCCCGAGGCGTGGTCCTACACCGTCATCGACGATCTCTTCAGCGATCTCGAGCAGTCCGGCCAGACCGAGCGCCAGCGCTACTACCTGTTCGGCCACAGCGCCGGCTGTCAGTTCGTCCACCGCATGCTGACCTTCGTGCCACAGTCGCGAATCCAGGCGGCGATCTGCTCGGCGGCGGGCTGGTGGACGCTGCCCGATACCGACAACGAGTGGCCCTACGGACTCAAGGATACGCCGGTCGCAGTCGATCGTGATGCCCAGCGCCAGCTTGCCGGCCTCAACCTGCTGGTGACGGTCGGCGCCGAGGACACCGATCCCTGGCACAAGTATCTGCGCCGAAGCTATCAGGCGATGGCCCAGGGCAACAACCGGGTCGAGCGAGCCTGGGTCTACTACAAAACCGCCGAGCAGAAGGCCAACCGCTACGGCTTCGACTTCCACTGGGCGTTCCAGACCGTGCCCGGTGTCGGCCACGACAACGCCGGCATCGCGCCCTTCGCCGCCAAGCAGTTCGCCGCCTTCGAGCGCGATGGCACCTTCGATGTCGTGACCCCGGAGACCGCGCCGGAGAGCACGCCTGACTAGGCTTTCGTCTTTCCGATACTCGCCTTTCGCCCTTTCGATCACTACCCCTCGTCCGCTCAGCGGGCGAGGCAGGGAACCTGCGTCCGCTCGAGGGCCAGCGTCGAGCCTCGAGCGGCCGCGCCAGCAGCTCCCGACCATTTCCAGAAGCTCCCCACAACATGAAAAACGACAGGAGTTCACCATGATCACGCCATGCCACCGCCACATGTCCCGGCGATCCCGATTCGCACACGCACGCTCGCCTCTGTCGATAAAGACGCCTTTATCGATAACGACTTTCGCGGGCGCCGGCACTGTGGCATTGACCCTGGCCCTCGCCACCCCGGCCCAGGCCGATTTCCTGGCGGACAGCACCGCCTCGCTGGAACTCAAGAACTACTTCATCACCCGCGACTACCTCGAGGGCAACCGGGACAACAACAAGCGCGAGGAGTGGGCCCAGGGCTTTCTGTTCCGGGCCGACTCCGGCTTCACCGAGGGCCCGATCGGGTTCGGCGTCGACACCATCAGCATGCTGGGCGTGAAGCTCGACTCGAGCCCGTCCCGTTCCGGCACCGGCCTGCTGAAGATCGATGACGATGGGCGTGCCGAGGACGACTACACCAAGTTCGGCGCCACCGCCAAGATCCGCGCCGGTGAGAGCATCTTGCGCTACGGCTATCTCGAGCCGAGCCTGCCGTCGCTGCGGCCCAATGCCAGCCGGCTGTTCACGCAGTCGTTCCTCGGCACCCAGATCACCTCCACCGACATCGAGGGCCTGGAGCTGACGGCAGGCCAGCTCAACCGCACCCGCCAGCGCGACGAGACAGAGCACGAGCCGATGGCGCTGAATCGCAAGAGCGGCGCCTACGGCAGGGCCACCAGTAACCGCTTCCAGTTCGTCGGCGGGGAGTACCATCTCGGCAAGCGCGCCCGCCTCGGCTATCACTATGCGCAGCTGGAGGATATCTACCGCCAGCACTATGTGGGGCTGAGCGACGGCATCGATCTCGGCTCGGGGCGGCTGGGCGCCGATATACGCTATTTCGACGCCAGCGAGCAGGGCGCCGCCGAGGCCGGCGAGGTGGACAACCGCGCCGTCAGCACGCGGCTGCGCTATCGGCTGGGCGCCCATACCTTTAGTGGCGGCTACCAGTCCCAGTTCGGCGATACCCCCTTCACCTACCTGAGCGGTACCAACGTCTACCTGTTCTCCCAGTACCAGATCAGCAACTTCACCGAGACCGGCGAGCGGGTCTGGCACGCCCGCTACGACTACGACTTCAGCGATCTCGGCCTGCCTGGGCTGACCTTCATGCTCCGGTATGCGACCGGCGACCAGGCCAGCGTCCGCGGCTTCGACGGCGAGGCGCGGGAGTGGGAGCGGGATGTCGATATCGAGTACATCGTCCAGGGGGGCATGTTCGAGGGGCTGTCGCTGCGCTGGCGCAACGCCTCACGCCGCGCCAACTTCACCCGCGACGCCAACGAAAACCGCATCCTGCTCGGCTATACCCTGAAGCTCTGACGCGGCCGACCCCGTCACCGCCAGGCAGCCCTTTCCGACTCAGGGGAGCAGGGTGACACCGTCACGGAACGCGCGGTCCTGCCGGCCGCGCGCCTCGAGCGTCTCGCGCAAGGTTTCGATGAAGCGCCGTGCGATGGGGCGCTGCCCCGCCGGCGGCAAAATGCAGGCATAGGTCAGCTCGGTGGCAGGCGTGATCGGCCGCATCACCGTGCCGGCCATCCCTGCTCCCGATCCGACAGCGGCACCGCAACAGGCCAGATCGAGCAGCCCCAGCCCGAAGCCGGCCTCGACGAAGCGCGGTACCAGCTGCGTCGAACCGACTTCCAGCGCGATCCGGGGCTTGCGCCCGACTCCGTCGAACAGCCGCTCCAGTCGCTGACGCCAGATCTGTTGCGGCTTGAGGGTGACGAAAGGTGACTCCAGCAGCGCCTCGACCGGCACCTGCTCGAGGGTTGCCAGCGGATGGTCGGCCGGCATCAGCACCTGGGTGGTCGCCTGCAGCAGAGGCTCCACCGCCAGCTCGACGATGGTGTTCTCCACCGGCAGCGACAGCAGGCCGACGTTGTAGCGCCGCGACCCGACCTGGCGCTCGACATCGAACCGGCTGCCGATATCGATCTTGCAGTTGAGCTCGCGGCAGCGCTCGCGCAGGTCGGCGATCGCCGCCGGCAGCAGTGTGGCGCCGATGGGGGCGGAGGTGATGATGCGCAACGCCTCGACCGTCTGCTGGCGGATCTCGCCGGCGATGGTGGGAATCTCCTCGACCCCGTTGAGGATATGCTCGGCCTCGCGGTAGAAGCGTTCCCCTTCCTGGGTCAGCAGCAGCTTCTGGTGGGTACGCTCGAACAGCGTCAGCTTGAGTTCCGCCTCCAGCGAGGCGATCAACCGACTGGCGGCGGGCTGGCTCAGGTTGGCCGCCTGCGCCGCCGCCGACAGCGAGCCGTGCAGCACGGTCAATCGGAACAGTCGGAGCGCCTTGAGGTTCATGGGAAGTCGACTTTGCCAGGCTATCGGATCGACGAGCCTACCAGAAGCCCAGAGAGAGACACTGCCGCTTTGGTCAAAGCCGGTGACGACGCATCGGGCGGCCAGAACGGAGCGGCAGCCGTGATCAATGGTTCAGAATGATCGCCGTGATCACGCCGGTGGCGACCGCGGCAAGTACGTAATCGCCGTCGATGTTCAACCAGCGATGCCCGCGTGGCGGTTCCCGCAAATGCCGTGCATGCCAGTCGCGCACCCAGTAGCGGTCGTCGTGGTAGTAGCGATCGGCGATCCGCCCGCCGGGGTGCCACGCCCGCAGCGCCCGGTGGCGCTCCCGGTCGTGGTGATGATGGTCGTGGTGATGATGGTGGTGAGCCGGCCCGTGGTGGCGGTCATGCTGGCGCGCGTGGCCCGGCGGCCCTCCAGGGCCGTGGCCGGGGCCGCCCCCCGGGTGGGCCTGGGCAATGCCGGCGGTACTCAGCGCGGCGATCAGGACACCGGCAGTGACGATACGGTGTTTCATGGGACTCTCCTCTCATGGCCGTCGATGGCGAGATTTTTCCAGCATGAAAGGCCAATAAGAAAACAGTGTTCACGAATTGTGCATTCTGCCTGACTGCCCCGGCGACGCGGGTGTCATGCAGGAGAGTCCAACCGCGAACGGCGGCGAATCTCACTTAGCATGCTAATATCGCAGATATCCTCACCCTTCACCCGGACTTGCCGCCCGTGTCAGCGACCACCTCCCCCTCCGCAGCGCCCACGCCCTGGCCCACCATCGTTCTGCTGGCGATGACCGCCTTCTGCGCCTCCGCCACCCAGCGAATCCTCGATCCGATGCTGCCGCGCCTCGCCGAGGTCTACACCACCACCCTGAGCGCTGCCTCCTGGGCCATCACCGCCTTCGCCATCGTCTACGGCTGCCTGCAGCTGGTGCTGGGCCCCAGCGGTGATCGCTACGGCAAGCTGCGCGTGATCTCGCTGTTCTCGCTGCTCGCCGCCGTGGCCAGCCTGCTCTGTGCGCTGTCGGGGACGCTGGCGACACTGATCGCGGCGCGCATGCTGGCGGGGGTGGGGTGTGCGGCGGTCATCCCGCTGGCGATGGCGTGGATCGGCGACAACGTTCCCTACGAGCAGCGCCAGGCGGTTCTGGCGCGCTTTCTGATCGGCCAGATCTGCGGGCTTGCCTGCGGCCAGACGTTCGGCGGGCTGGCCGCGGAGCAGGATTGGTGGCAGTGGCCGTTTCTGGTCTACACCTTGCTGTTCGCCGCCGCCAGCGGGCTGCTGTGGTACCGCGCCGGGCGTCACGAACGACCCCAGGGGCGCAAGCCGGAGTCGCTCGGCGTGAGCCTGCGCTATGTACTGCAGAAGTCCTGGCCGAGGGTGGTGCTGGTCGCGGTGTTCTGCGAAGGCGCCGCGGTATTCTGCGGTTTCGCCTTCGTCGCCAGTCACCTTCATGTCGTCGGAGGGCTGCCGCTGACCGAGGCCGGGCTGATCCTGGCGGTGTTCGCCCTCGGAGGCTTGAGTTTCGCCCTGCTGGCGCGGCGGCTGGTGCCGAAACTCGGCGAGAGCGGACTGTGCCAGCTGGGCTGCGTGCTGATCGCGATCGCGCTGGCTGCCATCTGCCTGAAACCGGAACCCGGCGTCGGCGTCATCGGCTGCTACCTGTTCGGGCTGGGCTTCTACATGCTCCACAACACGCTGCAGACCACTGCCACCCAGATGGCGCCGGAGCGGCGTGGCGCGGCGGTATCGCTGTTCGCCACCGCCTTCTTCACCGGACAGTCGCTGGGCACCGCCGTCGGCGGCGGGATCATCGCGCTGTCCGGCACCACGCCGACCCTGGCGCTCGCCGCCGTCGCCGTGCTGCCGGTCGGCTTCGGCTTCGCCTGGCAGATCCGTCGACGCGACCGGGCGCTGGTGCCAACCTGACCTTCGCGCTGCCCACCGGTTATTGCCCCGGGCCGCAGTGCGATAAGCTGCTGGACTCGATGCCACCATCCGCCGGCCCGGAGACCGACTTCATGACCATCGCCACGCCGCACCAGGTTCTCGACTTCTGGTTCGAGACGCTGACCCCCAAGGAGTGGTTCCGCAAGGACGCCGATCTCGACCGCACCATCGCCGAGCGCTTCGGTGACACCCTGGCCGCCGCCGCGCATTGCGAATGCTGGCCGTGGCGCGAGACGCCGGCCGGCCGACTGGCGGAGATCATCGTGCTGGACCAGTTCTCGCGCAACGTTCATCGCGACACCCCGGGCGCCTTCGCCCAGGACCCGCTGGCCCTGGCGCTGGCCCAGGAGCTGATTGCCCGCGGGGAGGATGCCGAGCTGCCCGTCGCGCAGCGCATCTTCGCCTACATGCCGTTCATGCACAGCGAGTCGCTGGCGATCCATGCCCGTGCGGTCGCGCTGTTCGACGTTCCCGGCATGGAGACGCAGCTCGACTACGAGCACCGTCACCGCGAGATCATCGAGCGCTTCGGCCGTTATCCGCATCGCAATGCCATTCTGGGGCGGGAGTCGACGCCAGAGGAGGTCGCGTTCCTGCGCCAGCCGGGGTCGGCCTTCTAGCAGAAAATAAGCAGGCGAACTTTCTTTTCGGACTGCAAACGGGCGATCATGCGGCCCTGACATTCATCCGGAGCCAATCCATGACGCCGACCATCGACCTGTTGCGCAGCCATCGCTCGATTCGCGCCTTCACCGACCAACCGATCAGCGATGACCAGCGTGAAGCGATCCTCGCCGCCGCGCAATCCGCCTCGACCTCCAGCTTCCTGCAGTGCTCCTCGATCGTCCGCGTCACCGACACCCGCCTGCGTGACCAGCTCGTCGAACTCACTGGCGGCCAGCCATGGGTCGCGCAGGCGGCGGAGTTCTGGGTGTTCTGCGCCGATTTCAACCGCCACCGGCAGGTCTGTCCGGAAGCGCAGCTGGGGCGCGCCGAGCAACTGCTGGTGGGCTGCGTGGATACGGCGCTGATGGCGCAGAACGCCATGGTGGCAGCGGAGTCGCTGGGGCTGGGCGGCGTCTTCATCGGCGGGCTGCGCGACAACATCGCCAGCGTGACCGAGCTGCTGGAACTGCCGAAGTTCGTGCTGCCGCTGTTCGGCTTCTGTATCGGCTGGCCGAAGGCCGAACCCGACCTCAAACCGCGCCTGCCCCAGGCGATGCTGGTCCACGAGAACCGCTACCGGAAGATCGACCCGGCCGTGCTGGCCGATTACGACGATCAGATCACGCGCTACTATCAGCAGCGCGACAGCCAGCAGCGCACCGAGACCTGGAGCGCGATGATCCAGCGGATGATCATCAAGGAGACCCGGCCGTTCATTCTGGACTACCTGCACAGTCAAGGCTGGGCGACGCACTAATCCCGGGCAGACCTCACGTCACGATGAACCCCACGCAGGCTGCCGTGGCGAGCCCCATCGCGCCATTGAAGATGCGCCAGGCGCGCGGCGTCTTGAGCAGCCGGCCGAGCGCCATGCCGAACCCGGCCCAGCACGAGATACAGAAGAAGCCGACGACCTCCATGAACGCCGACAGCACCAGCGCATTGGCGAGAAGCGGGCCGTCGGCGGGCATGAAGCCGGCGATCAGCGCGATCCCCATGACCCAGGCCTTGGGATTGACGAACTGGAACACGGCCGCCTGCCAGGCCGTCAGCGGCTTGGCACCCTCCCTGGCAGCCAGGTTCGGCGGTGGTGCCTTGGCAATCTTCCACGCCAGATAGAGCAGATAAACGGCGCCGACGATCCTGAGCCCTTGCTGGATCACCGGAAAACGCTCGAACAGCACGCCGAGCCCCAGCGCCACCGCCATGAACAGCACGAAGCAGCCGGCCATGATGCCGAAGATGTGCGGCAGCGTGCGGCGATAGCCGTAGAGCGCGCCGGAGGCCGTCAGCATCACGTTGTTGGGGCCAGGCGTACCGGTCATCGAGATCGAAAACAGCGCCACCGAGAACCACCAGGTCAGTGACATCACCGGCTCCCCCCTGCGGCAGTGCGTGGCGCCGGAATCGCCGGCTCGGCCCAGGTCAGGGTGAAGCGGCGGTTGCGCGCACCGCGATTCTTGATGCTGGCGACCTGGATCGGACCGATCTCCGAGGTCGAGGCGACGTGGGTGCCGCCACAGGGTTGGTAGTCGACGTCGCCGATGCGCACCATGCGGATGGCTCCCGCATCGCGGGGCGGCGCCACCGACATCGTTTTCACCAGTTCGGGATGGGCGTCGAGCTCCGCCTCGCTGATCCACTCGCTGGTGACAGGATAGTCGGCAGCGATCAGGGCGTTGAGCCGCTCGCTCAGCTCGTCCTTGTCGAAGCTGGCCTCGCCCAGGTCGAAGTCGAGCCGGCCACGCTCGGCACCGATGCTGCCGCCGGTGACCCCGTGGGGAACGATGACGGAGAGCAGATGCAGCGCGGTGTGCATGCGCATGTGGGCATAGCGCCGCTCCCAGTCGATCTGCTGGGTGACGCTCTGCCCCGCCTCCAGCCCGTGGGCCGGATCGAGCAGATGATGGACCTGCCCGTTGTCGCCCTTGCGCGTGTCGAGCACCTTCAGCGTGCGGCCGTCGGCGGTGATGAACACGCCCTGGTCCCCCGGCTGGCCGCCGCCATGGGGGTAGAACAGTGTGGCATCCGTAATGACCATGCTATTCGCTACCACACCACCCTCGCCAATGGCCCCTGTCGTTGCCAACACGGTCGCCAGGCTCTCGCGGGCGTAAGGGAGTTCGCGAAACGTCAGTGCGGTAGACATCGGACACCTCTCGAGGAAGTCGTTCCTCAGAAATTGAATGGGTACAATTTGTTGACTTTGCGGCCAAAAGACCGAACAATTCGAGCATAAACCGCCTAATTTCCCGGTCAACTCGATTTTTGTCACCATGACAATCTGGATACCCGCTCTACCCGGTCAAGGTCCGCGCTACCGCGAACTGGCCGATGCCATCGCCAACGCCACCGCCAGCGGCGAACTGGTGGCGGGCGCCAAGCTGCCACCGCAAAGACGCCTGGCGGATGCCCTCGGCGTCACCGTCGGAACCGTGACTCGCGCCTACGCCCTCGCCGAACAGCGCGGGATCGTCACCGCCCGGGTCGGCAGCGGCACCTATGTGCGCGGCACCGGAGCCCCCCATCCGGCTTTCGATCATGTCCGTCGCGCCGCGCCGGACAGCGGCATCGTCGATCTCAGCCTGTCGCTGCCGCCCCCCCATCCGCAGCGCGAGGCATCGCTGGCGCGGGCGATGCAGTCGATCCAGCACGACCCCGAACTGCTGCGGGCGGCCATCGATTATCAGCCGGAAGCGGGCCTGACCTGGCAGCGGGAAGTCATCGCCGGCTGGCTGACCACACTCGGACGCCCGGTTCCCGCGGACGAGCTGGTGATCAATCAGGGTGGCATGCACGGCATCTTCCTGAGCCTCAGCGCCCTGCTCTCTCCCGGTGAGCGGCTGGCGGCGGAACGGCTGACCTATCCGGGCCTGATCAGCGGATTGCAGCAGCTATCGCTGAAGAGCGTGGCGATCGCCCACGACGAGGCAGGGATCGACATCGATGCGCTGGCGCGTGCTTTCGAGCAGCAGCCGTTCCGCGCGCTCTATGTCATGCCGGACTGCCACAACCCCACCACCGCGAGGCTGAGCGAGGCACGGCGCCACGCGCTGGTCGCCCTGGCCCGGGAGCGACAGTTCTGGCTGATCGAGGATGACATCCATCCCCAGCTCGATGACGAGCCGGTGACACCGCTCTATCGATTGGCCCCCGAGTGCACGGTCACGCTGTTCTCGGTGGCCAAGCTGCTCGGCGGTGGCCTGCGCGTCGGTGCCATGCGCGCGCCACCGCTGTTGCACGGGCGACTGACGGCAGCGCTGCGGGCGCAGAGCTGGATGCCGCCGCCATTGATGGCCTCGCTGGTCTGCCGCTGGATCGAGAGCGGCGACGCCGATTCACTGCTGCAGTGGCAGCGCGAAGAGCTCGAGTGGCGCTTCGACCGCGCGATGGAAAGGCTGGGCGAGTTCTCCCCGCGCGGGCATCGCGGCGGTTTCTATCTGTGGCTGGCACTGCCGGGCGAGTTGCGTACCAGCCATGTGGTGGGCCAGCTCCAGGCGCAAGGGGTCAACGTCAGCACGGCGGAAAGCTTCTGCCTCGGTAGCGTCAGCGCCCCCCAGGCGATTCGTGTCTGCATCAGTGCCGCCGAGAGCCGCGAAGCGCTGGAACACGCCCTGCAGGTCATCGCCACGACGCTGGGCGATCCGGATCCGATGCTGTGGCAGACGGTTTGAAACACTGACCGCAGCCCGGTCGTGAGTCATCGTCACACCGGCAGCGGGCGGCTCTCCGCCAGCGCCTCCATGGCGAAGTAGGAGGTCACGGTGTCGATCTCGAAGCCGTCGATCAGGCGCTGATAGATCAGATCGAAGGCGCCGATGTCCCGCGTCACGATCTTGAGCATGTAGTCGTAATCGCCACCGATACGGTAGAAGTCGATCACTTCGGGAATCCTCAGCACATGTTCGCGAAACGCCGCCAGCCAGGTCCGCGAGTGGCTGCGAGTGCGAATCATGGAGAACACCACCAGCCCGAAACCGAGCGCCTGACGGCTCAGCACCAGCCGCCGCGCCTCGATCACGCCCGCCTCTTCGAGCTGCCTGATCCGCCGCCAGCAGGCGTTCTGGGAAAGATTGACGCGCTCCGCCAGCTCACGCTGGGGGAGACCGGGACGCTGCTGCAGCGTGCGCAGGATGGTGAGGTTGAAATGATCCAATTTGGCGTCGCTCATGGTGTCAAAACACTCATGTGATGATTGATTTACAGGTCATATCGAGAAATTTACCTGTCAACGTCGGGATATCATAGCCGGACGCGGTGGAGGCTCGTGCTCCCCCTCTCCACGTCCTCCTCTTCCCACACCAAGGTGCCGCCATGACGACGCTCGCCGATTTTCGCCGCTCCCTGTCCGGACCGGATCTGCTTGCCCGGCTGCGGGAAGGTTTGATCGGCAACGACATGCCGTTCGTCACCCCCTTCGGCGAACGGCGATTGCTCTACGCCGATTACGTCGCCTCCGGCCGAGCGCTGCGCCAAGTCGAGCGCTTCATTAGTGAAGAGATCCTGCCGTTCTACGCCAACTCGCACACCGTGGCCTCGCACTGCGGGCAGGCCATGACCCGGCTGCGCCAGGAGGCACGGGCACTGATCACGCGGGCGCTCAACGCCGAGGATTGCCACGTGGTGTTCAGCGGCAGCGGCGCCACCGCCGGCATCAACCGGATCGTGGCGCTGCTCGATATCGCCGCCCGCGTGCGGCGTGGCGAGCGGGTCAGCGTGCTGATCGGTCCCTACGAGCATCACTCGAACCTCCTGCCGTGGCGGGAGAGCGGCGCCGTGCTGGTGGAGATTCCCGAGGGCGCCGCCGGGGGGCCGGACACCGTGGCGCTGGAGCGGGCGCTGGATACCGTCGCCGGCAGCGACCTGATCGTCGGCGCCTTCTCGGCCGCCTCCAACGTCACCGGGATCGTCAGCGACGTCGACGACATCACCCGGCGCCTCAAACGCCACGGCGCCTTGGCGGTGTGGGATTACGCCGGCGGCGGCCCCTACCTGGCGATGGACATGGCGCCCGCGCCGGACTGCCGTAAGGACGCCATCGTCTTCTCGCCGCACAAGTTCGCCGGCGGACCCGGGGCTTCCGGCGTCATGGTGGTCCGCGACACGCTCGTTCACCGCCGCACACCGTCGCTGCCCGGCGGCGGCACGGTCAGCTTCGTCTCGCCCTGGACACACCACTACAACAGCCGTCTCGAAGCCCGCGAGGAGAGCGGCACCCCCAATGTGGTCGGCGACATTCGTGCCGCGCTGGCGCTGCTGGTCAAGGAGGCCATCGGGCTGCCCGAAATCGCCCGGCGCGATGCCGAATTGCGCCGACGCGCGCTCGCCCGCTGGGCAGACGAACCGCGCCTGGAACTGCTGGGCCGCCAGGACGTGCCAGCGCTGCCGATCTTCTCCTTCCGAGTGCGCGACGATGCCGGCAACCTGATCCATCACCAGCTCTTCACCCGCATGCTGTCCGACGTCTACGGCATCCAGGCTCGTGGTGGCTGCGCCTGCGCCGGCCCCTACGCCCATCGCCTGCTCGGCATCGATGCCGCGGCCTCCGAAGCGCTGGTCGAGCGGTTGGGCCAGGGCCACGAGCTCGAGAAGCCCGGCTGGATACGGCTGAGCCTGAACGTTCTGCACGACGACGCCCAGGTGGAGCGCATCCTCGACGGCGTTCAGACTCTGGCGCGGGAGGCAGCGGCCTGGGCCCGCCACTATCGCGCCGATCCGGTCACCGCGCGCTTCCGGGTCGACGCCGCCGGGGGATGACAGCCGCACCGGGCCGGGTAAGATGGTCGCTTTGCTGATGCGCTGGAGCCCATCGCCATGCCCACCCTGATCCGTCGCCCCTTCGTCTTTCTGCGCCACGGCCAGAGCACCCGCAATCTCGAACGACGAATCGGCGGCCAGCACGACGTGGCACTGACCCCGCAGGGAGAAGACGAGGCGCGGCGCGCCCGGGCGTTGCTCGGCGATGTCGACTGGTCGCTGACGGTGTCGAGCCCGCTGCAGCGCGCCTATCGTACCGCCGAGCTGGCCCTGGGCCGCGCCCCGGATCGGGTCGTCGACGGGCTGATGGAGCGCCACTGGGGCGAGCTGGAGGGCCAGACGATCCCCGATACCGTTCCCTACCTGAGCACGCCCGTTGGCGGCGAATCCTGGGAGACGTTCGTGGCGCGCATCGCCACCACCCTCAACGCCCTGCTCGAGGAGGCCGACACGCCGCTGATCGTCGGGCATTCGGGGCTGGTTCGCGCCGTGCGCGGGCTGACCCACGGCAGCCCGGCGGGGCCACGCTCGGCCAACGCGATTCCGTTGTGGATCGCTCCCATGGGCACCACGCAGTGGACGATCGAGCCCCTCGCGAGAGCTCACCTGGATTCGGTTAGCCGGTCATAGCCCAGGCTCTCCGATGCGACGGCCAGGGTGACACGGTGGCTGGCGCCGCGTTGACCGTGTCATGAATAACAATGATAATGATTATCTTTAATCAAATAGAAGAAGAACGATGCGAGCGCTTTTCGCCAGCCGGCTGGGCCTGGCCATCATCGCGATCGGCTCTGCGCTGCTGTGGTCGACGACCGCACTGGCGGCGGAGCGTACCGACCCGATCGCGGCCTTCCCCGTCACCTTGACCGACCTGGCCGGCCAGGAGCTCACGCTGCTGGCGCCGCCGCAGCGCATCTTCCTCGACAACCCGCGCCACCTGTTCGCCCTCGCTGCCCTGTTGCCCGATCCCGTCTCGCGGATGAGCGGCTGGCGCGGCTCGCTCGAGAGCTTCGACCCGGTGGCCCAGTCGCGATTGACAGCAGCCTTGCCCGCCCTTGCCGACCTGCCGGCGCCGGGGACGGCGAACAACGCCATGCTAGGCGCCGAAGCGCTGATCACCCTCGATCCGGACCTGATCGTCGCCGATGTCTCGCGCTATCGCGAGCTGCAGACATCGCCGCTGCGGGCGCAGCTGGAGGCGCTACGAATACCGATCCTGTTCGTCGACTTCCGCGAGCATCCGCTGGCGGACACCGTCCCATCGTTGCGTCTGCTGGGCCGCGCCCTGGGCGCGGAATCCCGCGCCACCGCGTTGATCCAGCAGCTCGAGACCGAGCAGGCCGCGGTCGACGACTGTCTCGCTACCGTCACCCGGCGACCCAGCGTGCTGATCGATATCGCCCCCGGGCTCAGGGTCGACTGCTGCCGCAGCAACTTCGACTCCGGCCTCGCCGATCTGGTGGCTTACGCGCGGGGCGACAACATCGCCGCCGGCATGAGTCCCGGCACCGAGAACGTGCTCAATCCAGAACTCATTCTGGCCCACGACCCCGACGTCATCATCGCCACTGCCGCGCAGTGGCCAAAAGGCGGTTCGGTTCGCGCCGGCTTCGGCGTCGAGGAGAGCGACACCCAGCGCGACATGGCCGATGTCGTGGCCCGTCGCCCGGGTTGGCCGGCGCTGTCGGCGGTCAACGATGGCGGCTTTCATGCGCTCTGGCACGGCTACCACCAGGGGCCGTTCTCGGTGGTCGCGCTGCAGGCCATCGCCGGCTGGCTGCATCCTCGCCAGTGCGCGGCGCTCGACCCCGAAGAGACGCTGGAGTCGCTCTATCGCCGGTTCATGCCGATCGATGCCAGCGGCACCTTCCAGGCGACCTACGCCGGCAACCCATCTGAGAACGGCAATACCAACGACGGGTCTCGAGACCCGCGATAACGAGATCACCCCGGGAACCCCATCATGCGTATCACCCCCAGACTCTGCCGACGCTCCGCGCTGGCGATGGCCGTGCTGTACCTCCCTGCGGCGCAGGCCACCGAGACCAGCGCCACGACCCTCGATCCGCTGGTCGTCAAGGCGACATCGGCGGCGCCGGTCGACGACGCCTATCGCCCAGGCCCCTCCAGCATGGTCACCGGTCGCGCCACCGACTTCCTGAGCCAGGCGCGCACGGTCGACCAGGTCAGCGCCCGGATGCTCGAGGACATCGGTGCCGATTCGTTGACCGACGCCATGGGCTACGTCAACGGCATCACCCAGGGCAACACCATGGGCGGCACCGAAGCGAGCTTCATCAAGCGCGGGTTCGGCAGCAACAGCGACGGCTCGATCCTGCGCGACGGCATCCGCCAGCCGCGCAATACCTTTCCGCTGTTCACTACCGAACGGATCGAAGTGCTCAAGGGGCCGAGCTCGTTTCGTTACGGCATCCAGGAGCCCGGCGGGGTGGTCAACATCGTCAGCAAGAAGCCGCAATACGAGTGGGCGCGCACCATCAGCGGCAAGGGCACCTCTTTCGGCGGCGGCGATGCCAGCGTCGACGTCACCGGTCCGCTGGGCGACAGCGGCGCGGCGTTCCGGTTCATCGTCGGCCAGCAGGACAAGGATTACTGGCGCGACTTCGGCAGCAACCGCCAGACCGTGGTGGCGCCTTCGCTGAGCTGGGAGGACGACGACACCCGGCTGTGGTTCGCCTATGAGTATCGCGATTACGACCTGACCCTGGATCGCGGCACCGCCTTCGTCGACGGCGATCCCGTCGACGTGCCGCGCAAGCGCCGCTTCGACGAGGCGTGGTCGCGGGTCACCGGCCACGATCAGTCGTTCACCGCGCGCTGGGAGCAGGATCTGAGCAGCGCCTGGACCAGCCGCTTGAGCTACGGCTGGAACCGGCGTCAATACGACGACGGCCAGCTCCGGGTGCTGAGCGTCGACGAGGATGGCAACGCCAGACGGCGCGCCGATGCCAATCACGGCTTCGAGCGGCGCGTGATCTATACCGCCGCCGAGCTGCTCGGCGATGTCGAACTGGCCGGCGTTCGCCACGAGATGACCGTCGGCATCGATCACGAACGCCGCCGCGATTACCTGGCCGACCGTTATCGCGGCGCCACCGACACGATCTCGATCTACCATCCGAATCACGGCGATCTGACGTTGGACGGCGCCACCTATCTCGAAGACAGCAGCCGCCGCCTTCACGAGATCAACACCACCGGCGCCTACTTCGACGACAACCTCCATCTGGGCGAACGCTGGATTCTCGGTCTGGGCGGGCGTTTTCAGCATACCGAGCTGTATGGCGGCCGGAGCCGCCCGTTCGTGGTCGAGACCGACACCCAGGACAACATCTTCCTGCCCCACGCCAGCCTGCTCTACAGGCTGACGCCACAGACCTCGCTCTACGCCAGCTATAGCGAATCGTTCGTGCCCAACGAACCCGATGCCGAATCCGGCCAGCGCTTCGACCCGGAGGAGGGTCGCGGCTGGGAAGCGGGGATCAAGCGCAGCTTCCTGGCCGACCGCTTGCAGGCTTCGCTGGCCTACTTCGAGATCACCAAGGAGAACGTCGTCGTCAGCGACAACGACGTCTCGCGGGCCATCGGCAAGAGCCGTTCCAAAGGGATCGAGTTCTCCGCCCAGGGAGAATTGACCGACCGGCTGTCGATTCTCGCCAACTACGCCTATACCGATGCCGAGGTACTCGAGGACGCCGACGGCGGCACGGCGGGCAACGAGCTGCCCAACGTGGCACGGCACACCGCTTCGCTGCTGCTGGCCCGAGAGCTGGGGCTCGATCCCGACTACGGCCGCTGGCGAGTCGGCGGCGGGGTGCGCTACGTCGGCAGTCGCGAGGACGATGCCGACAACAGCTTCAGCCTCGACGACTACACCGTCGCCGACGCCTTCATCGCCTGGGACAACGGCTGGCTGGGCGACAACACCCATCTGCAGTTGAACGTGAAGAACCTGTTCGATACCACCTACTACCCCTCCAGCGTCGGCGACACCCGGGTGGTGGTCGGCGAACCGCTGGAAGTCACGCTGCAGGCCAGCGTGACGTTCTAGTGCGTTGCCGAGTCCACGCCAGACAAGCGAACGGCCCGCCGGCGTCAAGCCAGCGAGCCGTTACGTTAATGCCTGCGTGACGCGGGAAGCGTCGATCAGTTCAGCGTCGTCTTCCAGCTCAGCGACTCTCCGGCCCGATAGGGGACGAAGGTGTTGTCGCCTTCACCTACCGATTCGGCCACCGGGGTCGGCTGCCGGGTCAGGGTGACCGTGCCCTCGTTCAGCGGCAGGCCGTAGAACCGCGGGCCGTTCTCGGAACAGAAGGCTTCGAAGTGCTCGAGCGCCCCCTCCTGCTCGAACACGTCGGCATAGACCGACAGCGCAGCCTCGGCATTGAACACCCCGGCGCAGCCGCAGGACGTCTCCTTGGCGGCGGTGACGTGGGGGGCGGAATCGGTGCCGAGGAAGAAGCGCGGATGGCCGCTGGCCACGGCCTGGCGCAGCGCCTGCTGATGCTCCTGTCGCTTGAGGATCGGCAGGCAGTAGAGATGCGGGCGAATGCCGCCGACCAGCATGTCGTTGCGGTTCTGGGCCAGGTGCTGGGGGGTCAGCGTGGCGCCCAGGAATTCGTCGCCTTCCAGCACGAACTGGGCGGCGTCCCGGGTGGTGATGTGCTCGAACACCACCTTGAGCGCCGGGAACTGGCGGCGAATGTCGGTCATTACCTCGTCGATGAAGACCTTCTCGCGATCGAAGATATCGATCTCGCCACGCGTCACTTCACCATGAACCAGCAGCGGCATGCCGATCCGCTGCATCACTTCCAGTAGCGGATAGACGTCGGCAATGTGCTTGACGCCGTGCTGGGAGTTGGTGGTGGCGTTGGCCGGGTAGAGCTTGGCGGCGGTGAACAGGCCGTCCGCGTGGCCGCGCTCCAGCGTCTCGCGGGAGACGCTCTCGTTGAGATAGCAGGTCATCAGCGGGGTGAAGTCGTGACCGGCGGGAACTGCCGCCACGATCCGCTCACGGTAAGCACTGGCCGCCTCGATGGTGGTCACCGGCGGCACCAGATTGGGCATCACGATAGCACGGGCAAAGGTCCGGCTCGTGTAGGGCACCACGGTCTGCATGACCTCGCCGTCACGGAAGTGCAAGTGCCAGTCGTCGGGGCGGCGGAGGGTAAGCGTATCGGGCGCGGCGGTCATCGGGGGCTCCTGGCAGTCGGTGGAACGAATCGGCGCTCATGATACCAGAGCGCCGAGAGAGGGGCGGATCAGGGTGATGCCGAGCGCTGCCGTCGGGACGGGCGCAGCAGCAGGCCCAGCGCCACGCAACAGAGCAGTGCCACCAGCAGCGCGAACAGCAGCCCGGTCAGCTGCAGACTGATGAAGGAGGCGACCACGCCGATACCGATCACGGGCAGCGAGATGGCCACGTAAGCCACCACGAAGAAGGTCGACACCACCGAAGCCTTCTGCGCCGACGGACTTGCCGCCGCGATGGCGCCCAACCCGGCACGGAAGGCGATGCCCTGGCCGATGCCGGCGACGATGGGGCCGATGATGAATCCCGTCAGCGTTTTCGCGCCGATACCCCAGGCGATCGACAGCACGCCGATCAGCAGGATGCCGCAGCCGATCGGCAGGCGGCGCGCGGCCGGCAGCCTGCCCTGCAGGATCTGCCCCGCGGTGGAGGCGATGAAGAGCAGTCCGGCCACGAAGCCGATCAGCGCCGGGTTGTGATGGCCAAGCTCCTTGCCGAGAAAAGCCGGCGTCACCGAGGTCGCGAACCCACACACCATGAAGCCGGCAAAAGCGGCGATCGCTGCGGGAATGAAAATGCCGCGAACCCCTTCGGGCACACCGAGCCGCTGCACGCTCAGCCGAATCCGCGCCGGGCGCTCCACCGTCTCGGGCGCCCGCCACAGGCAGAGCACGGCCAGCACGACCAGGGCCAGGTGGACGACGTAGGGAAGGACCAGCGGCATCGGGAACGCCACCACCAGTACCCCGGCCAGCATCGGCCCCAGCCCCAGCCCGCCCATGTTGGCCGCGGTGGCGACCAGCGGGCCGGCCCGCTTCCAGGCCTCGGGCACCAGCTCCATGACCGCGACGGTGGCGGTACCGGTGAAGATGCCGGCCGAGATACCGGACAGCACGCGACCAACCAGGATCATGCCGAGACCGCCGGCATGCCAGAACACCAGGTCGCTCAACGCCGACGCGGCCAGGCCGGCGAACAGCATCGGGCGCCGTCCCAGCTGGTCCGACCAGCGTCCGGTCAGCAGCAACGCGCCCATCACGCCGGCGGCGTAGACCGCGAAGATGATCGTGATCGTCAGTTGGGAGAAACCGAACTGCTGCTGATAGATTGGATAGAGCGGCGTCGGCATGGTGGTGCCGATCATGGTGAGCACGAAGGCGAACGCGGCACCGATGAAGGCGACCGGGCTGCCGGCCGCCGCAGGTTGTGAAGAGGCCATGGAACTCCTTCGGAGTGGAATCGGGTTGGGCATCGTCGGGGGATCTCGAACGCCAGGCGAGACTCGCCGAACGCCACCATTCTAGCGCACGACCGAACCCGCCGGGCCGCCCCAATCGCTTCGATTCATGGCATACTGAGCCGCTTCACGCACTTCCTCACGGCCGTCTCGCCATGTCGCAAAGTACTTCCTCATCGCACGCCACCGCCGCACCGGCAGTCGGCACGCTCTATATCATTTCCGCGCCATCCGGTGCCGGCAAGACCAGCCTGGTCCGAGCCCTGCTCCAGCGCAACGCGGGCATCGGCGTCTCGGTTTCTCATACCACGCGGGCGATGCGCCCCGGCGAGCAGGACGGCGTCAACTACCACTTCGTCGCCCAGCCCGAGTTCGAGGCAATGGTCGAACGCGGCGAATTCTTCGAGCACGCCTGGGTCTTCGACCGCCACTACGGCACCTCGAGAGTCGAAGTCGAGAAGCGACTCGCGGTGGGCGAGGACGTGATTCTGGAGATCGACTGGCAGGGGGCTCGGCAGGTTCGCGAACAGGCGCCGGAGGCCGAGTCGATCTTCATCCTGCCGCCATCGCGGGAAGCGCTGAGGGAGCGGCTTGCCGGGCGCGGGACCGACGACGAGGCGGTGATCGAACGGCGCATGCGCGATGCGGTCAGCGAGATGTCGCATTTCGACGAGTACGAACATGTCGTCATCAACGACACTTTCGAGCACGCCCTGACCGAGCTCGAGTGCATCGTCCATGCGCGCCGGTCGCGTCTCGACAAGATGCAGGCACGTCATGCGACGCTGCTCCACGAGCTGCTGAACGGCATCGACTGAACCGTCATCGGCGTGCACCTGCCGGTCATGACGTACTCTCGTCACTCGTCGAGGACTCTTGCCACGCGTCGAGGACTCTTGTCAGACAGCGCGCCACTCCAGTAGACTGCTCGGTCCCGCAGACCCCGCAGTCCGGGGCGCGTTCACCCAATTTGTTTGGCAGGGCTACCCTCATGGCACGAGTGACCGTCGAAGATTGTCTGGACCACATCGAGAACCGTTTCAAGCTGGTGATGATCTCGTCCCAACGCGCCCGCCAGCTCGCGCGCGGCTCCCGCGATGCGCTGCTGCCTTGGGAAAACGACAAGCCGACCGTCATGGCCCTGCGCGAGATCGCCACCGGCCAGATCGGTGACAGCATTCTCGACGAGCCGGTCGAAGCCGCACCGCCGCGCCCGCGTCCCGAGCCGACCCAGGAATACGACATCTGAGCCACTCTCCCGGCATGGCCGACGGCCCCCGGGCCGTTGTCGCGGTCTCCACGGAGCCGGTTGCCAGACGGGCCATGTAAGACGGGTCGTTAACGAAAAAATAGGCGCGCCGCATGTTCACCATCGATGACCTGGCCGATCGCCTCGGCGGCTAT
Organism: Salinicola sp. CR57; assembly: GCF_003206585.1. Taxonomy (NCBI): domain Bacteria; kingdom Pseudomonadati; phylum Pseudomonadota; class Gammaproteobacteria; order Oceanospirillales; family Halomonadaceae; genus Salinicola; species Salinicola sp. CR57. Next base: position 469,010 of record NZ_PZJL01000001.1, read on the forward strand.
CTCCCCGACGACGAGATTCAGCAGGTCAAACGCGCCTTCTACTACGCCGAACAGGCCCACGACGGCCAGCAGCGTCGTTCCGGCGAGCCCTACGTCACCCATCCCCTCGCCGTCGCCAATATCCTCGCCAACATGCACATGGACCATCAGAGCCTGATGGCCGCCATGCTGCACGATGTCATCGAGGACACCAGCGTCTCCCGGGAAGCGCTGGAAGCGCAGTTCGGCGAGGCCGTGGCAGAGCTGGTCGACGGCGTCTCGAAGCTGACCCAGATCACCTTCGAGGACAAGGCGGTCGCTCAGGCCGAGAACTTCCAGAAGATGGTGATGGCGATGTCCCGGGACATCCGGGTGATCATCGTCAAGCTCGCCGACCGCCTGCACAACATGCGCACGCTGGGTGCACTGCGTCCGGACAAGAAGCGCCGCATCGCCCGCGAGACCCTGGAGATCTACGCTCGCATCGCCGGGCGGCTGGGCATCAACACCATTCGCGTCGAGCTCGAGGACCTCTCGTTCCAGGCGATCCACCCGATGCGCGCCGAACGCATCAAGCGCGCGGTGGCCAGCGCCCGCGGCAACCGCCGCTCGACCATGCGCCAGATCCAGACCAGCCTGCAGCGCCGGCTCGACGAAGACGACCTCACCGGCAGCGTGGTCGGACGCCAGAAGCACCTGCTGTCGATCTACCGCAAGATGCACGACCAGCGTAAACCGTTCGCCGAGATCATGGACGTGTTCGGTTTCCGTATCATCACCGACAGCGTCGACAACTGCTATCGCGTGCTGGGCGCGGTGCACAATCTCTACAAGCCGGTGCCGGGGCGCTTCAAGGATTACATCGCCATCCCCAAGGCCAACGGTTACCAGAGCCTGCACACCACGCTGTTCGGCCCCAGCGGCATGCCGATCGAGGTGCAGATCCGCACCCGCGAGATGGAGGCGATGGCCAACAACGGCATCGCCGCCCACTGGCTCTACAAGGCCGGCCAGACCGAACGCCCCATCGCCGCCGGCAGCCATGCCCGGGCCCGCGAATGGGTCCGTGGCCTGCTCGAGATGCAGCGCCACGCCGGCGACTCGCTGGAGTTCATCGAACACGTCAAGAACGACTTGTTCCCGGACGATGTCTACATCTTCACCCCCAAAGGCGACATCATGGAGCTGCCTCAGGGGGCCACGGCGGTCGACTTCGCCTACAGCGTCCATACCGACATCGGCAACAGTTGCATCGCCTGCCGCATCGATCGTCATCTCGCGCCGCTGTCGACCCCGCTGGAGAGCGGCCAGACCCTGGAGATCATCACGGCCCCCGGCGCACGTCCCAATCTCGCCTGGCTCAATTTCGTGATTACCGCCAAGGCACGCTCGGCGATTCGTCATGCGCTGAAGAGCCAGCAGCGCAGCGAAGCGATTCAGCTCGGCCGCCGCCTGCTCAACCGGGCGCTGGGCAGCTTCGAGACCAGCCTGGAGAAGCTGCCGCCGGAACGCCTCCCGGCGCTGCTGGAGGAGCTGGACCTCAAGACCGAGGACGATCTGCTCGAGACCATCGGCCTCGGCACCCGCCTGGCGCACGCCACGGCGCGGCGCCTGGTCGCGCGGGAACTCACCACGGATGTGGATACCGGGGCGAGCGACGACCCGCTGGAGCGGCTGCTGGAGGATTCGCCTCACAACGGTCCGATCGTGATCAACGGTTCCGAGAGCATGGCGATCAGCTTTGCCCGCTGCTGCCACCCGTTACCGGGAGACCCGGTCATCGGCCACCTCTCCATCGGCAAGGGGATCGTCGTCCACCGTCACGAATGTGGTAATCTCGACGAGTTGCGCGACGATCCCGACAAACTGGTCTCGTTGACCTGGTCGAAGCAGATCGATCAGGATTTCCCGGTACCGTTGCGGATCGAGGTCGAGACCCGGCGCGGCCTGATCGCCGAACTGGCCAGCCTGATCACCGATGCCGACGCCAATATCGAGCGTATCGGGATCGAGGAGCGCGATGCCAGGCTCTCGATCGTCAACCTGACCATTCTGGTCAAGGGGCGTGTTCATCTGGCGCGAATCATCAAGCGCCTGCGCAATCTGAACCATATCGGCCGCATCGTCCGCGCCCGAAACTAATCGCAGGATCGTTGCCCCGCCGTGGCCAACACGGCGGGGCAACGTTTTTTGCGTCATGGCTCCGTCCATGGACGGCGATATCGCCGAAACGCGGTTTGGATGTCAGAAACGCCGGATGGATCGGCGAGCGGGATGAAGCGCAAGGCGCAAGCACAGACTCGAAGCGAAGCGGACGTCCGACGGACGACCCCGCAGGTTTCGAGTCGACCGAAGCCTATGGATATAGGTGAGGATTGAGATCGGACCGGCACACCGGCACCGCACAACGACGCGATTTACCGGGGCCGCCGAGTCCACGCAGACATTGAAACAATGCTGGAGGGTACGCCATGAGCAACAAAGCCGTTATCAACACCGACAACGCCCCGGCCGCCATCGGCCCCTATTCCCAGGCGATCAAGTCGGGCAACACCGTCTATCTCTCGGGTCAGATTCCGCTCGATCCGAAGACCATGGAACTGGTCTCCCAGGAGTTCGAGGCCCAGGCCCGCCAGGTCTTCACCAACCTGTCCGCCGTGTGCCAGGAAGCTGCCGGCTCGCTGCAGGACATCGTCAAGCTCAACCTCTACCTGACCGACCTCGACAACTTCGGCGTGGTCAACCAGGTGATGGAGGAGTTCTTCCAGGCGCCGTTCCCGGCTCGCGCCGCGGTCGGCGTCAAGCAGCTCCCCAAGGGCAGCCAGGTGGAAGCCGAAGCGGTCATGGTCATCGGCGACTGAGTCCGTTACCCGGCCCGTCGGAATCGGGGCGCACCATCAGGCGCGCGCGGTCTGCGGTAGTTCGCCGCGCAGCTTGCTCACGTCCGCGCGCGGCGGCACTCCGAAAAGGCGGCTGTATTCGCGGCTGAAATGGGATGGGCTGCCGTACCCCACGCGGAAGCTGGCGGTGGCCGCCTCCATCCCTTCGGTCAGCATCAGCCTGCGCGCTTCATGGAGCCGCAGCTTCTTCTGGAACTGCACCGGCGACATCCGGGTGACCTGCTTGAAGCTGTGGAACAGCGACGACTCGCTCATGTTCACCATCTCCGCCAATTCGCGAACGCGCAGCGGCTCGGTGAAGCGATCCTTGAGCGCCGCGATCACCTTCGCGATGCGGTGGGTCTGGGTATCGGCCACCGCGAACTTGCGCATGTGCAGGCCGATCTCGCCGATCAGTGCACGATAGAAGATCTCGCGCCGTACCAGCGGTGCGAGGATGCGAATGTCCTGGGGTGAATCGAGCAGGTTGACCAGCCGCAGCATGGCTTCCACCAGGCCCTTCTCGGCCTGCACGCGACTCAGGCCGCAAGCCGTCTCGGCACACTCCCGCGTCTCCATCTCACCCACGCCCTCCCCCAGCTCCAGTACCAGCGCGGTGATCTCCTGGGCATCGACGGCGAGCTTCAGCCCCAGGTAGGGCCTTTCCGCCGAGGCCTCGGTCACCTTGCCCAGCACCGGCAGATGCACCGCCGACACCATGCAGCTCAGCGGTCCATAGTCGATCTCCCGATCCCCCAGCCATATACGCTTGCTGCCCTGCGCGATCAGGCAGAGCGAGGGGTCGTAGACCGTCGAACCGAGACAGCTGGTGTGCGAAGAGTTGGCGCGCACCAACTCCAGCCCTGGCACCGATGTCGGCGTCAGGCCCTCTTCCGGTGCCCACTTCTGAATCTGACGGGCTAGAGTTTTCGCCAATTGGGCGAGCTCGTCATCTAATGTCTGAAAAACCGGTTGCACGATACTCATGTTCTCACCCCGTATGGATCGCCAATGCTCGATCTTGGATGTATCGCGAGTATATGCCGTCATAACGGTGCTTTTATGACGATTTGAGGACTTATGCAGGATTGGGCAAGACCTTTGAAGAAACGGGCAAGTCAACCGACGATCCCCGAAGACCGGCAGAGGCCAATAGGTATTCTGCTTCGAAGATTGGCGATATTGACAGGATCAGGCAATCAATGCGGAGGAAACCGATAACGCCCGCTCGCGGCGCGAACGTACATTGTCAGGCCATGATCCCCCGCCGGCACCTGCCGTCTTGCGAAGGGCGACGGCGCGTTTTGACCGGCGCCACTCGCCTCGTCTTCATCGGTTGATCGACGCCCCTTGCTGCCGGCGCCGTCGGTCGATAACCCCCGACACCGACTCGAAGGCACCCCAGGGCGATCCGCCGTGGAAGGTGGTGCAAGGGATCGATGACCGGGAATGAAACAAGGGAAGCCCAACAATGAACAAGTCCGACCACAAGCGTCTGTCGAAAACGGGTCTGACTCGCGGCCTGGGCGTGATGCTCGTCATCGCGCTGCTGGCCGGCTGCGATGCCCATGGCGAAGCGGACTCCGCCGCCGCGCCACCGCCTCCGGAAGTCGACGTGGCAACGGTGCTGGTGGAGCCGATCACATTGCGAGAGACCTTTACCGGCCGCGTGGCATCACCGCAGACCGTGCAGGTCCGGCCACGAGTGAGCGGCTATATCGACGCGGTGGCCTTCGAGGAGGGAGAGCTGGTCGAGGCCGGCGACCTGCTGTTCCGGATCGACCCGCGCCCCTACGAAGCTCGCGTCCAGGCCGCCAAGGCATCGTTGGCACAGGCGCGCAGCCAGCGCCGGCTCACCGAAGTCGAGGCCGGCCGCTCCCGCCAGTTGATCCAGAAACACATGATTTCCCAGGAGCAGCACGACCAGCGCCAGGCGGCGGCGCTCAATGCCCAGGCCCAGGAAGCCGAGGCCGAGGCCGCGCTGACCAGTGCCGAACTGGACCTGCAGTACACCCAGGTGATTGCGCCAGTGACGGGCCGTACCGGACGAGCGATGGTCACCAAGGGCAATCTCGCTAGTGCCGACCAGTCGGTCCTGACCACGCTGGTGTCGGTGGACCCCTTGTACGTCTATTTCGACAGCAACGAAGCCGAAGCCCCCAGCGCCCAGGCACTGCTGAATCAAGGCAAGAGCGCCACGCTGCATATCGGCCTGACCGGCGAGACGGGTTTCCCGCATCCGGCGCAACTGGACTTCGTCGACAACCAGATCAACGCCGATACCGGCACGCTGCGCTATCGCGCCGTGCTGCCCAACCCGGATGGCGCCTTCAGGCCCGGCCAGTTCGCCCGCGTGGAGATGCCCGTCGCCAATCTCGCCAAGGCAATGCTGGTGAATCGCAAGGCCGTGCTCGCCAATCAGGACCGACGTCTGGTCTACGTGGTCGGCGACGACAATACCGTGATGCCCCGACAGGTACAGCTTGGCCGCGAGGTGGGCGACCTGGTGGTGGTCGAGGAAGGCCTGGCGGCCGGGGAGCGGGTGATCGTCAATGGCACCCAGAAGGTGTTCGCACCCGGCATGCCGGTCACGCCGAACCCGATCGCCATGCGGGAAGCGGAGGCGGGCAAGGCGGTTGCCACTCGATCCTGAGGCAGCACTGCACGCCGATCCACTCAACGCTTCCTGAAGCGCTTCTCTCCTCTGAATGACAAGACGCGGCGGGCATCGTCCCCGCCGCCCAGGAGCCTGCTGTCATGAATTTTTCCCGCTTTTTCGTCGACCGGCCGATCTTCGCCGCGGTGCTCTCGATCATCATCTTCGCGGTGGGCCTGATCTCCATTCCCAACCTGCCGATCGGCGAGTATCCGGAAGTGGTGCCGCCCTCGGTGCTGGTCCGCACCACCTACCCGGGCGCCAACCCCAAGGAGATCGCGGAAACCGTGGCGACGCCGCTGGAAGAGGCGATCACCGGCGTCGAGAACATGATGTACTTCAAGTCGGTGGCCGGTTCCGATGGCGTGCTGCAGATGACCATCACCTTCCAGCCCGGCACCGACCCCGAACAGGCGACCGTGCGCGTCCAGAACCGGGTCAGCCAGGCGCTGGCGCGGTTGCCGGAGGCGGTAAGGCGGCAGGGAGTGACCACCCAGAAGCAATCGCCCACCTTCCTGATGGTGGTGCACCTGGTCTCGCCGGATGACAGCTACGACACCCTCTACCTGCGCAACTACGCCCGCCTGCACGTACGCGACCAGCTGGCGAAGATTTCCGGCGTCGGCGAGGCCCAGATGTTCGGCGGCGGCGATTACGCCATGCGCGCCTGGCTGGATCCCGACCGCATTGCCTCCCATGGTCTCACCGCCGGCGACGTGGTCGCCGCCATGCGCGAGCAGAACGTGCAGGTCTCCGCCGGCCAGATCGGCGCCGAGCCGATGCCTCACAGCGATTTTCTCACCCTGATCAACGCCAAGGGCCGCCTGTCCACCGAGCAGGAGTTCGGCAACATCGTGCTCAAGGTCGGTGCCGACGGCCAAGTACTTCGGCTTCGCGATGTCGCGCGGCTCGAGATGGGCGCGGGCGACTACACCCTGCGCTCCCGGCTGGACGGCAAGGACGCGGTGGCGATCGGCATCTTCCAGTCGCCCGGCGCCAACGCGCTCCAGATCCGCGACCAGGTGATCCACACCATGGACGAGCTGGCCACCCAGTTCCCGCCGGGGGTGGAATATCGCACCGTCTATGACACCACGCTGTTCGTCAGCGACTCGATCCGCTCGGTGATCCAGACCCTGCTGGAGGCGATACTGCTGGTGGTATTGGTGGTGACGCTGTTCCTGCAGACCTGGCGCGCCTCGCTGATTCCGCTGCTGGCGGTGCCGGTCTCGGTGGTGGGCACGTTCTCGGTGCTCTACCTGCTGGGCTACTCGATCAATACCCTGACCCTGTTCGGGCTGGTGCTGGCGATCGGCATCGTGGTGGATGACGCCATCGTGGTTGTGGAGAACGTGGAGCGCAACATCGGCCAGGGACTGGCGCCGAGGGCCGCCGCCCACCAGGCGATGCGCGAGGTGTCCGGCCCGATCGTCGCCATCGGTCTGGTGCTGTGCGCGGTATTCGTGCCGATGGCGTTCCTCTCCGGGGTCACCGGCCAGTTCTACCGTCAGTTCGCGGTGACCATCGCCATCTCCACGGTCATCTCGACGATCAACTCGCTGACCCTGTCGCCAGCGCTGGCGGCGATGCTGCTCAGATCCCACGACGCGCCCAGGGATCGCCTGACCCGAATCATCGACTTCCTGTTCGGCTGGCTGTTTCGGCCGTTCAACCGCTTCTTCAACGCCAGTTCCAATCGTTACCAGGGCGTCGTCGCGGGTAGCCTGCGCCGTCGCGGTGCGGTGTTCGTGATCTACCTGATCCTGCTGGGAACCACCGGTTATCTGTTCAAGCTGGTGCCGCCCGGGTTCATTCCGGTTCAGGACAAGATGTACCTGATCGCCGGCGTCAAGCTCCCCGAGGGGGCCTCGCTGGAGCGCACCGACGAGTTGTTGCGTCAGGTGGTGGATATCGCCATGGAGACCGACGGCGTCGAGCACGCAATCTCGTTCCCCGGCCTCAACGCGCTGCAGTTCACCAACACCGCCAACACCGGGCTGGCGTTCCTGACCCTGAAGCCATTCGACCAGCGCACCCGTACCGCGGCAGAGATCAACGCCGAGATCGCGGGCAGGATCGCCGGCCTCAAGGACGGCATCGCGTTCTCGTTCATGCCGCCGCCGATCCTCGGGCTCGGCAACGGCTCCGGCTATCAGCTGTTCATCGAGGACCGCGGCGGGCTCGGCTACGGCCCGCTGCAGGAGGCGGTGACCGCGTTTCAGGGCGCGGTGGTGCAGACCCCGGGCATGTCCTATCCGATCACCAGCTACCAGGCCAACGTGCCCCAGCTCGATGCCGAGGTGGATCGCCTCAAGGCCAAGACCCAGGGCGTGGCGGTGAGCGACCTGTTCGACACCCTGCAGACCTATCTTGGCTCCACCTACGTCAACGATTTCAACAATTTCGGCCGCACCTGGCAGGTGATTGCCCAGGCCGACGCCCCCTACCGCGACAGCGTCGAGGACATCGCCCGGCTGCGTACCCGCAATGCCCAGGGCGAGATGGTGCCGATTGGCTCGATGATCGATATCCATCAGAGCTTCGGCCCCGACCCGGTGCTGCGCTTCAACGGCTATCCGGCGGCGGACCTGGCCGGCGAAGCCGATCCGCGGGTGCTCTCCTCGCCCCAGGCGATGGGCGTGCTGTCCGATATCGGCGAGCGGGTACTGCCGGATGGCATCGACTTCGAGTGGACCGACCTCAGCTATCAGCAGTTCACCCAGGGCAATGCCGCGCTGGTGGTCTTCCCGCTGGCGGTACTGCTGGTGTTCCTGGTCCTGGCCGCGCTCTACGAGAGCTGGACCCTGCCGCTGGCGGTGATCCTGATCGTGCCGATGTGTCTGCTGTCGGCGCTGGTCGGCGTCAGGATCTCCGGCGGCGATACCAACGTCTTCGTCCAGGTGGGACTGGTGGTGCTGATCGGGCTGGCCTGCAAGAACGCGATTCTGATCGTCGAATTCGCCCGCGAGCTCGAGTTCCAGGGTCGCAGCGTGGTGGAGGCGGCGCTGGAAGCCTGCCGCCTGCGACTGCGTCCGATCATCATGACCTCGATCACCTTCACCGCGGCGGTGATACCGCTGGCGCTGGGTCACGGCGCCGGTGCCGAGGTGCGCCAGGCACTGGGCATCGCGGTCTTCGCCGGCATGCTCGGGGTGACCCTGTTCGGCCTGTTCCTGACGCCGGTCTTCTATGTCGCGCTGCGCAAGCTGGCCGGCCCGCTGCGCCAGGATCACGGCTCCACGATGGAAGGCGAGCAGCCTCGGCCCCACGACGGCCCCGCCTGAGCGGGAGCCACGCGCATACCGGGAAACCGTTGGCAACGAGGGGAACGATGCGCCACCCTGCGGGCAACGCCATCGGGAGCCGCCATCGTGACCCTTCCTCGCCGACTCTTCTTCGCCCTGTGGCCCGACGACGCCAGTCGTCGGGCGCTGGCCGCCGAGGCCGGACGCCTGGCACCCCGCTGCGGCGGCTACCCGCTACCGGCGCAGAACATGCATATCACGCTGGCGTTTCTGGGCAGTGTCGATGCCTCGCGGCTGGCGGCGCTGCTCGAGCTGACCCGGGCGTGGCCGGCGCCGCAGGGCGAGTGGACGCTGGATCGACTCGGCCATTTCCCTCAGCCGCGCATCGTCTGGGCCGGCAGCCAGACGCCGGACCCTGTATTGCTGGCACTCAATGCCGAACTCTGGCAGGCACTCGCCCGTCACGGTTTCACCGCGCCACAGCGTGACTTCACCCCGCATGTCAGCCTGGTTCGCCAGGCCGACCGCGCGGCCCCGGATTCACGGCTGCCCGCCCCGCTGCGCTGGCGCTTCGACCATCTCGCGCTGGTGGAATCGCAGCTCGGCGACGGCGGCTCGCGCCATCGCACCCTGGCTTGCAGTTCAGGCTGAGATCACGATGACCTATCCAGCTAGCACTCGTGCGCGGTTTCACAACGCTCACAGAACGCGACCACATCGTCGTCCTGAAAATCGGAAAGCCTTGCGGTGATCGTCTCGAACGGCCAGTGCCACCAAGCGATGGCTTGCAGTCGGGTGACGATGTCGGGCGGAAAGCGGGATTTGATCGCGCGCGCGGGGACGCCGCCCACGACCGCATACGGGGCCACGTTTTTCGTCACCACGGCGCCCGCCGCCAGCACCGCGCCATTACCGACATGGACACCGGGCAACACCGTGACGCCATGCCCGATCCAAACGTCGTGACCAATCGTCACGCGCTGTTCGCGACGCTGGGCGAAAAAGCCCGCGTCGCGCTGCAGATCGGAATCGTAGTATTCCGGGCAGTAGGTAAAACGGTGCTGGGAAGGTCGCCCCATGGGGTGATTGGGCGCGCCAAGGCGCACATGATTGGCGATGGCGGTGAACTTGCCAATCGAGCAATCGGCCACATGGCAATATTCGCCGAGGTAGGAAAAATCCCCCAGCTCGCTGTATTCCAGGTAGGTGTGAGCCAGAATCTCGCATTGTTCGCCGATCGAGCTCTCACGCATTTTCACGCTGTGATCGATGATCGTAGTCGAGAGTTTTGCAGCGCTCGGCGTATTGATAGTCGACATTCGTACGTCTTCCCGTTGGCGGTTTCGTCGAGTTGGAGCGATCGTCGGCGGCGAAATCTTCAAACCAGAATTTCCAGACCATCTGCCGCGAGTTCGACCCCGACCGGCAGTGGCAAATTGCCTGTCATCATCGAAGCGTCCAGCTCGTGGCTGATATGCGTCAGCCAGGCGCGGGCGGGGTCGAGACGCTCGATGATCTCCAGCGCCATGGCGACGTCGTTGTGGTTGCGCGGCGCTTGGTACGAATCGGGATGGGTCGCGTCGATCACCACCCCATGCGGGCGCCACTCCTGAAGAAAACGCTCGGTGGCGCCGGGCAGGCCGACGGTGTCGCAGAGCCAGGCAATGCGCTGGGCGCCGTCTTCGATCGCATAGCCCAGCGTCGGCTTGCTGTGATTGAGCGGCAGCGGCGTCACCGTGAGGCCGCCGAGGGTGAGGGGCCGAAACGGCTTGAGGCCGGGGCGGAAGTCGAGGATGCCGGGGTGCTTGTGCAGGTCGGCACAGCCCTGGGCATCCTTGGGGCCATACACCGGAATCGCCTCGCCCCGCCCCCAGCGCAGGTGCAGAAGCCCCTGGACGTGATCGGCGTGGTAGTGGGTCAGCAGGATCGCGGCCGGGCGCTGACGCTCGCAGCGCTCGGCCAGGTCCATGCGGCCAGCGTCGATCAGGATCAGCTCGCCATCGAGCTCGATCTCGCCGGCGCAGGGCCCGCGGCGGTGGCAAGTCAGCAGCCGCGCCCGCTGACACGCCGGGCAGTCGCAACCGAAGCAGGGCACCTGGGCGCTGTCGCCGGTGCCGGCGAAACGCAGCTTCATGGCGGCGATGCCGTCGCGGGCGACGCATCGACGAAGGCTTCGAGCGCCTTGATGCTCTGTGCCAGTTCGCCGCCGTTGTTGAGCCGCGGGATGTCGCCCAGGGTCTCCTCGCCACCACCCCGCGCCAGCCGCGCCTCGATCTCGGCCAGCGTCTCGCGCCCACGCGCGAGCAGACGCTGGCGCAGCACCTCGGCATCCGCCACCACCAGCAGTGGCACCAGCGACTCACCGAAGCGCGCCCGCGCGAGCGCCAGCGCGCGGCGACTGCCGTTGAGCACCACCGTATGCCCCGCCGTCAGCCAGGACTCGATCTCGATGCCGACGCCGTAGTCGAGCCCATGCGCGCACCATGCGAGGCAGAACAGCCCCTGCTCCCGGCGCCAGGCGAACTCGGCGGCGCTCAGCTCGACACAGTTCTCGCCGCTACCGCTGGCCCGGGTGATATAGCGATGCGCCACCAGCACATCCGGCCGACGCTGACGCAGTTCGCGCAGCAGGCTGTCCTTGCCGACCCCGCTGGCGCCCATGACATAGATCAAACGACCGTCGCTCATTTCAGCCTCTTTCTATCTACGTATTCCAGATACTCCCGGCCGTGAGATAAATTGCCGGGCGTGGTGACCGAGACATCGGCATTTATCCAGGGTCGATCTGAAAATCGACGAGCGCAGGCATTTTCAGACGTACCCTCAGTGAACTTGCTTACCGGCAGACCAAACCCGCTTCACCACCGGATGATCGTCGATCACTCGCACCCGCAGCAGATCGGCACGCAGCCCCGGTGCCAGACGGCCGCGGTCGGTCAGACCGACCGCCTCGGCCGGAATGCGGGTCGCGGTGGCAACGGCATGGGGCAAGGCGTAGCCGTTCTCCATCGCCGCCACCTTGAACACCGCATCGAGCAGCGCGGCCGGGTAGTAATCCGACGACAGGATATCCAGCACGCCCAGTTCGACCAGCGCGGCGGCGGCGATATTGCCGGAGTGGGAGCCGCCACGAACCACGTTGGGCGCGCCCATCATCACCGCCATGCCGGCCCGGTGGGAGGCCTCGGCCGCCTCGAGGGTGGTCGGGAACTCCGCCACCCGGGTGCCGTACTCGGCGCTTTCGGCGACGTGCTCGACGGTGGCATCGTCATGGCTGGCGATCGCCAGACCGCGCTCGCGGCAGATCGCCGCAATGGCGCGACGATGCTCGGCGCTGTAGCGCTGGCTGTTGTCGATCTGGGACGCCATGAAGGCATTCATGGCCGCGTCGTCGAGCTTGTACTTGCCTTGATAGTAGATGCGATAGGCCTCGAGGCTGGCAAACTGGCGCTGACCGGGGGCGTGGTCCATCAGCGATACCAGGCCCAGCAGCGGTGATGACGACAGCTCGTGGAAGCGCGCCAGCGTGTTGGGGTGGCTCACCTCGCAGCGCAGATGGAGACGATGATCGACCCGCGCCAGGCCGTCGTGAGCGATCCGCGCCAGGGCCTGGCACATATCGTCGAGCGAGCCGTGACGCATGCTCTGCTCGTCGACGTCGCCCACCGAGACCGCGTCGAACACCGTGGTGATGCCGCTGGCCGCCATCTGGGCGTCATGGGCCAGCGCGGCCTGGAGCCCCGGCCACTCGACCTTGGGCCGCGGCTGGAAATACTTCTCCATGTTGTCGGTGTGCAGCTCGACCAGCCCCGGCAGCAGGATGTCGCCCTCGCAGTCGATGGCGCCTGCGACCTGACTGGCACCGTGATCGACCGAGGCGATACGACCGTCGCGGATCACCAGCGTGCCGTCGACCGTTTCGTCGTCGAGCACCAGTGTGGCGTGGGTCAGGATCTGTTCCCGTGCACTCATGACAGGCTCTCCCGGTAGTGCTGGCTGGCGTTGGATAGGCCGCCCTGGCTGCCATCCAGCGGCAGCAGACGGTCGGCGACGCGCTCGCGCACGTCCTCGTCGTGAAAGATCCCGAGCATGGCGGTACCGCGCGCCTTGGCCTCGCCGATCAGCGCGATCACCACGTCGCGGTTGGCGGCGTCCAGCGAGGCGGTGGGCTCGTCGAGCAGCAGCAGCGGATGCTCGCCGATGAAGCCGCGGGCGATATTGACGCGCTGCTGCTCACCACCGGAGAAGGTCCCGGGGGGCAGTCGCCACAGCCGCTCGGGCAGATTGAGCCGGGCCAGCAGCGTCTCGGCTCGCTGGCGCGATTCGGCTTGGTCGGCGCCGCGGGCCAGCAGCGGCTCCATCACCACATCGACGGCGGCGACCCGCGGCACCACCCGCAGAAACTGGCTGACGTAGCCGATCACGTCGCGGCGCAGGCCATGCCAGGCGTAGGTCGGCAGAGTCTCGAGATCGAGGTCGCCATCGTCGAAGTGCAGCCGAATCCGGCCCTGATCGATGCGGTAGTCGCCGTAGAGCATCTTCAGCAGCGTGCTCTTGCCGATGCCGCTACGTCCGGCCAGCACCAGACATTCACCGGCCTGCAGCGTCAGCGAGAGATCGTGCATCACGTCGATCTCGAGCCCGCCTTGGCCGTGAAGCAGGAACTGCTTGTGCAACCCGTTCACCGTGAGGCGAGGTCGGGCGCGCTTCGGGGAAACGCCAGTCTCGGAAAGCATCGAAGATATCCTCAAGGGGTGAGCACGGATGACACCAGCAGCTGCGTATATTCGTGCTGCGGGTCGTCGAGAATCTGATCGGTGAGGCCGGTCTCGACCACCTGGCCGCGGCGCATCACCATCAGCCGGTGGGCGAGCAGGCGCGCCACGGCGAGATCGTGGGTCACCAGCACCACCGACAGGCCGAGCTGGCGTACCAGCGTGCGCAGCATGTCGAGCAGCCGCGCCTGTACCGAGACGTCGAGCCCGCCGGTGGGCTCGTCCATGAACACCAGCCGTGGCTGGGTGACCAGGGTGCGGGCGATCTGCAGCCGCTGCTGCATGCCGCCGGAGAAGGTCCGCGGGGCATCGTCGATACGCCCGGGGTCGAGTTCGACCTGGCGCATCCACGTCTGCCCGGTGGCGCGGAGCTGGCCGTAGTGGCGCTGGCCCTGGGCCATCAGCCGTTCGCCGATGTTGGCTCCGGCGGACACGCCCATGCGCAGGCCGTCGCGGGGGTTCTGATGCACCAGTCCCCACTCGAGGCGCAGCAGTGCCCGGCGTCGCGCCTCGCCGATGGCGTAGAGATCGAGCTCGGCTTCCTCGCCCCTCACTTCATCCGCCTGACGGCGGTACAGGACCTGTCCGGCATCCGGCGCTTCCAGGCCGGCGAGCACCCGCAGCAGGGTCGACTTGCCGGAGCCGGATTCTCCGACGATACCCAGCACTTCGCCGGCGTGGAGTTGAAAATCGATCGCCTCGCAGCCCTTGGCCGGGCCGTAGAGTCGGGTGATGCCCTGCACATCCAGCAGGACCGGGCGTTCCAGTACCGGCTTCTTCATGCCACTTCTCCTCGCCGGCTCTGGCAGTAGTCGGTATCGGAACAGACAAACATCCGCCCGCCCTGGTCGTCGGTGATCACTTCGTCCAGATAGCTGTGATCGCTGCCGCACAGCGCGCAGGCGTGCTCCCAGCGCTGGATCTCGAACGGGTGGTCCTCGAAGTCGAGGCTCTCGACCCGGGTGTAGGGCGGAATCGCGTAGAGCCGCTTCTCGCGGCCGGCACCGAACAGCATCAGCGCCGGATTGCCGTCGAGCTTGGGGTTGTCGAACTTGGGGATCGGGGAAGGATCCATCACGTAGCGCCCGTCGACCTTGACCGGGTAGGCGTAGGTAGTCGCGATATGGCCGTAGCGGGCGATGTCCTCGTAGAGCTTGACGTGCATCACGCCGTACTCCTCCAGCGCGTGCATCAGCCGGGTCTCCTGCTCGCTGGGTTCGATGAAGCGCAGTGGCTCGGGAATCGGCACCTGGAAAACCAGAATCTGGCCGGCGCGCAGCGGGGTTTCGGGAATCCGGTGGCGGGTCTGGATCACGTCCGCGGCCGTGGTCGCGGTGGTGGTCTCGACCCCGGCGACACGCTGGAAGAAGTGACGGATGCTGACCGCATTGGTGGTGTCGTCGGCGCCCTGGTCGATCACCTTGAGAATGTCGTCGGCGCCGAGAATGCTGGCGGTGAGCTGCACGCCGCCGGTGCCCCAGCCGTAGGGCATCGGCATTTCGCGGCCACCGAACGGCACCTGGTAGCCGGGGATCGCCACTGCCTTGAGCAGCGCGCGGCGGATCATGCGTTTGGTCTGTTCGTCGAGGTAGGCGAAGTTGTATCCGTTCATATCAACGCTCCTCCGGTTGGGGGCTGGCCGTATCGCGAGCACTATCAAGTTCGGCCTGGCGCGCGGCATGTTCGCGACGCAGCCGCCTGAGCAGATCCAGCTCGGACTGGAAGTCGACGTAGTGCGGCAGCTTCAGGTGGGAGACGAAGCCGGAGGCGTCGACGCTGTCGGCGTGGGCCAGCACGAACTCCGCCTGCTGCGCCGGGCCACTGATCGGCTCGCCCAGCTCCTCGGCGCGCAGGGCGCGATCGACCAGCGCCATGGCCATGGCCTTGCGCTCGTTGTGGCCGAAGGCGAGGCCGTAGCCCCGGGTGAACTGCGGCGCGGCTTCTCGGCTGCCGCCGAACTGGTTGATCATCTGGCACTCGCTCAACGCGATCTCGCCGACGCAGATGGTCTCTTCCCACTCGTCGACGTGGATCTCCACTTCCACCTGGCCCAGGCGAATCTCGCCGGCGAACGGATGGTTGCGGCCGTAGCCGCGCTGGGTGGAGTAGCCCAGCGCCAGCAGGTAGCCCTCGTCGCCGCGGGCCAGCATCTGCAGCCGAGCGGCGCGGTCCATCGGGTAATCGGGCGGATCGCGGGTGATATCCATGGGCTCGCTGCCGTCGTCGATCGCCTGCTCCACCAGGCCTTCGTCGTTGAGCAGTTCGAGGATCTGCGGGCATGGCTCGGCGTCGGTGACGTCATCCCGGGTCTCGGCAGGCGGCACCTCGGCACCGGCCAGCTGCAGGAAGTCGAGCAGCCGATGGGTGTAGTCGTAGGTCGGGCCCAGAATCTGACCGCCGGGGATATCCTTGTAGGTGGCGCTGATGCGCCGTTCGATGCGCATGCTGGCGGTGTCGAGCGGCTCGCTGACCGCCAGGCGCGGCAGCGTGGTGCGATAGGCGCGCAGCAGGAAAACGGCCTCGGTGAGATCGCCGCTGGCCTGCTTGAAGGCCAGCGCGGCGAGCTCGGGATCATAGAGCGAGGCTTCGCTCATCACCCGGTCGACGGCCAGCCGCAGCTGATCGCCGATCTGGGCAACCTCGAGTTCCGGACGCTCGCGATCGCCCCGGCGGCAGTCGGCCAGCCAGCGGTGAGCTCTGGCGATCGCCTGCTCGCCTCCCTTGACGGCAACGTACATCAGTTCACCTCCGTGGCATCGGCACGCGTGACGCGGGTGCTGCGTGGCACTGCCGCCAGCCGCGCGCCGCAGCCGAAGATCATGTCCAGCCCCTGGGGGAAGCTGGCGCGATTGGCGCTAAGGCGGTTCATCAGCCGCCGACAGCCAGCGCTGTCACCGATATCGAGCAACCGCGAGTCGGCGATGCCGGGACCGCTGAGCTGCCAGCCGCACTCGCTGTGGGAGGCGTTTTCCAGCCGCTCGACGGCGACCACCAGCGTGGTGCCGCGGTCGGGGTAGGTATCGCTGCCCAGCGCAAGCGGCGTCTGTGGATCGAAAGACTCGTGGCTCAGCAGCGCAAAATCGGCGCTCACCGGGTCGTCGGTGATGCGCGCCCCGGTGTGGAAGGTCAGCGCCTGGCGCAGGGCCAGCGAATCGAGATCGGCGGCGATCCACACGCGTGTCTCGAGATCGCAAAGCGTCAGCACCACCCCCCATAGCGCGGCGCCCAGTGCGTCACTCGGCGGTACCTGGGGCGGTGCCGGCACGGTCAGCGTCTCGAGCGTGCCCGGCTCGGACATTGCGCCGAGAATCTGGCGAAACAGGCGCTGGCTGTCGTGGGCGGGGTCATCCAGCCCGGGCCAGGCTGCACTCACCGCTTCTCTCTTCCCGCTCTCGCTCTGCGGCGTGATATCTCTCTGCGTCATCGTCACTCTCCCCTGACCAGCGTGAAGAAATCGACCCGGGTGGCGGCAGCAGTGGCCGCATCACGTCGCTGGCGCGCGGCGAGCTCGTCGGCCAGCGGCGCCAGCACCTGGGTCTCGAGTGCTTCCTGCCACGCCGCGTGCTGGGCGACGGCATCGGCCAACGCGATCAGTTCGGCGTGACGATGATCGCGCCCGCGCACCCAGCCGTGGCCGACAGTGCCGTCATCGAGCGCCACGCTGGCGCGGGTTAGGGTCATCTCGCCCAGGTGGAAAGCGTTGCCGGTGGCGCCGATGCGGCCCTTGAGCATTGCCATGCCGGTCTCCGGCCCGCGCAGGCAGCGGTGGCTGGGCAGTCGGCCCAGCGCGCCCCAGCGGGCTTCGATGTGCTGACGGGAGGAGAGCGCCAGCAGTCGCTGGCGGGCGCCTCGGGAGGTGCGAGTCATGCGTCGTCCTCGTCGGATGGAAAGAGAGCGGAAGGATCGCTGGCGCCGTCGTGACGGCGGCCCGCGGCTTCCTCGAAATCCCGGCCCGTGGCTTCCTCGAAATCGATGTGATAGGAGAGCCGATCGGCCCGCGCCCGCCCCACGGAGACCTCCACCAGCACCCCTTCGGCATCGGTGTTGTCGCTGGTCATCACCAGCAGCGGGGCGTTGAGCGGGCACTGTAGCCAGCGGGTGTCGTCGCGATCGGCGCCGACAGCGTCGATGCGGACCCGCCGCCGATGTAGTTGCAGGCCGTAGTGCTGGGTCAGCAGGGCGCGGGTGGAACCGCCGCGATAGCGCGCCAGCCAGCCCGGCACCCGCGCGGGATCGAACCAGTGGCGCAGGCGCATCAGCGGGGCGTCGTCGACGGTGCGTACGGTATCGACGCGCAGCAGCGGCTCGCTGGCCGGCCGTCCGAAGCGCTGGGCGATGGCCTCGGGAGGATTCACGAGCCCCTGCTCGAGACAGCAGGTCGTCGAGGGCAACCCGAGGCCGGCCAGGTTCTGGGTCACCTTGCTGCCGGCGCTGACGGCGTAGTCGAGTCGGCGATCGACGACCTGGGTGCCACGCCCCTGATGGCGGGTCACCATGCCGGCGGCGACCAGTTCGTCCAGCGCGCGACGCACGGTGTGGCGGTTGACCGCGAAGCGCTTGGCGAGCTGTGCCTCGGTCGGCAGCAGATCGCCCGGGGCGTAGTCGGCACGGACCTCGCGGACCAGCACCTCGGCCAGTTCGCGGTAGCGGGGTAGTGTCAAAACTTGTCTAGACATCCTGTGGCCCAAAAAAGCCGGGACAGCCCCGGCATCAGATGAAGCGCTTGCGAACACGCTGCGACACCATGTCCAGCAGCGTCACGGCGACGATGATCACCAGCATGATCGTGGCGGTCTCGGTGTACTGGAAACCGCGCATGGTCTCCCACAGCGACACCCCGATACCGCCACCGCCGACCATGCCAAGCACCGTGGCGGAGCGAATATTGGATTCGAAGCGATAGAGACTGACCGAAATCCACAGCGGCAGTACCTGGGGGATCAGGCCGAAGACGATCTCTTCCAGCCGCCCGGCACCGGTGACGCGGATGCCCTCCATCGGCCCGGCGTCGGTGGCCTCCACCGCTTCCGAGAAGAGCTTAGCGAGCACACCGGTGGTATGAACGAACAGCGCCATGGTGCCGGCGAAAGGACCGAGCCCGACGGCGACCACGAACAGCATCGCGAACACCAGTTCGTTGATCGCACGGCAGGCGTCCATCAGCCGCCGCACCGGCTGGTTGATCCACCACGGCGCCAGGTTTTCCGACGAGAGCAGGCCGAAGGGGATGGCGAACAGCACCGCCAGCAGCGTGCCCCAGATGGCGATCTGGATGGTGACCAGCATCTGGTCGATGTAGTGGTCGAGACGGCCGAAGGTGGGCGGCACGAAGTCGGCGGCCAGGGTCGCCATGTTGCCGGCGTTCTGGAACAGCAGGCTCGGCGCCATCTCGGCGCCCTGCCAGGCCCAGCCCAGCACGACGACGGCAATGGCCCAGCCCAGCAGGGTGGTCCAGCGGCGTCTGCCGGATCGGGCGCGAATGTCGAAGGAAGCGGCGCTTTGCATAGGTGTTGTCCTGACGCAGTCGGTGAAGGCCGGGATGGCGCTATCGCTGGCGGCAGGGCGCTGTCCGCGGCCCGCCGCCAGCGATGAACGCGGTCCTAGTCGACCATCGCCGTGGTGTTGTCGGCGCGCTCGGCCTGGGCGGCGTCGCGGGCTTCCATGCGTTGGTTCAGCGTGTCGAGACGGGCGTCGAGATCCGCCAGTTGCTGCTGCTTGGCATCGGCATCGAGCGAATCATCGGCGGCGACCTGGGCGCGCTGCTTGAACAGCTCGAGCTGACGGATCGGCAGCAGCTGATCGTTGTCGGAAGCGGCGAAGCCGGACCACTGCAGCGGTTCGAGGATCGCTTTCTGCTGTTCGGTATCGCCGTAGCTGAGGAAGAACTGGCGCAGTTCGTCCTTGGTCTGCTGCGGCAGATTGGTGCGCCAGACCAGCGGATCGGACGGGATCAGCGGCGACTTCCAGATCACCTTGAGCTGGGCAGCCTTGTCGGGATGGGTGAGCTCCAGGCGCTCCATGCCCTCGGTATTGAACGTGGCGACATCGACCTGGCCGTTGGCCACGGTCAGCGCATTGGTCTCGTGGCTGGCATTGAGCGTGCGCTTGAACGCCGTGTTGGGATCGACATGATTCTTGGCAAAGACGTAGTAGCCCGGCACCAGATAGCCCGAGGTGGAGTTGGGGTCGCCATTGCCGAAGGTCAGCTTGCTGGCGTTGGCGAGGATCTCCTGAACGTTGTCATAGGGGCTGTCCTTGTTGACGATCATCAGGCTCCAGTATCCCGGGTCGCCGTTGGCGGCGACGGTCTGGGCGAAGATCTCGCCGCCGGCGCGATCGACCGCTTCCATCGCCGACTTGTTGCCGTACCAGGCGAGGTCGATCTTGTCGAAACGCATCGCCTGGATCACCGCGGCGTAGTCGGTGGCGAAGAACGGCTCGACCTTGACGCCCAGGGCCTTGGACATGTCATCCAGGAACGGCTGCCACTGGGTAGCCTGGTTGGTGCTCGATTCGGTGGAGATGATGCCGAAGCGCAGCGGCTCGTCGGCGGCCTGGGCGGAACCGACGGCAAGCGTGCCGCCGAGCAGGCCGAGCCCGGCGATCAGCGGCAGGGCCGTGCGGCGCAACAGGGATGAGATCATGGCGTTTCCTCGAGGTGTCGTGGGTGATGGATCGTGGGTCTTGAGTCGAATGCCTGCCCGGATCAGCCCACCGCATGCAGCGGCGGCGCGATCCGGTGGCCGGGCTGACGGGACTCGAGCTCGTCGAGACCGGCGTTCTCGTAGAGCGCCTGCAGGCGAGCATCGGTGAGGCCGGCGATCGGCCCGTCGTAGTAGAGGCGCCCCTGCTTCAATGCGATGGCGCGGCGGCAGTAGCGGCGGGCGACATCGACCTGATGCAGGGTGACGACGATGGTGCGGCCATCCTCGCGATTGATGCGCTGCAGGATCTCCATCACCTCGCGGGCACTACGCGGGTCGAGGGAGGCGATCGGTTCGTCGGCGAAGATCACCTCCGCCTCCTGCACCAGCGCCCGGGCGATGGCGACGCGCTGCATCTGGCCGCCCGACAGCGTGTTGGCACGCTGGTGGGCCAGCCCGACGATGCCGACCCGTTCGAGGGCCTGCAGCGCCTTGTCCCGCTCCTGGTGGGTGAAGCGGCCGGTCAGGGCCCGCCAGCGCGGCATCGCGCCAAGGTGGCCGACCAGCACGTTGGTCATGACGCTCAGCCGGCCGGCGAGGTTGAACTGCTGGAAGATGTAGCCGCAGCGACGGCGCTGTTCGCGGCTGGCCCCGAGCAGACGCCCGTTGCGCTGCACGTCGCGATCCAGCACCCGGACATGGCTGTGCGACTGACGATCGGCGCGTGTCAGGCCGATGAGGTGACGCAGCAGGGTCGACTTGCCCGACCCCGACGGCCCGATCAACGTGACCAGCTCGCCGGCGTGGATCTCGAAACCGATCTCGCGCAGCGCCGCATGGTGACCGAAGGATTTGTCGAGCCGTTCGACGCTAACGATGGCGGTCATACGATTCGTCCCGGAAAGTGTCGGGCCGTGATTCGGACTACGAATCCCTGGCCCCGAAGTGTTGGACACAGTCTGGCGACGTCGTGTGACGGTTATTTATCTAGACAATTAAGAAACGATGACAGCTTGGACGGTGGTACGAGCCACAAAAAAAGCGCCCGGAGGCGCTTTATCAGATATTTCAGCGGATTGAGAAATCGTGTCATCGGATCGACATCGATTCGTCGTCGAAACGTCACAGCCGAGCGACATCACGCGCCGGACTGGCGCCCTGACGTCACGCCTTCTCCTTGGCCGACAGAAAGCCGCCCTGCTGGAGCACGTCTTCGTAACCTTCGCGGAAGGTGGGATAGCGAAACGTGTAGCCGGAATCGAGCAGCTGCCGGTTATTGCAGCGCTTGCTCGAGCGACGCCGCAACGGCGACTGGATCACCTCCGGCGTCTCGACCTTGAGTCGCTTGGCGATCCACGCCATCACTTCGTGCAGCGGCGCGGAGTCGCAGTCGCTGGCCAGGTAGACCGGCTCCAGCGGCTTGCCTTCCAATGACAGCTGAACCAGATGCGCGATGACCCCTGCGCAGTCGTCGCGATGGATACGGTTGGAGTACATCGGCGGGTTCGAGGCCGCGATCCGGCCCTCCTGCACCTGGCGGATCAGCCGATCACGCCCCGGGCCGTAGATACCCGAGAAACGCACCGCCGTGCCGGGCAGATCGTGGGCGAGCAGGGCCTGCTCGGCTTCGCGCATCAGCGTACCGGAGAAACCGTTCGGGTCGGTTTCCGAGGTTTCGTCGACCTCTTCACCACCCTGCTGGGCATAGACACTCGTCGAGGAGACGAAGAGCACTCGCTCCGGCTTTTTCTCGCGGGCCCCGAACGTTTCGAGCACCGCTTTCAGCCCGGTCGGATACGCCGTCTCGTAGGCCGACTCCTCGAACCGATCCGCGGTCACCGCGTAGACGATGATGTCGGCATCCGGCAGTGCCGCCAGCGCCGCTTCGTCAGTGACGTCCAGCGCCACCGCCTCGATGCCGGTTCCCTCCAGCGCGCCGACATTGCGCCGCGCGCCGATCACGCGATGACCGGCAGCGATCAACTGCTTCCCGAGCTGAGTGCCAATATCGCCACAGCCGAGAATTAGCGTTGTTTTCTTCACCTTTCCCTAGCCTCTTGGTAAAACGTCCTTGATGATTCGTCCCTGAGGACGCGCACGCACGAGCGTGACCACGAGAATTGCGTACCGCTGTTCACTTGCCAAATCGCGCTGACAGGGAGCCTTTCGGTCCCAGCCAATGACTCTAACAGAACTCCGCTACATCGTAACCTTGGCCCAGGAGCGTCATTTCGGCCGCGCCGCCGAGCGCTGCTTCGTCTCTCAACCGACGCTGTCGGTGGCCGTCAAGAAACTCGAGGACGAACTCGGCATCGCGCTGTTCGAGCGCTCCAAGTCCACCGTTCAGGTCACACCGCTGGGCGAGCGAATCGTCGAGCAGGCCCACCGCGTGCTGGAGCAGGCCACATTGATCCGGGAGATGGCCAGCGAAGGCAAGGATCAATTGATCAGCCCGCTGCGCATCGGCGCCATCTATACCATTGGCCCTTACCTGTTCCCGCACCTGATCCCGGCACTGTCGCGCATCGCCCCGCAGATGCCGTTGTATATCGAGGAGAGTTTCACCGGCGTGCTGCGGCGCAAGCTGCGCAGCGGCGAGTTGGACGCGATCTTCGTGGCGCTACCGTTCAACGAGCCCGACGTGGTCACCAAGACGCTCTACGAGGAGCCGTTCGAGGTGCTGCTGCCCGCCGGCCATCCGTGGACGGAAAAGGCGGCGATCGACAAGGAGGACCTGCTTACCGAGCGCCTGCTGCTGCTCGGCGAGGGCCACTGTTTCCGCGACCAGATCCTCGAGGCGTGCCCGGCGATCAGCGCCCAGCTCAACAATCCCGAGAACACCCTGATTGCGGAGGGCGGCTCGCTGGAGACCATTCGTCACATGGTCGCCTCCGGTCTGGGCATCACGGTACTGCCCAAATTGGCGATCGGCACCAGCCACTACGAAGGCGGGCTGCTGGAAAGCCGGCCGTTCAAGGGCGATGTGCCGATGCGCAGCGTCGCCCTGGCCTGGCGTGCCAGCTTCCCGCGGCCCAAGGCGATCGATGCCCTGATCCAGGCGATCGATAAAATCCAGGGTAGCGACGTCGAGGCGGCATGAGCCTCGACACGCCAGTCACCGAGCTCTCCGGCGTCGGCGAGGCCCTGGCCGGCAAGCTGGCCAGGCTGGGCATCGAGCAGGTCGCCGACCTGCTGTTCCACCTGCCGCTGCGCTATCAGGATCGGACCCGGATCACCCCGATCGGCACCCTGCGTGCCGGCACCGAGGCGGTGGTCGAGGGCGAGGTGAGCGCCGCAGAGGTGGTTCGCGGTCGCCGGCGCAGCCTGCTGGTGCGGCTCAAGGATGGCTCCGGCATCCTCAGCCTGCGCTTCTTCCACTTCTCGCCGGCCCAGCAGCAGCAGTTCGTCAAGGGCGTCCAGGTGCGCTGCTTCGGCGAGGCCCGCGCCGGCAGCACCGGACTCGAGATCTATCATCCGGAATATCGCCTGATCCAGTCCGACGCCACGCCGGTGGACGAACATCTCACGCCGATCTACCCGGCCACCGAGGGCCTGGCACAACCGCGCCTGCGGGCGCTGATCCAGCAGGCGCTGAAACGCCTGGCGGCGGCCCCAGAGAGCCTGCCGGAGTGGATACCCGAACCGCTGCGGGGCCGCTTTCGGCTGCCGGGATTGATCGAATCGCTGCGCTATCTCCATGAACCTCCGCCCGACGCCCCCCAGGAGCGTCTGGCCGATGGTCGCCATCCGGCCCAGCGGCGGCTGGCGCTGGAGGAGCTGCTGGCGCACCAGCTGAGCCTGCGCCAGGTGCGGCTGCGCATTCAGGCCGATGGCGCCCCCCCGCTGGCCGCCGCCAGCAACCTGCAGGCGCGCTTTCTGACCCAGCTGCCGTTCTCGCTGACCCAGGCCCAGCGTCGCGTGCTCGAGGAGATCGGCCGTGACCTGGAGCGGGAGGTGCCGATGCTGCGGCTGGTCCAGGGCGATGTCGGCTCGGGCAAGACCGTGGTCGCGGCGATGGCGGTGCTGAACGCCATCGCCGGCGACTGCCAGGCGGCGGTGATGGCACCCACCGAGATCCTCGCCGAGCAGCACTTCCGCCAGTTCCGCGCCTGGCTCGAACCGCTGGGCATCGAGGTGGGCTGGCTGGCCGGCAAGCTCAAGGGCAAGGCGCGCCTGGATACCAAGGCGGCCATCGCCGACGGTCGCGTGCAGGTCGCCGTCGGCACCCACGCGCTGTTCCAGGATGACGTGACTTTCCATCGGCTGGGGCTGGCGGTGATCGACGAGCAGCACCGCTTCGGCGTCCACCAGCGCCTGGCGCTGCGCCAGAAGGGCGAGTCCGGCGGACTGACCCCGCACCAGTTGATCATGACCGCCACGCCGATCCCGCGCACCCTGGCGATGAGCGCCTACGCCGATCTCGATCTCTCGGTGATCGACGAGCTCCCACCGGGCCGCACCCCGGTGCATACCGTGGCCGTGCCCGACGAGCGGCGTCCGGAAGTGATCCAGCGGATCCGCAACGCCTGTGCCGAAGGGCGTCAGGCCTACTGGGTTTGCACCCTGATCGAGGAGTCGGAGGCGCTCACCTGCCAGGCGGCGGAAGTGACTCGCGACACCCTGGTCGAAGCGCTGCCGGAACTCAACGTCGGGCTGGTCCACGGCCGCATGAAGGCGCAGGAGAAGGTCGAGGTGATGGACGCCTTCAAGCGCGGTGAGCTGGACCTGCTGGTCGCCACTACGGTGATCGAGGTCGGCGTCGACGTGCCCAACGCCAGCCTGATGATCATCGAGAATCCGGAGCGGCTGGGGCTCTCCCAGCTACATCAACTGCGTGGCCGGGTCGGCCGCGGGCGCGTCGACAGCTACTGCGTGCTGCTCTATCACCCGCCGCTGTCGAACCACTCCCGCCAGCGGCTCGGCATCCTGCGCGACACCACCGACGGCTTCAAGGTCGCCGAGAAGGATCTCGAACTGCGCGGCCCCGGCGAAGTGCTCGGCACCCGCCAGACCGGCCTGGCGCAGATGAAGATCGCCGACCTGGAGCGCGACCGCGATCTGCTCGATACCGTCACCGCGCTGGCCCAGGCGCTGCTGGAAGAAGCCCCCGACGCCGCGACGCCGCTGATCCGCCGCTGGCTCGGCGATGAAGCCGGGCGCTACGGGCAGGTATAACGCGGCCAACGCCGCGTCGGCACGGGTATCTCAGCCCAGCGGCAGCCGGTTGGTCGACTTCACCTCGCGCAGCGACAGGCTGGAGCGGATATTGGTCACCCCCGGCAGCCGTCGCAGCTCGCGCTCCACGAACCGGCTGTAGTCGTCCAGGTCCTTGGCCACGATGATCAGCAGGAAGTCGTCATCGCCGGTGGTGTTGTGGCAGGCGAGAATATTGGGACTGGCATTGATGATCCGCTCGAACGCCTCCACCGAGCCCGCGTGGTGCTCCGAGCAGTTGAGCTGGACGAAGGCCAGCACCCCCAGCCCCAGCCGCTTGCGATCCAGGTTGGCCTGATAGCCGGTGATCAGCTTCTCCTCCTCCAGCCGCTTGAGCCGCCGCCAGCACGGCGTCTCGCTCAGCGCCAGGCGCTCGGCCAGCTTGGCGTTGGTCATGCGGCCATCCTGCTGGAGCAGATCCAGCAGGCGAAGGTTGATGTCATCCAGCGGCTTCAAGGGAAAATCCTTCTCAATCTTGGCATGTCGATAGAACAAGCTTGCCACTTGGCGGGAAAACGGGGCAAGAAGGCAAAGATATTTCGGCCATCTGAGGTAGCCTGTCTCCTACGCTCAGCCGTTCTTGACGCCGCTTCCACTCAATCCTTTAACGCATGAGTTCATCGCCATGAAAGCCGTGGTCTTCGAAAGCTTCCAGACACCCCCCAGCCTGCAAACCGTTCCCGATCCCTCTCCCGAGCCCCACGGCGTGGTGGTGCGAGTGGAAGCGTCGGGGCTGTGCCGCAGCGACTGGCACGCCTGGATGGGGCACGACAGTGACATCGTGCTGCCCCACGTCCCCGGGCACGAGCTGGCCGGCACCATCGTCGCGGTGGGCAAGGATGTCACCCGCTGGCAGCCGGGGGCGCGGGTCACAGTGCCCTTCGTCAGCGGCTGCGGCGCCTGCCACGAG
Source organism: Salinicola sp. CR57 (assembly GCF_003206585.1). Classification (NCBI taxonomy): domain Bacteria; kingdom Pseudomonadati; phylum Pseudomonadota; class Gammaproteobacteria; order Oceanospirillales; family Halomonadaceae; genus Salinicola; species Salinicola sp. CR57. Next base: position 495,312 of record NZ_PZJL01000001.1, read on the forward strand.
TGCCGCAGCGGCCATCAGCAGGTGTGCCACCACCAGGTGCAGCCCGGTTTCACCCAGTGGGGCTCCTACGCCGAGTACACCAGCCTGCAGCATGCCGATCTCAACCTGGTCGCGCTGCCAGAGAGCATGGATTTCGCCACCGCCGCGGGTCTCGGCTGTCGTTTCGCCACCTCCTTCCGGGCGGTGGTCGATCAGGGCCGGGTCAGCGGCGGGCAGTGGGTCAGCGTCTATGGCTGCGGCGGGGTCGGTCTCTCGGCGATCATGATCGCCAGCGCCCTGGGTGCCCAGGTGGTGGCGATCGATATCGACGACGCCAAGCTGCGCCTGGCCCAAGAGCTCGGCGCCACGGCGACCCTTAACGCGCGGCAGTGTGCCGACGTTGTCGAGGCGGTACGCGAGCTGAGCCAGGGCGGTACCCACGTCTCCCTGGATGCGCTGGGTAGCCAGCTCACCTGCCAGAACTCGATCCTGAGCCTGCGTACTCGCGGCAAGCACGTGCAGGTGGGGCTGATGGCGGGTGACCAGCAGTCGCCGCCGCTGCCCATGCACCGGGTCATCGCCGAGGAGCTGGAGATTCTGGGCAGCCACGGTATGCAGGCGCACCGCTACGGCGCCATGCTCGACATGGTCCGCCATGGCCGTCTCGACCCGGCGCGCCTGGTCGGCCAGCGCATCAGCCTGACCGAAGCACCGGCGGCGTTGATGGCGATGGATTCGTTCCAGGGCGTAGGGGCCACGGTGATCACCGACTTCCGCTAGGCCTGCAGGAAGAAGCCTCCCGCCGATCCGCTGCTGTTTGGCCGACGAGGCCGGCAGGGATGGGCAGATCCAGACTTCAAGGCGCGGCCACGGCGCCCGGCGTCTCAACTCGCCTCGACCGCCTTCTCGTCGTGCGCGGTCTGCGTCTGGGTCTCGATCAGGCGCGCCGCGGCTTCACTCATCGGCACCAGCTGGCGGCTGATATGGGCGAGCTGCGCCTGGATCAGGCGACGCTCGTCGTCGCCGTCATCCTGGGCACTGGTCGGCTCCTGCTCGAAGATGGCGACGAGGTCGTTCTGTTCGGTCTTGAAGTCGGGTATCGCCTCGCGGGCGTTCAGTCCGGCGGCGATGGCATCGAAACCATCGGCAAGCCGGCGCGCGGCGACGTAGGTGTCGGTATCGCTCTCGCTCGCCGCCAGCGCGCCACGATGAGCCCCCAGCGCAGAGAGATAGCCCAGCAACGTGTGCGAGACGACGAGGAAGCGAAAGCCTTCGTCGGCATCCTTCTTGCGGTAGTGCCCGGGCTCCTGAAGCATGTTGGCGAGCACGGTCGAGAGCGCGGCATCGGCGTTGTGTGCGTTGCGCCGGGCCAGGCGATAGGCGAGGTCATCCTGCTTGCCGGCTTCGTACTGATGAACGATCTCGCGCAGGTAGGCACTGCTGCCGGTGAGCGCCGCGCCGGCCACCTTGTGGAGCCGGCGTCCCTGCCAGTCGGGCAGGATGAAGAATACCGCGAGCCCCGAGATCACCGCGCCGATGAGCGTGTCGATCAGCCGCGGCATGATCAGGTCGAAACCGTCGCCGACCTGGTTGAAGCTCGCCAGCACCAGCGTGGTGATGGCGGCGGTCGCGATCACGTAGTGCTTCTCGCGGTTGGCGAAGAAGACGACACCGGCGACGATGGCGATCAGCGACTGCATCAGCGGATCGGGAAACAGGCTGATCAGCGCCCAGCCGACCACCAGCCCCACCACCGTGCCGATGATGCGCTGACGCAGGAAGCGCCGGGTGGCACCGAAGTTGGGCCGGCACACGAACAGCGTGGTGAGCAGAATCCAGAAGCCCTGTGTCGGGTGAACCAGGTGCAGCACGCCGTAGCCGACCAGCAGCGCGATCGACAGCCGCAGCGCATGGCGGAAGGTCGGCGAACCCGAAGTCAGGTTGAGGCGTACCCGCTCCCAGGCATCCTTGAAGCTGCGGGGCGAACGATTGAACAGGCTCGCATCCTTCTGGTCGACGACGGCGTCGGGGTTGTGAGCGCTGGAGAGCTGATCCTCGAGCGTGGCCAGATTGCGCGCCAGCGCCTGCAGCGAGCGTAGCAGCGGTGTCCACGCCGGGTTGCGCTGGGCGCGCAGGTAGACGATCGAGGCGCGCAGGTCCTCGAGAGCCTGCTCGCTCAGGCTGTGGTCGAACGGTTGACGCAGCAGCAGCGCCTTGCCGAGCCGTTTGCAGGCTCGCCCCTGCTGGTCGAGCAGACGCTGGCAGCGGAACAGCACGTCGTGGTGGAAGAAGGTCTCGGCCAGCGCCGAATAGGGGTAGTGCGAAGCGCTGATTCGCTCGTGGATGTCCTGGGCGATGAAGTAGAGTCGCAGGTAGCGATTGAGCTTGCGGCTGCCACGCTGGCCTTCGAGACGCCGGAAGATCATCTCCTTGGCCTGATTGAGCGCCATCACCACCCGCCCGTTCTGGCGCGCCAGCGCCACGCGCCGGGCCTCCACATCGAGCCCGCGCAGCGGCTCGAACAGCGTCGCCTTGATGATCAGGTACTCGCCCAGCTCACGGTAGAGCTGGGCCATGCTCTGCTTGACCGGCTGGCGCGAGAAGAGCAGGCACCAGATGACCGAGATCAGGCCATACCAGGCCGCGCCGCCGACCAGCAGCAGCGGCTGATGCCAGAAATTGCCATCGGTGGTACCGCCGTGCTGCTCGATGTTGATCATCGAGTAGACGGAGAGAATCAGCGTGGCGGAAGCGATGGTGGCATAGCGCTGCTCGATGGCACCGAGCATGATCAGCACGAACGCGGACAGCGCGAGCCCCGGTGCGAAAAGCCACGGCCAGGGGAACAGCAGCTCCACCGAGGTGGAGGCGACGAAGAAGCAGATCAGCGTGACCAGCAGGGCCCGGACCCGGCCTTCCCAGTTGTCGTCGGTCTCGGAGAGGGCGCTGGCAATGATGCCCAGAAACAGCGGGATGGCGAGCGCGATCTGATCGAGAGTCCAGCTCAGCGCGATGGCACCGCTGAAAGCGAGGAAGACACGAAGGCTGTAGGCGAACTTGTCGAGCGTCCAGAGACGGCGCAGCGAGTGGGACAGCGAATCGGAAATCTCGGCTTCTCCAGGATCTTGGCTCTCGAGGCACGATAGCCTGTCGGACAAGAAGTTGACAGGCGTCTTGAGTCGAAGAGCCGAAACGAACTCAAGTGCGTGGTAGCCGTTATCGGCATGCGAACCCGGCATCACGCATTAGACTTTAGTATAACTCCGATACCCCGATTCACCACAGTTCCGACAGCGCTTTATTCCCTCGCGCTTGTCCGGCACCATCGCTCCTTTCCGCCACCGTGTCCGCAGGAGGTGCCGCTCGCGCCCGCACTTTCCGTTGGGCACTGGCGGTCTCCGTACGCCACCGTCTCATGGAGCGCCATGGCCCTCTCCGTTCGTCCGACTCGCCGCCCGCTTCGCATCCTCGGCCACAGCGTGCGCGCCATCGCCTTGATCGCCACCATCGGCTGGGGCGCTCTCGCAATCCACTTCGAGCTGCCCGGCTCGCCCGGCGTGGTGATCTCGACCCTTGCCGTCTGGTGCCTGGTCGGCGGCGTTGCCTTGCTGGCGCCGCTCTGGCAACGCGCGCGGCCGCACCTCGCGCTGGCGGCACGCTGCAGCTTCGTCATCGCGCTGATCACCCTCGTTGCCTGGTGGCAGGGTTTGACTCCCCGCAGCGACCGCGACTGGGCCCCCGACGTCGCCCGCCAGCTCTCCTACGAGCGCGAGGGCGATCGGGTGACGCTACATGACGTTCGCGATTTCGAGTGGCATACGCCGGAGACCGCGACACCGCATTGGGAGACCCGCGAGTACGATCTGTCGCAGCTCGACCGTGTCGACATGATCGTCTCCTACTGGATGGGACCGGCAATCGCCCACACCCTGGTCAGCTTCGGCTTCGACGATGGCCGGCATCTGACCTTCTCGGTGGAGATCCGTCGCGAGCGCGATGAAGCGTTCTCGATCAGCGGCGGTTTCTTCAAGCAGTTCGAGGTCAACCTGATCGCCGCCGACGAGAACGATATTCTGCGCCTGCGCAGCAACGTCAGAGGCGAAGACGTCTATCTCTACAACGTGGGGCTGTCGCCGGCCGCCCGGCGCGAGCTGTTTTTGGCCTATCTCGACGAAGCCGACAGGCTGCGCGCGGACCCCGCGTTCTACAACACCCTGACCAGCAACTGCACCACCATCGTCTTCGACATGGTCGACAAGATCGTGCCGGGCCTGCCCAGGGATATCCGGCTGATTCTCTCCGGCTATCTGCCGGCGTACGTCTACGATATCGGTGGGCTGGACAGCAGCCATTCGCTCGAATTCCTGCGCCAGCGGGGCCATATCAATCCGCGCGCCCGGCAGATCCCGTACAATGCGGGGAGCGAGGCCTTTTCCCGCGCCATCCGCGATGGCGTCCCCGTCGCCGACGGCGAGACCGTTCATGCGTCACCGCCCTGACCCGAACCCAATGCCATGACTTCCCTGCGCGACGCCATCGAAAAGCGTATCAGCCACCTGACCGGCCGCACGCTGGGCGGGGTCGACTACACCGAGCCCAAGGGCGATCCCGGCCTGTTCGGTCCGGATACCGTCGCCTGGCAGGTCCACGGCGAGTTCACGCCGATGATGTGCGGCGGTGTCAGCGCGCTGCTGCTGCAGACGTTGCACCCGCTGGCCCTGGCCGGCATCTGGGATCACTCCCACTTCCGCCAGGACATGATCGGCCGGCTGCGCCGTACCAGCCAGTTCATCGCCGTCACCACCTTCGGTGCCCGCGATGACGCCGAGCGGGTCATCGAGCGGGTGCGCCGGGTTCACGACGGCGTCCACGGTCACGCCGCCGACGGCACGCCCTACGCCGCCAACGACCCCGAACTGCTGGTGTGGGTCCACGTGGCCGAAATGAGCCGCTTCCTGGCCGCCCACATGCGCTATCGCAATCCCCGGCTCAGCCTCGAGAACCAGGATCGCTACTTCGATGAAACCGCACGCGTCGCCGAGGCACTGGGCGCGCGCCATGTGCCCCGATCGCGCGCGGCGATCGACGCCTATCTGGAACGTCAGCGTCGGTATCTCGTCTGCGACACACGGACCCGCGACGTGACCGACGTGCTGCTGCACGCCTTGCCGCCCAACCCGATCTTCCGGTCGGCCGGGACGCTGTTCATGCGCGCCGGCATCGATCTGCTGCCCTCCTGGGCGGCGACACTGCTCAGCCTCAAGATGTCGCGACTCGAGCGCCACGCGGTTCGCGGCGGCATCCGTGCCATCGCCCCGGTGATGCGCTGGGCGGTGCGCAACGGCTCCTATCGCCGGGCCCTGGAACGGATGCAGGCGAGGGAGCAGGCTCAGCGCTGAACGCCGGTCAGCTCGCGGCGCAACCATTCGGCGAGGCGCTCGCCGCGCCGGGTATCGATGCCGGGCGCCAGCCACAGCCCCAGCGACGCATCGGTCTCGATCGCCGGCCACGGCGCCATCAGCCGTCCCTGGTGCAGCTCGCTCGCCACCAGCAACTCGGGCGCGATGGCGACGCCCAGGCCGGCCAGCGCAGCCTCCAGCAGATAGTAGAGATGCTCGAAACTACGCCCCCTGGCGCGCGCGTCGGCCAGCGTCGTGTCATCGACGCCCATGGCCGCTGCCCACTGGGGCCAGGCTTGCGGCCGCGACGCCGTATCCAGCAGCGTGAGCCCCTCGAGCATTGCCCTGGCCGACCCCTTCGCTGCCGTCGTCCAGATCGCCGGTGTCGCGACCGCGACGATGCGCTCCGACATCAGTTCGAACACCGGCATGTCATCAAACCAGGGCGGCGCGGCGAAACGCAGCGTGGCATCGACATCCTCGCGACGCGGGTCGAGTTCGTTTTCGCTGGAGACCACCCGCAGGCGCAGCTCGGGCAGGTCGGCATTGAGCCGGTCGAGCCGCGGGATCAACCAGCGTGCCAGCAGGCTGCCGGGACAGGCCAGCGTGAACGGCGCCTCGTCGAGATGGCGGGTCAGCGCCGAGCAGCCCTCGCTCAAGCGTGAGAAAGCCTCACCGACGGCAGGATATAGCAGACGACCGTGACTCGTCGGCACGAGCCCGCGCCCAGCCTTCTCGAACAGTTCGACGCCAAAGTGTTCTCCCAGCGTTCGCAACTGGCGACTCACCGCACCATGCGTGACATGAAGCTCCTCGGCGGCGGCACTGACGCTGCCCAGGCGGGCGGTGGCCTCGAACGCGCGCAACGCATTGAGAGACGGTAACGTGGCCATCGCAGGCCCCCATTAGGTGATTTTTTCTCACATTACGCGGAGAGTTTATCGATTTTTTCCCTCTCGCCGCCAGCCTAGTCTGGGGGCATCGAATCGATGACCGGATCTGAACGATGAACTCGACATTGAAGACTCTCCCCGACCACAACGGCTTTTTTGTACCCGCCACTCCTGGCGGCCACCCTTCGGGCCGTCGCCGGCGCGACGTCAAAAATTTTCCCCGGGAATTTTTGGGTGGCAGCGCGGACGATGGCCACGGCACGCCGTCGAACCTGGGCTACGGCGGGCGCTATGTCGCCGAGACGCTGATGCCGCTGATCGGCGAGATCGAAGCCGCCTATGACGAGGCTCGCCTCGACCCCGCCTTCCAGGCCAGGCTGGAGGAGCTTCAGCGCGACTACGTGGGGCGCGCCACTCCGCTCTATTTCGCCGAGCGTCTGACCGAACACTTCGGCGGTGCGCGGATCTACCTGAAGCGCGAGGATCTCAATCACACCGGCGCGCACAAGATCAACAACGCCCTGGGTCAGGCGCTGCTGGCGCAGCGCATGGGCCGCCAACGGCTGATCGCGGAGACCGGGGCCGGCATGCACGGCGTGGCCGTCGCCACGATCGCCGCGCGGCTCGGCCTGGGTTGCGTGATCTACATGGGGGCGACCGATATCGAGCGCCAGCAGCCCAACGTTCAGCGCATGCGCCTGCTCGGCGCCGAGATCGTGCCGGTCCACAGTGGCACGGCGACGCTCAAGGACGCCATGAACGAGGCGCTGCGCGACTGGGTCGCCAACGTCGACGACACCTTCTACATCATCGGCACGGTGGCGGGGCCCGCGCCTTATCCGCGCATGGTGCGGGATTTCCAGACGGTGATCGGTCTCGAGACACGCGAGCAGCTGCTGACGGCGCAGGGTCGTCTGCCGGACACGCTGGTCGCCTGCGTCGGCGGCGGCTCCAACGCCATGGGACTGTTCCATGCCTTTCTCGACGACGCGGCGGTTGCCATGGTCGGCGTGGAGGCCGCCGGGGAAGGGCTGGAGAGCGGCCGCCACGCCGCCAGTCTCAACGGCGGCGCGCCCGGCATCCTGCACGGCAATCGTACCTATCTGCTGCAGGACGACGACGGCCAGATTCGCGATGCGCACTCGATCTCCGCGGGACTCGACTATCCCGGCATCGGCCCCGAGCACGCCTACCTTCACGACAGCGGCCGGGCGAGCTATGTCGCGGTCACCGACGAGGAGGCGCTCGAGGCCGTCGCGCTCTGCTGCCGGCTGGAAGGGATCCTGCCGGCACTGGAATCGGCCCACGCGCTCCATCACGCCGGGCGGCTGGCCGCCAGGCAGGAAGCGGACCAGATCATCGTGGTCTGCCTGAGCGGTCGCGGCGACAAGGACATGGACACCATCACCCGTCACCTGATGCCCGAGGAGGCCGAATCATGAACGCACCGTCATCGACGATCGACACGCAGCAGACCGAGACCCCGCGCCCTGTCTCTCCCCTGACCGATTCACGCCTGGCGCGCCGTTTCGCGGCGCTGAGTGTCGAGAATCGCGCCGCGCTGGTGACCTACGTGATGGCCGGCGACCCCGATCCCGTCACCAGCGGCGACCTGCTCGCCCGGCTGCCGGCCGCGGGCGCCGACATCATCGAACTGGGGATGCCGTTCAGCGACCCGATGGCCGACGGCGTGGCCATCCAACGTGCCGGACAGCGGGCCCTGGCGAATGGCCAGACCCTGGCGCGAACCCTGCAGATGGTGCGCGATTTTCGCCAGCGCGACGAGGAGACGCCGATCGTGCTGATGGGTTATCTCAATCCGCTCCAGCGCTTCGGCGAGGATCGCTTCCTGCAAGCGGCAGCGGAGGCCGGTGTGGATGGACTGATCCTGGTCGATCTGCCGCCGGAGCACGGCGCCGCGCTGACGGCCAGGGCACGCGACCTGGGTCTGGCGCGAATCCCGCTGGTGGCGCCGACGACACCGCCCGATCGACTACCGGCCCTGCTGGCGCAGGGTGACGGCTTCGTCTATCGCATCGCCTTCAACGGCGTGACCGGCAGTCGGCGACTCGATATCGCGGCGGAGCTGGGTCGCGCGCTCGACGATCTCAAGCGGCAGTCGCCGTTGCCTGTCGCCGTCGGCTTTGGCGTGCGCGACGGCGACACGGCCGCCGCCATTGCCAGGGTCACCGACGCGGTGGTCGTCGGTAGCGCGCTGATCGAACGACTCGCCGAGTCAGGTCCGGAGAGTGCGCTGGCGTTGATCCGGGAACTGGCCGATTCGATCCATGGTGCGCGAATCGGCGAATCCTGAGTGCGCGCAATCGTTCGATTTTGCGCATCGATACATGCATAAAAACGCGCTTTTGTTCGATTAATTGATCGATACACTGTCTCCATCGCGCCGCGGCTGACGCTCGGCGCCCGCAACCAGGAGACACTCCATGTTGACGATCAGACACGCTGGCGAGCGCGGTTACGCCGATCACGGCTGGCTCAAGAGCTATCACTCTTTCTCGTTCGCCGGCTACCACGATCCGAAGCACGTCCACTTCAGCGTACTGCGGGTCATCAACGAAGATCGCGTGGCGCCCGGTCAAGGCTTTGGCCGGCACGGCCATCAGGACATGGAGATCTTCTCCTATGTCCTGAGCGGCGAGCTGGGTCATCGGGACACCCTGGGCAACGGCTCCTCGATCGGCCCCGGCCGAGTGCAGATCATGACCACGGGAAGTGGCGTCGAGCACAGCGAGTTCAACCACTCGACCAGCGAACCGGTCCACTTCCTGCAGATCTGGCTGTTCCCCCGAGAGCGCGGCCTGACCCCGCACTACGCCGAGAAGGATTTCACGGATGCCGACAAGCGTGGCCGGCTGTGCCTGATTCTCTCGCCTGACGGTCGCGACGGTTCGCTCACCCTGCAGCAGGATGCCTTCATCTACGCGTCGCTGCTCGACGCCGACGAGCGTGTCGAGCTGGCACTGGCCGATGGCCGTCAGAGCTACGTCTATGTGGTGCGCGGCAAGGTGAGCGTCAACGGCCAGGCGCTTGAGGGCGGCGATGCGCTGATGCTGGTGGAAGAGCCAGGCGTGACCCTGGAACACGGCGAGGATGCCGAAGTGCTGGTATTCGATCTGCCGACGATATCCTGATCTGAATCTTGGCGGCCACCTACGGGTGTCCGCCATTCGAACAGCGTGAAAGACCACCCAACTCGAGGAAGTTACCGATGATGTCGAACAAGATCGTCCTGGCTGCAGCCCTGCTGGCGTCGACGGCAAGCGTCAGCGCGATGGCAGATACCACGACTTACCAAATGGATCCCACGCATACCAGCGTCGTGGCTTCCTGGAGCCACTTCGGGTTCTCTCACCCGACGGCCACGTTCTCGGACGTGACCGGCACCATTCAGTTCGATGAGGACGACGTCGCCAATTCCAGTGTCGAGGTGACCATTCCGGTCAAGACCGTGGACACCAAGGTGCCGGCACTCAACGAGGAGTTCCTGGGCAGCGAGTACTTCGACGTTGCGCAGTATCCCGACGCCACGTTCAAGAGCACCGAGATCGAATCGGTGGGTAACGATCGGTACGACGTGCATGGCGACCTGACCGTCAAGGGCGTGACCAAGCCGGTCGTGCTGCACGCCACGCTCAATGGCGTTGGCGAGCATCCGATGGCGAAGGTGCCGGCGCTGGGCTTCGACGCCGAGACGACCCTTCAGCGCAGCTATTTCGGCCTGGATCAGTATGTGCCCAATGTCAGCGATGACATCACCATTCGCCTGTCGAGCGAAGCCGAAGCCGCCAAGCCGTCCACCGCACAGTAAAGACGGGATGCTGACGGGCATTCCCGCCGGCCGACGAAAAGCGCCCCTGGCAGTTCATCACTGCCAGGGGCGCTGCGGTTCAGGGCCGGCGCATCATCAAGATAGGCTAGAGATGCTTGAGCAGTCCCTGCAGTCGCTCCAGATCGCGGGAGTCGCCCACCAACCGCAGGCGGCCATCGAACAGCCCCTCTCGGAAGGCGCGCTGAGACGGTTTACGGAGAAAGCGGGTCGCGCTGTCGGCGTCACGAAAGCGTAGCTCCAGCGCCAGATCCACCGGCAGACCGGGAGCGCTCTGGATTGCCTGGGGCGTCATGCGATAGTGCCGAGCAATCGACAGGTCTTCGGTGGCCACACCCCAGTCGAACCGACGGAGCTTTTCCAGCGTGTCACGGAATGCCGTCTTGCGCGAGCGCGCACGTTTGAGCATCACGCCAAGCCACCACAGCATCAACTTGAGCTTCATGCCACCTCGCACGACCGATCAACAGGACAGGGAATGTATCGAATAATGCCGACCCGCCGGCATCGGGACGGATCGGCTATCGCTGCGCTCATTGGCGGATGAGCGACTCGGGAATTCGAAACCCGAACTTACTTGCTGACGGCGTCCTTGAGAGCCTTGCCGGGCTTGAAGGCCACGGTCTTGCTGGCCGGGATGTTCAACGGCTTGCCAGTCTGCGGGTTCTTACCCGTCCGTGCGGCACGCTCGCGAACCGTAAATGAACCAAAACCGATCAAAGTGACATCGCTACCTTTGGAAACCGTACCGGTGATTTCGTCGAGAATGACGTTCAGCACCTGACTGGCCTTGTCCTTCGAAAGATCCGCACGCTCGGCAATCGCCGCAGCGAGTTCTGGCTTACGCATAGAGCCCTCCTAGTTTGGCTATGGCGTCACCTGAAACGCCTCGCATCTAAAACGAGTTGTTGTTCTCGATGAGGGGAATGCCCTCCGAACGCATAATAAGCCGCTCGGGGCGCGGTTTGTCCAGCATCAGGTGACGATTCATGGCTGATACAACCGTAGCCACCGAGGCTAGCCTAGCAACGGGGGGGCAGCTCGCGCCAGTTCGACTTTACGACGAACGCAGCGCCCGGTCAGCGCGAAGCCCAGCAACCGCCCTGCCTGATCCTCGGCCAGGGCGCTGAAATCGCTGGCCTCTCCCTCGATCCGCCAGCGGTGCGGGGGTTCGCGCGGTGGCAGCGCGACAACCGGTAGCAGTGGTGTCTTGACCACCACCGGCCAGGCGCCGTAGCTCGCCTCGGTCGGTATCCCGGTCAGCGTTGCCGCCAGCGCCTTGACCGCGGCCTGCAGTGGCTGAACGTACATGGCGCTCACTCCGCCGGCCGGGGCGCCGAGCCCGTCGACACAGGCCACGTCACCCAGCGCAAAGATATCCGGTGCACTGGTCGCGAGCCGGCGGTCGGTCAGGATACCGGCCGGCGACACCGCCAGCCCTGCGGCCTCGGCCAGGCCGGTACGCGGGCACAGCCCCGTCGCGACCAGCACCAGATCCGCTGCCAGCACTTCGCCATCGTCGAGTGCCAGCGTCACACCGTCGCCATCGTCGTGAAGCGCTGTCACCTGACGTTCGAAATAACCGCTAATACCGGCTTCGGCGAAGGCCTCGCCGAGGGCCCGCCCCAACGGTGGTGGCAACAGGCGTGGCAGCGGCGCCGGCTCGGGCGCGACCAGCGCGATCCGGTGGCCTCCTGCATGGAGGTCATTGGCGAACTCACAACCCACCAGCCCGGCGCCGATGATGGCGATGCGGGCCTGCTGGCCGGGGTGGCGATCCAGCACCCCGCGCAAGCGACGGTAGTCATCGAGATCGTTGATCTGAAAGACCCGGTCGCGCAGCGAGGATGCCACCTCGAACGGCTGCCGGGGGGCGGCTCCGGTCGCCAGCACCAGCTGGCCGTAGGGTAGCGTCTCGGCACCGATCATCAGCCGATGGCCGACGGGGTCGATGGCATCGACGGGCGTCCGGGTACGGACCCGCGCCTTCAGCGTCGTGGCCAGGCCCACCGCATCGTGCATGGCCAGCGATTGTGGCGTCTGCCGCTTGGCGAAGGCGCTGGAGAGCAGCGGCTTGGTGTACTCGTCGCCACTGTCGGCACTGATCAGGGTGATCGGCCGCTCGCCATCACGGCTCCGAACGGCTCGGGCCAGGCCCACGCCGGCCATGCCGGTGCCGATGATCGTCAGGGGCGCGCTGGAGGGATCGGATTGACTCATTGCGGGGCTCGTCGGTCGGTCGTCTCGAGGCCTCATGTTACACTACGCCGCCTTCGACCCGCGCCGTCCCGGTGGTTCCTGACCGTTCCACGGCGCTTCCCTGATGCGTCCTGATGGAGTCGCTTCGCGTGCCCTCAGCTTGTTACTGCCATGCAATGTCGCCCGCCGAACGATCCTGGCGATGGATTCGCTGGGTTCCCGCCGTCACCCGCCGACCTTGCATGAGCGCCGCCTGGTGGCAGTGGGTAGGCTCTACCGATTCGCTCACCGCCCGGTTGGTCGCGGCCTCCAGGCGCCCTTTCCGGGTCAGGCTGGAACACCAGGGCGTCGAACGACCGCGCCGCGACGAGGCGCTTGCCTTGGGGCTGGCGCCGACCGACCTCGCCTGGATACGCGAGGTCACGCTGATGAGCGGCGAGCGACCGTGGGTGGCGGCGCGCTCGGTCACCCCACTGGATCGTACCGGTTGTCGGCGCCTGCGCACGCTGGGCGAGCGTTCGCTGGGGAGTTGGCTATTCGCGCAGCCCGACCTGCAACGCGACCCGATCGAGGTGGCGCGAGTCTCCGCGGACGCGGAGGGCGTGTGGCTGCGGCGGTCACGTTTCCGTCACGGCAGCATTCAACTGCTGGTGCAGGAGTGCTTCCTGCACGAAATGGCGGAGGACCTGGGCCTGGCTCTCCCGGGACGACGACCGACGACCTGAACGACGGCTCCCACCTCGAAGCGAGGCCGCAGTTGCAGTAAAGTCGTTGCCGATTCAGAGGCCTTGCCGTTTCGGAGATTCGTATGCCCAGCGCCGGTTCCCCTTCCACGCCCCGCGGCCTCGCCCGCCTGCCGGACTTCCTGCGCCTGACCCGGCTCGACAAGCCGATCGGCACCTGGCTGCTGATGTGGCCGACGCTGTGGGCGCTGTGGCTCGCCGCCGGCGGCCTGCCGGATCGCGCCAACCTGATCATCTTCGTGCTCGGCGTCTATCTGATGCGCGCCGCCGGCTGCGTGGTCAACGACTACGCCGACCGCAAGATCGACGGCCACGTCAAGCGCACCCGGGAGCGCCCGCTGGCCACCGGACGCATCCGCGAGCAGGAAGCCAAGCTCCTGTTCGCGGCGCTGGTGGCGGCGTCCTTCGTGCTGGTCTGCTTCACCAACCTGGCCACGGTGCTGCTCTCCTTCGTCGGCGTGGCGCTGGCCGCGCTCTACCCCTTCATGAAGCGCTACACCCACCTGCCCCAGGTGGTGCTGGGCATGGCATTCTCGTGGAGCATCCCGATGGCGTTCATGGCGGTGAGCCGCAGCCTGCCGCTGGAGGCGTGGCTGCTGCTGCTCGCCAACGTCGCCTGGACCGTGGCCTACGACACCCAATATGCCATGGTCGATCGCGACGACGACATCAAGATCGGGGTCAAGTCCACCGCGCGCCTGTTCGGCCGCGCCGACAAGCTGATCATCGGCCTGCTGCAGCTGCTGACCCTGGCGCTGCTGGCCTGGGTCGGAGCGCGGCTGGCACTGGGTGGGTTCTTCTGGCTGGGGCTGGCAGCGATGGCGGCGACCTTCGTCTATCAGCAGTGGCTGATCCGGGAGCGCGAGCGCGGCCCCTGCTTCCAGGCCTTCCTCAACAACTTCTGGTCGGGACTCTTGCTGTTCGCCGGGCTGGTCCTGGCGCTGTGGCCGCCGGTCTGAAGGACGCGATTGTCGTAACTGTCATATCGATGTCATATTCTCACGATGTAATCGTCACCGTTCTGTCACGGCCGGTCGCTACGTCCGATGGCGTCATCGACGCCACGCAACAAAGCGAACCGGCGGCTCACTCGAGGCACTACGCATGAGCTCCAAGACCGTACTCATCGTTGACGATGAAGCATCTATCCGCGAAATGATCGCCGTTGCCCTGGAAATGGCCGATTATCGCGTGCTGGAAGCCGACAACGCCCAGACCGGCCACGCCATGGCGCTGGACCAGAAACCCGACCTGATGCTGCTCGACTGGATGATGCCCGGCACCAGCGGCATCGAGCTCGCGCGTCGGCTGAAGCGCGAGGAGGCTACCGCCGAGATGCCGATCATCCTGCTCACCGCCAAGGGTGAAGAGGACAACAAGGTCCAGGGGCTGGAGGCGGGCGCCGACGACTACATCACCAAGCCCTTTTCGCCGCGCGAGCTGGTGGCCCGACTCAAGGCGGTACTGCGCCGGGCCACGCCGCCGGGTATCGAGGAGGCGGTCGAGGTCGAGGGGCTGCGGCTCGACCCCTCCAGCCACCGCGTCACCTCCCATGGTGGCGCCCTGGAGATCGGCCCGACCGAGTATCGTCTGCTGCAGTTCTTCATGACCCACCAGGAACGTGCCTACACCCGCAGCCAGTTGCTGGATCAGGTCTGGGGCGGCAACGTCTACGTGGAAGAGCGTACCGTCGATGTGCATATCCGCCGGCTGCGCAAATCCCTCGGCGAAGCGCACCAGCATCTGGTCCAGACCGTGCGCGGCACCGGCTACCGCTTTTCGGTCAGGGAGTAAGTCAGGACGTGCGCTACTGGATCAACGAACTGTGGCGCCTCGGCTACATGCTGTTCGGGCTCGGCGCCATGGGACTGTTGCTCGGCAAGCTGGGCGGCGACCTGCTCGCCGGGCTGGGCTGGGGGCTAGCGGCTGGCCTGGGGCTCTATGTCTTCCTCCACCTGTGCCACGTGCGCATGCTCTATGTCTGGCTGCTGAAGAATCCCCGCGAGGCGCCACCACCCGGCACCGGAGTCTGGGGCGACCTGTTCGATCGCCTGTATCACTATCAGAAAGCCCAGACCCAGCTGCAGCAACGACTGCGCGATATTCTGCGGCGCATCCAGGACTCCTGCGAGGCGATGCGCGACAGCGTGGTGATGCTGGATCCCAATGGCGACCTGGAGTGGTGGAACAGCGCCGCCGGCGACATGCTCGGCCTGCAGCCCGATCACGACCGCGGTCAGCCGATCACCAACTTCCTGCGCGATCCCCGTTTCATCGCCTACTTCGAGACGGGCGACTATCGCGAGCCGCTACTGATTCCCTCCCCGGTCCAGGCCAATCGTACCCTGCAGTTCCATCTCACCCTGTTCGGCGACAACGAACGCCTGCTGATGGCGCGGGACGTGTCCCGGCTGCATCAGCTGGAGATGATGCGCCGCGACTTCGTCGCCAACGTCTCCCATGAGCTGCGCACGCCACTGACGGTGCTGGCCGGTTATCTCGAAACCTACTCGGACCACGCCGACCAGTTGCCCCAGCGCTGGCAGCGCGGGTTCGGCCAGATGCAGGCGCAGACCATGCGCATGCAGCACCTGGTCGAGGATCTGCTGCTGCTGTCGCGGCTCGAGATCGATAGCCCCGACGACGACCGCGATACGCTGGACGTGACGACGCTGCTCCACGATATCGTCGCCGATGCCCGGGAGTTGAGCGCACAACACCACCAGTTGTCGATAGAAGCCGACGAGTCGCGACGGCTGCTGGCGAACACCAAGGAGATACGCAGTGCCGTCTCCAACCTGGTCTTCAACGCCGTTCGCTACACACCGGAAGGCAGCACCATCACCCTGCGCTGGAAGCCTTGGCACGACGGCGCCGCCATCGAAGTGGAAGACAACGGCGAGGGTTTCGATCCCGTCCATATTCCGCGACTGACCGAGCGCTTCTATCGCGTCGACAAGGGCCGCAGCGCCGCCACCGGCGGCACGGGGCTGGGCCTGGCCATCGTCAAGCACGTGCTGCTGCGCCACGACGCCAGCCTGGAAATCGTCAGCCGCCCGGGGCTCGGCGCGCGCTTCCGCTGCGTGTTCCCCGCTACGCGACTGGTCGGCGCTGACACAGGGTCGGCGCCATCCCCCTGAACGAGGCCGTCGCTACCCACGGCGGACGCCCCTCCACCCATGCCGGCACGATCGCCGAACCGCGTCGGGCAACGCACGGCGTGCCACGGCCAGACCAGACCAGACCAGACCAGACCAAGCGCATCACACCGAAATCGTAGGAATCGATCTCTCAATCTTGATTAGAGGCTGCCGATAAAGTGGGCGGATTATTAGTTTAATCCTCCATATGAATCGGCAGGTAGCTAGGAAAGGGACGGTTTTCGCGATGACGATGCGGCAAAAACTCTGGATCACGGTGGGACTGATGTGGTTCGGCATGCTGGTGTTGGTGGGCTGGATGGCCCTGGAGAAGCGCGAGACACTGATGGCCGAGCGCGTCAGCAGTCTCAAGAGCTTCGTGACCAGCGCCCAGACACTGGTCGAGCGTTATGTCGAACGCGCCAACGATAGCGAGTTCTCCGAACAAGCCGCCAAGGATTTCGCGCGCAGGAACCTGTCGGCCCTGGATCTCGACGGCAGCTATGTCTACGCCTTCGACAGCAACATCCATCTGGTCTATCACCCCAAGCGCGAAATCGGCACGGACATGAGCGGTTTCCGCGACGACAACGGCATCTATTTCTATCGCGAGCTCAAGGCGCTGGCGGACTCCCCCGACGATGGCACCCTGGAGTACACCTCCACCAACGCCGATGGCCAGGACATATCGCGCCTCAACTACGTGCGCTACGTCCCCGAGTGGGACTGGTATCTCGCCGCCAACGTCTATATCAGCGACATCCAGCAGGCGTTCTGGGCCGGCGTGTTGAAGATGAGCCTGATCGCCGGTGCCATCGGCATCATCATCACGCTGATCATGGGCTGGATCATCCGCAACGTGCTGGGCGACCTGGGAGGCGACCCGCGCCAGGCGCGAGACGCGATCCAAGGCATGGCCGAGGGCGATCTCACCACCGCGCTGAAGATCGGCGCCGGCGACCGCCACAGCCTGCTCGCAGCCATCGAGGGCATGCGGATTCACCTGGCCGAATCGATGACCAACGTTCGCCACGCCTCGACCACCATCACCGTCGGCGTGGGCCAGATCCACAGCGGCAACCAGGATCTGGCGGCGCGAACCGAACAGCAGGCGGCATCCGTCGGCGAGACGGCCTCCAGCATGGAGGAACTGACCCAGACCGTACGCCAGAATGCCGACAACGCCCGCCAGGCGAGCGGTCTGGCCGGTGAGGCCCGCGCCACCGCCGCGGAGGGCGGCGAGATGATGGATCAGGTCGTCTCGACTATGCAGGGCATCACCGACAGCTCGCGCCGGGTCACCGAGATCGTCGGCGTGATCGACTCGATCGCCTTCCAGACCAATATCCTGGCGCTCAACGCCTCGGTGGAAGCCGCCCGGGCCGGCGAGCAGGGCCGGGGATTCGCGGTCGTCGCCAATGAAGTCCGCACCCTGGCCAGCCGCAGCGCCGAGGCCTCCCGCGAGATCCGCGAGCTGATCGATGCCTCGAATCGCAAGATCGGCGCCGGTTCCGAGATCGTCGGGCAGGCCGGCGAGACCATTCGTCGTGCCGTGGATTCGGTGGCCCGCATGACCGATCTGATCGAGGAGATCTCGATCGCTTCCGGCGAACAGTCCAACGGTATCGACCAGGTCAACGAGGCCGTCGTGCAGATGGATCACGTCACCCAGCAGAACGCCTCACTGGTGCAGCAGGCATCGGCCGCCGCCGCCACGCTCAATGCGCAGGTGGCGACACTGGAGCGGGCACTGGCCGGGTTCAAGATCCCCGATGTCGAATACGATGAGATGGTATCGCGCTATCGCTCGCCGTCACCCTCGACCCCGGCGCCGATATTGGCGGCGGCCTCCTCGCCGGGTGGCAAGAGCGCGACACGCTCTACACCGAGCGATAACGACGATTGGGAGTCGTTCTAGAGCGCCCTCTCGGCTCGGTCCCGTCTCCCATCCGCGTGTCTTCCGCTACCGGCTCGGGTTATGGTGGCGGCATCCCGCGATACGGAGTGCCGAAAGGTGATATCGATCCCCGCCTCTCTCTGGTGGTGCCGACGACTCGGCGCCACCGTCTTCATGCTGCTGCTGTCGAGCGTCGTGGTCGAAACACGCGCCGATGCGGTGCCGGTCACCTTCCCCGACAGCGTCCAGCAGGGCTCGATGGTGATCGGACGCGTGCCGCCCGGCAGTCAGGTCACCGTGGCGGGACACGATCTCCGGGTTACCGGCTATGGCACCGTGGTCTTCGGTGTCGGCCGCGATGCCAGTGGTCGTCAGACGGTGTCGATCACCACACCGGATGGTCGCCAGCAGAGCGCGGCGGTCGCGATCACGCCCCGGGACTGGCCGATCGAACGCATTGACGGCGTGCCGCCCAGGACCGTCTCGCCGCCACCGGAGATCGCCGCCCGCATTGCCCGCGAGCAGGCCGCCGTCAGCGCCGAGCGAAAGCGCAACGACGACCGAGTGGGGTTCGCCCAGACCTTCGTCTGGCCGGTGGAGGGGCGCATCAGCGGGCGTTTCGGCAACCAGCGCATCTACAACGGCACGCCGGGATCGGCGCACTCGGGCATGGACATCGCCGCCGCCGAGGGCACGCCGGTCAAGGCCCCGGCGAGCGGCGTGATCACCTTTGCCGACGATCTCTATCTGACCGGCGGTACGGTGCTGCTCGACCACGGTTATGGCATCAGCTCCAACTTCCTGCATCTGTCGCGGATCGACGTGAAGGTCGGCGATCGCGTCGAGCAGGGCGACGTGATCGGTGCAGTGGGGGCGACCGGGCGCGCCACCGGGCCCCACCTGCACTGGGGCATGAACTGGTTCGATACCCGGATCGATCCGCTGCTGGTACTCGAACGAACTCGGTAGGCGCTGGACTCAGCCGGCCTCTCTCTTCCAATAGCCTGTCACCAAGTGCTGCCCCTTCTGCAGCCCGAACTCCTGTTTAAGACGCTTGCGCAGGCGTTGGCTGACATCGGCTTCACCGGCGAACCAGACGAACAGATCGTCGCGGGTATCGGGCATCGCCTCGACCACTGCCGAGGCAAGCTGCTCGCTCGGCGCGTGACCGCGACAGCGGTGCCGCCAACTGATGCGGCAGTGATCGGCGACCGGCAGTTCCAGCTCGTCCACCGGCGATTCGACCTCCAGCCACGCCTCGACCTGCGCGCTCGCCGGCAATGTCTCCAGCAACCGCGCGATGGCGGGAATGGCCGTCTCGTCGCCGGCCAGCAGGTAGTGGGATGCGTCGGCGACGCCCCGGCCGTAGGGACCAGCCATGCCACAGATGTCGCCCGGTTTGGCTCGGCGGGCGAAATCGCCTCCCGGCCCCGGGGCTTCGTGTAGCAGAAAATCGATATCCACCTCGCCGCTGACGACGTCCAGGCGGCGAATGGTGTAGTAGCGAATCTCGGCCCGTCGATCTTCCGGCGGCCATTGGGTACCACCTTCCGCGGTGGGTCGGGGCCACTGGGGGCGATCGATGCCGACCGGGGGGAAATGCAGCCGCACGTGCCACTCTTGCGGATGATCGAAGCGCGCCAGGTTTTCGCCACTCAGAGTCAAACGACGGATGCTGGGGCTAAGCTCCTCGACCCGGGTCACCCGCATCTCGCGAAAATTGGCGAAGGTCGGTGCCGCCACCACGTCTCCATGCCAGTGCAGCGGCAGGGCGTTCTCGCCAGCGAACAGCGAGACGTAGTGCTCGATGATGCCGCGCAGCGTCTCCAATCCATCTCTCGCGTCGGCCTCCGCCTCGAGGTGAAGGCCGACCCGGCTCACCGAGAAACGCGCTTCGCCGCCCGGCAGGTCGATCGCCACCTGGCGCTCGTCGCTGCGATAGGCCACATCGTACTCATCCAGAAACGATATCAGGCGCAATCGAAAATCATTCACATCGGTAAGCGTCAGCGTGGCGTCGCAGCGTTGTGCAGTCATGGTATCGGATCGTCGCGAGGGTGGATCGATGAGCGGAGCCGGCAGGACGCCAGCGCGATCAGCGTATCAGAAAAGGCGCTACGGGGGGAATCCTTGCCAAAGCGGGTACCAACGCAAGATGCCCCCGAGGTGGGGGCATCCTGAAACGGCCTACCATCGAGACATCGGCCCGATGATCAGGCAGTCGCTTCGGCGTAGCGACGGTTGACTTCATCCCAGTTGATGACGTCGAAGAACGCCGCGATATAGTCCGGACGCTTGTTCTGGTACTTCAGATAGTAGGCGTGTTCCCAGACGTCCAGTCCCAGGATCGGCGTCAGGCCTTCCATCAGCGGGCTGTCCTGGTTGAGGGTGTTGATGACCTTGAGCTTCTTCTCGGGTGTCACCACCAGCCATGCCCAGCCGCTGCCGAAACGACCGGTTGCCGCCTTCTTGAACTCTTCCTGGAAGGTCTCGTAGCCGCCCAGCTCGCTGCTGATGGCCTCGCCCACCTTGCCAGTCGGCTCGCCACCGCCATCCTTGGACATCACGGTCCAGAACAGGGAGTGGTTGGCGTGGCCGCCACCATTGTTGATGACAGCCTGGCGCTTGTCCTGCGGCACCTTGTCGATATCGGCCATCAGCTTGTCGACCGGCACCTCTTCGAGCCCGGTGCCTTCCAGCGCGGCGTTGAGGTTGTTGACGTAAGTCTGATGGTGACGAGAGTGGTGAATCTCCATCGTCATCGCGTCGATCTTGGGTTCCAGCGCGTCATAGGCGTAGGGTAGCGACGGTAAGCTATGAGCCATGATCAAAACTCCCTTTCATGAGGAGGCATTGCCCGACGTGGGCGCCTCTCGGGTGAATCAAAATAGTGAGCAACGCGTCGCGGTGTCAAGCGAGCCCGATCTTCGCACAGCGTTGCCACGATAAAATATCACTTTGATTTCAAAAAGATTTTCCGAAGGCTGGGCGAAACCGATTTCACCACTTCGGCAAATCTCCCTGCCGTTCAGTCTAGATGGCGTGTCCCGGAGCGGCTTTCAACCCCATCCACCATTTTTCTTGTCGACCCAGGCCTCGTTGGCGCGCGCCTGTCGTGCGCCATCAGCGGGTGGCCGGCACCATGGAGCGGTAGTAGCGATCCCATAGCATGACGCCACCGGCAACGCCGCCGGGCAACAGAATCAGATTGAGCACCGGCACCCAGGTCGCCACCGACATGCAAGCGCCGTAGGTCAACGTCGGCCACCAGCGCCCGCGCAGCCGACGGCGCATGTCGGTGAAGCTGACCTGATTGTTGTCCATCGGGTAATCGAGATACTGGACGGCCATCATCCAGGCCGAGAACGCCGCCCACAGAAAGGGGGTGATCAGGTTCAGCCCCGGCACGAACCCCAGCAGGAACAGCACCGCCATGCGCGGCAGGATATAGCCCAGCTTGACCAGTTCCCGCCCCAGCGCATCGACGCCGGTCTTGATCCAGCCGAGCTCGTCGCTGGGCGGCCGCCCGGTGACCCGGGTTTCCACCTTTTCGGCCAGGAAGCCGTAGAACGGCGCCGCGATCAGGTTGGAGACCAGGGTGAAAGTGAAGAAGACGATCAGCGCCAGGGCAACCACCAGCAGCGGCCAGATCAGCCACTCGAGCCAGGTCAGCCAGCCCGGCACCTGGCGCATGCCGTAGTCGAGCCAGCCGCCGAAGTTGCCGATCAGATAGTAGATGGTGCCGCCATACAGCAGCAGGTTGACCAGAATCGGACCGATCACGAAGCGACGCAGCCCGGGTTCGAACACCAGGCGCGTGCCTTGGATAATCGCTTGAAGGGGATAGATCATGCTGAATCCGTCGACCAGACAAAGTGTTGCGTGATCGACACGCTAACACACTCCCTGCGGCGCGGCGTCAATCCTGACCCCGCATGCCCTCCAGCCGGCGAGCGACGGGCCCCAGGCGAGGTCTGAGAACTCCGCCCCTTGCCGATACGGCGTCAACGATCGACTGGGCGCACCAATCCGGTCCTCTCTGTCGCCGATCCTGCGCTGCGCCCACGAATGAGGCGGGAAGCACATCGAACTGCAGGGTATGGGCCCAGGATCGGTCTGCGCCCGTCGGCTTTTCAGCCAGGCCTAGCGCTTGTCGCTTCGGCCCAGGGCTTCCCGATCGAGTTCGTCCACCGAGGTATGGCGGATATCGCGCCCCTTCACCAGATAGATGACGTGCTCGGCGAGGTTGTCGGCGTGATCGCCGATGCGCTCGAGCGCGCGCAGTACCGTCATGACGCTGAGCACGCCACCGATGGAGCGAGGGTCTTCCATCATGAAGGTCGCCAGCGATCGCATGGCCGTGGTGTACTCGCTATCCACCGACGCGTCTTCCTGAACCACCTTCAGTGCCAGTTCGGTATCGAAGCGGGCGAAGGCGGTCAGGGAATCGCGCAACATGCTGCGCACGTGTTCGCTGATGTGACGAATCTCCACGCTGCCCTGGGGGATGCGCCCCGACTCGATCAGATCGATGGCGTTGCGCGCGATCTTGTTGGCTTCGTCGCCCATCCGCTCGAGATCATTGGTAGCCCGAATGACCGCGATCACCAGGCGCAGATCGGAAGCTGCCGGCTGGCGACGCGCCAGAATCCGCACGCACTCCTCGTCGATCTTGAGCTGCATGTCGTTGACGCTGGTGTCGTTGTCGCGCACCCGAATCGCCAGTTGGCTGTCGCCATCCAACAGTGCATCCAGTGCTTCCTGGAGCTGCTTCTCGACCAGCCCTCCCATGGCCATCAGTTGGGTCTTGATGGTCTCGAGATCCTGATTGTACTGCTGCGAGATGTGCTGACTGTGGGTATCGCTGGTGATATCCATGCGTGACTCCGACGGCTTGTCTTGGGGGCGTTGACGTATCTGGCACTATGACTGGGCAGTTGAGCCTGCCAGCAAGGATCTGTCTTCGATGGCCTGAACGCGACAGGCGTAGAGACACCTATAGCCGCGATCATCGCACGGAATTGTTGCAACTTCGTGACGATGACAGATTCACAGCGGGGTCAGTTTGGCGAATCCCAGTACCAACCACTTGTCGCCCTCGCCCTCGAAACTGACATGCACCCGAGCCCGAGCCCCTTCACCCTCGGCATCGAGGATCACACCCTCGCCGAACAGCGGATGGCTGACGCGCTGGCCGAGCGACAGCGATGGCAGATCGTCGCCGCCTTCAACGCCCTGCTGACGCGCCGGCCCCACGCTGGGCCGGGAGGTCACCGGTCGCGATACCTGGCCGCGCAGGCGCACCTCCTCGAGCAGCTCCTCGGGGACTTCCCGCAAGAACCGCGAGGGTCGCGCCATGGTCTCGCGCCCATGCAGGCGGCGAATCTCGGCGTAGGTGAGGTAGAGCTTGCGCATGGCACGGGTCATGCCCACGTAGCAGAGCCGGCGCTCCTCCTCGAGGCGCCCCGGTTCTTCCAGCGACATCTTGTGCGGGAACAACCCCTCTTCGATACCGGCCACGAACACCACCGGGAACTCCAGACCCTTGGCCGAGTGCAGCGTCATCATCTGGACGCAATCCTCGAACTCGTCGGCTTCGTGATCGCCGGCATTGAGTGCCGCCTCGGCCAGGAACGGCTCCAGCGCCGCGGCGCCTTCGCCCACCTCCTGCAGGTCGATCGGATTGGCCTGGGCGCTCTGCGAGAACGCTCGGGCCGCGTTGATCAGCTCCTCGAGGTTCTCGACCCGTGCCTGGCCTTTCTCGCCCTTCTCGCTGCGGTGATGCTCGATTAGCCCGGAGACCTGAATGACGTGACCGATGATCTCGTAGAGCGCCATGCCGGCGGTGTCGTTGTCGAGGCGCTCGATCAGCTCGGCGAAGGCGTTGATCGCATTCCCGGCCCGCCCCTTGAGCGTGCCGTCGCTCAGGCTGTCGTGCAGTGCCTGCCACAGCGACACGCTGGTGTCGCGGGCGCGGCCACGCAGGATCTCCACCGTGCGCGTGCCGATCCCGCGGGGCGGCACGTTGATCACCCGTTCCAGCGAGGCGTCGTCCTCGCGATTGAGCAGCAGCCGCAGATAGGCCAGCGCGTTCTTGATCTCGAGCCGTTCATAGAAGCGCTGGCCACCGTAGATGCGATACGGCACGCCGCTGCGGATCAGCGCCTCCTCGATCACCCGCGACTGGGCGTTGGAGCGGTAGAGAATCGCCATCTCGCGGCGCGCGAAGCCGTTGCGGCCCTGCTCGCCGATGGTATCGACGATGAAACGAGCCTCGTCGAGATCGTTGAAGCCGGCATAGACCGAGATCTTCTCCCCGGTCTCGCCGTCGGTCCACAGCTCCTTGCCCATGCGCCCGCTGTTCTGGCTGATCAGCGCATTGGCGGCATCCAGAATCACACTGGTGGAGCGGTAGTTCTGCTCCAGGCGCACGGTCCGGGTATTGGCGAACTCGCTCTCGAAACGACGGATGTTCTCGACCTTGGCCCCGCGCCAGCCGTAGATCGACTGATCGTCGTCGCCGACCACGATCATGGCCGCACGATCGGCATCGCTTCCCCCATTGCCATCGGCGCCGGCCAGCAGCTTGAGCCAGGCGTACTGCAGGGTATTGGTGTCCTGGAACTCGTCGACCAGAATATGGCCGAAGCGTTCGCGATAGTGCTTGAGCAGCGCCGGCGTATCGCGCAGCAGCTCCAGGCTGCGCAGCAGCAGCTCGCCGAAGTCGACCAGTCCGCCCCGCTCGCAGGTCAGTTGATAGAGCTCGTAGAGCTCGACCATCTTGGCCATGTAGGGATCGCCGTGGGTCGCCACCTGCTGCGGGCGCAGTCCCTCCTCCTTGCAGCCGCCGATGAAATACTGCACCTGCTTGGGCGGATAGCGCTCGTCGTCGACGTTGTGATCCCGCAGCAGGCGCTTGACCAACCGCAGCTGGTCGTCGCTGTCGATGATCTGGAAATGCTGGGGCAACCGCGCGTCATGCCAGTGCGTGCGCAGCAGGCGATGAGCAATGGAGTGGAAGGTACCGACCCACATGTTGCGCAGCGACGCGCCCTGCAGCGCCTCGAGACGCGTGCGCATCTCGCGGGCCGCCTTGTTGGTGAAGGTCACCGCCAGAATCGCGTAGGGGGAGACGCCTTCCGCCTGCATCAACCAAGCGATGCGATGCACCAGAACCCGGGTCTTGCCCGAACCGGCACCGGCCAGCACCAGCATATTGCCGGGCGGCGCGGCGACGGCCTCGCGCTGGTTGGCGTTGAGGGAGTCGATTAGTGCCGAGACATCATCCATTGGGAACCGTGCGGGGCCTGCTGCTTGAAATAGAGAAGAGCGCGCCAGCTTAACATAGCCGGTGCGCTCCACCTGACACGACGCCCGCCACGGCTGAGTGGCGAGGGGCGATCAGCGCTTCTGCGACGTGGCGGCGTCTTCGGCGGCAGCCCGGATCGCCGCGTCCTGGGGACGCGTGGGCGCAGACGATGCTCCGGCACCGGCGGCACCGGTCGCCGAGGAGGAGGCGGAAGATTTCGCCGCCGCGCCGGAGGCCGTGGGAGCCGTCGCCGACGGCGTCTCCCGGGGAGCCGACGAAGCCGCCGACACCTTCTCCTTGTCGGCAGTCGGCGTATCGGACGCCTCGTCGCCGGCAGGCCGGTCCTGGGTGATTGCCTCGGGCTTGGGCGGCGGCTCGATCACCGTCTCGTGGTGCATGTCGGCGAGCTTCTCGGCGCCCTTGGCGACGTGGTGATACATCTCGCGATAATCCTCGACCATACGGGTCATGGTCGCGGAGACCTGTTCGAAATGCTCGCGGACGTCCTCCTTGTAGGCGGTGTGTTCGCGGTTGAGTTCGCGCATCGGCTCGGTGTTGTGGCCCCCCATCTTGGTACCCAGCCAGTAACCGACCAATACGCCAACGGCGCCCACCGCCACGACGATCGCGATCCAGGGCCCTACGCCAATGCTCTCCATAAATCAGCCGCCTCTTGTGATTGAAAAACAATTCCAGTGTATGAAAGACAAATACCATCGGTCCTTGCCGCACCATGATTGAAGACAGATCGCACGGCGTGATGGTTCAATGCCCAACCTTATCTCAGCACCTAACCATAGTTCAGCCTCGCTCGGCCAGCCGCTCGCGACTCGCCGGCTCCCATTTCGGTTTACGCTCACCGTCGCTCCAAGGCGGCCTGAAGCCGGTCGTGACGTTTTACGCTTGCCTTTCGCTCGTAGCTCGTAGCTCGTAGCTCGTAGCTCGTAGCTCGTAGCTCGTAGCTCGGATCAGTGAAAATCCCGGCTGCGCGTACTCAACCCCTCCAGCAGACCGGTGAGGTCAGCCAGGTGCCGGGCGATCACATGACGGACACCCTCCTGGCTCTCCAGCTTGCCGGTCACCCGCAGCAGACGGGATTCGAGCAAGATACGGCGATAGCGCTCGGCAAGCCGCGGCCAGACCACGACATTGATCATGCCGAACTCGTCCTCGAGGGTCAGGAATGTCACCCCCTTGGCCGAGCCCGGGCGCTGGCGCCCGACCACCAGCCCGGCGATCGCCACGCCGACATCACCGGACAGGTCGGCGAGGCGCTTCGAATCCACCACGCCGCCGAGACCACGGGGGCCACCCGAGCGGCAGTGCTGGCGCAGTAGCGCCAGCGGGTGCGGCCCCAGGGTAGTGCCGAGCGTGGCGTAATCCGCCTTGATGGCCTCGCCGATCTCGATGGCCGGCAGCGTGAGGGGTTCCTCTTCGCTATCGACTCCGGAAAACAGTGGCAGCGAAGCCTCGATCCCGGCCGCGGCCCAGCGCGCCCGATGGCGATCACCCGCCAGCCCTTCCAGCGCGCCGGCATCGGCGAGCCGTGACAAGACCGCCCGCTTGACCCCGGACCTCGCCGCCAGGCGCTCGACGCTGTCGCAGCCGGGCGTGTCGCGCGCCGCCAGCAGGCGTTGGCCGTCGCTCTCGGCCAAGCCCTTGATCATGTGAAGCCCGAGCCGGATCGCCAGCGCGCCGGTGGTCGCGGGGGTGCTCTCGTCCGCCGGCTCCAGCGTGCTCTCCCACTGGCTCTGGCGGATGTCGACCGGGCGCACCTCGACGCCGTGGCGGCGAGCGTCCTGCAGCACCTGATCCGGCGAATAGAAGCCCATCGGCCAGCTGTTGATCAGGGCGCAGGCGAAGATCGCCTGCTCGTGACACTTGAACCAGCAGCTGGCATAGGTGAGCAGGGCGAAGCTGGCAGCGTGGGATTCAGGGAAGCCGTAGCTGCCGAAGCCCTTGATCTGCTCGAAGATGCGCTCGGCGAACTCTCTGGCGTAGCCACGTTCCAGCATGCCGTCGACGATCCGTTGGCGATGAGGCTCGAGCCCCCCGTGGCGTTTCCAGGCTGCCATCGAACGGCGCAGCTGGTCGGCCTCGCCAGGACTGTAGCCCGCGGCCTCCACCGCCAGCGCCATCACCTGTTCCTGAAACAGCGGTACGCCCAGGGTACGCTCGAAGACCTGCTCGAACGCCTGCGAGGGGTAGGTGATCGGCTCCTCGCCGCTGCGCCGCTTGAGATAGGGGTGCACCATGTCGCCCTGGATCGGCCCGGGGCGCACGATCGCCACCTCGATCACCAGATCGTAGAACTTGGCCGGCCTGAGCCGGGGCAGCATCGCCATCTGTGCGCGGGATTCGATCTGGAACACGCCCAGGGTGTCGGCGCGCTGGATCATGGCGTAGGTCTCGTTGCACTCCTTGGGAATCGTCGCCAGCTCGTAGTCGAGTCCGCGATGCCGGCGCAGCAGATCCAGGCTTCGTCGCAGCACCGTCAGCATGCCCAGCGAGAGCACGTCGACCTTGAGCAGGCCGACCAGGTCGAGATCGTCCTTGTCCCACTGGATCACGGTGCGTTCCGGCATGGCGGCGTTTTCCACCGGCACCAGCGTCTGCAGCGGCGCATCCGAGATCACGAAGCCCCCCGGATGCTGGGAGAGATGGCGCGGAAAACCGATGAGCGTGCCGGCCAGCACCAGCAGCCGCTGCAGCGCTGGTTCGTCGGGCTCGAACCCCTGCTCGCGCAGCCGCGCCGGATCGGGAATGTGATCGGTCCAGCGCCCGGCACAGCGGGCGAGTCGATCGATCCGCTCCGGCGCGAAACCCAGTGCCCGCCCGATATCCCGAATCGCGCCGGCGGCATGGTAATGGCTGACCACCGCGGTCAGCGCCGCCCGATGCCGTCCGTAGCGGCGAAAGACGTACTGGATCACCTCCTCCCGCCGTTCATGTTCGAAATCGACATCGATATCCGGTGGCTCGTCGCGCTCGCGGGAGATGAAACGTTCGAACAGCAGCGCCGTGCGCGACGGATCGATCTCGGTAATCCCCAGCGCGAAACAGACCGCCGAGTTGGCCGCCGAGCCGCGCCCCTGGCACAGGATGTGCTGGCGCCGCGCGAAGTCGACGATGTCGTGCACGGTCAGGAAATAGTGCTCGTAGCCGAGCTCTTCGATCAGCGCGAGTTCGTGGTCGATCTGCCCTGCCGTCTTCTCGGGCACCCCATCCGGCCATCGCCGCCGGCACCCTTCCGAGGTCAGTTCGCGCAGCCATTCGGCCGGGGTCTTGCCGTCCGGTACCACCTCATGGGGGTAGGTGTACTCGAGCTCGCCGAGATCGAAGCGGCAGCGCGACGCCAGTGTGACGCTTTCGGCCATCAACGCGGCGGGATAGATCGCGGACAGCGCGTCACGCGTACGCAGATGGCGCTCGCCGTTGGCGAACAGGGTATCTCCGGCCTCGAATACGCTCTGGTGGTGGCGAATGGCGGTGAGACAATCCTGCAGCGCCCGCCGGCCACGGGCGTGCATGTGGACGTCTCCCGTCGCCACTACCGGAATGCCCAGCGACTCGGCCAGGGCCTGCAACTGGGCCAGGCGCGCCGCGTTGTCGCAGCCCTGCTCGAAGCCGTAGTGCAGCTCCACCGCCAGCCACAGCCGGTCGGGAAAGATATTGGCCAATCGCTTCCCGACATAGGGATCCGGTACCGCGCCGGGAATCCACAGCGCGAACAGGCCGTCACCGCCATCGAGTCCCTCGAGATCCAATGCGAGCAGCCGGTACTCGCCCTTGGGAGCACGGCCACGAACGCGGGTAATCAATCCGCAGAGCGCTTCGTAACCCCGCCGATTCTCCACCAGCAGCACCAGCTTGATGCCGCACTCGGTACGAAACTCGGCTCCGACGATCAGGTCGATGCCGTACTCACGCGCCGCCTGCCAGCCGCGCACGATGCCGGCCAGCGTGGCTTCGTCGGTGATCGCCAGGGCCCGATAGCCGTGCCGCGCCGCCCGCTCGAACAGTTCATCCGCAGTGGAAGCACCGCGCTGGAAGCTGAATGCGGAAAGGCAGTGCAGCTCGGCGTAGGGTTTTCCTAAGGCGCCCGAACCCGCGCCGATTCTACAGGCGCCCAAATCTTCGCCTACCGACTCACGGGCGTCCGAAGCGGCAGCGTCGGG
>NZ_PZJL01000001.1:524926-662473 GCF_003206585.1 Salinicola sp. CR57
GCAGCGTCGGGCCGCAGTGGAAAGAGCTCGTTCATCCGAACCATCCGTGCAGATACCAGCCCTGCCGTCCCGGCTCGCACCAGACCCAGGCGTGGCGACCATCCACCCACTGGGCCAGATAGTAGTCGCGTCGAATGTCGCCACCGTCCCACCAGCCGCTTTCTATTCGCTCCGGCCCCGCCAGCAGTTGCACCACGTCGCCATCGCAGCGCTGCGGCGCCGGCACTAGCCAGCCGGGACGAGGCGGGCCGGCGCTGGCGTCACGCGCCCGAGGTCCGATGCCGCTCAGCACCGCCTTCTCCGGCCGATACTCGCGATGTTCGACCAGCGGCCGGAGTGCCGACTCCCCCAATCGCGCCACCAGCCGCTGGTGCAGCGCCGCCCAGGCCTGGGCCTGGCGCGCCGGCCCCTCCAGCAACTCGCGTCTTGTCGGGGCATAGTCGGAGAGCCGAGGTGCGAAGAGCGTCAAGGCCATCACCGGGCCGGCGAGGCGCACACGCTCCAGATGCGCTCGGGTCAGCTCGAGCAGGGTGTCGGGGTCACGCTGTACCGACAACAGACCGATCTCGACGGTCTGCGGCGGGCCATCCTCCAGTTCGAACGTGACCCGGAATCGCTCGACCCCGGCGTCCTGGCCGATCAGAAACAGGCTCAGTTCCTGCAGCAGACGCTTGAGCGGAAAGGCCAGGCCGGCAATGGCATGCACTGGCTGATCGAACGCGAAGGTGCGGGAAAACCGCGGCGTCGGGCGGTGGTAATCCAGCGCCAGCGGCCACTCTCCCCGCAGTTCGCCCAGGTGGCGCATCAGGCGGCCCCCGAAACGTCGGGCCAGGGCGCTGCGCGGCAGGACGAACAGCTCGCCCAGACGCTGGAAGCCACTGCGGGTCAGGGTCTGCACGATGTCACGATCGGCATCGAGGCTCGCCAGCCCGGCCCGATCGAGACGCAGGCCTGCCAACGCCGCTTCCAGCCCGCTCTCGTCCACCGCCAGGCCATCGTGGACATTGACCAGCACCCGCGCCGCCGCCGGATTGGGGGCGATCACCAGTCGATGCGAAAAGCCGAGCTCGCCGAGTTCTGCGCGCAGACGCGCCTCCAGCCGTGGCCAGGGGCCGAGCAGATCGAGACTGCTGGCGATTTCGAATACCAGCGCATGGGGATAGTGAAGGCTGACCTGAGCGCTGAAGCCATAGGCCCAGGCGGCCAGACGTCGGCGCCAGCGTTCGACGGATTCGGCATCGAACGGCGCGGTTTCCAGGCTGTCACAGAGCGCTTCGGCGAAGCCCAGCGCCTGTCCGGGCCTGACGCCTCGATCGCGGGCCGCGCGATTGGCAGCACGGATGCATTGACGCGGTGGCGGCCCGTCGATCAGTGCGAACGGAGCGCCGGGATCGGGGCGGCGACGCAGCGCGCCCTCCAGCGCCAGACGCGGGAACAGCAGGCAGACCCAACGCATGCGGTCACGTCCCGCCGCCGAAGGCGATCCGACGCGAGGAGACCAAGCCGCCGCGACACTTGAGGACTTCCAGCTCGGCGTGCCGGTGCAACCGCAACCGCAGTGGCGCCGGTGATGCCTCGGCCACCTTCACCAAAGGACGATGCACGAAGGCCAGCGTATTCCCGCTGGCCGCCGCCACCTGCAACCGGCGCATGAGACGGCTATCGGCCTGCGGCAGCCAGGCCATGACGGCCCCGCAGCAGCCGGCGCGCAGACACTGCTCCGCCGCCCATAACGCCTCGCGACCCTGCACTTCGAGCCAGTGGCACTGCCCGAGCGTCACACCCGCCTGCCGCCACGCTGCCGGGTAAGGTGCCCCCGGTGGCGAAATCAGCACGATCGGCCTGCCTTGCCGTGTCATTCGCGAGAGCACGGGCCACAGCAAGGCCAGCTCGCCGTTGCCGGCGCCGCTCGACAGCAGCTCGCTGACCGCGGCCGGTGGCCAGCCACCGCCCGGCAGGAACGCATCGAGCTCGGCGTGCCCGCTCGCAATCGCCTCGCCGCGGTCGCCAGCAGTACCGGTCTGGGCACGCCAGACCTGGCGGCTGTCGAGCAGGGTCTCCAGGCTGCTCATCGGCCGGCCTCCATGGCGAGGGGTGGCAGCGGTAGCCATCGAAAACAGCAGGAAGCGAGTGACGACATGGCAGTGCTCGGGAGAGTTGAATCGTTGCCACCAGTGTCACTCAGAACACGAATGCTGTCTATATATACAGTATAAAGGGTGTAAAAAAACGCCACCTCGAGCGACGTTCCGCGAAATGCGAGCGGCTCAGGAGACGCTGTTGGAAACCCTCAGCGATCCCAGGCTGCGCTTGATCGCCTTGAGCTGATCGCTAATCTGCGGACCACGATTCTTGGCCACGCCCACGGCGAGCACGTCGATGGTCAACAGGTGGGCGATGCGCGAGGTCATGGGGATGTAGACCTCGGTGTCCTCCTGCACGTCGACCGGCAGTGTCAGGGTCACCTCGCGCGCCAGTGGCGAATCGCTGGGACACAGGCCGATCACGGTAGCACCGGCCTTGACCGCCGTCTTCGCGCTGGCGATCAGCGCCCGGGTGCGGCCGGTCTGGGAGATCGCCACCACCACGTCGCCCGCCTTCATGGTGGCGGCGGACATGGCCTGCATGTGGGGATCGGCATAGGCCGACGTCTGGATCTGGAGACGAAAGAACTTGTGCTGGGCATCGGCGGCGACGATACCCGAAGCGCCGTAACCGTAGAACTCGACCCGGTTGGCGACTGCCAGCGCGGCGATTGCCTTGCCCAGCGCCTCATTGTCGAGACGATCGCGGACCTGTTCGAGGGTCTCGATGGTGCTGTCGAAGATGCCATGGGAGAACTCGGCCACGCTATCGCCGTCGTTCATGGTGAACTGGGCGTACTGGCTTCCCTTGGCCATCATCTGCGCCAGCTTCAGCTTGAACTCCTGGAATCCGGCCATGCCCATGGCGCGACAGAAGCGCACTACCGTGGGCTCGCTGACCTGCGCCTCGCTGGCCAGGTCGGTGATCCGCATTAGGATCACCTCTTCCGGATTGCGCAGCACGAAGCGCGCCACCTTCTGCTCGGAACGGCGCAGACGATCCATGTGAACGCGCAATTCATCGAACAGCGAACGACTCATGGCTGGCCCTCGGATGGCGACATCAAGCGGTCTCGTGTCTCTGGATTTCGATCAGGAATTCGCGGCCTAGTATGCCCGACTCGGGCTGGCGGGAATACGCCGACACGGCGCGTTGGAAGCATGAAAAAAGTGAACCGTCATTATCTTGTAAAGTTGAGTATAGTATGCATGTCGGGCGAAAACCGACGGTTCCGAGGATGCCAGGAGATTCGATCAATGAAGGACATCGAACATCTTCACACCCTGAAGAGCGAAATTTTCGATATTTTCATGACGTTGGAGGTCAATGAGCACGAGCAGCGCAAGCGCAAGGCAGCCGTGCGATACCTCAAGGCCCGGCGCGGCATCGAGCAGCGTCTGGAGAAGCGCCAGCTAGCGGAAGAGATCGCCGAGCTGCCCGAGTAGCGTCCAGTCGGTCGGAGACAGCTACCCAACGATCAGTGGCCGTCCCCCGAGGGCAACGGCCACTGCCTGCCTCGCCGGGATCCCCTCCGGCGCGGAAATTCCCGTCACGCCCCGAGACGTGACGGCGGTTCACTACAGGCTGTTGAAGAACACCACGATCACGCCGATCGGTGCGACATAGCGTGATACGTAGTGCCATACGACCCGTCCTTTCGGCCCCAGCCCCAGCTCCCGCTTGACGTCTTCGCTATCCAGGAACCAGGCGGTGAAGACGATGGCAGCCAGCCCCGTCAGCGGCAGCATCAGCTTGCTGGTGAGGGCATCGAGCAGGTCGAAGACGTTGAAGCCGAACGGCTGGAAGCCGGACCAGAGGTTGAACGCCAGCAGCGCGGCGATGCCCAGCGTCCAGGTTGCCAGGGCGGCGACGAACGCCGAACCCAGGCGGGACAGCGGCGTGCGCTCCTCCAGGAACTCCGTCACCGGCTCCAGCAGCGAGATCGCCGAGGTGATCGCGGCCACCGTGAGCAGGGCGAAGAAGATCGTGCCGAACGCCAGCCCCCAGGGCATGTCGATGAATGCCAGCGGCAGGGTCACGAACAGCAGCCCTGGGCCGGCGCTCGGGTCCAGGCCATTGGCGAACACCACCGGGAAGATCGCCATGCCGGCGCCGAGCGCGATCACAGTATCCAGGATCACCACGGTACGCGCGGTCTTGATCAGATCGACCTCCTGACCCAGGTAGGAGCCGTATGCCATCATGATCCCCATCCCCAGCGACAGGGTGAAGAAGGCGTGCCCCAGCGCCGCGAGAATGACGCCGCCGTTCAACTTGCTCCAGTCGGGGGAGAACATGAACTCGGCCGCCTGACCAAAGCCCGAGGTGGACATGCCGAAGCCGATCAGCACGACCAGCGCCACGATCAGCAGCGGCATCAGCCACTTGGCCGCACGCTCCAGGCCACCCTTGACCCCACCGGCGACGATGCCGAAGGTCAACAGCATGAACAGCGTGTGCCAGAACAGCAGCGTGCCCGGCTGGCCCAGCAGGGTGGTGAAGTAATCACCCACGCTGACACCGCTGGACTGACCGAGGTCGCCGGTCAGCGTGCTCCAGGTGTAGTTGAGCGACCAGCCGCCGACCACGCTGTAGAACGAGAGGATCAGAAACGAGCCGAGGACGCCGGCGATCCCCACCAGCACCCAGTCCGGCGATTTCTTCGCGTCACGGCTGACCGTCTGCATGGTGTTGATCGGATTGGACTGTCCGCGCCGGCCCAGCAGCCACTCGGAGACCAGGATCGGCAGCCCGATCAGCGCGATGCAGACCAGATAGACGAGCACGAACACGGCGCCGCCGCTGTCGCCCACCATGTAGGGAAACTTCCAGATGTTGCCGAGCCCCACGGCCGAACCGGTCGCCGCCAGGACGAAGGCCGTGCGGGAGGACCACTGCGCATGGGTATGGGATTGTTTGGCCATGAATTCACCATCGAGTAATGCTGTTGTCGGAAACCCGCAGCGCCCCGTGACGGCGCCAGGCACGCGGACAGGCTTCTCTTGTCGGCGCGGATTATAACGGCTCGAACCCGTTTCTTCCCTTTTTCCTCCCTGTAACCGTCCAAAATCGGTGTAAAGCGTCCCGAAACCGCAACGATTTCGCAGAATGCACCATGCCAGCCGCCTGGCGGACGACTCATCCTCTTGCGCTATCGGGGCTATCGGGAAGCCGCGCTCGATGCGTGAAATGTCGCGTGTTCTTATAGGGCATCTTCATGTAGCCGGAAACGCCCAGGCCATCGATCTGCGGTACCGCCGCCAGCAGCGTCTCCAGACAGTCGCGGAACTCCTCCTCGCGGGCCGGATCGAGCAGGCGGTAGTAGCTGTGGATCTTCAGATGGGTCGCCAATGCCTCGAAGATGATCATGCCGGTGTGATGGATGGCATTGAGCCGCGACAGCGCCTCGATCATCACCGGCGGCAGGCGCAGGAACTCCTCGGGATCCGGACCATCCTCGAAGTAGGAGTGCTCGCGGCTGGCATCTTCCAGCTCCGGCGTGGGGCTGACCTCGTAGGGGATCGCGCAGGCCGCGTCGGGCACGAACGGCCGGGAGGCATCGTCACGGTCGACGTGCAGGGTGCGCCGGGCGTTGAACAGGCAAGCCTTGAACACCCCGTCGCGGCGACGGATCGCCCGGGCGAGATTGACCATGTTGTTCACCGCCGCGACGAAGGCGGTCCGGAGCGACGGCTCGTTGAGGCTAAGCGTCGTGTCGAACTCGACGCCGGCGTCGCTCCAGCGCACCGCCAGTCCGCCCACCACCGGATACTTGCCCAGCCGCCCCACCGCCACCAGGAAAGCCTTCTCGAGATCGCCCATGCCCTGCATGAAGTGCTTGTAGTAGCGATCGAGCTGGATATCGTTGACCGCGCTCAGGGTATCGTCGCGCGCATCATCCTGACGATGGTCATCACGCAGGAAAGCCTTGCGCGAGCTGTAGACCACCGTCTCGATCTCCTGCTCCAGCGAACGTACCCACACCGGGACCAGCGGGATCTCCGGTGACTCCGGTGGCTCACGGATGATCGTCCGGGCGATCCGCGGCATGTGCTGGAGAAAATAGTCGCCGGCCCGACGCCGCAGTCCGGGGTCCTCGCTCAGCATCGCATCCAGTACCCGGGCGAACTCGATCGGCAACCCCAGCGAGGTGGCCGGGATCGTCTCGCGGCCGAAGCGGCTGGACTGCGCGGTGGCAAGTGCATAGAGGGTCGCGGCGACGCCCTGTTCGTCGAAGCGCGGCGACGACAGCGCGCCCTCGAGCTGCTCCTCGCCGATATAGTAGACATCACCCATGCGGGCGTTGGTGTGCTGCAGATCGTCGGACATCAGCGCCATCACGTTGCGCGACAGGAACTGGCCCTCGGCATCGAGCTGGGCGAAGACCGACGAGCCCCAGTCGATCAACGCGATCTGCTCGGTTCGCGCGTCGAACATCAGGTTCGAGGGTTTAATATCCCCGTGTACCACCAGACGTCCCTCGGCGGATTCGCGCCGCAGCGTGCGCAGGATATCGGCGAGCTGCGCCGCGATGGCGATGATCAGCCGCGCCGGCAGGCGGCCGTGGCGCAGCGAGTACTCCTCCAGGTTGATGCCCGGGGCGCGCTGCATCACCAGCATCGCTTGATGGCGCAGGGCGCGATAGGCGATCAGGCGGGGAACGCGGGGATGGTCCACCTGTTCGAGCATGAACGCCTCTTCCTCCAGGCGCTCATGGAACGCCTGGGGCAGGTTCTGGCGCGTGAACTTGAACACGTGGCTGGCGCCGGCGCCATCGATACCCGCGAAGACGAAGCCGTAGGCGCCCTTGCCGACCAGCTCCACCTCCCGGTAGCCGACCTGGGCGAGTTGGTGGCGACAGCGCTCGATCCACTCGCGCAGTTGCCGTGCCTGGCTCTGGCTGAGCAGGTAGACCGACTGCTCCTCGGGGATATAGAACTGCTGAATTCCCGTCGGCTCGAGGCTCATGGGGTCGCCTCAGCGCAGCTCGGTGAGCATGCTCTCCGGCGCCTCCAGGTAGCCCTTCCAGCGGTTGCAGAAGCGCGCCATGGTGCCGCCGTCGAGCACGCGGTGATCGCCGGACCAGGTCACGGTCATGATCGACCGCGCCACCACCCGCCCCTCGGCATCGAAACGCGGCAGCCGCTGCACGCGGCCGAGGGCGACGATCGCCACCTCCGGCGCGTTGATGATCGGCATGGCATAGGTGCCGCCGAGCACGCCGATGTTGGAGATGCTGATGGTGCCGCCCTTGAGATCCGCCGGCGCGACCCGGCCCTCCCGCGCTGCCCGGGTCAGGCGCTCGACCTCGGCCGCCACCTGGCGCAGGCTCAGCCCCTCCACATGCTTGACGTTGGGCACCAGCAGGCCGCTCTGGCTATCCACCGCCATGCCGATATGGCACCCGTCCTGATAGTGGATCGCCTCGGCGGCGGCATCGAAGCGGCAGTTGAGCAGCGGAAACTCGCTCACCGCCAGCGCCAGCGCCTTCATCAGTAGCGGCATCAGCGTCAATCGCTCGCCGCGCGCCTCGAAATCGCTTTTCAGGCGCTCCCGCAGCGCCAGCAGCTCGGTGACATCGAACTCGTCGCCGTAGGCGAAGTGAGGAATGCTCGCCGCTGCATCGCTCATCCGCCGCGCCATCACCGCACGCACGCCGCGTAGTGGCTCAACCCGCCCTGCGGCGGCGGCGTCCGGCGCTGACGCGCCATGGTCCGGGGGCGTGGCTGTCGCCCGTGAATCCTGCGATTCCGCTCGACGCGGTTCATGATGCGCTGCTCCCTGTCGCTGCTGGAACGCCAGTACATCCTCCTTGAGCACCCGGCCATCCTTGCCGCTACCGGGAATTTCCTCGAGACGCACGCCGAGCTCGCGCACTCGCCGGCGGACCGCCGGGCTGGCGGGAATTCGCCGCCGGCCGTTGTCGTCCCGCATCGAGCGAGCGGCTAACGACGACCCGGCTCCGCTCTGGGCGGCATGAGCCGCGGCCGTCCCGGCCTCAGCGTGCGTTTCACGTGGAACAGCGCCGGTGGCCGCCGGGGTGTCACCGGACGGGGCAGCGTCATCGTCGGCTTGCGGAATGTACGCGAACAGCGGCGAGTGCACCTTGGCAACCTCGTCGAGCTGGCAGTACCGGCGCACCAGCCGGCCCGCCTCCGGCGCGGTGATCTCCATCACTGCCTTGTCGGTGCTGACTTCGACGACCGGCTGGTCCTCGGCGATCTCGTCGCCCTCCTCGACGCGCCAGGCCACCACCTCGCACTCGACGATGCCTTCGCCCAGGTCGGGCAGGATGAAATCCTTCGACCTCGCCGGTTTCGACTCCTCTTCGTCCAGTCCGGGCGGCTGCGGGTTCTCGTCCTCGGGGCTGGCGGCAGCCGGCTGGGGTGGCCGAGCATCGTGATGGGGCCGGGTGTCGGCACCGAATCGGGTGCTATCGGCAACGCTTTCGATGGCGAACAGCGGCGCATGGACCCGTGCCGTCTCCCCTTCGCGGACATAGAGCCGCGTGACGCGGCCGGCCTCGGGGGCGGGAATCTCCACCAGCGCCTTGTCGGTGGTCACCTCGGCGACGGGCTGGTCCTCGGCGATGGTATCGCCCTCGCTGACCAGCCATTTCACCACTTCGCACTCGACGATACCCTCGCCGATGTCGGGCAGCAGGAAATCGCTCATCTCACCTCCTAGAAGTCCATCGTGCGGTGGATGGCATCGAGCACCTTCAACGGCCCCGGCATGTACTCTTTCTCGAGCGTCAGCGGGAACGGCGTGTCGAGCCCCGCCACGCGCTCGATCGGCGACTCCAGATAGAGGAAACAGCGGCTCTGGACGGTGGCGGCGATCTCGGCGGCGAAGCCCCCAGTCAACGGCGCCTCGTGACTGACGATCAACCTCCCGGTCTTGAGCACCGACTCGACCACGGTATCGATATCCCACGGTACGATGGTGCGCAGGTCGATGATTTCACAAGAGATACCCGCTTCCTCCGCCATCTCCGCCGCCTGCTCGACCACCTCCAACTGGGCGCCCCAGGCCAGCAGCGTGATGTCGTTACCTTCCTTGACCACCTCCGCCTGACGTAGCGGCAGCTCGTAGTCCTCGTCGGGCACCTCGCCCACCGACGCGCGATAGAGCCGCTTGGGCTCGAAGAAGATGACCGGATCGGGCGAGCGGATCGAGGCCAGCAGCAGCCCCTTGGCCTGGTGCGGATTGCGCGGCACGACCACGGTCAGCCCTGGAGTATGGGCGAAGTAGGCCTCCGGCGACTGCGAATGGTAGTGGCCACCGGCGATGCCGCCGCCGTAGGGCGCGCGTACTGTCAGCCCGCCGACATCGAACAGATTGCCGGAACGATAGCGAAACTTGGCGGTTTCGTTCACCAGTTGATCGAAAGCGGGGAAGATGTAGTCGGCGAACTGGATCTCGGCCACCGGCACCGAGCCCTGAGCGGCCAGGCCGTTGGCGAAACCGACGATGCCCTGTTCCACCAGCGGGGTATTGAAGCAGCGCTCGCGGCCGTACTTCTCCTGCAGGTGGCTGGTGGCACGGAACACGCCGCCGAAAACACCGACATCCTCGCCGAAGCAGAGCACGCGCTCATCGGCGGCCATGGCGGTATCCAGCGCATTGTTGACGGCCTGGAGCAGATTCATCCGGCTCATGCCTGGCCCTCCGTTTCGGTGTCGCCATCCAGCCAGGGCGCGCTTCGGGGATAGGCCTCGGGATGACGTCCGATATGGGCCTTCAACGTCGCGAGCTGTTCGCGCAGCAGTGCCGGTGTTTCGGCATAGACATCGCTGACCAGCGTCTCCAGCGCCGGCGGGCGACGCTTCTCCGCCTGTTTCATGGTTTCCAGCACCTCACGGCGCAACGACTCGGTCAGTTCGCGCTCCTCGTCCTCGTTCCACCAGCCCCGCTCGATCAGCCAGCGCTGCATTCGGCGCAGGGGATCCTTCTTGTGCCACGCCTCCTCTTCCTTCTTGCTGCGATAGCCGGAGGGGTCGTCGGAGGAGGAGTGCGCCGCCAGGCGATAGGTCATCGCCTCGATCAGCACCGGTTCGTTCTCCTCCACCGCCAGCCGTCGGGCCTCGCAGGTCGCCTCGTAGACCGCCAGCACGTCATTGCCGTCGACCCGGATCGACTGCATGCGATAGCCGAAGGCGCGCGCGGCGACACCGTCGCCGGCGAACTGCTCGGTGACCGGGGTGGAGATGGCATAGCCGTTGTTGCGGCACAGGAAGATCACCGGCACCTTGTGCACCGATGCCATGTTGAGCGCGGCGTGGAAATCCCCCTCGGAGGCGGCGCCCTCGCCGAATATCGTCAGCGTACAGTGGCCCTGGCCGGCCAGCTTCTGGCCATAGGCGTAGCCGGTGGCCTGGGGAATCTGGGTCGCCAGCGGCGAAGAGATCGTCAGGTAGTGAAGGTCTCGCGAGCCGTAATGGATCGGCATCTGGCGACCGTGGGCGGTGTCGCGCTCGTTGCCGAACAGTTGATCCATGAACTCGTCGGTGGTGAAGCCGCGGTAGGCCAGCGCCCCCTGCTCGCGGTACTGGGCCATGATCATGTCGGCGTCGGCCAGCGCCGCCGTGCTGCCGATCACTGCCGCTTCCTCGCCGGTGCACTGCATGTAGAAGCTGAGCCGACCCTGGCGCTGGGCCGCCATCATGCGCTCGTCGAGCACCCGGGTGTAGAGCATGGCACGGTAGATGCGCCGTGCGGTGGTCTCGTCGAGAGAGGTCGCCCCGGCCCCGGCATAGAGCGTGCCGTCGGGCTTGAGCAGGGTGAATACGGGGATCTGGATGTCGTCGCCGTTGGCAAAAACCGGCTTGTGGACGGGTTTCGCCGTGGATCGGGTCTTTTTCATCTGACATGTCCTGAGATCGATGACCAGGAGTCGAGCCGCCTCGTGAGCCGCCCTTTCCCATGAGCCGACAGGTCGGGAAACGACCGGTTTCGACAGCCGCCTCAACATGTGACCTTGACGTCAATGTCAACTTGTCGCCATCCGACCTTGGTCTTT
This sequence comes from Salinicola sp. CR57, assembly GCF_003206585.1. Classification (NCBI taxonomy): domain Bacteria; kingdom Pseudomonadati; phylum Pseudomonadota; class Gammaproteobacteria; order Oceanospirillales; family Halomonadaceae; genus Salinicola; species Salinicola sp. CR57. The sequence goes on from NZ_PZJL01000001.1 coordinate 536,034, forward strand.
CAGCACTAGGTCCTATTGTCCTGCTCGACAGAGCGTCGCTAGAACAGAGAGCCATGCCGCGCCCGACCTACCCGGTCAGCCGCGTGCGCCCTCTCGCGATGAGGGGTTTCCAGACGAGAGGCTTTTCCCAGACGAGGAGTGTCGACCGCTCATGGACTTCGAACTCGACGCCGACCAGCAGGCCTACCGGGATGCGGCACGCCAGTTCGCCCAGCGCGAACTGGCGCCCAACGCTGCCGAATGGGACGCCAACAGCGTCTTTCCAGTGGATGTCTTGCGCCAGGCCGGAGACCTTGGCTTCTGCGGTCTCTACACCCCGGAAGCCGCCGGCGGGCTGGGGCTGAGCCGCCTCGACGCGACCCTGATCATCGAGGAGCTGGCCCAGGGCTGCACCTCCACCACCGCCTTTCTGACCATCCACAACATGGTCAACTGGATCCTCGCCAGCTACGCCACCGAGGCCGTGCGCGAGGCCTGGCTGCCGTCGATGCTGAGCGGTGAGCAGCTCGGCTCCTACTGCCTCACCGAGCCCAACGCCGGCTCCGATGCCGCCTCGTTGCGCACCCGGGCGCGTCGCGATGGCGATGCCTACGTGATCGACGGCAACAAGATGTTCATCTCCGGTGCCGGCGACACCCAGCTGCTGGTGGTGATGGCCCGCACCGGGGCGCCGGACAGCGGCGCCGGCGGCATCTCCGCCTTCGCCGTGCCGGCGGACACGCCGGGCATCGGCTACGGCAAGAAAGAGGCGAAGATGGGCTGGAACAGCCAGTCCACCCGGGCGATCAGCTTCGACGGCGTGCGCGTGCCGGCGGACCACCGCCTCGGCGACGAGGGCGAAGGTTTTCGTATCGCCATGCGCGCTCTCGATGGCGGGCGCATCAATATCGCCACCTGCTCGGTGGGCACCGCCCAGGCCGCGCTCACCACCGCCCACCGCTACCTGAACGAGCGCGAACAGTTCGGGCGGGCGCTGGCCAGCTTCCAGGCGCTGCAGTTCAAGCTCGCCGACATGGCCACCCAGCTCGTCGCGGCGCGCCAGATGGTGCGTCTGGCGGCGAGCAAGCTCGACCGCGGCGACCCCGACGCCACGCTCTACTGCGCCATGGCCAAGCGCTTCGCCACCGACCAGGGCTTCGCCATCTGCAACGAGGCCCTGCAGCTCCACGGCGGCTACGGCTACCTGCGCGACTACCCGCTGGAGCGTCATGTTCGCGACTGTCGGGTACACCAGATTCTCGAGGGCACCAACGAGATCATGCGTCTGGTGATCGCCCGCCGCCTGCTCGACAAGGACGACCTGGAGACCCTGATATGACCGATCACAACGCCGCTCCCCAACCGGACGCGACGTCGCAAGAGACAGCGTCGACCGACGGCCTGCGCCTGGAGCGCCGCGGCGCCATCGCCGTGCTGACCATCGACAACCCGCCCGCCAACACCTGGCACGAAGGCTCGCTGGCAGCACTCGCCGACCATCTCGACGCGCTGGCGGCCGAGCCCCAGCCACCGGCGCTGGTGATCACCGGCGCCGGCGACAAGTTCTTCTCCGCCGGGGCCGATCTCAAGCGTTTCACCGAGGGCAAGGCCACCGCGCTGGAGATGGCGACCCGCTTCGGGCGCGCCTTCGAGACCCTGAGCGCCTACCCCGGTGTCACCATCGCCGCGATCAACGGCTACGCCATGGGCGGCGGGCTGGAGTGCGCGCTGGCCTGCGATATCCGTATCGCCGAACACCAGGCGAAGCTGGCGCTGCCCGAGGCCAAGGTGGGGCTGCTGCCCTGCGCCGGCGGCACCCAGCACCTGCCGTGGCTGGTCGGCGAAGGCTGGGCCAAGCGCATCATCCTGTGCGGAGAGCGTATCGACGCCGAGCGCGCGCTGGGTATCGGCCTGGTCGAAGAGCTGGTCGACGCCGGCCAGGCACTGCCCACCGCGCTGGCCCTGGCCGAGCAGAGCGGCGGGCAGAGCCCTGACGCGCTGGCGCGCTGCAAGCGCTTGATCATGAACGCCCGCGACCACGGGCTGCCCCACGGCTACCGCATGGAGCGTGAACTGTTCCTGGAGCTGTTCGACACCGCCGCCCCAGGGGAAGGCATCGGCGCCTTCCTAGACAAGCGCCCGCCGCGCTGGCGCGAGGACCCGCCCCCGGGCACCGGCGATGACAACCGCGACGGAGATCAGGCATGAGCGCGCCGGTACAATTCGACACCCTGGCCACCGCCGACGGCCACCGTCTCGGGCGCATCACCCTCGATGCCCCCAAGAGTCTCAATGCGCTGTCGCTCGCGATGATAGATGCCATCCAGGCGCAGATCGACGCCTGGGCCGAGGACGCCGAGATGGTCGCACTGTGGCTGGAGGGTGCCGGCGACAAGGCGTTCTGCGCCGGCGGCGACGTGGTCGCCCTCTATCGCGCCATCGCCGAAGGCCACACCGGCCGTGACCCCGAGGCCGCGGATGGTGCCGTGGCGCGCTACTTCACCCATGAGTATCGTCTCGACCACGCCCTCCACACCTATCCCAAGCCGATCGTCGCCTGGGGCGACGGCATCGTCATGGGCGGCGGCATGGGGCTGCTGTCCGGCGCCTCGCATCGGGTGGTGACACCGCGCTCGATGCTGGCGATGCCGGAGATCACCATCGGCCTCTACCCGGACGTGGGCGCGAGCTGGTTCCTGAACCGCATGCCGGGAGCCAGCGGCACCTTCCTCGGCCTGACCGGCGCCCGCCTCAACGCCAGCGACGCCCTGTTCGTCGGTCTCGCCGACCGCCTGATCGCCGCCGAACGCCGCGACGCGGTGATCGACGATCTGCTCGATGCCGACTGGTCGCGGCCGCGCCCGGCCCTCGAACGGGTGCTGCGCAGCCACGCCGAGGCGAGTCGATATCTCGCCCCGCCCGCCGAAGTCGCCGCGCGGCAGGAGGCGATCGCCGCGCTGACCGACGCCGACAGCGACGAAGATCTGATCGCCGCGATCATCGCCGCCAGCGACAGCGACGACGCCTGGATCGCCCGCGCCGCGCGCAGCCTGGCCGCCGGCTCACCGCTCTCGGCGCGGCTGATCCTGCGCCAGCTGGCGCGCTGCCGGCGCGTCTCGCTGGCCGAAGCGCTACGCAGCGAGCTCGACCTGTCGCTGGCCTGCGCTACCCACGGCGATATCGCCGAGGGGGTGCGTGCGCTGCTGATCGACAAGGACAAGACTCCCCGATGGCAGCACCGGCACGGCGAGGTACCCGACGCCGATATCGCAGCCTGCTTCGTTTCTCCGTGGGATCGCGATGGTCATCCCCTGCGCGATCTCGACGATCGGGCTGCCGACGAGGAACCGACCCATGCAACTGACTGAACGCACCTTCATCGTTACCGGCGGCGGCTCCGGCCTGGGCGCCGCCACGGCGAAGATGCTCGTCGATAACGGCGCCAACGTGGTGCTGGTCGATCAGGACATCGAAGCGGCCCGCCGCCTTGCGAAAGCGCTTGGCACCCGCACGCTGGCGCTGCAGGCCGACGTCACCCGCGAAGCCGACGGCGAGCGGGCGATCGCCGAGACGCTCGAACGCTTCGGCGCCCTCCACGGGCTGATCAACTGCGCCGGGGTGGCGCCGGCGGAGAAGATCCACGGCAAGCGCGGCGTACACGACCTCGAACGCTTTCGCCGGGTGGTCGACATCAACCTGATCGGCACCTTCAACATGCTGCGTCTGGCGGTGGCGGCGATGCAGGAGAATCCGGCGACGGAGGACGACGGCGAGCGCGGGGTGGTGATCAACACCGCCTCGGTGGCGGCCTACGAGGGCCAGGTCGGCCAGGCCGCCTACGCCGCCTCCAAGGCCGGCGTGGTCGGGCTGACCCTGCCCGCCGCCCGCGAACTGGCCAGCTCGGGCATCCGAGTGATGGCGATCGCCCCCGGCATCTTCGACACCGCCATGATGCAGGGCATGCCCGAGGAGGTGCGCGAGAGCCTCAACGCCAAGGTGCCGTTCCCGCCGCGCATGGGCCACGCCGAGGAGTACGCCGCGCTGGCCTGCCAGATCCTCGAGAACCGCTATCTCAATGGCGAGGTGATTCGTCTGGATGGCGGCATTCGCATGAGTGCGCGGTGAAAAACGACTGATCGATCCCTCACCAGTATGGGAGAGCCGAACATGAACACCCCGGACCCGATCGTCATCGTCGGCGCCAAGCGCACGCCGATGGGCGCCTTCCAGGGCGCCCTGGGCGGGCTTGCCTGCCCGCAGCTGGGCGCAGCGGCGATTCGCGGCGCCCTCGAACAGGCCAGGCTGGCACCAGACAGCCTCGACGAGATGATCATGGGCTGCGTGCTCCCCGCCGGGCAGGGCCAGGCGCCGGCGCGCCAGGCGGCACTCGGCGCGGGCCTGGCCGAGTCGACGCCCTGCACCACCGTCAACAAGATGTGCGGCTCCGGCATGAAGGCGGTGATGCAGGCGTTCGATACCCTGTCGCTGGGTCACGCCGCCCACGCCATCGCCGGCGGCATGGAGAGCATGAGCAACGCCCCCTATCTGCTGCCCAAGGCGCGCGCCGGGCTGCGCATGGGGCATGCCCAGGTGCTCGACCACATGTTCCTCGACGGGCTCGAGGACGCCTACGAGCCGGGGCGGCTGATGGGCACCTATGCCGAAGATTGCGCCCAGGCCTTCGGCTTCAGCCGCGACGCCCAGGATGCCTACGCCATCGCCTCGCTGACCCGCGCCCGCCAGGCGATCGAAAGTGGCGTCTTCTCTGGGGAGATCATCGCCCTCGACGCCCCCGCCGGCCGCGACACCCGCCGGGTCGACCGGGACGAACAGCCGCACAAGGCCAATCTCGAGCGCATCCCCCAGCTCAAGTCCGCCTTTCGCGAGGGCGGCAGCGTCACCGCGGCCAACTCGAGTTCGATCTCCGACGGCGCCGCGGCGCTGGTACTGATGCGCCAGCGCGAGGCCGAACGCCAGGGGCTGACGCCGCTGGCGCGCCTGTACGGCCACGCCAGCCACGCCATGCGCCCGGGCGACTTCCCGGTGGCACCGATCCACGCCGTGCGCAAGCTGTACGAGCGGCTCGGCTGGTCGCGGGAGAGCGTCGATCTCTACGAGATCAACGAAGCCTTCGCGGTGGTGGCGATGGCGGCCATGCGCGAGCTCGACCTCGACCACGAGCGGGTCAACGTGCACGGCGGCGCCTGCGCCCTGGGCCACCCGATCGGCGCCTCCGGCGCGCGCATTCTGGTCACGCTGCTCAACGCGCTCACCCATCATGGGATGACCCGGGGCGTCGCGGCGATCTGTATCGGCGGCGGCGAGGCCACGGCGGTGGGGATCGAACGGCTCGCGTAGCCGCAGACGCGAGAGCCGGCATCCCTGCCGCACGACATCCACTCCAGGAGAGGTATGACGATGACCGGGCCAACCCGCGCCACCCCCAGTCACCAACCCAGCTACGTCAGCGGCACCAGCGACCAGCCACTGCTGGGGCTAACCATCGGCGACTGCCTCGATGCCGCCGCCGCGGCCTGCCCGGAGCGCGAGGCGCTGGTGAGCTGCCACCAGAATCTGCGCTACACCTACGCCGAGCTGCGCGACGAGGCCGACCGCATCGCCCGTGCCCTGCTGGCGATGGGGGTGGAGCGTGGCGACCGGGTCGGTATCTGGTCGCTCAACAGCGCGGAGTGGGCGCTCACCCAGCTGGCGACGGCCAAGATCGGCGCGATCCTGGTCAATATCAATCCCAGCTATCGCGCTCACGAACTCGAACACGCGCTCACCCAGTCCGGCCTATCCGCCTTGGTGTTGCAGGGCGCCTACCGGGTCGGCGGCATGATCAAGTCACACTATGTCGATATCCTCTGCGATATCGCGCCGGAACTGCGCGGCACCCCTGCCGACGAGCAGCGCCGGCTCGATTGCGCCAGCCTGCCCCAGCTCAGGCAGGTGGTGTGTCTCGATCCCGAGCTCGCCACCCCGGGCATGTGGCGCTGGGACGAGCTGGCTACCCTCGCCGACGGTGTCTCCACCGAACGACTGGCGGCGCTGCAGGCCTCGCTGCAGTTCGACGACCCGATCAATATCCAGTACACCTCAGGCACCACCGGCGCACCCAAGGGCGTGACGCTAACCCACCACAATATCCTCAACAACGGCTATTTCGTCGGCGACGGCATGGACCTGAAGCCCGGCGAGCGGGTGGTGATCCCGGTACCGCTCTACCACTGCTTCGGCATGGTGATGGGCAATCTGGCGTGCCTCTCTCACCAGGCCACGGCGATCTATCCTAACGACGGCTTCGACCCCGAGGCGACGCTGCGCGCGGTGGAGGCGGAACGCGCCCAGGCGCTCTATGGCGTACCTACCATGTTCATCGCAGAACTCGAGCATCCACGCTTCGACGAATTCGACCTCTCCAGCCTGCGCACCGGCATCATGGCCGGCTCCAACTGCCCGATCGAGGTGATGAAGCGGGTAATCGAGCGCATGCACATGGAGGAGGTCACCATCGCCTACGGCATGACCGAGACCAGCCCGGTGAGCCTGCAGACGCGCACCGACGCGCCGCTGGAGAAGCGCGTCGCCACCGTCGGCACCATTCACCCGCACCTGGAGGTGAAGATCATCGACCCAGCCAGCGGCCAGGTGCTCCCGCGCGGTACCAGCGGCGAACTCTGCACCCGAGGCTACAGCGTGATGCAGGGTTACTGGGACAACGACGACGCCACCCGCCAGGCGATCGACACCCACGGCTGGATGCACAGCGGCGATCTGGCGATGATGGACGGTGCGGGCTATGTGGCGATCACCGGGCGCATCAAGGACATGATCATCCGCGGCGGCGAGAACCTCTACCCGCGCGAGATCGAGGAGTTTCTCTACACCCATCCGGCGATCTCCGATGCCCAGGTGTTCGGCGTGCCGGACGCCCGCTACGGCGAGGCGGTGGCGGTGTGGGTGCGACTGGTGGAGGGCGCCGACCTCGACGAGGAGGCGATTCGGGACTACTGCCGTGACCGTATCGACCACCACAAGATCCCGCGCTATGTCCGGTTCGTCGACGAATTCCCGATGACCGTCAGCGGCAAGGTACAGAAATTCCGCATGCGCCAGGCCACCAGCAATGAACTGGGGCTGGAGTAACCGCTGGACACGGTCCAGGTTCGTACGAAAAGTCGTCTCGCACCGCGCCCCAGGCAACAGGCTCCTTCGGATTGCCATCCCATGACGATCGCCCTCGATGACGCTATACCTGTGCGTAGCCGCCATCGACGAAGACTTCGCCACCGGTCATGTAGCTACTGTCACTTGAAGCGAGAAACGCAGCTACCGCAGCCGTTTCGGCGGGATCCCCCATCCGTTCAAGTGGCGTTGCCTGCATCTGTCCGGTGAGGATGTCGTCACTCAGTAGCCCTTTCACCGTGTCCGTCTCCGTCAGACCGGGTGACAGCACGTTGACCCGAATACCGCTGCCTCGGAGATCCTGGGCCCAGCTCCTGGCGAGGTTGCGAACGGCCGCCTTGGAGGCGCTGTAGACACTCATTGCCGGCGTCCCCGTCACGCCTACCGTCGACCCCGTCAGAATGATCGAACTGCCGGCTGGCATCAGAGGCAGCGCCTTTTGCACCGTGAACAGCGTGCCCCTGACGTTGATATCGAACGTATGGTCGAAATGCTCGGGTGTGATCGCACCGAGAGCCACCAGCTCACCGACCCCAGCGTTCGCGAACAGGATATCGAGACTGCCCCTTTCGGATTTCACCGCCGAGAACAGGCGATCGAGATCTGCCGACTTCGTGACGTCGCCCCGGACGGCACGCGCATGGGAGCCGAGTTCGGCCACTGCTTCGTCGAGAGCTTGCTGTCTGCGCCCGAAGAGATAGACGAACGCCCCCTCCGCCGTGAAACGCTTCGCCGTGGCCAGGCCGATTCCCGATGCGCCGCCTGTGATCACGGCGGTCTTTCCCTGTAGCTTACCCATCCGTCTGCACTCCTGGTATTGAGATGGAGGCAGGTTAAGAATTAGCATTCTTTTCTACAAGTATGCACCTTTTGGTAAGTATCAAAATGAACGAGAAAACCTTGGCACCCTCCCCTTTCATCTGTGGTCTCGACGCCACGCTCCATGTCATGGGCGGCAAGTGGAAGCCGCTTATCCTCCACTTCCTGGCGGGTGGCTCACTGCGCTATGGCGAGCTAAAGCGCAGCATCCGAGGCATCAGTCACAAGATGTTGATTCAGCAGCTCAAGATGCTGGAGCGGGATGGCGTCGTGTCGCGGACGGATCACGGGGAGATTCCTCCCCGCGTGGATTACGCACTGACGCCGCTTGGCCACAGCTTGTGCGAAGCACTCAGGCCACTATGCAGCTGGGGAGACCGGCACACCGAGATGATCGCCACCATGCTGGAAAAGCGCGAAGCGTAGCCACCCGCTCGTTCGGCTCTACGTTGGCGGCGTCAGTGAGTCACCCCCGATTGACCACCGCCATGGTCAACCGCGACATGCACACCAGCCGGCCACGCTCGTCCTCGATGCGGATCTCCCAAAGCTGAGTGGTGCTGCCCAGGTGCAGCGGCCGGGCGCACCCCTCGACCCAGCCTTCACGCACCGCGCGCACATGGTTGGCGTTGATCTCCAGGCCCACCGCCATCTTGTTCGGGTCCGCGAGGCACAGGTTGGCGGCAATGCTGCCCAGCGTCTCCGCCAGCACCACCGAACCGCCGCCGTGGAGCAGCCCGTAGGGTTGGCGTGTTCGATCATCCACCGGCATGCGCCCGCGCAGGCAGTCATCACCCAGCTCGATGAACTCGATCCCGATATGCGCCACCAGCGTCTGCTGGCACTGGGTGGCGAGGGCTTCCAGGGAAGCGGGACGTTTCCAGATCGACATGGCAGGGATCTCCGGTGAAGACAGCGAAGGAGGCCGACGCCTCCCTCTTTAGGCTAGTTCTCGTATTAACACGTTGACGTTAACGTTAATCAATACCTATCGTCATCTCGTCCCATGTGGTCCCGAAGCGGGCAGGCGTGCTTATTCACACCCTTACCGGGACTTACCCACTACTTATCCACAGCAACCCTCGTTGTCAGCAACGCTCAACCATAACAACGCCCTTTCACAACAACGTCCATCCACAACAACCTCCATCCACAACAACAATGCTCTCGCTACCCGCCATGGTGCCGGAGCTCCGACCAAGGCCATCGACACATGAGCACACTGGCTATCGTTGTCTCGCTGATCCTGCTGATCGTCCTCGCCTATCGCGGCATCACCGTGCTGCTGCTGGCACCGCTGATGGCGTCGCTGGCGGTACTGCTGTCCGGGGAAGCCGGGCTGCTGCTGCCGATCTATACCAGCACCTTCATGAGTGCGCTCGGCGGTTATCTGATCAAGTTCTTCCCGCTGTTCATTCTCGGCGCGCTGTTTGGCCAGTTGATGGCCGACTCCGGTGCGGCGCATGCCATCGCGAACTGGATCATCAAGCGCCTCGGCACCCGCCACGTGGTGCTGACCGTGGTGCTGGCCTGCGCCATTCTCACCTACGGCGGCGTGTCGCTGTTCGTGGTGGCGTTCGCGGTCTTCCCCATCGGTGCGGCGCTGTTCCGCGAGACCGGCACGCCCAAGCGACTGATTCCCGGTGCCATCGCCCTGGGCTCGTTCACCTTCACCATGACCGCGCTCCCCGGCACGCCGGCAATCCAGAACGCGATCCCGATCCCGTTCTTCCAGACCACCAGCTTCGCAGCACCAGGGCTAGGCATCATCGCCGGCGCGATGATGCTAGGCCTCGGCACCTGGTGGCTGCAGTCCCGTGCCAGCAAGGCGATGCGCCAGGGCGAGGGCTACGGGCATCACCCCAACGAAAAGATCGATATCGCCGAAGTGCCCGTCATCGGCACCGTCGCTGCCTTCACCCCGCTGGTGATGGTGATCCTGCTCAACGGCCTGCTGACCTACTGGATTCTGCCGAGTCTCGATTTCTCGCAGCTGCCGGAAGAACGCTTCGGCGCCCTCGACCCCAATTCGATGCTCGGGCTGTGGGCGATCATCATCGCGCTGCTGATCTCCTGCGCCTGGCTGGTCGTCAGCCGCTGGCGCCACTGGGTGGATCTCAAGGAGACCATCAACAAGGGCTGCTTCGGCTCGATGCTGCCGGTGTTCAATACCGCCTCCGAGGTCGGCTACGGCGCGGTGATCGCCAGCCTCGCCGGCTTCGTCATCATCCGCGATGCGGTGCTGAGCCTGGCGCCGGGCAATCCGCTGATCTCCGAGGCGGTCTCGATGAACGTGCTGGCGGCGGTCACCGGCTCCTCCTCCGGCGGCATGAGCATCGCCCTCAGCGTGCTCGGCGACGACTATCTGCGCATGGCCAATGCGGTCGGTCTCAACCCCGAACTGCTGCACCGGGTCGCTACCATCGCCGCCGGCGGCATGGATACCCTGCCCCACTCCGGCGCGGTGATCACGCTGCTGGCGATCTGCGGCCTCACCCATCGCCAGGCCTACCCCAACATCGCCGCGGTCACCATCGTGGTGCCGATGATCACGCTGGTCGCGGTGATCACCCTGGGCACCCTGTTCGGGAGTTTCTGAGCCGATGAACGATGCCCACCCCAGCGCACTGCTGACAGCAGGGCTCGACTACGACCGCCTCCACGCCACCTTCGCGTGGGAGGTGCCGGCACGGTTCAACATCGCCAGCGTCTGCTGCGACCGCTGGGCGGAGGACCCGGAGCGCCTGGCGATGATCGAGATCGGCGACGACGGCAGCACCCGCGAGGTTACCTTCGCCGAGCTCCAGCGCGGCGCCAACCGACTCGCCAACAGCCTGGTCGCCCAGGGCATTCAGCCCGGCGACCGGGTCGGGGTGCTGCTGCCCCAGCGTCACGAGACCGCGCTGGCGCATCTGGCATGCTTCAAGCTGGGGGCAATCGCGGTGCCGCTGTTCAGCCTGTTCGGCCCCGAGGCGCTGCATCACCGGCTCGCCGACTGCGGCATGCGCGCCATCGTCAGCGACGCGCGCGGCCTGGCGACGCTCGACGAGATTCGCCACCAGCTACCGGCGCTGCAGGCGATCTACACCGTCGATGCCGTGCCCGAACCGGGGCGCGCCACCGCTGACGCGCTCGATTTCCACGCCGAGCTGGCCGCCGCCAGCGAGGTTTTCGTCACCCGCGACACTCATCCCGACGACCCGGCGCTGATCATCTACACCTCCGGCACCACCGGCAGCCCCAAGGGCGCGGTGCACGGCCACCGGGTGCTGCTGGGACACCTGCCAGGGGTGGAGATGTCCCATAACCTGCTGCCGCAGCCCGGTGACCGCCTGTGGACCCCGGCCGACTGGGCCTGGATCGGCGGCCTGCTCGACGTGCTGCTGCCGGCGCTCTACCACGCGGTGCCGATCGTCGCCCACCGCATGCTCAAGTTCTCGCCGGAGGCAGCGTTCGCGCTGATCGAGCGCCACCGCGTGCGCAACCTGTTCCTGCCGCCGACCGCGCTCAAGCTGATGCGCCGGGTCGAGCAGCCGCAACGCCGCTGGCAGCTCGACGTGCGCAGCGTCGCCAGCGGTGGCGAGTCGCTGGGCGAAGCGCTGCTGGCGTGGGGGCAGGAGACCTTCGGGCTCACCATCAACGAGTTCTACGGCCAGACCGAGTGCAACATGGTGCTCTCGGCCTGCGCGGCGCTCGGCGTGCACCGCCCGGGGGCGATCGGCAAGGCGGTGCCGGGGCACGAGCTGGCCATCGTCGACGCCGAGGGTGAACGGCTCGCCGACGGCGAGACCGGGTATATCGCGGTGCGCGCGCCGGACCCGGTGATGTTTCTGCACTACTGGCAGAAGCCGGAGGCGACCGCGGCCAAGTTCGTCGGCGAGTGGCTGCTGACCGGCGACATGGGCCGGCGCGATGCCGAGGGCTACTTCACCTTCCTCAGCCGCGACGACGACGTCATCACCAGCGCCGGCTATCGCATCGGCCCTGCCCCCATCGAGAACTGCCTGCTGGGCCATCCGGCGGTGCGCATGGCCGCCGTGGTGGGCAAGCCCGATGAGCTGCGCACCGAGATCGTCGCCGCCTACGTGGTGCTCGCCGAAGGCTGGGACGCTTCCCCGGCGCTGGTGGAGACGCTGCAGCAGCACGTGCGCTCGCGCCTGGCGGCCCACGAATACCCGCGCGAGATCCACTTCGTCGAAGCGTTCCCGATGACCGCCACCGGCAAGATCGTGCGCAAAGCGCTGAGAACCCTCGAGCAGGACGACACCCCGTGAGCCAGCCTCACCCCTGGGAGCAGACGCATGAACTTTGTCGGTAACGCCTTTGACGAGATCGCCGTAGATGACACCTTCGGCCAGACCCTGACCATCACCGAGGCGCATATCGTCCAGGCCTGTGGTCTGTTCGGCGACTTCAACCCGCTGCACAGCAACGACGCCTTCGCCCAGCAGACACGCTTCGGCCAGCGCATCCTGCACGGGCCGATGACCTCGGCCTACATGACCGCTTCCATCGGCATGTATTTCTATGCCACCGCGGTGGCCTACCTGGCGCACGACTGCCGGTTTCTGGCCCCGGTCCTCGCCGGTGACACCCTGACCACCGAGTGGCGCATCGCCGAGCTGATCGCCAAACCTCACCATCAGGGCGGCATTGCGGTGCTGGCGGGGCACTGCCGCAACCAGCGCGACGAGATCGTCGCCGAGGCCGACGGCAAGATCCTGCTGCTGAATCGGGCGGCGGTGCCGGAGGAGGCTCGACGATCCTAGATCTTTCTCGAAGAGCCTAGACCATGGTCGAGGGGCTCTAGCCGCATCTGATTATTGACGTTAACGTCAACGTATAAAGCGGAGAACACCTGCGAGGCCATTCGCCCGCGCCCCGGCGTTCTCGTCCATCGACAGCGGAGGATCATCCGATGCACGCCCCCTACACCGAACTCGATTTCGGCCTCGACGACGAGCTGAACATGCTGCGCGAGCAGGTCAACGCCTTCGCCCGCGACGAGATCGCCCCGCGCGCGGCCCAGATCGACCACGACAACGTCTTCCCCGCGGACCTGTGGCAGAAGTTCGGCGACATGGGCCTGCTCGGCATCACCGTCAGCGAAGAAGACGGCGGCAGCGGCATGGGCTACCTGGCCCACTGCATCGCCATGGAGGAGATCTCCCGAGCCAGCGCCTCGGTGGGGCTCTCCTACGGCGCCCACGCCAATCTCTGCGTCAACCAGATCAAGCTCAACGCCACCGCCGAGCAGAAGGCCAAGTACCTGCCCAAGCTGATCAGCGGCGAGCATGTCGGGGCGCTGGCGATGTCCGAGCCCGGTGCCGGGTCGGATGTAGTCTCGATGAGTCTGCGCGCCGACAGACACGGCGATCACTACGTACTCAACGGCAACAAGATGTGGATCACCAACGGCCCCGACGCCGACGTGTTGGTGGTCTACGCCAAGACCGACCCGGAGGCCGGCGCCAAGGGCATTACCGCCTTTCTGATCGAGAAGGGGTTCGCCGGTTTCTCCACCGCGCAGAAGCTCGACAAGCTGGGCATGCGCGGCTCCAACACCTGCGAGCTGGTGTTCGAGGATTGCCAGGTGCCGGCGGAGAACGTGCTGGGCGAGGAGAACCGCGGCGTGCGCGTACTGATGAGCGGGCTCGACTACGAGCGCACGGTGCTCGCCGCCGGCCCGATCGGCATCATGCAGGCGTGTCTGGACGTGGTGGTGCCCTACGTCCATGAGCGCAAGCAGTTCGGGCAGGCGATCGGCGAGTTCCAGCTGATCCAGGGCAAACTTGCCGACATGTACACCACGCTCAATGCCTGCCGCGCCTATCTCTACGCCGTGGCCGGCGCCTGCGACCGCGGCCGGGTCAGCCGCAAGGACGCTGCCGGGGTGATCCTCTACTGCGCCGAGAAGGCGACCCAGATGGCGTTGGATGCCATCCAGCTGCTCGGCGGCAACGGCTATATCAACGAGTACCCCACCGGGCGGCTGCTGCGCGACGCCAAGCTCTACGAGATCGGCGCCGGCACCAGCGAGATTCGGCGGATGTTGATCGGGCGCGAGCTGTTCGCGGAATCGGCATAAATCAGCATCGAGCTTCGGGCTTCGAGCCTCGAACTGCTCGTAGCTCGTAGCTCGTAGCTCGTAAGAGGATTTCCATGGCCATACTAAGTAGCCAGATCAACCCCCGCGCCGAGGCCTTCCAGGCCAATGCCCAGGCGCTGCGGGCGGAGGTCGACAAACTCCACGCGCTGAGCGCCGAGATCGCCCGGGGCGGCGGCGACAAGGCGCGCGCCCGGCACGAGTCCCGCGGCAAGCTGTTCGTGCGCGAGCGTATCGACCAGCTGCTCGACGAGGGAGCGGCCTTTCTCGAGATCGGCGCGCTGGCGGCCCACGAGGTCTACGACACTCCGGTGCCCGCCGCCGGGGTGGTCGCCGGCATCGGCCGGGTCAGCGGCGTGGAGTGCGTGATCGTCGCCAACGACGCCACGGTCAAGGGCGGCACCTACTTCCCGCTGACGGTGAAGAAGCACCTGCGCGCCCAGGAGATCGCCCGCAAGCACCGCCTTCCCTGCCTCTACCTGGTCGACTCCGGCGGCGCCTACCTGCCGGAGCAGGACGAGGTCTTCCCCGACCACGACGACTTCGGCCGCATCTTCTACAACCAGGCCACGCTCTCCGCCGCGGGCATCCCGCAGATCGCGGTGGTAATGGGCTCGTGCACCGCCGGCGGCGCCTACGTGCCGGCGATGGCCGATGAATCGATCATCGTGCGCAATCAGGGCACCATCTTTCTCGGCGGCCCGCCGCTGGTGAAGGCCGCCACCGGCGAGACCATCAGCGCCGAGGATCTCGGTGGCGCGGACGTGCACGCAAAGATCAGCGGCGTGGTCGACCACTACGCCGAGAACGACGCCCATGCGCTGCAGCTCGCCCGCCGCGCGGTCTCCCGGCTCAACTGGCACAAGCGCGGCGAACTGGCGCTGCGCGAATCCCGCCCGCCGAGGCTCGACCCTTCGGAGCTCTACGGTATCGTCGGCACCGACCTGCGCAAGCCGTATGACGTGCGCGAGGTGATCGGGCGGCTGGTGGACGACTCCGACTTCGACGAGTTCAAGCGCTATTACGGCGATACCCTGGTCACCGGCTTCGCCCACTGGTGCGGCCACCCGGTGGGTATCGTCGCCAACAACGGGGTGCTGTTCTCGGAGTCCGCGCAGAAGGGCGCGCACTTCATCGAACTCTGCGCCCAGCGCCAGATCCCGCTGATCTTTCTGCAGAACATCACCGGCTTCATGGTCGGCTCCAAGTACGAGCAGGAGGGCATCGCCAAGCACGGCGCCAAACTCGTCACCGCCGTGGCCTGCGCCAAGGTGCCCAAGTTCACCGTGCTGATCGGCGGCAGCTTCGGCGCCGGCAACTACGGCATGTGCGGCCGCGCCTATGACCCCAACCTGCTGTTCATGTGGCCCAACGCGCGCATCTCGGTGATGGGCGGCGAACAGGCCGCCAACGTGCTGGCGCAGGTGAAACGAGAACAGATGGAGCGCGACGGCAGCGACTGGCCGGAAGACGAGGAAGCCGCCTTCAAGGCGCCGATCCGCGAACAGTACGAGCGCCAGGGGCACCCGTACTACGCCAGCGCCCGGCTGTGGGACGACGGCGTGATCGACCCGCTGCAGACCCGCGATGTGATCGGCCTGGCGCTCTCCGCCGCAATGAACGCAGAGATCGAAGAGACGCGTTTCGGCGTCTTCAGGATGTAATCCTAAAGGGGCTGCGCTCGCTCATGCTTTGTTAAAAATCGGCTCAAAGTACTCATTTACACGCTCGTAAACTCCGTCTTTTCGCCGATTTTTGCCTCGCCTGAGCATCGCTCGCCACCTTTAGCGGATAGAGGGAAACGGCTAAATGAGCACCCATCACTGCCAACTGGACATCGACTCTCGCGGCGTCGCGCGGCTGACGCTGGACCGCCCCGCGGTGCACAACGCCTTCGACGACGCCTTGATCGACGCACTCAACGCCCATCTCGAACAGCTCCACGCCCTGGCTGCGAGCGGCGAGGTGCGGGTGGTGGTGCTCGGCTCCCACGGCAAGCACTTCTCGGCAGGGGCGGATCTCGCCTGGATGAAGCGCATGGTCGACTACAGCGTCGACGACAACCTGGCTGACTCGCGCCAGCTCTCGCGCCTGATGCACGGGCTCGACACCCTGCCCTGCCCCACGCTCTGCCGGGTGCAGGGTGCGGCCTATGGCGGCGCGGTGGGGCTGGCCGCCTGCTGCGATCTGGTCATCGCATCAATGGCGGCGCGCTTCTGCCTCTCCGAGGTCAAGATCGGCCTCTCGCCGGCGGTGGTCGGGCCTTACGTGCAGCGCGCCATCGGCGCCCGCCAGATGCGCCGCTACGCGCTGACCGCCGAGGTGATCGACGCCGTCACCGCCCGCGAACTGGGGCTGGTGCACCAGGTGGTGGCTGGCGACGCGCTGGATGAAGAGATCGACCGCCAGATCGACACCCTGCTCGCTGCCTCCCCACAGGCCCAGCGCGCCACCAAGGCGCTGCTCGCGCAGATCGCCCGCGAACCGGAGAGCGACGCCACCCGCGAGGCCGCGTGCCGCACCATCAGCGAGCTGCGGGTCAGCGCCGAAGGCCAGGAGGGGCTGGCCGCTTTCTTCGACAAACGCCCGCCCGCCTGGCTCGCAGCCAGCGGCGGCGACAAGGAGCCGCGCTCATGAGTCTCGCCACTGCGCCCCGTCCGCTGCGCGCCGTGCTGATCGCCAACCGCGGCGAGATCGCCTGCCGGGTGATCCGCACCGCGCGGCGCCTCGGCCTGCGCACCATCGCGGTCTATTCGGATGCCGACGCCCGCGCCCGCCACGTGCGCGAGGCCGACGAAGCGATCCGCCTCGGCCCGGCGGCGGCCGGCGAAAGCTATCTCGCCATCGACAAGGTCATCGCCGCCGCCCAGCGCAGCGGTGCCGACGCCATCCACCCGGGCTACGGCTTTCTCTCCGAGAACGCCGAATTCGTCGCCGCCTGCGACGCCGCCGATATCATCTTCATCGGCCCGCCGGCCAGCGCCATCGCCGCCATGGGCGACAAGGCCGCGGCCAAGGCGCGCATGGCCCAAGCCGGCGTGCCACTGGTGCCCGGCTATCACGGCGAAGCGCAGGATGATGCCCTGCTGCGGGAAGAGGCCGGCAAGATCGGCTACCCGGTGCTGCTCAAGGCCAGCGCCGGTGGCGGCGGCAAGGGTATGCGGGTGGTCGAGTCCGAGCGCGAGTTCCAGGCGGCGCTCGATGGCTGCCGCCGCGAATCCCGCGCCGCCTTCGGCGATGAGCGCATGCTGATCGAGAAGTATCTGACCCAGCCACGCCATGTCGAAGTGCAGGTGTTCTGTGACAGCCTCGGGGGCGGCGTCTACCTGTTCGAGCGCGACTGCAGCGTGCAGCGGCGCCACCAGAAGGTGCTCGAAGAGGCCCCTGCGCCCCACCTGCCCGAGGCGCTGCGTCGCGAGATGGGCGAGGCCGCGGTGCGCGCCGCCCAGGAGATCGGCTATGGCGGCGCCGGCACGGTGGAGTTCCTGCTGGATGCCGCCGCCGAAACCGCTCAGGGGAGCGGCTCGCCGTTCTTCTTCATGGAGATGAACACCCGGCTGCAGGTCGAGCACCCGGTCACCGAGATGATCAGCGGCGAGGATCTGGTCGAGTGGCAGCTACGGGTCGCCGCCGGCCTGGCGCTGCCCAAGGCGCAGAACGAACTGACGCTCACCGGCCACGCCATCGAAGCACGGCTCTACGCCGAAGACCCGGACAACGACTTCCTCCCCGCTACCGGCGAGCTGCTGCGCTTTGCGCTGCCGCTGGAGGGCCGGGACGGCCGCATCCGCCTAGATAGCGGCGTCGAGGCCGGCGACACGGTGACCATGCACTACGACCCGATGCTGGCCAAGCTGATCGTCCACGGCGAGGATCGCGGCCAGGCCCTGGCCGAAATGGCCCGCGCCCTGGCCGCGCTGGATATCAGCGGCGTGACCACCAATCGCCGCTTCCTGCAGCGGCTGGTGACCCACCCGGACTTCATCGCCGCCAGGCTGGATACCCGCTTCATCGAGCACCATCACGACGACCTGTTCGCCGCGCCCCACGCCACCGATGCCGATATCGCCCGCGCGGCCCTGGTTGCCATAGATCGGCTCGCCATGAATCAGCTTACGAGGGATCAGCTCGCCGGGGACCACATCGACGGAGCGCCGCGCACCCACGACCCCTGGCAACGTCGCGACGGCTGGCGGCTCAACGCACCGCGCCGGCTACGTCTCGCCTTCCAGGAGACCGACGGCAGTGGCGCATACGAGGTGATCGCCACCCAGGCGCTGACTCAGGATCTGGCACAGGAGCCAGCACAGGCGACCTGGCAGCTTCAGGTGCAGCGCGGCGGCGAGGAGACCAGCCGGCTCGCCGGGCAGTGCCAGCGCCTCGACAACGACACCCTGGCGCTCACCCTGGATGGCCATCGCCAGCGCCTCTTCGCCCGGCTCGACCCGGCCAGCGAAGGCGACGCCATCGTGCTCACCGCCGCAGGTCAAGAGTCGCGCCTGATCTGGCGCCGCGCCGACCGCGCCGACCATCTGCCGCAAGAGGCCGAAGCCAAGCTGACCGCGCCGATGCACGGCACCGTGGTGGCGCTGCTGGTCGAACCCGGACAGACAGTGGAGAAAGGCACGCCGCTGGTGGTGGTAGAAGCGATGAAGATGGAGCACACCCTGAGCGCCCCCGCCGACGGTGCGGTGGAAGCCTTCCATGTCGCGGTGGGCGACGCCGTGGCGCAGGGGGATGAGCTGCTCGCGTTCACCAATGCCGAGGCGATGACCGACGCCGGCGCTGATACGCGTGGAGACAACTGACATGGCAATGCCGAAACAGGTCAGTATCGTCGAAGTCGGCCCGCGCGACGGCCTGCAGAACGAAGCCGAGCCCATCGCCACCGCCGCCAAGCTGGAACTGATCGAGCGGCTCGGCGCGGCGGGGCTCAAGCGGATCGAAGCGGCGAGTTTCGTCTCGCCCAAATGGGTGCCGCAGATGGCGGATCACCGCGAGGTAATGACCGGCATTCGCCGCCGGCCGGGTGTGGTCTACTCCGCGCTAACGCCCAATCTCAAAGGGCTGGAAGCCGCGCTCGAATGCGGAGTCGAGGAGGTCGCCGTCTTCGCGGCGGCGAGCGAAGCGTTCTCCCACAAGAACATCAACTGCTCGATTGCCGAATCCCTGGACCGCTTCGAACCAGTGGTCGAACGCGCCCGGGAAGCCGGCGTGCGCGTGCGCGGCTATGTCTCCTGCGTGCTCGGCTGCCCCTACGAAGGCGAGGTCGCCCCCCAGCGGGTCGCCGAGGTCTCCCGGGCGCTTTATGAGATGGGCTGCTATGAAATCTCGCTGGGCGACACCATCGGCGTCGGCACCCCGCTCAAGGCCAAGCGCCTGCTCGATGCCGTGGGCCGCGATATCCCCAGGGACAAGCTCGCCGCCCACTTCCACGATACCTACGGCCAGGCACTGGCCAATCTCTACGCCGTGCTCGAAGAGGGCATCAGCGTGATCGACAGCGCCGTCGCCGGGCTCGGCGGCTGCCCCTACGCCAAGGGCGCCACCGGCAACGTCGCCACGGAAGACGTGATCTACCTGCTCAACGGCCTCGGCATCGACAGCGGCGTGAATCTGGATAAGTTGGCAGAGACAGGGGTGTGGATAACACAGACGATCGGCAAGCCGAATCGGTCGAGGGTGGGGGTAGCGCTGGCGGCGCGCTAATCATGCGTGGATCAACCGCTCTGGGCTGCACGATCTAGCTGAGACTCAAACGCTAGAGACAACTCGACGTAGGTGCGTGCCGCCTCTTTCGTCGGTTCCAGATCGCGAGCCACCTCGCGACGCAGACGCCGAAGCTCGTGATACAGCGTGACCTGCGGCTGATCGATTAGCCCTGCCCTTACGAGCAGTTCCGGCAGCCGAGTTGCTGATACCTCGCCCGGGCCCCGCTCACCGCTTTCCTGTGACGATAGCGATGCGCGGGCCGCGCGCTCCAGTCGAGTCCACACCTCCAGTATCGCCGTACGGGGATGGCGCTCGGCCAGCTCGGTGAGAAATGTCTCCTCTTCACCAGCACGCACACCGACGACGTCATCCCTACCTGGCGATAGCGAGCGCAACTGCTCAAGGTCGTGCTCGAACTCAGCCTCGATAGGCCCGGCCCGCAGCTTCTTGATGAAGGATCCAAACTGCAGAATCTGGTCGCGGAAGAGAAGCGCGAGAATGAGGGCGAACACCGGCCAAGCCAGCGACCGGACGAGGCTCGAAATGAATGTCAGCCAATCCATCGTCAGTACTCGGTTGATCCCACGTGCATGGTCGTGACTGCGCGAGCTGGCAGCCAGAGTTTCAGGTTGGTGCAGGGATCGAAAAATTGCGAGCCCTCATCAGTTGAAGCCGACAGATGAAAGCGCATGCAGCGATGCGTAAAGGTAGCCGCATGGGTCTATGGCTCAGGCATCGTTGGCCATGTCTCGACGGAAGACGTGAGCTACCTGCTAAATGGCTTGGGCATCGACAGCGACGTGGACTTGGATAAGTCGGCAGAAATAGGGGTGTGGATAACCCAGAACATCTGGCAAGCCGAATCGGTCAAAGGTGGGCTTGGCGCTGGCGGCTAAGTAATCGGACGCCCGGCTCACGCGCCGGTTTGGAGCCGCGAAGCGGCGGAAAATCGGTCGCTATGCAGCCGATTGTTAGCGCAGTCGTTCATTACTAAACCCTACCTCTCGAAGTAATAGCCTGCCAAGCGAGGTAATTTTGTAGCCCTTGGTTTTTAGCTTCACCCCTCGACTCGACGTATCCATATCAATGTCCTTTTCTAGCAAACCGAGGGATGCAAGATGCTCCTTATAGCTATTCTGTAGTGTAGACTTATCGAGTTCTGGCTGAGCTGATCCAAGGTGTGCCGCAACTGGATTGAGTATGTGATCATGCTTCTCCCGAAACTCTGCATCACCGCTCATAACGGGATTTAAATAGAATCTCAACCAAATAATTTCAATATCATTAAGTTCACCGAGAATACGAAGTAAATGCTTGGACTCATAGTGTTCTATATCATCTAAAGAGATACTATTCGAAACAAGCGATGATATGTAATCTCGTCTTTCATCAGTTAGCGATCTCGCAGCTTGTCTCAAGCTTTCCTCAACCAAATCTGTAAAATTCTCATCAGACATATTTTGTTTAACAACGTCCTGCTCTATTTTCGACAACCTGCTTTCGAGAGCTTCCGCATATTTTACGACTCTATCTATTCGCTGATTTGGTATTACATTTCCGGCAATTTCTGCAAGTAATGACCCAGCAAAAGGAACAATACCAAGTGCAGACTTTGCAGCAGAAGCGACATAATCGGCACGAGAGTTCTGTAAAGCGATTCCTTCTTTACTAAAGTTCTCAGATTGATCCATATCGTTTCTCTCCTTCACGCTAACGTCTGTAGCTGCGGCAAATTAGGAGCACAGCGAGTAATTTGTCCTACAGCCTACATTTGTTAAGTGCTGCTAGGTGCCGAATGTCCATATGATACTGCAAGCTTTCGCTGACTACTTGATAGGGCAGGCCAGATCATATGAACCCGATCCAGAGGCATCTGTGCCAAATCCCTCTTATATTTATCTTTTTTCAAGCTTACCTTAAAAAATGAGGGGCTGTGATCAATTTTTTTGCTGTTCAAACGCCAAAATACAACAAATGCAAACTTCGGGGTCAGGTATTTGTTTTTTAGGTAAAAATCTAGCGCATTGGAGAGTATGTCGTTGTCTTCTGATGCGGCAAGCTTTCTGAGTGCCTGAATACAAGACTCAAGCCTCATCTTCTTTTTAAGCTCTTCAAGCTTTTTAGCTGAACCTTTTGCATCTAGCAAAGCGCCATTATCAAAGACCTGAACCTGGAACTTCAAAATGCAGCTTGATCCAACCCACAAACGTTGGTTGGTATTTCTATTTTTTATCTCAAAGTGGTACCTAAGCTGTTCCTGACCACATAGCTCGCAGTCCTCTTCCGCTAGTTCGTGATCCTCCATATTCTCCGTGAAATACCATTCTTTAAATGCTTCAGGAAGCGTTCCTGCCAACGATAGAGGTAATATGTTGTCTGCAACACGTTGAGGATATGTGCTCATATTTTCCTCCGACTGGACACGTAACGCCCGGCTATGCGGCGCGAGCTTGCGAGCGTCCGGCAGCCGAAGGCTGCGAACATGAGCCGCTTGTTATGGCTTTCTGGTCTCATTTTGGCGACCTCCCCCCTGTAACCCCCAGGAGCACCGGATCACAAGGAGCACATTAGCACATTGAGCACAGTGAGCACGACGCTCGCCACTTAACCCGTTGATTTATCTAGGTAACTTGCTTGATTTCGGCATTGCATTCTACAACTCGCATGTTGAGTTGTATCATATGTTTCACGCTAAAAAATATTTATAGCGCCATTCCACAAATGCAGCTTTATTCGTAACCATATAAGTCGTTGTTTTGAAAGAATTTTAACGGATAATGGTAATTGTTGATGCCCGACCTGAGGAAATTACAATGAATGCGAAGCAACGAAACACCAGAGCAACCAAAATGAAGAAGAAGTGGGTAGACCTTCGGACCCAATTTTGGCCTGACCTCGAAATTGAGGACCTATGGAATCGTAAAGAGCATGATGGTTTTACGACTCTGCCCAGAACCATGCCATACCAATTGCAAATTATGGATGATTTAGCCGACAAGGGTAAGCCTGTGTCAAGTGTGTACCTCGGCTTGTGGTGCCGTGTGTTTGACGAGTCCATGCTTGAAATCAAGAGCATGGAACAAATGGCGTTCGAAAGTGGATTCAGCGGCCAGAGAGCAACTACCACTTGGAAACAGCGGATGAAAAAACTCGAAGAGTTGGGGTTCATCTCAACCCGACCCGGTGCTAGTGGGGAATTTAGTTTTATTCTCATTTACAACCCACACAAGATAATTATGAAGCACTACAAAGATGGTCATATCCAAGAAGGGAAATTCAATGCTCTTTACGCCCGAGCGCAAGAAGTTGGTGCCGCAGACCTCCTAACCGAGAGCGAATAAGCCATGAAATATTTATTTTTCCAAGCTCACAAGCTATTGGAAACGGTTAGTCTTGTTGATACGACGAAGCTATTAGCCATTAGCGTGGTACTTTTTGCAATGACTGGACTAATTATCTCGATAAAATTTTAGCGACTTGGTGGATTTGGTGTGCGATAACGCCCGCAGCACGCGCGGCTTTGTAGTGAAGGCGAAGCCGCAACGAAAAAGCCGTCGCTGTGCCTGCGATTATTATGTTTAGACTTCCTGAGCATAGACTATAACTCGCTCCCTAGACGCATCTTCCAAGAAATGGCTGTAAAGAGCGGTTAACTCAGAATATGTCATTTCCCGAGATCCAATCTTTCCCTTGTTAAATAAAAACTCAAAAATCTCACTAGAAAGCGATATTTCCTTTATTTTGTCGTATTCAAGCTTCCTTCCGCCGCGATCACCGTGAGTTGCGCACTCGTCGATTTTGCAAATTGGAAGATGCTCTCCGGTTGAGAGAAATTTTTGGTCAGCCTTTTGCAACTTATCCGTCGGTCTGATAAAAGCAGAGCAGCAAGGGAATCTGTATCCATGATCTTCCTTGGCAGCTTCACATATGCTTTTCTCGCACAAGAAATTTCTCATTTTATCAATCTGACCCAGCATGCGCTCATCAGACAAATATAGTTTCCTATCTTTCCAAATTTTATACTGTACCGCTACGACAGAGACCGTTTCATTTCTAGGGTAATGTCGTTCATAAATTAGATCCGCACCAATTATATGTTCCACCCTATCAGGGTGAAGAACTCTTAGCCTTAGTACTCTACCGTTTGGCAGCTCAAAATCTCTGTGTCCATGACCACTGGCGATGCTAGGTATAACCCTTGAGACATTATAGGCATCTCTAAAGATTAGCTGGTTCTCGCTATGATCTTCTGGATCAAGTTCTTTTTTGGACTTGTAAAACTGCGCAAGCTTCCTCTTCAACTGATCAACTTTTTGATTGTTTTTTTGACCCTCAGCTATCGATAAAAGACCTTCGTACTCAATTATATCTGAAGAAACTAAATCAAAAGCTAGGACTTTCTTTCCATCCCTGATGGAGCATAACTCAGCTTTCTGTCTGTACTCTTTCGTCGTATCACTTTCTCGCTCTCTTTTGAGCAAGCTGACCTCATCTCCAAGCAATTCAGGATAAACTTCTCCGCCGAGCTGCAAGGCATTGTCATAAGTTGATTTCACCATATCGCCTCCAGAGGCGATTTTGGTTAATCCTCTGAAAGCATTTAAGGAAATCCACTCTGCGTTTAGCCTATCAATATCTTCCGTTGCCATTTGATCTCTCAGAGCTGAAGAACATAACAGGTATTAGATGGCGCGCTCGTTTTGCCACTTGAACAAACTCGCGCGTTCAACAACCTTATGTAGCCTGGACTTTCGCATCTAACTCATTGATTTTTAATAACATTCAGAATAATCAGGCATGCTTTTCAGAATTCGCATGCCTACGCGTTTTGCTCGGTCCGATATGGCTGTACACAGATACAGGCATGTGGCGCTGGATCGTCTGGTTGGCTATTGGCGACGGCAGCCACGCTACCGCCAGCCAAGGAGGATGAAGATGATCCCCCCATCCCAGCGCGGCTTTCCCTTATAAGCTTGTGACTCTGTAAGCCATCTCTCGTGCTGTTCTACGCACAGTAACCAAGCATTACATTATAAACAACGCCACGAAAGCATTAATCAACCGTGGCTTAAGAGGCCGGCGTTGTTGCGTCAGAAGCCGAAGATCATTCAGGAAGTAGGAGGGTCACTGGCCGCTTGCCGTCACGTGAATGGCCAGATTGAAGCGCTAGCCCGCCGGAGCTCAGTACGTCGGGTTTCCATTCTTGGTTTCATCTGGAATTCTTTGAATGGAATCCCAGTGTTCTACGATCTTGCCGTTGTCGTCGAAACGGAAAAAATCCATCGTGACGTACTCATCGCCGTCGGGCCAGGTCTGGTGCGTGTGTAGAGATACCAGATCGGCTTCGGCCACCGCGCGCACGAACTCGATTTCTTTCCCGGGATACTGCTCAGCCATTGCCGTGAAGTAGTCGATGAACGCTTGCTTTCCATTACCCACTACCGGGTTGTGCTGGATGTAATCGGCGCCGACGTACGTCTCGACGGAAAGGGTAGGGTTGCCGAGATAAGCCGTGCGATAGAAGGCGATCGCATTGCGCTTGTTGGCTTCCAGGTCATGTTGCATGCCGTTGCTCCGTGCAGATTGACTACCATCGAAGAAGCCGCAGAGCAGAACCGTGTGTACCAACTAGCGCTCAGTGACCCTTTTCCGCCGCCTTCAACTCTCCCAATGCACCTTTGCACCGTTCTTCGACCTGATCCAGCTCGCGCTGCATGATGCGGATGTCTTCGAGCTGGCGTTCGAGATTGGCGCGTTTGTCGGCGAGGATCTCGAGCAGGCGCTCGAGTTGGCGGATGCTGCCGTCGTGGCGGGTGTCGTAGAGGTCGAGCACTTCGCGAATCTCGATCAACGAGAAACCGAGACGCTTGCCGCGCAGGGCGAGCTTGAGGCGAACGCGGTCCTTCTCGTGGTAGACGCGGGTCTTGCCGCGCCGCTCGGGGGAGAGCAGGCCCTCCTGCTCGTAGAAGCGGATGGTGCGGGTGGTCACATCGAAGTGTTGCGCGAGTTCGCCAATGGCGTAGGTCTGGCCGGACACAACGTTATTCTCTTTTCTGATTTTCCCTACCCTAGCGCCGTTTAACCTTTACGTGAAGATCAACTTTAAGCGGAGTATCCCCCACGCATTGGCACCGCGGACAGGCGTTCACTGACCATGCGTGATGGGCGACATGGGGTCGAAGAAGCGTGCTCGAGTTATCAACAGCCTGTTTCAGATTTGTCTAAAACAGCGAATTCTGTCGCTCTCCCGGGAACTCGGCCAACGGCGGCAATTCGATCCGTTCGGCGATACGACTGTAGAACTTTCGTGCCAGTTCCGGCGCCTGGCGGTTATCCGGTGTATGCACAAAGAGAAAAGGGGTTTTCCCCTGTTTTATCCACAGGGTGAGGCGTTCTATCCACGGTTCGAAACGGGCCAGGTTAATGGCTTCGTCGAAGTGCCCGATAAATCGAATAACGGGATTGACCGCCGTGCAGAGCACGTGTAATGGGACTTTCGGCTTTTCGCCCTGCGCCTTGGCGAGCCGGTTGTCAAGCCCTGGGGGTGTGGCAAAGAGCGCGCGCACGTCGAGCATGACCCGATTGGCGTCTTGACTTATCAACAAGCGGTTGAATGCCTGTTCTGGTGCCCCCTTGTGGAAAAAATCACTGTGCCGGACCTCGACCGCGCAGGGTATCTCCCGTGGCCAGTGAGTGAGTAATCGCTCGAGGGTCGGCAGCTCGCCCTGGCCGAAATCTCTGGGTAGCTGGACCATGATCGGCCCTAGACGATCTTTCAACGGTGAGAGGCGTTCGATGAAGCGTTCGAACTCATCGTCAATGTCGCGCAGGCGCTTGCCGTGGGTCAGCTGGCTGGGCAGCTTGAAGCAGAAACGAAAGGTCTCGGGCGCCTGCTCGGCCCAGGCCGCGACCGTCTCCGCCTTGGGAATGCCGCTGTAGAAGGTGGTATTGCCCTCCACGGCGTTGAACACGCTGGCGTAGTCGCGCAGCTCCACGTCGCCGTGGGCGGGTAGCAGGCTGCCTTGCCAGTCGGTGTTGGCCCACATCGCCATGCCCAGGTAGAGCGGGGGTTCATGGGTCGTGGCGAGATTATCTGAGACGTTCGGCATGAAGAGTGACGGTCGGTGAAACGATATCCTGCTGCGCGGCGATCATAGCCAGCTCGCGGGTGCCGGCGCGGCGGGTGTGTTCGAACAGCATCTGCACCGCGGCGGCGGTCTGCTCCAGGGCGCGGGCGGGGCCTTCTTCGGTGAGCCCGGCGCGCAGGCTGTGGGCGAGGAACATCGCGGCAGTGAAGTCGCCGGCACCGTTGGGCGCGATGGCGAAGTCGACCTTGGGCGTGGCGATCCGCCAGCTGCCACTGGGGGCGTCCACCAGCATGCCGATGTGTCGCTGGTCGTCACCCGCGACTTCCAGCGAGGTGATCAACACCACCCTGGGGCCCTTGGCGCGTAGCGCGGCAGCGGCGGCGAGGGCGTCTTCCAGGGTGTTCACTTCGCGCCCGGCCAGGAAGGCGAGCTCGAACTGATTGGGGGTGACGATATCGGCGCGGGCGATGGCGTGGTCGCGCATCCACTCGGGAATCCCCTCGCGGACGAAGAAGCCACGCCCAACGTCGCCCATCACCGGATCGCAGCAGTAGAGCGCCTGCGGATTGGCCTGCTTGACCCGGTCGACGCTATCCAGCACGGCGCGGCCGATGCCTTCGTCGCCCATGTAGCCGGAAAGCAGGGCGTCGACATCGTCGAGCCCGACCAGCGATTCGACCCCATCCAGCACGTTCCTGAGATGGTCCGGGCTGAAGACATCGCCGGTAAAGGCGCCATAGCCCGTGTGGTTGGAGAACTGGACGGTGTTGATGGCGGTGACTTCCAGCCCCAGCCGCTGCAGCGGAAACACGGCGGCACGGTTGCCGACGTGGCCATAGGCGACGTGGCTCTGAATGGAGATGACATGGGTCATGAGACGGTCCTGCCGCGAGAGCAAAGCGCACAGTGTAATGCGAGGGGGAAGGAACTTGCAGCGGCTGTCTTTGGTCGATACCTCGCTCGACGCCATCGAGCGGCGGCGATATGCTCGCTCCAGCTTTTACCCATCGTCCCGTTCATCCGCCTTCGTCTGTGCATCGTGTTCAAGGATCGAATCTGCATGCTTTCAAGCGCCCCGCGCCAGCGCGCATCGTCACTCCGCTTCTCCTGGCTGCTGGCCGCTCTCTTTTTCGCCCTACTGGTGGCGGGCTGCTCCAGCGGTCCGGTCATGACCCCGGCACCAAGCGGTAGCCCGGAGGCGCGGGTCGAACAGCCGGCGCGCAAGACCACCTGGCACCACCTGCCGGGCTGGAACCGGGACCAACCGATGGCGGCATGGAGCGCATTCCGGGAGAGCTGCAAGCGGCTCGAGCGCAAGCCGACGTGGAAGAGCGTCTGCCACGACGCCCGGTCGGTCGATCCGCTCAATGCGCTGGCGATCCAGAACTTCTTCGAGAGCCGTTTCGTGCCGTATCGCGTGACCAACAGCGACGGCAGCGCGACCGGCCTGATCACCGGCTACTACGAACCGATCCTGCGCGGCTCCCGCGTGCGCGGCGGGCCCTACCAGACGCCGCTCTACCAGTACCCGAAATACTGGAAGCGACACACCCACGTCGGCCCGACCCGCGCCGAACTGATGCGCAGCGGCGATCTCGATGGCACCGAACTGGTGTGGGTCGACGACCCGGTGGAGGCCGCCTACCTGCAGATTCAGGGCTCCGGCCGCGTCGAAATGACCGACGGCACCACCATGCGGGTGGCCTACGCCGGCACCAACAACCAGCCGTTCCGCTCCTTCGCCAAGCGCCTGATCGACCGCGGCGAGATCACGCCCGCCCAGGCCACGCTGCCCGGCGTGCGCGACTGGGCCCGCCGCCACCCGGGCCAGGTGGAGGAGATGCTCAACGTCAATCCACGCATGGTGTTCTTCCGCGAGCTCAAGGGCAGCGAAGCGCTGGCCGATACCAGCGGCCCGGTGGGCGCGCTGGGGGTGCCGCTCACCTCCGAGCGCAGCATCGCGGTCGACCCCGACGAGATCCCGCTCGGCGCGCCGGTGTTCCTCTCCACTACCCAGCCGCTTTCCAACCAGCCGCTGCAGCGCCTGATGGTGGCTCAGGACACCGGCAGCGCGGTCAAGGGCGCGGTGCGCGCCGACTTCTACTGGGGCCACGGCGACGCCGCCGGCGAGGCCGCCAGCCGGATGAAACAGCGGGGCGAGATGTGGGTGCTGATGCCCAAATGAGAGCGCGCCCGATCGCCTGGGCGCTCTCTGGACATTGCGGCCCTCGCTAGCGAGGGCCGGCGAACATCTTGCGCACCCGCAACGCCGCGATCACCTGGATGACGCCGTAGACCAGCGCGACGATCCCGATCCACAGCGCAGTGGCCACCAGGCCGCTGAGCGGGCTGACGACGAGCAGGATGCCCAGCAGCAGCGCCAGCACCCCACTGAGAACGGTCCATCCCTCGCCGGGCGCGGCCCAGCCCTGGCCGGCCACCGGGCGGCGAATGCGCAGCCCCAGCAGCAGGCGATAGACGCCGGCGATGATCAGCCAGATACCCACCAGCACCAGCAGCGCGCTGGCCATGGAGAGCGGATCGAAGATCGCGAGCAGGCCGAACAGTATCGACAGCACGCCGTAGCCGATCAGCCATCCCTTGCCCGCGCCTCGATAGGCCGTCGCCGTCATGAACAGCGTGGAGACGCCTTCCGCCAGTGCCATGATGCCCATGATCCAGGTCAACGCCGCGATGGCGGCCAGCGGCTGAAACACCGCGATCAGGCCGAATACGATGGCGATGACGCCGAACGCCATCAGGATCCACCAGCTACGTCCGATGAGACTTCTCGTTGCCATTGACGACTCCCATTGATATCCCTGTTCGAGGAAACCTGAACGCTGCACCGACTCCATCGTTCAATACCGATCTTCAACATAGACCTTCACGGGAGTGACTTCGATGACCGAATCCGCCCCGGCGGCAGCGCCGCTGGCCATCGTCACCGGCGCCACCGCCGGACTCGGACTGGAGACTGCCAAGGGCTTGGCAGCGAACGGGTATCGCGTCATCGTCGCCGGGCGCAATGCCGACAAGGGCAAGCTCGCCTGCCACGCGGTGCGCGCCCATCAGCCCGGCGCCGAGGTTCGCTTCGAGTGGCTCGATCTCGACAGTCTCGCGTCGGTGCGCCAGTTTGCCGCGCGCCTGCACGAGCGCGAAACCGAGCTGCACCGGCTGATCAACAACGCCGGCATCATGGCGCTGCCCAAGCGCGAGCGTACCGAGGACGGCTTCGAGCGCCAGTTCGGGGTCAACTATCTCGGCCACTTCCTGCTCACCAGCCTGCTGCTGCCGCTGCTGGTCGCCGCCTCGTCGGGGGATTCCGCGCCTGCCCGCGTCGTCCAGCTCTCGAGCCTGGCGCATCGCGGCGGGAAGATCGCTTTCGATGACCTGAATGGCGAGCGCGACTACGACCCGTGGCGCGCCTACCGGCAATCGAAGCTCGCCATGCTGCTGTTCGCCCAGGCGCTGCAGCGGCAGAGCGACCGGCACGGCTGGGGGTTGTTGAGCGTCGCCGCCCATCCCGGGCTCTCCCGCACGGCGCTGTTCGATGCCGGGGTGAAGAGTCGCGCCCTGATTGGCCAGGCGTTCAAGCTGGTGATGCCGCTGATCAGCCAATCCGCCGACCAGGGCGCCAGGCCCACGCTTCATGCCGCTCTCGCCGACGACGTGCGCCCCGGCGACTACTTCGGCCCCGACGGCTTCAGCGAGACCCGCGGCGCACCCAAGCGCGCCCATCGCAGCACCTCGGCCAGGGATCAGGCGGTGGAAGATCGGCTATGGACGGTGTCGTGTGAATTGACCGGGGCGGCGTGGTCATCGGATGGTTGAAGACGCACTCAGCGGACTGGTGTCACCATCGAATTTCATTATCGGAAGCGAGGAATAGATCGCAGTGTCACTCGTCTTACCTGCAGCCGACAGTGACAGAAATTCTTCCGCTGTCGACCGCGGCCCCATGTCGAGGTCGCAGGCATTTCGATGACAGGAGTCGATGATGAAAACCCAGATAGTGTCCCACCTGGCCCGAGTCGCCGCCGCCGTGGCGCTTGCCGGATTTCTGCCCGTGCTGGCGCAGGCCGACGATAGCATCGCCCAGCAGGAAGCCATGCAGCGACTGCACCAGCCGCTGAATCTGCAGCCGGCGATGATGACGGCCAACCAGTTCGGCGCCTGGCGCCTGGATATCGGCGCCGGCCAAAGCGAAGCCAGCGCCAATGCGCTGCGTGCCGAACAGCACCGCACCGGAATGACCACCATGAAAGCGCTGGGCTGGGCCCAGCAGAGCTTGATAGCGGAAGGGCAGAGTGCGGCTCAGATGGATGTAGTGAAACGTCTCTACCGCGTGGACCCCGCCTGAAAGACGCTTGATGGAGAGCGGCCGCGATGTCAGAGTCGAGACTGATCACCTCGGCTTTTTAGTGTCTTACCACTCTATAACCCTTCTCTATAACCCGGGGTTATTTCTTGCTTCTCCATACCGTTATTCACTTATTTTTATCAATATCGACATGGCAGTTGTCTGGTATCGCCAGGTAACTTTGACAGCGATCGGGTGTGGAATTACGCCTCCCCCGATCGCTTTCTTCAAGTCAAAATCCAATCGTCTTTTCTCTGAAAAGGCGACCCATGATTCAGGGCTTACGACGGCCTTTCGTCATGCTGGCCAGTACGCCGTCCCGACGAATCAAGCCGTGGTACAAGGCTGCCGCCAGGTGAAGGAGGATGAGCGCGAACAGGCTCAGCGCCAACCAGGTGTGGGCGAAACGCAACGCGCTGTAGAGCGTGGGAGATGGCGAGACCAGGTCCGGTAGCGTGACGCCGGCAAAGAGGGTGACCGGATAACCGCCAGCCGAGAGCATGGTCCAGCCGATCAGCGGCATCGCCAGCATCAGCGCATACAGCATCCAGTGGGAGAGATGGGCGGAAAGGCGCTGCCAGGGCGGCAGGTCCGCGGGCAGCGCCGGGGTGCCGTATCGCCAGCGCACCAGAAGCCGCACGATAACCAGCGCGAGAATCGCGATTCCCAGCGGTTTATGCAGTTGCACGAGCCATACGTGACGCTCGGAGACCGTGGCCACCATACCGACGCCGACAAACAGCATCGTCAGGATCATGATCGCCATCAGCCAGTGAAGCAGACGGGCAGGGAGGGAGAAGGTAACGGCAGTCCGCGGGTTCATGATCGTGGCTCCTGGGTCGAGGAGGTCGCCGATTCGGCCTCCTCGCGAATGCGTCGGTTGTAGGATTCCGAATAGGCGGCGGAGCGGGCGCTCAACAGCGGGTCATCGGAGCCGGCGATACCGTCGGGCAGCACCAGCGGATCGTAGTTGATGTCGCGACAGGGGCCGTCGGCCTGATCCTGGGCCCGATCGATGGTGACGATGCCGGCATCGATCTGGCGGCGGTCCGCGGGCCAGGCCAGGGTGGCATCGTTGGTGGGATCGCCGGGGTTGGCGACGGTCACGATCAGGTGCCAGCGCTGGGCCCCTTTATCCAGGCGTTCCCGCAGGTCTCGGGAGAGGAAATCGGGATCCTGCTTCTGGGCATCGGTCATCGGCGTGAACGGCGCTTCCGGTACCAGTCCCCAGCGCACGAAGTGGGTCGTCCCGCCGGCATCGATGAAGCGGAAGGCATCGAGACTGTTGTACTCGACATTGACGAAACTCGAGGAGTGCCGGGCGGTTTTCACCCAGGCCAGGAATGGCTTGGTTTCCGGATGGTCGGCAAAGAAGGCCCCCATCTTCGCGGGGTCCGGCTTGCCGCTGCGGGAATCCGGCTGGGAGGCTTGCAACAGTTCCCAGAACGCCTGTGGCGTCGATACCGGGAACACCGGCATCGCGTTCATCGCGGTCCGCCACTGCTCGCCGTTCGGCAACTCGAATTGCAGGGCGAAACTGCGTATCGGCGGCATGCCATCATCGGCATGGGGGTTGCCTCCGGGGATCGCCAGGCGGCCGATGAGCGGGCTGACCTGTCCCGTCGCGAAAACCGTGGCACGCGACAGGCTCTCTGCATTGCCACTGCTCTCGAAACTGCCCACCACGCAGTACCCCTTGGCGTGATTGCGGCGGTAACCTTCGTGAACGCCGGCATTGTCTTCCAGCGTATCGATCATCCGATCCGGGGTCAGCCGATCGGGGTCCAGCCAGCCGCCAACATAGGCGAAGGCCGTCGCCAGGATGGCGACAACGAGTCCGATGACCGTGAACCGGAATAGCGTGTTCAGCGGTGGTGGGGGTTTCGGGGTCATGTCTGCTCCGGGGTGAGTGGCCTGCATGGAGCGAGTAGGACGCCGCTGCCGATACTTTATTCCCGCTCGCTCATCCGTTGCCCGAACCCCGCCGTCGAGCGATTGACGACTCCCTTGACGACGAAAGGGAATAGAATCCCCTCCGGTTCGTCCTACAGCGACTTCCTTCGATACGCTGGAACCTCCATGAATCCACCCGATGACGATCAACTGCGTGACATACTGCCCCGTTTGCGGCGCTTCGCCGTGTCGCTGACCCAGGATCCCGGTGATGCCGACGATCTGGTGCAGGCGACGATGGAGAAAGCGATCGGCCACTGGCAGCGCCGCCGCCCCGACGGCGACCTTCGCGCCTGGCTGTTTTCGATTCTGTACCGGCAGTTTCTTGACGGTCGGCGTCGCGCCGGGCGCTATGCCCGGCTGCTGCAGCTGTTCACCAGCGAACCCCAGACCAGCGCCTCGGCGGAAGATATCGTCGTGGCCAACGCCAGTTGGGACGCCTTCGACCAGTTGCCCCCCGAACAGCGGGCCCTGCTCATGCTCGTTTCGGTGGAGGGGTTGAGCTATCGCGAGGTGAGCGAGACCCTGGATATTCCGATGGGGACGGTCATGTCGCGACTCTCGCGAGCGCGTCGATCCCTGCGCGAGCTGGATGAGGGAGAACCGCGCGAGAAGCGTCCGGCACCGTCACTCAGGAGGCTCAAATGAACCCGAATCGCCCCACCGAACAGGACCTGCACGCCTATCTCGACGACCAGCTGGACGCCGAGCGCCGGCAGTGGGTGGCAGCCTGGCTCCAGGCCAATCCGGAGCGGGCGGCGGAACTCGAGGCTTGGCGTCGGGACGCCCAACACTTGCGCGCGCGCTACGCCAATCCGGAACAGTGGCCGGCCAACCCCGCACTCGATCCGGCCGCGATTCGCCGCCGTCAGCGAGCGGGGCAGCGGCGCTGGCTGGCCACGGCCGCCATGCTGGTCATGGCCCTGGGTATCGGCCTGAGCGGCGGCTGGACGATGCGCGACATGACGACTCCGGACTCGCCACCGCCGATGGCGGATGCGGTCCAGGCCTACCGCCTGTTCACCGCTGACGCCTCGTTCGACGGCCATGACGCCATCGACGAGGACCCTATCGTCGATGCCAGTGACACCACCGCGCCTGCGTCGGCCAGCCACGGTCGGGAACAGATCGCCAGGTTATTCCAGGCCCACTTCAGCGACGGGATCATGCCCCCGGATCTCAGCGCCGCCGGCCTGGAGATGACCGATGCGCGCCTGCTTGCCACCGACCAAGGGCCCGCAGCGATGGTGGTCTATCGCGACCGGAGCGGGCGCCAGATGATGATGTATATCCGCCCGCCGGGGGCCGGCCACCACATGCTGGCGCCGGGCAAGCGAGTCGACGGCAAGCTCATGGCGCAGTACTGGTCGAAGGGCAACTACAACTATGCCATCGTCAGCCAGCCCGACGACCCCAACGCCGCGATGCTGGAGCAGATGCTGCGCGAGAGTTGAGCCGTGCCATTCGCGTGACGTCGCTCACAGATCCTTGACCAGACGCAGGGCGTCGTAGATCGCGGCATGGGTGTTGCGATGCGAGATCGCATCGCCGATACGGAACAGCTGGAATCCCTCGGCCGCGTCCGCCGGCTTCACGATCGGCTGCGGGTCACCCACGATCAGCTTGTCGTAGTCCACCGCGCCCTGGTTGCTCGAGAGAGGCTTGAGCGACTCGTAGAGATCGTCCATGGGCAGGGTGCCGAAGTTGACCACCACCTGATCGATGCGGCGCTCCTTGCCGACGCGGGTGTAGTCGCTCTCCACCGAGGCCACCAGCTCGTCGCCTTCCCGGCGCAGCGCGACCAGGCGAAAGGTCGGCGTGAAGGTGGTATCGAGCACCTGCAGCGCGCGCAGGTAGGGCACCAGGTTCATCGCCATCACCTCGGGCGCCAGCGCGCGGTCGGCGGTCATGTACTCGACCCGGGCCCCGCTCCTGGCGATGATCTCGGCGGCCTGCAGCGCGGTGTGATCACCCGCATCGTCGTAGACCAGCACATTGCGCCCCGGCTTGGCATGTCCAGAGAGAATGTCCCAGCCGGTCACCGCCAGTTCGTTGCCCTGGCTCAGCGCCTGCTCGTTGGGCAGCCCGCCGGTGGCGACGATGACCACGTCCGGCGACTCGGCGACCACCTCCTCCTGCTCGGCGAAGACGTTGAAGTGGAAGGTGACGCCCAGCGCCTGGCAGCGCTCGTAGCGCCAGTCGATGATGCCCATCATCTCGCGCCGACGCTCGCTCTGGGCGGTGAGGCGAATCTGCCCGCCCGGGGCGTCGGCGGCCTCGAACACCACCACCTCATGGCCACGCTCGGCAGCGACCCGGGCCACTTCCATCCCCCCGGGGCCGGTTCCAATCACCACCACCTTGCGCCGCGTCACGGCCGGGGCAATGGTGTGCGGCATGCTCGTCTCGCGCCCGGTGGCCGGGTTGTGGATACAGTAGGCGGCACCGCCCTGATAGATGCGATCGAGGCAGTAGTTGGCACCGACACAGGGCCGGATCTCCGCCTCGCGCCCCTCGATCACCTTGCGCATCAGGTGGGGGTCGGCCATGTGCGCGCGGGTCATGCCGATCATGTCGACCTTGCCCGAGGAGATGGCGTGACGCGCGGTGGCGACGTCCTGGATCTTGGCGCCGTGGAAGAGGGGGAAGTCGACCTCGCGCTTGATGTCGCCGGCGAAGTCGAGGTGCGGGGCGCTGGGCATGCCCTGGATGGGGATGACGTCGGTGAGGCCGGCATCGGTGTCGATGTGCCCCTTGACCACGTTGAGAAAGTCGATCAGTCCACTGTGCTTGAGCCGGCGCGAGATCTCCATGCCGTCATTGGCGTCGAGGCCACCGGGCAGACACTCGTCGCCGGTGTAGCGCACGCCCAGCAGGAAGTCGTCGCCGACCCGGGCACGAATCGCCGAGAGCACCTCGAAGGTGAAGCGCAGGCGATTGTCCAGGCTGCCGCCGTAGGGGCCGTCGAGCTCGTTGGTCAGGGGCGACCAGAACTGATCCATGAGATGGCCATAGGCCTGGATCTCGAGCCCGTCGAGCCCCGCGGCATGCATGCGCTCGGCAGCATCGACATAGTCTTGGATCACACGCTCGATATCCCACGGCTCGGCCTTCTTGGGATAGGCCCGGTGAGCGACCTCGCGGTGATGGGACGCCGATAGCACCGGCAGCCAGTCGCCCTTGTCCCAGCGCGTGCGCCGGCCCAGATGGGTGAGCTGGATCATCACCGCGGTGCCGTGCTCGTGGCAGGCGTCGCTCAGCTCGCGCATCCACGGTACCACCTCGTCCTGATAGGCGAGGATGTTGTTGAACACCGGCGGGCTATCCCGGGATACCGCCGCCGAGCCGGCGGTCATGGTCAGCGCCACACCGGCCTTGGCGCGCTCGACGTGATAGGCCCGATAGCGCGCCTTGGGCAGGCCGTCCTCGGGATAGGCGGGCTCGTGGGAGGTCAGCATGACGCGGTTCTTGAGCGTCAGGTTCTTGATCGTCAGCGGCTGTAGCAGGGGATCGTTCTTCACGGCCAGGCACCCTTGTTGTTGTGGGGTGGACTCCACGCTAGCGCCGCCTGTACATCACTGTCAATTTTAATGACACTGATGTACACGAAAGGTCAAGTAGGGTCTAAAACACCGGCCTCCGGCCTGCTACGCTCAGCCTCCTGCCCCTCGTCACCAAGGACTCATCGTGAAAGACGAACGCGCCAACAACCGCAAGGCCTGGGTCGATGCGGCTTACACGCTGCTGATCGGCGCCGGGGTCGGTGCGGTCAAGATCGTGCCGCTGGCCAAGCAGTTGAAGACCTCGCGGACCAGCTTCTACTGGCTGTTCAAGGATCGCGAGGAGATCCTGGAGGCGCTGCTGGCGCGCTGGGAAGCGCAGAACACCCGGGCCGTCATCGACCAGAGCGAGCGCTACGCCGCCTCGATCGTCGAGGCCACGCTCAACGTCTTCGACTGCTGGTTCGACCCGGCGATCTTCGACTCCGAGTTCGAGTACGCCGTGCGCAGTTGGAGCCTGCAGGACCCGGCGGTGGCCGAGCGCGTCCAGCAGGCCGACGGCGAACGTCTGGCCGCGCTGCAGGCGATGTTCGCGCGCTTCGGTTATCCCGAGCTGGAAGCCGATACCCGGGCGCGCACCGTCTACCTGCTCCAGATCGGCTACATCTCCATGCACACCCAAGAGAGCCAGGACACGCGCATCACCCGGGTCGCCGAGTACGTTCGCATATTTACCGGTCAGCCCTGCACCGAAGCGGACCTGGCACGCTTCGCCGACCGCCATCGCGCGCGCTTTCCCAGCTCGGCGGCCCCGGCGGAGGGCGCCACGTGATCTCGCAAGAGGTCGGCAGCGCTCGCCCGGCATCCTGAGATGGGCCGCCAAGACGACGACGCCCGACTCCAGTGGGTCGGGCGTCGCTGTGAGCTAGGCCTCAGCTAAGGCACTGCGATCAGGCAGGCTCGGGGGTTTTCTTGTTGTCGCCGAGGGTCACTCCGGGTAGATCGCCGGTCATCGTCTCCTGCGGCTGGTAGTGGATCACCGAGCGGATCGCCTCACCGCGGTGGAGCAGATCGAATGCCGTATTGATGCGATCGTGGGTCATGTTGTGGGTGATGTAGGGGTCGACGTCGAAGCGCCCAGACAGCCACTCGTCGACCATGCCCGGCAGCTCCGAGCGCCCCAGCACGCCACCGAAGGCGCTGCCGCGCCAGACCCGCCCGGTGACCAGCTGGAACGGCCGCGTGGCGATCTCTTCGCCGGCGCCGGCGACGCCGATGATGATGCTCTCGCCCCAGCCCTTGTGGCAGCACTCCAGCGCCGCGCGCATCAGGCGCACGTTGCCGACACACTCGAAGGAGAAGTCGACGCCGCCGTTGGTCATATCGATGATCACTTCGTGCAGCGGCTCGGGGTGCTCGTTCGGATTCAGGCACTCGGTGGCGCCCAGCGACTCGGCCAGGGCGAACTTGGCCGGATTGACGTCGATCCCGATGATCCGCCCCGCGCCCTGCAGCTTGGCGCCCTGGATCACCGCCATGCCCACCGCGCCGAGGCCGAAGACCGCGACGGTATCCCCCGGCTGCACCTTGGCGGTGTTGCGCACCGCGCCGATACCGGTGGGCACCGCACAGCCCATCACGCACGCCTTGGACAGCGGCGCCTCGGGGTTGATCTTGGCCACCGCGATCTCCGGCAGCACGGTGTACTCGCTAAAGGTGCTGGTGCCCATGTAGTGGCGCAGCATCTTGCCCTTGTAGGAGAAGCGGCTGGTGCCGTCCGGCATCAGCCCCTGCCCCTGAGTCTTGCGAATCGTCTGGCACAGGTTGGTCTTGCCGGACTGGATATAGGAGCAGTTGGGGTCTTCCGGGGTGTAGAGCGGGATGATGTGATCGCCCGGGGCGACCGAAGTCACGCCCTTGCCGATCTCCTCGACGATACCCACGCCCTCGTGCCCCAGCACGCAGGGGAAGAGCCCTTCGGGATCGCGCCCCGAGAGCGTGAACATGTCGGTGTGGCAGAGGCTGGTGGTGACGATTCGGACCAACACCTCGCCCGCCTTGGGCCCTTCGAGATCGATCTCTTCGATCTCCAGCGGGCGGTTCGGCTCCCAGGCAATGGCGGCGCGCGTTTTCATGAGGACCTCCGTCAACGAAAAAGTGAGGCAAGGTCGCAGTGACCCTGAGTCGTGACTGTGAATAGCGACGTTGAGTCGAGACGTGGCGTAGTGGCCTTGAGGGCGTCACGTCGGCGGGTCGACACGCTACACTCGTGACGATACCGACATGGCTAACGTAGGATACGTTATAACATAACAATTCTGACGCGCTATCGGTTTCCGACAGAAAGCTTTCCACCGACGACACTCATCCGCCCTCTGGTCCGACTGCCATGCCCAAGACCGCGACGACCCCGATCCCCGTCACCCTGCTGACCGGCTTTCTCGGCAGCGGCAAGACCACCCTGCTCAATCGTCTGGTCCGCCAGCCCGACATGGACCGCACCCTGGTGATCATCAACGAGTTCGGCGAGATCGGGCTCGATCATCGCCTGTTCAGCGCCACCGACGAGACCGAGGTGGTGGCGCTGGAGAGCGGCTGCCTGTGCTGCACCATCCGCGGCGACCTCGCCCGCACGCTGCGCGATGCGCCCTGGCGCTACGCCCGGGAGGGTCGGCGCCAGTTCGACCGCGTGGTGATCGAGACCACCGGACTGGCCGATCCGGCGCCGATCCTGCATACCCTGATGACCGAGCCCAGGCTGGTCGGCCAGTACCGGCTCGACGGCATCGTCACTACCGTCGATGCCGTCCACGGCGGCGCCACCCTCGACCAGCACGCGGAAGCGCTCAAGCAGGCCGCGGTGGCCGACCGCCTGCTGCTGACCAAGGCCGATCTGGCGCCTCTAGAGGCGCTGGCGGCACTCGCCCGGCGGCTGGCCGAGATCAATCCGGGGGCCGGCCAGCGCCATGTCGTCCAGGGCGAGATCGAAGCCAGCGCCTTGACCGGGCTGGGCCTGATGGGGGCAGACGGTACCCGCCCCGATCTCGCCCGCTGGATCGATGCCTACGCCCAGCCACCGAGTCTGGCCGGGCTGGCCTTCAGCACCGGCCCCGCGGCTGCCGGGTCACTGCTCACGCCGGTGGGCAGCGGCGCGTCCGATCCCGCCCGGGACCCCAACCGTCACGACGACCGCATTCGCGCCCACTGCTTCACCCTGGACGCACCGATCGAACTCGGCCGCTTCGAAGCCTGGCTCGAGCTGATGACGGCGCTGATGGGCGAGAACATGCTGCGCATCAAGGGCATCCTCAACCTCGTCGGGCGCGAGCGCCCCACCGTGATCCATGGCGTGCAGCACATCTTCCACCCGCCGGTGGAGCTCGACGCCTGGCCCGACGAAGACCGCCGCTCGCGGCTGGTGTTCATCACCCGGGACATCCCGCGCGAATCGCTGGAGAGCGTGTTGGTGGCAGTCACATAGAAACACCCCGCGGTACCGAGATGTTATCGGTGCCGCGGGGCGTCGAGTCCGGCGAGGATCGGGGTTGCCGGAGGCATTCAGGCCGGGGCCGGCGCTACTCCCCGCGAGCGCCACCGCGGCAGCGACCCGGCGCTGGAGAGCGAGACCGCCAGGATCGACATCAGCACCAGTGCCAGCGCGGGTACCAGCACCGCCCAGGGCGCGCGTTCGAGATAGGGCAAGCTCTCGGCCAGCAGCAGCCCCCACTCCGGCGCCGGTGGCCGTGGCCCCAGCCCGAGAAAGCCCAGCGCCGCCAGCGCCAGTGCGGTGCCCGGCAGACGCAGCATGGCGTGGCGAAACACCGGGCCGACCACCGCCGGCAGCAGATAGCGGGTGAGCAGCCGCAGCCGCCCCACGCCGAGCATCGGGGTGATGCGCACGTGCGGCTGGCCCAGCGTCTCGGCCACCAGCGCCGCGGTATGGGCCGCCAGTGGCGCCCAGCTGACCAGGGTGACCGCGATCACCGCGCCGCTGGCGCTCGGCCCCATCAGGCCGGCGACGATCAGCCCGGCGATCACCGGCGGGGTGGCATTGGTGATCTCGATCGGCCCGGCGGCGAGACGCGGCATCAGTCCGATCGTCACTCCGAGCAGAAAGCTGATGCCCACCGCCAGCAGCGCCATGCCCATGGTCGAGAGCGCGCCATGGCTGACCCTAGCCAGAATGTCGCGACCGATCCCGTCGGCCCCCAGCGGCAGCGCCAGGCTCGGCGGCTGCAGCCGCAGGTAGGCCGAACTCAGCGGGTCGCGCCCCAGCCCCGCGACGATGATCAGCGCGAGCGCTAACGCCGCCAGGGCAGGTACCAGCCAGCGCCAGCGCCCGGGATGGGGTGGCGTCACTGCCACCGGCACCGCGCCGGCACGCAGCGTGCGCCCCAGCAGCAGCGTTCGGCACAGGTTGGCGCTACCGCCGAGCACGATGGCGATGACGATCAGTATGAGAATACCGGTCTGCAGCGCCGGCAGATCCTGCGCCGAGGCCGCCCCCAGGGTGGCCCGCCCCAGCCCGGGGATGGAGAACACTTGCTCCACCGCGATCGCGCCGCCGGTCAGCCCCACCATGACCAGCCCCACCTGTGGCAGCAGGCTGGGCAAGGTGCGCTGGATCGCCGCCAGGGCGATACGTCGGCGCGCAAAACCGGCCACGTGCCAGGTCACCAACCAGCGCTCGGAGAACGCCGCCGTCAGCGCATCGCTGAACAGACGCCCGAGCAGCCCACCGCCAGGCAGACCGAGGGCCACCGCCGGCAGGATCAGATGGCGCCAGTCACCCCAGCCATAGGGCGGCAGCCAGCGTAGCCAGGCGGCAAAAACCACCAGCAGCAGTGCCGCGAGCAGAAATTCCGGCAGCGCGGTGAGCGTCGCCCCCAGCGCACCGGAGGTCGGCGTCGCCTCGCCGGCAAGCCCGCGCTTGAGCGTCGGCAGACAGATCAGCAAGGTGACCACCAGCGCCACGCCCAGCGCTGCCGCCATCAGCGTCAGCGAGACCTGGGCTGCCTGCAGCATGCCCGGCAGCACCGGGGTGCCGGAAATCCAAGAAACGCCAGCATCGCCCCGGAACAGCCCGCTCAGCCAGTGCCCCAGCTTCTCGAACGGCCCCATGGCCAGGCCGAGCTGGGCACGGATGGCATCCAGCGCCTCCGCGCTCGGGTTCTGATCGCCGGCGCGGGCGCGCAGAATGCTGAGCGCCGGATCGCGCCCGGAGAGCCACGGCAGCAGCCCCACCAGCACCACCACGCCGGCCAGCGTCACCAGTCGTGACAGCGTCGGCAGCAGGCGCTGCCACGCCTCCCAGCGCCACGCCACCCATCGCCAAGCCACCCAGGCAGACCGCGGGATCACACTCGCTGGCTGACTAGCGGGCATCGTCAGCCTGACGGAAGTGGGTGTGCTCGTTGATCAGTTCGCGCTCGCGCGGGTCGCGCACGGCGTCGACCACGTCGGTGGCCTCGCCCTGGATCACCCGCTCGTGGAGCATGGGTACCGCGGCGTCCGTTTTCAGGATCGCGGCCTCGGCAGCGATGATCGCCTGGCGACGCTCGGGCCCCGGCGGCAGATCGCCGGCCTTGGCCAGCGCCGCATCGATCGCCGGGTCGCACAGCTGAGCGATGTTGAACGAGCCCGCGCAGGAGAAGTCGCTGACCATGTAGGCGACCGGATCACCGGAGTCGAGCAGGGTCGCCCGCGACAGAATGAAGGCGTCGAACTTGCCCGCCAGCATGTCGGATTCGATATGCGCGTACTGGCGTACCTCCTGCTGGACGTCGAAGCCCGCCGCCTCGAGCTGCTGCTCGAGCAGTACCGCCACTTCCGGCAACTCGGCACGATCGGTGAAGGTGGCCAGGGTGATGGAAGCCCCCTTCGGCTCGGCGGCCGCGGTGCGCTGAACAGGCTGGCGTACCTCGCTCGCCCAGGCCAGCGCCGGGCCCAGCAGCCCCTCGGCGGCGTCGGCACGACCCTCGTAGACGGTGCGCACGATGGCACCACGGTCGAGTGCCTCGCGTGCCGCGGCACGCAGGGTCGGGTCCTGGAACGGCCCGGAGGCGGTATTGAGATAGAGGGTGTTGGTGCGCGGCATCGGCACTTCGTGAATCAGCGTCGGGTCGATCAGCGCCACCTGCGACACCGGCACCGCTTCGACCACGTCCGCCGTACCGGTACGCAGCGCCGCGCCACGGGCGGTGCCATCGGGCACGTAGTCGGCATCGATGCCGGCGAGTTCGGCACGCTCGCCCCAGTAGCCGTCGAAACGCTCAAGGGTAGCGCTCTGGGTGCCGTTGATGTCGGTGAGCACGAAGGGCCCGGTACCCGCACGGATGGGATCGACGTGACCCGCCTGGGCGTAGGCTCTCGCCGCCATGATCGCCAGTTGCGGGCTGGAGAGCCGGTTGGGCACCAGCGGATCGGTATCCGCGGTGCGCACGATGACGGCATTCTCGCCGTCGGCCTCGATGTGCATCTCGACCCCGTCGAGAATGCGCGGTTTGGGCACGGCGTTGGTCGCGGCGGTGAGCGAGGCTACCACGCGCTCGGCAGTCAGCGCGGTGCCGTCATGGAAGGTCACGTCCGGGCGGATGGCGAAGCGCCAGGTCTGGGGGTCGAGCTGCTCCCATTCGGTGGCCAGAAACGGCTGCGGATCGCCATCGGCATCGAGCCGAATCAGCGTCTCGGCGGTGCTCCAGCGCGACAGCTTGAAGGCGTCGTCGGTGAGCGGATTGAG
Organism: Salinicola sp. CR57; assembly: GCF_003206585.1. Taxonomy (NCBI): domain Bacteria; kingdom Pseudomonadati; phylum Pseudomonadota; class Gammaproteobacteria; order Oceanospirillales; family Halomonadaceae; genus Salinicola; species Salinicola sp. CR57. The sequence goes on from NZ_PZJL01000001.1 coordinate 579,481, forward strand.
CCCGGACCGCGGCGGCTGCAGCATGGCGACGCGGATGCGTCGATCCTGCTCCTGCGTCTTCTCGGGAGCATCATCGCGCGCCGCCGAGGTCTCCTCATCCTGCCCGCAGCCGGCGAGAAGAGAGAACGACAGCACCATCAGCGGCAGCGTCAGGGCGCGACGCAGCAGGCTAGCCGGGTGACGTGTGGTCGAGGCGCGCCGGGGCGTCGCGGCGGTGCCGAAAGTCGCAGTGGCAGGGAAGGTCACGAGGGGATCTCCTGGGTCGTGGGGCGGCGCCCGGCGGCCTCCGAGGGCGGTACGGGCGTGGACAAGGCGGTGGAAAAAGTCGTGGCGGCGCGCAGCAGCGCTGCGGTATGCGCCTGGGCCGGCTGGCGGAACAGTGCCGCCGTGGGGCGGTCTTCGATGATCTCGCCAGCATCGAGGATCAGCGTGCGCTGGCACAGCCGGCACACCACCGAAAGATCGTGGGAGATCAGCAGCAGGGCGATGCCGGCGTCATGATTGAGCGACTTGAGCACCTGGGTAACCTTGGCCTGCACCGGCAGGTCGAGCCCGCTCAGCGGCTCATCCGCCAGCAGCAGCCGGGGCCGCACCGCGATCGCCCGGGCGATCGCCACGCGCTGCGCCTGCCCACCCGAGAGCGACTCGGGGCGGCGCTCGAGAAAGCTGCCATCCAGCCCCACCTGCGCCAGCGCCTCGCTCACCCGCCGCTGGTGATCGCCATCGATGTCCAGATGCACCAGCGGCTCGCGCACCAGTTCGCGGACCCGCATACGCGGATCGAGGGAGGCAGCAGGGTCCTGCGGGATGTACTGCACTACCCGACGGTACCAGCGTAGCGCGCGCACCGAGCCGGGCCGAATACGCCGGCCTTGGCACCAGATCTCGCCGCTGTCGGCACGTGACAGACCCAGCATCAGATTGAGCAGCGTCGACTTGCCCGCCCCGGAGACCCCGGCGAGACCGATCAACTCCCCCGGGCGGATGGCGAAATCCACCGCCTTGAGGATCGGCTGCCGCTCGCGCCGCCACCCCCAACGCCGCGGCCCGGCCACCCAGCGGCTCAGCCCGCTGACGCGCAGAAGGGAGCCATCAGCGTTTAGAGAAGAGCCATCAGCGTTTGGAGAAAAGCCATCGGCGTCCGGCCGGGCGACATTGGCGCCTCGCTCCGAGTGACAATCGTCTTGGTATCTCATCGCGCCCCTACCGCAGCAGCGCCGGAGGTGGAGTAGGCGTCAGTTGCCGCCAGCATCTCGGGCGTTATCTCGGCGCTGCGCATCGCGGCCACCAGCTCGCGGGTGAAGCGCTGCTGGGGTGACGCGACCAGATCCGCCAGCGGGCCACTCTCGATCATCCGTCCCTGCTCCAGAATCACCGCGCGCTGGCACAGTCGGCTGGCCGCCCCCATGTCGTGGGAGATGAACAGCAGCGCAGGCTTCCCGGCGCCACCGGTGGTCTCGTGCAGCAGCGTCAGCACCTCGGCCTGGGTCAGCGCATCGAGCGCCGTGGTCGGCTCATCGGCCACGATCAGTGAAGGCTTGCAGGCCAGCGCCAGCGCCACGCAGACCCGCTGGCGCTGGCCACCGGAGAGTTCGGCGGGCGAGCGCGTCAACAGCTCGGTGGCCGCCGTGAGGCGCATGCGCGTCAGCAGCTCGGCGGCAGCGGCCCGCGCCGCCCGCCGCGACAGCCCGTGGAAGCGCACGAAAGGCTCGCTCAACTGGGCGCCCACGCTCACCAGCGGGTTCAGGGCCGCCTGGGTGTTCTGGAACACCATGCCGATGCGCAGCGCTCGCGGGCGCTGCGTCGCCGCCACACCAGCGACCTCATGCGCGCCGAAGCGAATGCTGCCGCCGACGCTTGCCGTGGAGGGGGTTATACCGAGGATCGCCGCCGCGGTGAGCGACTTGCCCGAACCCGAGGGGCCGATCAGACAGACGCGCTCACCGGCGCCGACGGTGAAGTCGAGACCAGCCACCACGCGCTGCGTGCCGATATGCACCGACAGATTGTCCACCCGTAACACGGGCTCACTGGGCTCGGGCACCACGCCACGCTCCTGCTGGAAAGGCCGAGAAGCGCGAAGTTATAACATAACGATTCAGAGATGTGCTATCGCCGTCTGAGCGGCTTGCGAGGTCGGTATGTGCGGGGGAGACATTGGGCTGCCTGGCGTCAGGGACGATTCGAGGCAACGGCTGGCACGACGGGCCCCGCTGGGGCCCGTCGCGTCGGCGCGCTCTATTCCACCGTCACGCTCTTGGCCAGGTTGCGCGGCTGATCCACGTCGGTGCCCTTGAGCACGGCGACATGGTAGGAGAGCAGCTGCAGCGGAATGGTGTAGACGATGGGGGCGAGCAATTCATCCACAGGCGGTACGTGGAGCACGCGCAGGTTGTCGGCGGCGGTCAGCGCCACGCCTTCGTCGGCGAACACGAACAGCTCGCCGCCCCGGGCGCGGACTTCCTGCAGGTTGGACTTGAGCTTTTCCAGCAGTTCGTCGTTGGGCGCGACGGCGACCACCGGCATGTCGGCGTCGACCAGCGCCAGCGGCCCGTGCTTGAGCTCGCCGGCCGGGTACGCCTCGGCGTGGATATAGGAGATCTCCTTCAACTTGAGCGCACCTTCCAGGGCGATCGGAAACTGGGTGCCGCGACCCAGGAACAGCGCATGGTGCTTCTCGGCGAACGCCTCCGACAGCTCGGCGATGGGGCCATCCATCTCCAGCGCCTGTTCGAGCAGCGCCGGCAGCCCGCGCAAGGCCTGCACCAGCGCCGTCTCGCGGGCATCGCCGCGCTCGCGGCGCAGCGCCAGGGTGAGCAGCAACAGCGCCACCAGCTGGGTGGTGAACGCCTTGGTCGAGGCGACCCCGATCTCCGGCCCGGCCTGGGTCATCAGCGCCAGATCCGACTCGCGGGTCAACGAGCTGCCCGGCACGTTGCAGATCGCCAAGGCGCCAAGATAGCCGGCCGCACGCCCCTTGGCATAGCGTAGCGCCGCCAGGGTGTCGGCGGTCTCGCCGGACTGGGAGAGGGTGACGAAGAGGGTATTCTCCGGCACCACCACCTCGCGGTAGCGATACTCCGAAGCGACTTCGACCGTGGTCGGGATACCGGCGAGCTTCTCCAGCCAGTAACGCGCCACCAGGCCGGCGTGATAGCTGGTGCCGCAGGCGACGATATGGATCTGCCTGACGCGCGCGAACAGCGCCTTGGCGTCGACCCCGAAGCTGCTCTCCAGCACCCGACTACCGCTGAGACGCCCTTCCAGGGTGGCGGCGACCACCGCCGGTTGCTCATGGATCTCCTTGAGCATGAAGTGGCGATACTCGCCGCGGCTGGCGGCGCTGTCGCCATGCTCGAAGGTGTGCACCGCCCGCTCGGCCGGTTCGCCGTCGGCGAAGATCTCGATACCGTGGGCATCCGACAGGCGCACCACGTCGCCCTCCTGCAGATAGACGAAGCGGTCGGTGACCTGCAGCAGCGCCAGGGTGTCGGAGGCAAGGAAGTGCTCGTCGATCCCTACGCCGACCACCAGCGGGCTGCCCTTGCGCGCGCCGACGATCTCGCGTGGCGCCTCCACGTGCATCACGGCCAGCGCGTAGGCGCCATCGATCCGGGCCAGGGTCGCCTGCACCGCGGCGAGCAGATCGCCGTGGGCGTCAAAGGCGCGTTCGAGCAGATGCGCCACCACTTCGGTGTCGGTCTCGGAGTCGAACACCACGCCCTCGGCCTCGAGATCGCGCTTGAGCGGTTCGTAGTTCTCGATGATGCCGTTGTGCACCAGTGCCAGGCGGCGCCCGGCGACGTGCGGGTGAGCGTTGGCCTCGGAGGGCTTGCCGTGGGTCGCCCAGCGAGTGTGGGCGATACCGATATGCCCCTTGAGGTCACCATCAGCGAGCTTCTCCTCCAGCGCCGCGACCTTGCCCAGCGCACGCAGGCGCGCCAGCGCGCCGTCGCTATCCAGCACGGCCATGCCGGCGCTGTCGTAGCCGCGGTACTCGAGCCGCTTGAGTCCTTCCAGCAGGATGCCCTGCACGTTGCGCGCTGCCAGCGCGGCGACGATTCCACACATGTTCGATGTCCTCGAAGCTATTGGGGCGCGTCGGCGACCACCAGCGTCACGCCCTGGGCCTCGATGGCGGCGGCATCCGCCGCCTCGAGACGCCAGTCGGTCACCAGGGTGTCGATACGAGCCCAGGGAAGTTCCAGATTGGGGATGCGGCGGCCGATCTTGTCGGCCTCCACCATCACCACCACCTCGCGGGCGACCTCGGCCATCACCCGGGTGAGGCCGAACAGCTCGTTGTAGGTGGTGGTGCCGCGTTCGAGGTCGATGCCGTCGGCACCGACGAAGAGCTGGTCAAAGTCGTAGGCCCGCAGCACCTGCTCGGCGATCTGGCCCTGGAAGGATTCCGAATGCGGGTCCCAGGTGCCGCCGGTCATCAGCAGCGCCGGTTCGGACTCCAGCTCGCGCAGCGCACCGGCCACGGCGAGCGAGTTGGTCATCACCACCAGACCGCGAAGCCCGCCCAGTTCGCCGATCAGCGCGGCGGTGGTGGTGCCGCTGTCGACGATGATTCGGTTGTGCTCGCGGATGCGCGCTCGCGCCGCCCGGGCAATCGCCTGCTTGAACGGCGACAGCGACTGCGCCGGTTCGCTCAGCATCTCCTGGGGCAGTGGCGCCGCGCCGCCGTAGCGCCGCAGCAGCAAGCCGCTGCGCTCGAGCGTGTTGAGATCCTTGCGGACGGTGACTTCTGAAATCGCGAAGCGGCTCGCCAACGTCTCGACCGGGGTTTCCCCGTGTTCGTTGACGTAGGCGAGAATGGCATGGCGGCGCTGAGCGGTATCGCGTTTCGGCATTCTTTCACTTCGTAAGATAATTCGATCACATCGAAACTCCACCGGCAGATTTTGTCAAGGAAATCGGTAAGCGCAAGAGCGTCTTTGAACCGCAGATCTGCGAAAATGGCCCCTCCCTGAAGTTGATCGCCCCGCAAGGAATGTTCACGATGCGTTGTTTCCACGCCGTTGTTTTGACTTTCGTGCTGATCGTCATCGGAGGATGTTCGCGGCCACCCGACATCCAGAAGTATCAGGGTGATGCCGAAGGCACCTCCTTTCATATCAGTTGGTGGACCGAGGGTGATGTCGACGGCGATCGGGTGAAGCAAGCCTTTGACCAGGCTCTGGAGCAGATCGACCTGTGGATCTCCAACTATCGCGATGACTCGCTGATCGCGCGCTTCAATCGCAGTCGCTCCACCGACTGGCAGGATTTGCCGCCGGAGGTAACGCAGCTGCTGGCGATCGCCCGGACCGTCCATCGCGATTCCCGGGGATGCTACGATCCGACGATCGCGCCGCTGTTCGACCTGTGGGGTTTCCGGGCGGACGAATTCCAGCCTCCCGACCGACAGCAGATCGATGCGACGCTTGCCGAGACTGGCTATGACCACGTCACGCTGGATGAAGGCGGTAGCCGAATACGCAAGACGCTGCCGGCACTCTCCATCGATATGTCATCCATCGGCGAGGGTTATACCCTCTGGCGCCTGCAGCGCGTACTGGAGAACGCCGGCGTTCACGATTACCTGATCGAGTTCGGCGGTGACACGCTGATCAGGGGCCACAAACCGGATGGCAGCCGCTGGAAGGTCGCGATAGAACGCCCATCGCCGGGCAACCTCGCGGTACAGAAAGTGCTGGAGATAACCGGCGAGGATGGCGTTTCCATCAATACCTCAGGGACGTACCACCATTTTTTCGATGCGCAAGGCCATCGCTATTCGCACATTCTCGATGCCCGTACCGGATCACCGGTCAGCCACGATCTGGTCTCCGCCAGCGTGATCGGAACCGATCCGCGCGTCGGCGACGCCTGGGCGACCGCCATGCTGTGTCTGGGGCAGCAGGCGGGCATGCAGGTGGCACGCCAGCAACATCTGGCGGTGTTGTTCATTCGAGAGGATCGGAACGGAAAGCTGATCGAAAGCCGCAGCCCGGCGCTGGTCGAGTCCGGGCTCGTGAAGGAGATGAAGTGAAATCGACCTAACCGAACGAACCGAGTCGATAGCCGATGCCGGCTTCGGTCTGGATCAGCCGTGGCGCGTCGGGATCGTCGCCCAGCTTCTGGCGCAGACGGCTGACGACGATACGCAGGTAGTGGGTGTCGTGGACGTGAACCGGACCCCAGATCTCCGCCAGCAGCTGATGCTGAGTGACGACACGATCGGGTTGGCGTGCCAGCATCGCCAGCACGCTGAACTCGCGTGGCGTGAGATGGACGGCCTCTTCGCCCCGAACGATCCGGTGTCGAGCCAGATCGATGGTCAGCTCGCCGAGCTTCAGTCCCTCGCCGAGGGTGCCGGGTGTGGTCGTGCGTAGCGCGGCCCGTACCCGCGCCAGCAGTTCCTGAATGCCGAAAGGTTTGGTGATGTAGTCATTGGCGCCGGCATCCAGCGCGGCCACCTTCTCCGCTTCGCTGGCACGTGCCGATACCACCAGCACCGGCACCTCGCTCTGGGCACGCAGCGCATCGAGCACTTCCATGCCATCCACGTCCGGCAGCCCCAGGTCGAGAAGCACCAGATCGGGGCGCTGATGATTGAACGCCGCCATGCCTGTATTGCCGTCTTCCGTCTTGATCACCTCGAACCCCTGAGAGGTCAGGCTGATTCGCATGAAACGACGGATCTGACGCTCATCCTCGATCAGCAGAATGCGCGGCCCGCGTTCCCCCATCGCCGAATCACTCATTCCTGCTCCTCTCGACCGCGTTGCCGCGATTCTCCATGGCCGTCCCGCCATTCTCTATCGCCGTCACGTCATTCTCCACTGCATTCCCCGAAGGCTGATGCTGCCCCTCCGCGGGCACCTCGCTGGCGGGAGGTTCCCAGATCGGCAACCGGATCTGGATATCGGTGCCCTGCCCCCAGTCCGCCGGGCCAGCACTGATCTCGCCACCGTGGGCACCGACCATGCCCCGACAGATCGCGAGTCCGAGACCGCTGCCCTGTGGGCCGCGGTCGCCCTCGCCACCGCTGAAGAACATGTCGAAGATGCGTTCTCGCAGCGCCTCGTCGATACCCGGCCCCTGGTCGGTGACATGGATCACCACCTGATCGGCCTCCCTGGCACCGGAGATGCGCAATCGCCCACCCTGGGGTGAGAATCGCGCGGCGTTCTCGATCACGTTGATCAATGCCTGTTCGATCAGCGCCGGATGGACGTATAGCAGTGGCAGGTCGGCGCCAAGATGACGCTCGACCGTCAGCGGTTCGACCACCGATTTGAGACGCTTGAGGGCGGAGGCGATGATATCCGATAGCGCGACCCAGTCTCGCTCGAGCTTCAGTCCGCCATGACCCAGCCGGGTCATGTCTAGCAGGTTCTGAATGTAGCGATTGAGTCGTTCGCTTTCACTGAGAATGCCGTCGAGCAGTTCCTGGCGGTCGGTTTCGGCCAGCTGCGACCAGAGCTCCCGCAACGAACTGGCGGAGCCGATGATCGAGGCCAGCGGCGTGCGCAGATCGTGGGAGACCGACGACAGCAGTGCCGAGCGCAGACGTTCGTTCTCTTCGGCCAGCCGCGCGGTGCCGAGATCGGCGACCAGCCGGGTGCGGTCCAGCGCGCTGCCCAGCTGGTTGACCAGATTGTCGATCAGCGCCTCTTCGGCGGCATCGAGCGGACGCTCGCGATCCCCCAGCGCCAGCCCCAGCACGCCGCGTAGCGTGTCGTTTCCGACGACGGGGACGAACCGCCAGCGCTGCGCGCTCAGGGTCTGGGTGCCGTGACCGCTCGGCCGCGCATGCTGATGCGTCCATCGCGACGCCTGCAGCGCAGGGGGTTCGAGCGCAATCTGTCCCGGGTGGGAGGCCGTGACCCGGGGCGGTCCGGCAGCATCGTCGCCCTCGACGAACACGCAGGGCAGCCCGAGCGGGTCGGCCAGCGCCTTGACCGCAATGTCGCGAACGCGGGCGTGATCGGCCGCACTCGCCAACGAGCGTGAGATCGACAGCATCTCCTGGATCCGATGGCGACTTTGCCGAAGTTCGCTCAACTGCCGCCGCACCTTGCCCGCCAGCTGGCCCGCGACCACCGCTACCAGGCAGAAGATCAGCACCGTCAGGACCTGATCCTGATGGATCATGGCCAGCGTGAACCGCGGCTCGGTGAACAGGAAGTTGTAGACCAGAGCGCTGAAAACCACCGCCAGCATCGCCGAGCGCGTGCCCGCGCGCAGCGCACTGGCAAGGACGGCAGCCAGGAAGATCAGCGACAGATTGGCCAGTTCGACCTGGGTCGAGAGCAGTTGGGCTGCCAGCGCCGCCAGCGCTGTGCCCACCAGCGGCCACAGCCACTCCCGCGCCAATGGTGGTCGCCAGCGGGGGCGAGAGGGCCGCGTCATCGCCTCTTCGTCGGCCAGCACGATCAGATCGAACGGCGGGCGCCGCGAAAGCAGCCGGTCGACCAGCGGTCGTCGCCATCCCGATCGCCACCAAACGGGTTGCCACCACGCCTGTCGCCGTGAAGTCGCCCGCCCGATCATCAAGGCGGTGATGTTGTGGCGTGCCGCGTGGTCCAACAGCTCCGCCAGCGGGTCGTCACCGCTGAGAGTTTCCCAACGCCCGCCCAACTGCTCGGTCTGCTGGCGCAGATTGCTCGACTCGCTGGCCGTGGCGGGATCGACATCGCGAAGCGGCGTGACCTGCACGGCCTGCCAGGGTGCCTGGTGACGCTGGGCCCAGCGGCTGGCAGCCCGCAGCAGTCCGTGATCGCTACGCTTGCCTTTCACCGCCACCAACAGTTTTGCCCGCACCGGCCAGGGGCCCGCCACGCCGCTGGCATCCATGACCTGGCGCACGTCGCTGTCGAGGCGATCCGACATCACCCGTAGCGCCAGTTCACGCAGCGCAGTGAGGTTGCCAGGCGAAAAATAGTGCTCCAGCGCCGTCCGCGCCTGTTCCGGCACGTAGACCTTGCCCTGCTGCAGGCGCTCGATCAGCTCCTGCGGCGTGAGATCGATCAACGAAATGTCCCGGGCTCGAGCGATCAGCCGATCGGGTACGGTTTCGCGCATCCGAATACCGGTAATCCGCGCCACGTCGTCGTTGAGACTGTCGACATGCTGGACGTTGAGCGTGGTCCAGACATCGATACCTGCATCGAGCAGCTCTTCGATATCCTGCCAGCGCCGGGCATGACGACCGCCGGGAATATTGCGATGGGCCAGTTCGTCGACCAGCAGGATCTGCGGTCGACGCGCCAGCGCAGCGTCTAGGTCGAATTCATGGAAGGTGCGCCCATGACGTTCCCTGGGCGTCAGCGCCAGACTCGGCAGCCCGTCGCAAAGGCGTTCGGTCTCATCGCGGCCGTGTGCTTCGATGACGCCCAGCAGCACGTCGCCCCCGGCGTCGAAACGTTCCCGCGCGGTGCGCAACATGGCGCTCGTCTTGCCCACGCCGGGGGCAGCGCCGAGAAAGATTCGCAGCGATCCGTCATGACCGGCCCGCGTCGTTGCCAACAGGGCGTCCGGATCGGGGCGCTGCACCTCGCGGGAATGATTCACGGTTTCGATCTCCGACAATCCGCTTCAGGGTAGCGGACGCGTCTCGATCTCATTCGATAGCGTCCAGTGCCAGATTGAGTGCCAGCACGTTGACGGTCGGCTGACCGAGCCAGCCGCCGCTGTCACTATAGCGCTCGACCAGCGCAGTGACAGCCGAAGGGGGCAGGCCGCGCGCGCGCGCGACACGATCGACCTGGATGGCCGCCGCTTCGGGGCTGATGGCCGGGTCGATGCCTGATCCAGAAGCGGTCAGCAGGTCCACCGGTATCCGGCCCGGCTCGACGCCGTCGCGGGCGGTGATCTGCCCGGCGTCGGCCTCGGCGCGTTCCCGCAGTGCCGGGTTGCTCGGCGCCAGGTTGGAACCGCCAACCGCGCCGGCCGCGTAATCCACCGCCGAAGGTCGACCCTGGAAATAGCGTTCGCTGGTGAATCGCTGACCCACCAGCGACGAGCCGATGACCCGACCCTCCGCATCGGCCAGCAGACTGCCGTTGGCCTGATGCGAAAATCCCAACTGGCCCAATCCGACCACCACCAGCGGATAGAGCAGACCGAGCACCACTGCCATGAGCAGGCTGAAGCGGACTGCCGTCAGCCAGCTGCCGTTGCCGGCGGACCGTTGGGCAGCGTGAGAGGCCTCATGGGGATCACCCTGGGCACCATGAGCGGAAACGTCGTGACGGGAATCAGTGACTGACATGGCAAGTCTCCAGAAATCTCAGAACAGCGGACCGATGAGCAGATCGATCAGCTTGATGGCGGGGAATGGCAGCAACAGGCCACCGAGACCGTAGATCAGCAGGTTGCGTCGCAGCATGGCGCTGGCGGATGCCGCGTGGACGCGAACGCCACGCAGGGCGAACGGAATCAGCGCGGGTATCACCAGCGCATTGAAAATGACCGCCGACAGCACCGCGGACTGCGGCGAGTGCAGGTGGAGCACGTCGAGACCGCCCAGCGCCGGCACGCTGGCGGCGAAGATCGCCGGCAGAATCGCGAAATACTTGGCGACGTCGTTGGCCAGCGAGAAGGTGGTCAACGCCCCGCGGGTGATCAGCAGCTGCTTGCCGATCTCCACCGCGCTGAGCAGCTTGCCGGGATCGGAATCGAGATCGACCATGTTGGCCGCTTCCCGCGCTGCCTGGGTGCCGGAGTTCATCGCCAGCCCCAGATCGGCCTGGGCCAGCGCCGGGGCATCGTTGGTGCCGTCGCCCATCATCGCCACCAGCCGACCGGCGGCCTGCTCCTCACGGATCAGTTCGAGCTTGCGCTCCGGCGTCGCTTCGGCGATGTAGTCGTCGACGCCGGCTTCGGCGGCAATCGCGGCGGCGGTGATCGGGTTGTCGCCGGTGATCATCACCGTCTTCACGCCCATCTCGCGCAGTTGCTGGAACCGCTCGGCGATCCCCGTCTTGATCACATCCGACAGCGCGATCACGCCCAGCAACACGTTGCCCTCCAACACCGCCAGCGGCGTGGCACCATGTCGCGAGATGCGTTCGACCAGCGCCTCGAAATCCCCCGGCACGCGGCCTCCCGCTTCCTGTACCAGCCGGGCGATGGCGTTGGGCGCGCCCTTGCGCCAGCATCGACCATCGGCGAAGTCGAGACCGGAAACCCGACTCATCGCGGAAAACGGCACGACCTCGGCGTTCTGCGGCGAATCCAGTGTCGCGCCCTGATCGCGCGCCAGCACGACGATGGAGCGCCCTTCCGGGGTCGGATCCTGCAGCGAGCAGACACCGGCGATCTCCCGCAGTCGTGTCAGGTCGACCCCCTGACACGGCGCGAATTCGGTGGCACGACGGTCGCCGAGCGTGATCGTGCCGGTCTTGTCGAGCAGCAGGGTGTCGATGCTGCCGGCAATCTCCACCGCCTTGCCCGATTTGGCGACCAGATTGGCACGCATGGCACGCTCCATGCCGGCGATGCCGATGGCCGGCAGCAGCCCGCCAATGGTGGTGGGGATGAGACACACCAGCAACGCCACCAGCATCACCGTCGAAGTCTCGATCCCCACGAACAGCGCCATCGGTACCAGCGTGACCACGACGATCAGGAATATCAGCGTCAGCGTCGACAGCAGCACGGAGAGTGCCAGTTCGCTGGGTGTCTTCTGGCGGCTGGCGCCTTCCACCAGCGCGATCATGCGGTCGAGCAGCGACTCGCCGGGGTCGACGCTGACCTCGATGATCAGCTCGTCGGAGAGCAGTTTGGTGCCGGCGCTGACGCCGCTGTTATCGGTGCCCCCCTCACGCAGTACCGGTGCCGACTCGCCGGTGACGGCGGACTCGTTGATCGAACCGGCACCCTGGATGATTTCACCGTCGGCAGGAATCAGCTCTCCGGCGATCACCCGGATCCGATCGCCCCGGCGCAGCTGATCGGCGGCGACCGTCTCTTCGCCGTTCTTGGTCACACGCCGTGCCTTCAATTCACCGCGGGTGGCGCGCAGGCTACCGGCGTGTGCCTTCCCGCGCGCTTCGGCCATCGCTTCGGCCGCGTTGGCGAACAGCACCGTCGCCAGCAGGACCAGGGTCACGATCAGCGCGAACGTTCCCTGACCGCCATCCTCGGCAAACGCCATGCCGGTATAGAGCGCGCAAACCAGGGTGCCGATGGCGACCACCGCCATCACCGGATTGCGCGCGAGACTGCGCGGGTTCAACCGGCGCAGGGATTCTCCCAGCAGGGTCAGCGGTCGAACGCGCAGACCTTGGGAGGCTTCGTGTGTTTGCATCATTGCCATGTCTCTTTCCTCGATCCCGTTTCCACCAGTCCCGCTCCGTCAATTCCGTTTCCGTCGACGCGATTCATCAGGGCAGGGTCAACTGCTCGGCGATCGGACCCAGCACCAGCGCGGGCAGGAAACCGAGCAGGTTGACGATGACGATGACACCCGCGGTCAGGCCGACGAACGCACCACCCTCCAGCGACAGGGTGCCGCGCCCTTGTGGCGCCGTGCGTTTTTCCATCAACCATCCGGCCACCGCCAGCGGCACCAGCATCGGCAGGAAACGGCCAACCGCCAGCGCCAGCACGCAGGCCAGGTTCCACCATGGCGTACCGTCGCCGAGTCCTTCGAAGCCGGAGCCGTTGTTGGCGAATGCCGAGGTGTATTCGTAGAGCACCTGCGAGAGCCCATGAAAGCCAGGATTGGAATTGCCGGTCAGCGCGGGAAACGCCACGGTGATGGCGGTCAATCCGAGGATGATCAGGGGTTGCGCCAGAATCGCCAGCGAGATCCAGCGCATCTCGCGGGTCTCCAGTGGCTTGCCGAACAGTTCCGGGGCGCGGCCGATCATCAGCGAACCGATGAACGCCGCCAGCATCAGGTAGAGCAGATAGCCGATCAAGCCCACGCCGATGCCGCCGAAGGTGACGTTGACGAACATGTCCATCAGCAGCCCCAGGCCACCCAGCGGGTTGAAGCTGTCGTGCATGGCGTTGACGGAGCCGTTGGAGGTCTGAGTCGTCCAGCTGCCCCAGAGCGCGGAGAGGTCGCTGCCGAAGCGCAGCTCCTTGCCCTCGAGATTGGGGCTGCCGGCGACGGCGAGTCCGGCCAGCGCGGCGTTGGGCTGGCGTTCCGACACCACGATCAGTGTGGTGGTGATCAACGAGAACGCGATCATCACCGCGCCGATACCCATCATCAGTCGGCGACGGCCGCTGATGACGCCGACGGCGATCAGCGTTGCGACCGGAATCAGCAGCAGCGCGATCGTCTCGACGAGATTCGCCAATCCGGTCGGATTCTCCAGCGGCACGGTCGAATTGGGGCCATACCAGCCGCCACCGTTGGTGCCCAATTGCTTGATCGCCACCATCGGCGCCACCGGGCCGCGCGGAATGACCTGTGCCGCGCCTCCATCGAGCATCGTCACGCTCTGCGCTCCCTGATAGGTGGCCGGCACGCCCTGCCACACCAGGACCAGCGCCACCACCAGCGATAGCGGCAGCAGCACCCGCACCACGATCCGCGTGAGGTCGACGTAGTAGCTACCGACCGAGTAGTTACCGACCGAGTCGCGTCCCATCCCGCGCCCGGCGGGCGTACTGGTGCTGACGGTCGTGCTGGTGGTCTGGCGCCGGAGCAGCGTACGCGTGATGGCGAGCAGAACCGCCAGCCCGGTCGCCGGGGTCAGAAACTGCAGCGTGACGATGGCGAGCGTCTGGCTCAGATAGGAGAGCTGCGCCTGGCCCGAGTAGTGCTGCTGGTTGGTGTTGGTGGCGAACGAGACCGCGGTGTGAAGCGCCGTATCCCAGCTCATGCCGGGGATGCCATCGGGGTTAAGCGGCAGCAAGCCCTGGCCCATGAAGACGAGCCAGGCTAGCCCGATCAACAGCAGGTGAAGTTTCAACACGGCCAGCAGATAGGCCGACCAGGTCATCGACACGCGGCCGTCGACCCCGGCCAGGCGCATCAGGACCGATTCCATCGGTCCGAACAGGCGATCCATCACGGTGGACCGATCCGTATCCAGCGCGCGGCCCATATAGAGCCCGAGTGGCAGCGCCAATCCGATCAGCAGGGCATAGCAGAGCATCATCGCGTTCATGGCTAGAATCGCTCCGGCCAGCACAGTGTCGCCAGCAAATAGACGGCGGTCACCAGGGCGATCGCCAGCATCAGGTAGGACATGAGTTACCTCCTCGTTCGAGAGGTGCTCAGTGTCGAGTCGAGGGGCGTAAAAATTCGATGAGGAAAGTCGGCGCAAGGCGTCAAGAAAACGTAAAAATACCAAGCCAGGTGGCACAACGAACCGGCGGGCGGCATCATCGACTACCGATGACCACCGACTTCACAAGGACAAGCGTCATGTCGACCTCTTTGAACAGCCAAGCGCTCCTCGAGAAGCTGATCGGCTTCGCCACCGTCAGCCGCGACTCCAACCTTGCCCTGATCGAGTTCGTGCGCGATTACCTCGCCGAGCAGGGCATCGATAGCGAACTGATCCACAACGAGGACGGCAGCAAGGCGAATCTGTGGGCGACGATCGGCCCCGCCGACCGTGGCGGCGTGGTGCTTTCCGGACACACCGACGTGGTGCCGGTGGATGGCCAGCCGTGGACCGTACCAGCCTTCGAGATGACCGAACGGGACGGCAAGCTCTACGGTCGCGGATCGACCGACATGAAGGGTTATATCGCTTGCGTGCTGGCGGCGGTGCCGAGCTTCAAGGCGGCCGAACTCGAGACGCCGATTCATCTGGCGTTCTCCTATGACGAAGAGGTGGGCTGCCTTGGCGTGCGTTCGATCATCTCGATGCTGGAGGACAGGCCGCATCGGCCGATCGCCTGCATCATCGGCGAGCCGACCGAACTCAAGCCGGTGCTGGGCCACAAGGGCAAACTCGGCGTGCGCTGCCAGGTGAAGGGCGCGCCCTGCCACTCCGCCTATGCACCGGAAGGGGTCAACGCCATCGAGACCGCGGCGAAGATGATCACCAAGCTCACCGAGATCGGTGAACGACTGGCCGATCCGGCCCATCACGACGAGCGCTTCTATCCACCCTTCTCGACCGTGCAGACCGGCGTGATCGAGGGCGGCCGGGCGCTCAACATCGTGCCGTCGGAGTGTCGTTTCGACTGGGAAGTGCGCTCTCTGCCAGGCTTCGATGCCGGTGAGGTCGAGCGCGAGATGCGCGACTACGCCGACACCGAGCTGCTCCCGCGCATGCGCGCCGTCGAGCCCGACACCGACATTCGCTTCGAGCCGCTGCAGGCGTATCCGGGGCTGACCACCGAGGCCTCGAGCGACGTGGCGCGACTGATCTCCACCCTGGCGGATCGCGATGACTTCGGCACGGTCGCCTACGGCACCGAGGGCGGACTGTTTCACGAGGCCGGCATTCCCACCGTGGTGTGCGGCCCCGGTTGCATGGACCAGGGCCACAAGCCGGACGAGTTCATCGCCATCGAGCAGCTCGAACGCTGCGACGCGATGCTGCAGCGGCTGGTGAAGCATCTCGGCGCACGAGGAGATTCATGATTCCCGGGCGACTTCGCTGGGCATCCGCCCTTGGCCTGACACTGCTGGTCGGCTGCAGCACCCAGCCACCGCAGCCCGGCTTCGAGCAGCGCCCGGCAGCGGTAAAAACCGAGTTGGTCGGCCTGATACCGGCCTCGACCGAGGACCGCGACGGCTGGGCGACAGACATCACCGCCGCCTTCTCGGCCCAGAACCTGCCCGCGACGAAGGACAACCTCTGCGCCACGCTGGCGGTGATCGAGCAGGAATCGACCTATGACGCCGATCCCAGCGTGCCCAATCTATCCGTCATCGCCCGCCAGGAGATCGAGCGCCGGGCCAGCGCGCTACATATCCCCGGTTTCCTGGTGACTGCCGGGTTGAATCTCGAATCACCCACCGGAGAGAGCTACAACGAGCGCCTCGATCACATCACCACCGAGCGCGAGATGAGCGAGATCTTCGAGGATTTCATCGACATGGCGCCGCTCGGCCGGGAGCTGTTCGGCAGCCTCAACCCGGTGCACACCGGCGGCCCGATGCAGGTCAGCGTCGATTTCGCCGAAGAGCACGCCGACGACTACCCCTACCCGATCGACGGCTCGATCCGTCACGAGGTGTTCACCCGGCGCGGCGGACTCTACTTCGGCATCGCCCACCTGCTCGGCTATCCGGCCAACTACGACGAGCCGATCTACCGTTTCGCCGATTTCAATGCCGGCTGGTACGCCAGCCGCAACGCCGCCTTCCAGGCCGCCGTCACCCAGCTTTCCGGGGTTCCACTCGCCCTCGACGGCGACCTGATCATCCCCGGCTCGCGTCAGGCCGGGCAGACCGAGTTGGCGGTACGCGCCTTGAAGCGTCAGTTGGATATGGACGACGGTGAAATCCGCGATGCGCTGGAGAAAGAGGATTCCCTCGATTTCGAACGGACCGCGCTCTACGAAAAGGTCTATTCGCTGGCGCTACAGCAGGAAGGTCAGCCCATCCCCTACGCACGCCTGCCGGGAATCAAGCTCGAAAGCCCCAAGATCACCCGCAACCTGACCACGGCATGGTTCGCCAAGCGGGTCGATGACCGCTGGCAGCAGTGCATGAGGCGGTGATGTCCAATATTTGAAATCTGAACGGCAAGTTTCTCCAGTCGCCGGAAAGAAACCATCCGATAGCGCCTTCCAGGCTCAACCCGAGCGATATTCGGCGAGCCGGGTCTATCGACATGGGTAAGGCGAACTAGACATCTGAGTGATGTCTGGTTCGCCGAACGAGCTGGCCATGGATGGCCAGCTCCGGCCTGCAAGCGGGACAGGATGTTTTAGCGAAGCAGGTCGCTAGAGGAGCGCCGGGACAGGGACGTCCTTGCGCGCCGACCCGAAGCGCTGACGAAGATCGCTCGGGGTTTCTTGAGCCTGTGGCGCGAAAAAGGGGAGCGCGAGGGGCCTGCCCCTCGCAGTCACGACGACGACAGCCGTAAAGCTCTCGTCAGTCGTAATCTCGTCTGAAGTGAATAAGCCCCGAGCGAGGGCCCGAACCTATCAAGACTTCGGCGTCTTCACCGGGCGCTGCCAGCCGGGCTTGGCCACCTGACGGCTGCGCCCAATTGCCAGCTCGTCATCTTTCACTTCGCGGGTAATGGTGGAACCCGCGGCGATGGTGGCGCCGTTGCCGATGGCGACCGGTGCAACCAACGAACTGTTGGAGCCGACGAACACGGCTTCGCCGACCCGGGTGAGATGCTTGTTGGCGCCGTCGTAGTTGCAGGTGATGGTGCCGGCGCCGATATTGGTGTCGCGGCCGATTTCGGCATCCCCCAGGTAGCTGAGATGGCCCGCCTTGACGCCCTCGCCCAGGCTGGCGTTCTTGGTCTCGACGAAGTTGCCGACATGGGCACGCGCGCCGAGCCGGGTGCCGGGGCGCAGCCGGGCGAAGGGCCCGCAATCGCTCTCCTCCCCCATCTCGGCGCCTTCCAGATGGCTGTTGGCCTTCACCACGGCGCCGCGACGCAGCACGCTGTCCTTGATCACGCAGTTGGGGCCGATGACGACGTCATCCTCCAGGATCACCTGGCCTTCGAGGATCACGTTGACGTCGATCTGGATATCGCGCCCGACGGTGACGTCGCCACGTAGATCGAAGCGTTCGGGATCGGCCAGCCCCACGCCCGCCGCCATCAGACGATCGGCCTGACGGCGCTGGAAGGCCCGCTCAAGCGAGGCGAGCTGGCGACGGTCGTTGACGCCCTCGACCTCCACCGGCGAACCCGGCTGGCTGGCGGTGACCTCGACACCGTCGGCGGCGGCCATGGCGATCACGTCGGTCAGGTAGTACTCGCCCTGGGCGTTCTCGGCGGAGAGCTCGGGCAGCCAGCGCCGGAGCTGGGTGGCGGTCATCGCCATGATCCCGGTATTGCACTCGCGGATGGCGCGCTGCTGGTTGTCGGCATCCTTGTGCTCGACGATGGCGACGACCGAACCCTTGCCGTCACGCACGATGCGGCCGTAACCGGTCGGGTCTTCGAGGGTCACCGTCAACAGCGCCATGTGACGCTCGTCGACGCCCTCGAGCAGAGTCTCGAGGGTTCTGGCCTGGATCAGCGGCACGTCGCCGTAGAGCACCAGCACCTTGCCGTCGCCGAGGCTATCCAGCGCCTGCGCCACGGCGTGCCCGGTGCCCTTCTGCTCGGCCTGCTCGCAGAAGGCGAGCTCACGGTCCGCAGGCGTCGACAACGCCTGGCGCACCATCTCGCCGCCATGACCGATGACCATGTGCAGCCGCGCCTGCTCCAGCCCCGATGCCGTGTCGACGACGTGCTGAACCAGGGAACGCCCCGCCAGCTTGTGCAACACCTTCGGCGTCTTCGAGCGCATGCGGGAGCCCTGGCCGGCGGCCAGTATCACGACGTCGAGAGTCATGGCGTTCTTCCTTCTGATCAATGAAAACCGGGCGTCATTCTAGCGTGTCGGAGGCAGCCTGACAGAATCCGATCGTCTGGCCTCCAGGCATGAAAAAGGCGACTCCAGGGAGTCGCCTTCGGGTATTGCCATCAGCACATGCTGCCTGGGCGCCTGGCGCGTCAGCCGCGACCGCCCTTGCGGCGCAGCTGTTGCAGCGTGCGCAGCTGAGCGGAGGCTTCGGCCAGTTCGGCGGAGGCTCGTGCGTAGTCGAGCTCGCTCTGTTTCTCGTTGAGCGAGGCCAGCGCATGTTGCCGCGCCTGCTCGGCTTCCGCCTCATCGAGATCGCTGGCTCGGGTGGCGGTATCCGCCAGCACCGAGACCACGTCCGGCTGCACTTCGAGGAAGCCGCCGGTGACGTAGTAGAGCTCTTCTTCGCCGTTCTCCTGGATCACGCGCACCGGACCGGGCTTGAGCTCGGTCAGCAGCGGCGCGTGACCGCGCAGGATACCCAGATCGCCGGCCACGCCGGCAGCAATGAGCTGCTCGACGTTGCCCGAGAAGATCTCCTTCTCGGCACTGACGATGTCACACTGAAATGTGGCCATAGCGATTTATCTCCCGGGAGTCTGCAGGCTTAGGAAACACTGCATAAATGACTGCACAGGCGAATCGCTGCGTTGCACGGTGCTCGAAGACTCGCCTAACCCCATGTTATGTCTCGCCTTCTGCGCTCCGTGCGCCTTGCGCTTCATCCTGTTCGTCGATTTATTCAGCATTTCCCTTACTTCATGCTCTTGGCTTTCTCGACGGCTTCGTCGATGGTGCCGACCATGTAGAACGCCTGTTCGGGCATGTCGTCGTAGTCGCCGTTGAGAATGCCCTGGAAGCCACGGATGGTTTCCTGCAGCGACACGTACTTGCCCGGTGCACCGGTGAAGACCTCGGCGACGAAGAACGGCTGCGACAGGAAGCGCTGGATCTTACGCGCCCGGGCCACGGCCAGCTTGTCTTCGTCGGAGAGCTCGTCCATCCCGAGGATGGCGATGATGTCCTTGAGCTCCTTGTAGCGCTGGAGCACGTTCTGGACACCGCGAGCGGTGTTGTAGTGCTCTTCGCCGACTACCAGCGGATCAAGCTGGCGAGACGTGGAGTCGAGCGGATCGACGGCCGGGTAGATACCCAGTTCGGCGATGGAGCGCGACAGCGTCACGGTGGAATCCAGGTGGGCGAAGGTGGTGGCCGGTGACGGGTCGGTCAAGTCATCAGCCGGCACGTAAACGGCCTGGACGGAGGTGATCGAGCCGGTCTTGGTCGAGGTGATACGCTCCTGCAAGGCGCCCATCTCTTCGGCCAGGGTCGGCTGATAGCCCACCGCCGACGGCATACGACCCAGCAGCGCCGACACTTCGGTACCGGCCAGGGTGTAGCGGTAGATGTTGTCGACGAACAGCAGCACGTCGCGACCTTCGTCACGGAAGTTCTCGGCGATGGTCAGGCCGGTCAGAGCGACGCGCAGACGGTTGCCCGGGGGCTCGTTCATCTGGCCGTAGACCAGCGCGACCTTGTCGAGAACGTTGGACTCGTCCATCTCGTGGTAGAAGTCGTTACCTTCACGCGTACGCTCACCGACACCGGCGAACACGGAGTAGCCGCTGTGCTCGGTGGCGATGTTACGGATCAACTCCATCATGTTGACGGTCTTGCCGACACCGGCGCCGCCGAACAGGCCGACCTTGCCGCCCTTGGCGAACGGGCAGACCAGGTCGATGACCTTGATGCCGGTCTCCAGCAGATCGCTGGAGGCGGCCTGATCCGCGTAGCCGGGGGCCTGGCGGTGGATCGGCATGCGCTTGGCATCCGAACCGATGTCGCCGGCCTCGTCGATCGGCTCACCCAGCACGTTCATGATACGACCCAGCGTCTCGGTACCCACCGGTACGGAGATCGGGGCACCGGTGTTGACCACTTCGATGCCGCGCTGGAGACCTTCGCTGGAGCCCATGACGATGGCGCGAACCACGCCGTCACCGAGCTGCTGCTGCACTTCGAGAACGGCCTCTTTACCCGAGACCGTCAGCGCGTCGTAGACCTTGGGAACGTCGTCCCGCGGGAATTCTACGTCAACCACCGCGCCTATGATTTGTACGATACGTCCGCTCATAGTGGTTCCTCGTAAACCTGCAAATGAAACCTGTTGGGCCAAGCCGTACTCGAGATCGCCGTCACGCAGACGGCGATGTCGTCATACCGCCGCGGCACCACCGACGATTTCCGAAATTTCCTGGGTAATGGCCGCCTGACGCGCCTTGTTGTACACCAGTTGAAGATCGTCAATCAGATCGCCGGCGTTGTCGGTCGCGTTCTTCATCGCGATCATGCGCGCGGCCTGCTCACAAGCCGCGTTCTCCACCACGGCCTGGTACACCTGGGATTCGACGTAGCGAACCAGCAGGTGATCGAGCAGGGTCTTGGCATCCGGCTCATACAGGTAGTCCCAGCTTTTGTGCGTGTCGCCGGAACCGGGTTGTTCTTCCCCATCGTTTTCGTTGTCGACAGCCTCAAGAGGCAGCAACTGACGCACGACGGGTTTCTGGCTCATGGTGTTGACGAATTCGTTGTACACCACGTAGAGCCGATCCAGACTGCCTTCATCGAAGGCATCGAGCATCACCTTGACGCTACCGACCAGATCCTGGGCTTCCGGCGCATCACCAAGACCTTTCTTGGCTGCCAGCAGGTTGCCGCCGCGCTTGCGGAAGAAACCACCGGCCTTGCTGCCGATCGCCGCGAAATCGGCGCCCACGCCCTTCTGGTCCCAGTCCCGTGCGTGCTTGACCACCGCCTTGAACATGTTGACGTTCAAGCCGCCGGCGAGCCCGCGATCACTGGAAACGACGATATAACCGACGCGCTTGACGTCGCGTTCGATCATGTAGTCGTGACGGTATTCCGGATTGGCCTTGGCGACGTGGCCGACCACCCGGCGGATCAGTTTGGCATAGGGCTGGCTAGCCGCCATGCGCTCCTGAGCCCGACGCATTTTCGACGCAGCGACCATTTCCATGGCGCTGGTGATTTTCTGCGTGTTCTTGATGCTCCCAATCTGGGACTTGATCTCTTTTCCAGCTGCCATCTCGGATCACCCTGATTCATGCCGCTCAGTCGGGCGGGCCGGCCCGCTCTCGTCCGTGGACAAGAAGGCGGGCCATGCCACTTACCAGGTCTGAGTGGACTTGAACGACTCGAGACCCGACTTGAGACCCTTCTGGATCTCGTCGTCGTAGCCGCCGCTCTGGTTGATCTTGTCGAGCAGATCGGCGTGCTCGGACTTCATGTAGTCGTGCAGGGCACGCTCGAAATCCAGCACCTTGTCGACCGCGACGTCGTCCAGGAAGCCTTCGTTGGCGGCGTACAGCGTGACGCCCATCTCGGCCACCGACAACGGCGAGTACTGCTTCTGCTTCATCAGTTCGGTGACGCGCTGACCGTGCTCGAGCTGCTTGCGGGTCGCTTCGTCAAGATCGGACGCGAACTGCGAGAACGCGGCCAGCTCGCGATACTGGGCGAGGGCCAGACGTACACCGCCGCCGAGCTTCTTGATGATCTTGGTCTGGGCCGAACCGCCGACACGCGATACCGACAGACCCGCGTTGATGGCCGGACGGATACCGGAGTTGAACAGCCCCGTCTCGAGGAAGATCTGGCCGTCGGTGATCGAGATCACGTTGGTGGGAACGAACGCGGAAACGTCGCCGCCCTGGGTCTCGATGATCGGCAGTGCGGTCAACGAACCGGTCTTGCCTTTCACTTCACCGTTGGTGAACTTCTCGACGTACTCGGCGTTGACGCGCGCGGCGCGCTCGAGCAGACGCGAGTGGAGGTAGAAGACGTCACCCGGATAGGCTTCACGGCCCGGCGGACGACGCAGCAGCAGCGAGATCTGACGATAGGCGACGGCCTGCTTGGAGAGATCGTCGTAGACGATCATCGCGTCTTCGCCGCGGTCGCGGAAGTACTCGCCCATGGTGCAGCCGGCGTAGGGCGCCAGATACTGCATGGCGGCCGGATCGGCGGCGCCGGCGGCGACCACGATGGTGTGATCCATGGCGCCGTGCTGTTCGAGCTTGCGCACCACGTTGGCGATAGTCGACTGCTTCTGACCGATGGCCACGTAGATACAGGTGATCCCCGTACCCTTCTGGTTGATGATCGCGTCGATCGCCACGGCGGATTTACCGATCTGGCGATCGCCGATGATCAGCTCGCGCTGGCCACGACCGATCGGCACCATGGCGTCGATCGACTTGAGCCCGGTCTGCACCGGCTGGTCGACCGACTGGCGCGTGATGACGCCCGGCGCAACCTTCTCGATCGCGTCGGTCATCTTGGCGTCGATGTCGCCCTTGCCATCGATCGGGTTGCCCAGTGCGTCGACCACGCGGCCGATCAGTTCGCGACCGACCGGCACTTCGAGGATACGACCGGTACACTGCGCGGTCATGCCCTCTTCGAGCTCGAGGTAGTCGCCCAGGACCACGGCGCCGACACTGTCGCGCTCGAGGTTGAGCGCCATGCCGAAGACGCCACCGGGGAATTCGATCATTTCGCCCAGCATCGCGTCGGCCAGGCCGTGGATGCGGACGATGCCGTCAGCGACGCTGACGACGGTGCCCTGATTACGGGCCTCGGAGGCGACATCCAGCTTTTCGATACGCTGCTTGATGATGTCGCTGATCTCGGAAGGATTCAGTTGCTGCATGCCATGTCCCTCGAACTCAGGCGGTGAGCGCTTCGCGCAGACGTTGCAATCGACCGCGTACCGAACCGTCGATGACGGTGTCGCCGGTACGCAGGATCACGCCGCCTAGCAGCTCGCGGTCCACCTGAGTGGTAATGGAGATTTCACGATTAAGGCGCTTCTTCAGAGCCTCGGCGAGCACGTTCTGCTGCGCATCGTCCAGTTCGAAGGCGGAGACGATGGTGACATCGACCCGCTTCTCTTCCTGGGCGCGCAGCGCCTCGAACTCGTCAAAGATGTCGGGCAACGCAGCCAGACGCCCCTTTTCGCCGACGAGGCGCAGGAAGTTGCCCACGCTCTCGTCGAAGGGCTGGTCTTCGCAGACTTCCAGCAGCAGCCGGGTCTTGTCCTCGAAGGTCAGCCGCGGGTTGCCGAGTATGCGTTCACGGACATCGGTGTCACCGGCCGCCTGAGCGACCAGTGACAGACTCTGGGACCACGCTTGGAGCGCCTTGTTATCGCGCGCGAACTCGAACGCCGCCTTGGCGTAGGGTCGAGCGACGGTAGACGATTCAGCCATGGTGCGCCTCCTTAGAGCTCGGCAGCGAGCTTGTCGACGAGCTCACGATGCTTGGCTTCGTCGATGGAGGACTCCAGGATACGCTCGGCGCCGGCCACGGCCAGCAGCGATACCTGGGCACGCAGCTCTTCCTTCGCGCGATTGATCTCCTGATCGATTTCGCTGCGAGCGCTCTCGATGATGCGCTCGCCTTCGGCCCGCGCGTTGTCACGGGCTTCTTCGACGATCTGATTGGCCCGCTTGTTGGCCTGTTCCAGGATCTGCTGCGCCTGCTCCTTGCTCTCCCGCAGTGTCTCTTCGG
The DNA here is from genome assembly GCF_003206585.1 of Salinicola sp. CR57. NCBI lineage: Bacteria > Pseudomonadati > Pseudomonadota > Gammaproteobacteria > Oceanospirillales > Halomonadaceae > Salinicola > Salinicola sp. CR57. The sequence continues at coordinate 603,532 of NZ_PZJL01000001.1, forward strand.
CTTTTTCCTGAGCCAGTTCGAGATCACGGGTCGCACGGCTGGCTGCATCCAGACCATCGGCAATCTTCTTCTGTCGTTCCTGCAGCGCCTGCATGACCGGCGGCCATACATACTTCATGCAGAACCAGACGAAGACGGCAAAGGCAATGGCCTGACCAATCAGTGTAAGGTTCAGATTCACGCCAGCACCTCTCGCGTCACGGGTTTGGGGTTAGGGTCACCGGGGCCTCGAGGGCCTTGAGGCGACGTTAACCGACAAACGGATTGGCGAAGGTGAAGAACAGAGCGATACCGACACCGATCATGGTCACGGCGTCGAGCAGGCCGGCGACAATGAACATCTTGACCTGCAGCTGCGGGATCATTTCCGGCTGACGCGCGGCGCCTTCCAGAAACTTGCCGCCGAGGATGCCGAAGCCGATAGCGGTGCCGAGGGCACCCAGGCCGATCAGCAGGGAAACGGCAATCGCGGTCATGCCCAGAACTTGTGCTTCCATGGTTCTCTCCAGTTTCAGTCGAGTCTTGCTCAGTCGAGTTTTGCTAAGGGTCAGGGGTTAACGGGAAACGCTACTCAATGCTGCTCTTCCGTCGCCATGCTGAGATAGACGATGGTGAGCATCATGAAGATGAAGGCCTGCAGCGTGATGATCAGGATGTGGAACACCGCCCACGGGAAGTGCAGCGGCAGCTGCCACAAGCCGACCATGGCTATCAGGATGAAGATCAGTTCGCCGGCGTAGAGGTTGCCGAACAGTCGTAACGCCAGCGAGATCGGTTTGGCCAACAAGGTAACGAGTTCAAGCAGTAAATTGACCGGAATCAACAGGATCTGGGCGAAGATATTGGACGTACTGAAAGGGTGCAACGTCAGTTCGGCGACGAAACCGGACAGGCCCTTGGTACGGATGGAGTAGAAAATGATCAGCGCGAAGACGGAGAGCGACATGCCGAGCGTGGCGTTGACGTCGGTGGTGGGCACGACCTTGAAATAGACGTGGGCCGGGTCGGCACCGAACCAGGCGCCGATCTTCTGCGCCAGCATCGGCAGGAAGTCCACCGGTACCAGGTCCATGATGTTCATCAGGAAGATCCAGCAGAAGATCGTCAGCGACAGCGGCGCGATCAGGCGGCTCTTGCCGTGGAAGGTCTCGCGCACGGAGCTGTCGACGAACTCCACCATCATCTCGACGAAGTTCTGTAGTCCGGTGGGTACCCCGGTGGAAGCGCGCTTGGCGACCAGGCGGAACAGGTACAGGAACAGCACCCCGAGGCCGATCGACCACAGCATGGTATCGACGTGGATGGCCCAGAATCCCATGGCCTTGGCCTCGGCAGCGGAATGAGCCATCGACCAGCCGTTTTCCGGATGCAGACCATAGGTCATGTTCTGCAAATGGTGCTGGATGTACTCCGTACTCGTCATGTTGTTGCCAGCCATGGTTCAGCCTCGAGATTGAATGTGTGACGGGCGGCGCAGGAGCCAGGGCCCCAACCAGTGCGCCAGCAGCGTCACGACATAAGCGCCAAAGAAGAAAGCGGGGTTTGAGGGGGGCACGGTCACGAACACCAGCGTGAACAGTGCCGCCGTCAAACCGAACTTGCCGGCCTCGGCGTGGTAGAAACTCTTGACGATGTATCTCGCCTGCGCCGCCCCCTGATAGCGAAAGGCGCGCCAGGCGAAGAAGGCGTTGGGCATGGCGGCGACGAGACCACCGGTCAAAGCGGAAAACGCCGTCCCGCGGTCCCAGAACCCCCAACCGATGAGGACCAGCCCCATCACCACGCCGCACTGTAACAGGATCAACCCCGCGATTCGCGGTCTGGGAAGCTTGGCCGGTGCCGCTGGTTGCATGGCGTCGGTCTCGCCGTTGAGTCCTGGGATGAAAGTGACATTTCCGCGTGCGCTGTCTGCGTTCGGCGTCAGCCTGGCAAATCTCGGCGGATTATAGAGAAGCGGTCATGCCGCTTCAACCGAACCTGCACCGATCTGAGGCGTCTCCTTGAGCAAACGATCACGAAAAGTGCGTAAATTCCGTTAACGCGCTAAATGTTTTGGTCGCTCGAGACGCTGGAGGCCGATGCGGATTCAGCGGATGTGCCCGAGTATGCCATCCAGCTCATCGAGGCTGGTGTAACGGATGGTGACTCGTCCCTTGCCGGAACTGTTGTGGTGAATCTTGACCGGCGCGCCCAGCAGGTCGGCGAGACGATTCTCGAGCCGGCCGACGTCCGCCGGCGGCTTCTTGGCATCGGCCTTGGTCTGGCCACTGGCAATCTGCTTGACCAGGGCCTCGGTCTGGCGAACGGTGAGCTCGCGAGCCACGACTTCATGAGCCGCATGGCGCTGCTTGGCGGCCGGCAGGCTCAGCAGGGCACGGGCGTGGCCCATGTCCAGATCGCCACGTTCGAGCAGCGTCAGCACCTGCGGATCCAGCGCCAGCAGGCGAAGGAGATTGGCAACCTGGGCCCGCGACCGACCGACCGCATCGGCCACCTGCTGCTGGGTCAATTCGAACTCGTCGAGCAGACGCTTGAGCGCCATCGACTCCTCGACCGGATTGAGGTTCTCGCGCTGAATGTTCTCAATCAGAGCGAGCGCCAGGGCGACCTCGTCGCTGACCTCGCGAATGACCGCGGGGATGGTCTCGAGCTCGGCCAGCTGCGACGCTCGCCAGCGGCGCTCGCCGGCGATGATCTCGTAACGCTCTGCGCCAATTTGTCGCACCACGATCGGCTGCATGACACCCTGAGCGCGGATCGAATCGGCCAGCTCTTCCAATGCCTCGGGCTGGATATCGCGCCGCGGCTGGTACTTGCCGCGGGTCAGCTGTCGCAACGGCAGGCGCTCGAGCCGCTCCTCGGACGCATCGAACTCCGGCGGCGCCTGGGCTGGCGAGGGCTTGTCGGAACCCGACTCCGGCGACAGGCTGTCGCGGCGACGGGCACTGGAACCGATCAAGGCATCGAGACCGCGGCCCAGCGGGCGTTTGCGCGTCGTCATGGGGTATTCCTCGCAGCAGTCATCGTCATTACAGCGCCAGCCGGCGAATCAGTTCCTTGGCCAGGACGCGGTGCGCCTGGCTGCCACGCGAGAGCCGCGCGTACTTGGTGACGGGCACGCCGTGGCTGGGCGCTTCCGCCACCCGCACGTTGCGCGGGATGGTGGTCTTGAGTAGAGAATCGCCGAAATACTGGCCGAGCTGCTTGCTGACGTCGCGGGTCAGGCTATTGCGCGGGTCGTACATGGTTCGCACGATGCCGAAGATCTCGAGGGTGGGGTTCACGCTCTCCTGGATCTGCTCGACGGTGTCGAGCAGCGCTGACAGTCCCTCCAGCGCATAGAATTCGCACTGGACCGGGATCAATACACCGTGAGCGGCGGTGAGCGCATTGACCGTCAGCATGTTGAGGGACGGGGGACAGTCGATCATCACCACGTCGTAGTCGGCGGCAACGGTCTGGATCGCGGTCTGAAGCACGCGTTCGCGGCCATCGCGATCGAGCAGATCGACCTCGGCGGCGGTCAGGTCACCGTTGCCCGGCAGCAGTGCGTAGCCGGCCACCGCGCAGTCGATGATCACCTCGGCGGCACTCTTGTCGCCGAGCAGCACGTCGAGGACGCTGCCGTCGAGGTCGTGCTTGTCGACGCCGCTGCCCATGGTGGCATGGCCCTGGGGGTCGAGATCGATCAGCAATACGCGTCGATCGAGGGCCGCCAGGCAAGCCGCCAGATTGACCGCGGTCGTCGTCTTGCCCACGCCGCCCTTCTGGTTGGTCAATGCAATGATTCTGGTCACTGGCGACTCCCTTCGTCGAGACTGATCCTGTGGATCGCGAGCGATCCGCTGGCGCTGATCCGGCCCGGCGTCGACGACGCCGGTGTTCCTCACGTCTGGCCCATGACGAGCCTACTGGCGATGGCCCGCCTGCTCGTCCCGCCCGAGGCGGAGCAACTGGCGTTCGACGTCGTCCACGCCGGGCACCGCCAGGGCAAGCTGCTCGCGCACCACGACATGGGGCGGCAACGATTCGAGTTCCCGGGGTTCCAGGCCCCCTTTCATCGCCAGCCACTCGCCGCCTTGGGCCAGCAACGGCTCGGTAAGCCCGATGAAATCCCCCAGTGCGGCGAAGGCGCGCGAGATGACCTGGTCGAACGTGGCGTCGAAGGATTCGACCCGAACCTGCTCGCAGCGCACGTTCACGAGCCCCAGTTCCATCACCGCCTGGCGCTGAAAACGGACTTTCTTGCCGTTACTGTCCAACAACGTGACCTGGAGGCCGGGATCCAGAATCGCCAATACCAGTCCCGGAAAACCCGGTCCCGAGCCGACGTCCAGCAAGTTGGTGCCACCCACGGCGAAGGCGACGCTGGCGCTGTCCAGCAGATGACGGCTGACCATCGCCTCGGGCGAGCGTACTGCGGTGAGGTTATAGGCGCGATTCCACTTGTGCAACAGCGCGAGCAGCGCCAGCAGTCGCTGACGCTGACCGGCGTCGCAAGGGACCTTCAGCGCCGCCAGTCCCTCATCGAGAATCCGTTCACAGCTCGGGGTCATGCGCTCAAGGCCCGGCTGTCGTCGATCAATCGCCGCTTCTTGAGATGGATCAGCAGAATCGACACCGCGGCCGGCGTGACGCCGGAGATCCGCCCGGCCTGGCCCAGGGTCTGCGGGCGCGCCTGTTCGAGCTTCTGGCGAATCTCGTTGGAGAGCCCCTCGACCCTGGCATAGTCCAGCGAGTCGGGCAGCGGCGTCGCTTCGTGCCGACGCAGGCGATCGATCTCATCCTGTTGCCGCGCGATGTAACCCTCGTACTTGGCCTCGATCTCCACCTGCTCGGCGACCGGCTCGTCGCTGACGGCCTCGCCCTTGAGCGAAGCAACGTCCGCGTAACCGAGTTCGGGGCGCTTGAGCAGATCCATCAGGCTGTATTCACGCGCCAGCGGCTGGCCGAGCTTTTCGGCGACACGCTGACCGGCTTCGGTCTTCGGCTGGATCCACGTCGCACGCAGGCGAGCACTCTCGTTCTCGATCTTGTCGCGCTTGGTCTCGAAGGCGGACCAGCGGTGATCGTCGACCAGCCCCAGGTCGCGACCGATGGCGGTGAGGCGCAGGTCGGCGTTGTCCTCACGCAGCAGCAGACGATACTCGGCCCGCGAGGTGAACATGCGGTAGGGCTCCTGGGTGCCCATGGTGATCAGGTCGTCGACCAGCACCCCGAGATACGCCTCGTCGCGACGCGGCCACCAGACCGATTCGCCCAGCGCTCGGCGAGCGGCGTTGAGCCCCGCCAGCAGCCCCTGGGCGCCGGCTTCCTCGTAACCCGTGGTGCCGTTGATCTGGCCGGCAAAGAACAGGTTGTGGATAAATTTGGTTTCCAGCGAGTGCTTGAGATCCCGCGGATCGAAGAAATCGTACTCGATCGCATAACCTGGCCGCGTGATGTGCGCGTTCTCCAGCCCTTCGATCGAGCGCACGACCTGCAGCTGGACATCGAATGGCAGTGACGTGGAGATCCCGTTGGGATAGAGCTCGTGGGTATCCAGGCCCTCCGGTTCGACGAAGACCTGGTGGCTGGTCTTGTCGGCGAAGCGGTGGACCTTGTCCTCGATCGACGGGCAGTAACGCGGGCCCACGCCTTCGATCACGCCGGAGTACATCGGCGAACGATCGAGATTGGCGAAGATGATCTCGTGGGTACGCTCGTTGGTGTGGGCGATGTGGCAATCGACCTGACGCGGGTGCTGCTCGCGGGTGCCCAGGTAGGACATCACCGGCAGCGGCGTGTCGCCGGGCTGGCGCTCGAGCCTGGAGAAATCGACGCTCTTGGCATCGATCCGCGGTGGCGTGCCGGTCTTCAGCCGATCGACCCGGAACGGGAGCGCTCGCAGCCGCTGGGCCAGCGCATTGGCCGGCGGATCGCCGGCGCGACCACCGGCATGGTGATCCAGACCGATATGGATCACACCGCCCAGGAAGGTCCCGGTACACAGCACCACGGTGTCCGCCATGAAGCGAATGCCGGTCTGGGTGGTGACGCCGACGACGGTCTCGTTTTCCACAACCAGATCGTCGACGCCCTGCTGGAACAGCGTGAGATTGGGCTGATTTTCCAGCATGCCGCGAATGGCGGCCTTGTAGCGGACGCGATCGGCCTGGGCTCGGGTAGCCCGAACCGCCGGGCCCTTGCGTGAGTTGAGCACGCGAAACTGGATGCCGGCCAGGTCGGTAGCCTGGGCCATGGCCCCACCCAGGGCATCGATCTCCTTGACCAGATGGCTTTTGCCGATCCCGCCGATGGCGGGATTGCAGGACATCTGGCCCAGGGTCTCGATGTTGTGCGTCAGCAGCAGCGTACGGGCACCACTTCGTGCCGACGCCAGCGCGGCTTCGGTTCCGGCATGGCCACCGCCGATCACGATGACCTGAAAACGGTCGGGATACTCCACGGTTTACCTCACGAGGTGCCCGCAGCGCTTTGGCTCGAGCGGGCACCGACGATGAATGGATCACGAAATCGGCTAGGCCGATTTTACCGTCCTGTTCACGACGGCGATGGCACGGCCCCGGAGGGTTCGGTGGCCACGAAAGCCGCCCAGTATAAACCTCCTGTGGGTAACCGTCAGGGGTTTTCCACATCGGGATCGAGCCGATCCGTCAGTCATCAGATTCATTATTAAAAAAATGAAAAATATATAAAGAAGTTCTGTAGTGGTAGTGACTATTGGTGTGGACACTTTTCGTGGATAAGTAAAAATTCACCCATAGAATCATTATCTTGGATTGTTATTCGATTGTTTGAAAAGCTCTGGCGAGCCTGCTGACAGGGGCGTTGATTCCTGTGGACAGCTTCGCCTCTTGTACACAGGCGCGACCGCGCACGGGTTATCCACCGCTGCATACGGTAGCTGTTACCGCGACGGTCAACAAACCCTCGATCGTGGCGAAGAGCCTGAGGCGTCAGGGCTGGAGGCGAATCGGCGAAAAAACTGTCCACAGGCAAAAAATATGCCTTGGGATAACCCAAGGGCGATGAAATCTGTCATCACGTCGGCGTTTTTCCGGATCAAGCTGTCTCGATCGTACGGCGTCCATGGCCGAATCCGATCCGGATGAACCGATAAGGAGGAAGAGGTGGAGCGGGTTTGGAGGGCAGGCACGGAGGAGGTTCATCCGTGCCATCTGGTTGAGAAGCCGGTCGCTAGTGCTTGAGCACGCGGGAGAGAAACGCCTGGGTACGCTCATGGCGAGGCTGATCGAACAACTGGTCGGGCGGGCCCTGTTCGACGATCTGGCCGCCGTGGACGAATACCACGCGATCGGCGACCTCGCGGGCGAAGCCCATCTCATGGGTGACGATCATCATGGTCATACCGTCGTTGACCAGTTCCCGCATGGCATCCAGCACTTCACCGATCATCTCCGGATCCAGCGCCGAGGTCGGCTCGTCGAACAGCATCAGGCGAGGTTCCATGGCCAACGCCCGGGCCAGCGCCACGCGCTGTTGCTGCCCTCCGGAGAGTTGAGTCGGATGCTTGTCGGCCTGATCCGAGATGCCGACCCGCTCCAGTAGCTTGTCGGCGATAGCATCGGCCTGCCGCCGGGTCATGCCGCGGACCTTGCGGGGCGCCAGGGTGACGTTGTCGCGGATCGACAGGTGCGGGAACAGGTTGAACTGCTGGAACACCATCCCGACCTCGGTACGGACTGCCTGAAGCGACTTGCCGCTGGCGCCATTGGGCAGCAGCGTCTTGCCGTCGACCTCGATACGACCGGATTGGAAGGGCTCGAGGCCATTGACGCAGCGGATCAACGTCGATTTTCCCGAACCACTGGCACCGATGATCACCACGACCTCGCCCTGGGCCACGCTCAGGTCGATGTCCTGCATCACGTGCAGACGGCCGAAGTGCTTGTTGACCCCTTCGAGACGCACGATCGGCGACGATCCGGACGATTGGGTGGTCTCTTGCCGGTTTGCGCTATCGTTCATCCCAATAACCCCTTGCGTTCGAGCAGACTCAGAGCCAACGACAGACTCAGGGTAATCGCCAGGTAGAGCAGGGCGATCATGAAATAGACTTCCAGCGCGGTGAAGGTATTGGCGATATAGACCTGACCCTGGCGGACCAGCTCACCCACACCGATCACCGAGAACAGCGACGTGTCCTTGATGCTGACGATGCCCTGGTTGCCGAGTGCGGGAATCATCCGGCGCAGTGCCTGGGGCCAGATCACGTAGCGGAAGGTCTGGGGCGGGGAAAGTCCCAGCGACAGCCCGGCCTCGCGCTGGCCCCGTTCGATCGACTGCACGCCGCCGCGCACGATCTCGGAGATATAGGCACCGGCGTTGAGGGCGATGGCCGCGATCCCGGCGGTCAGCGCGTCGATGGGGCCACCGAGTAGCGTCGGCAGGCCATAGAAGATGAACAGGACCTGGACCAGCACCGGGGTGCCGCGAAACACCTCCACATAGACCACGGCGGGCCAGCGTATCCAGCGGGAAGGGCCGATTCGCATCAATCCGAAGACGATGCCGATGACGAAGCCGATGGCGAGGCCGGCGAAGGAGATGAGCAGGGTGTAGGGCAAGCCCTTGAGCAGGAACGGCAGCGAATCGATTGCCGCCTGCCAGTCGAACTGGAAGTTGAATTCCACGAGGTTCTCCGTTGGCAACGATGAGATCTCTCATCGCGTCACGACGAGAGATCTCCGGCCACTCTGGGAGTGGCATTCTCCACAAACCATCCGGGGGCCGACGCCAGTGGCGCGGCCCCTGGTCAGGCGGGCGAGGTCACTTGGATTCCGGTGCTTCGCCAAACCACTTCTTGTGGATCTCGTCGTAGGTGCCGTCCTCGTGCATGGCCTCGAGAGCCTCATTGGCCGGCTCGACCCAGTCGCTCCCCTTGGCGAAGGCGATACCGTACTGCTGGCCCTCGTAGAGGGGACCGACCGTCTTGACCATGCCCTCGCCCTTGGTCTGGGCGAAATAGCCCACGTTGGGCGCATCGTAGAAGACCGCATCGGCGCTGCCGCCCATCAGGGCCATGTACATGTCGGAGCTGCCCGGATAGGGCGTGATCTCGGCGCTATCGCCCAGTTTTTCCTGCAGGTAGTCGTAGCTGGTGGAGCCGATCTTGGTGGCGATGCGCTTGCCTTCCAGGTCGTCCAGCGAGCCGACGTCGCTGCCATCGGCAACCAGGATGCGCAGGCCGGAGTCGTAGTAGGGGTCGCTGAAATCGACGATCTGCTGGCGCTCGTCGGTGATGGTGATGCCGGCGATGGCCAGATCGACGTTGCCGGTTTGCACGGCGGGGATGATGCCGTTGAAATCCATGGTGTTGAGATCGACGTCGAAGCCGGCGCGATCGGCGATCTCATGAAGGATGTCCATATCGAAACCGACCATCTCGCCGCTCTCCTGATCCATCATCTCGAACGGGACGAAGCTGGGGTCGGTGACGGCCTTGAGCGTGGTGTCCTGAGCCGAAGCCAGACCGGAAACGCTCAGGGAGAGTGCGACGGCGGGGATGGCGAGCCAGTGGCTCGGCGTCATGTTGTTTTTCATAAGCTCCTCAAGTCATTGTTCGATCGGGACAATCAATGACTACCTTGAGGAAGATTGTTACTGAAGGTCAAGTCGACCTAGGCCGCAGCCAGGGACGGTGGACCGTACGTCACTGCCGCTTCAGATAGAGAACGAGGCCCCGCAGCCGCAGGTGGACTGGGCGTTGGGGTTCTTGATGACGAATCGGGCGCCAGCGAGCCCCTCCTCGAAATCCACCGTCGAGCCCACCAGATACTGGTAGGAGAGAGGATCCACCACCAGGCTGACGTCGCCGTTGTCGATGACGGTATCGTCCTCGGCCGTCTTGTCGCCGAGGTCGAATCCATACTGGAACCCCGAACAGCCACCGCCCGTGACATAGACCCGCAGCTTCAGCTCGGGGTTGTTCTCTTCGGCGACCAGGGCCCTGACCCGCCTGGCGGCGGCGTCGGTGAAGAACATCGGGGTTGGAGCGAAAGACTCCACTGTACTCATCGTCACGCTCCCGTTGGTGCCGGCCGTGACCGGGCTGTCGATAATGACGTAGGGCGGCGGGGCCGCCATCACACCTCCATTATCGTTAATACCGAGTAAAAGGGTCAACTTTAGTGTCGGGGGTACTCACCGCCGACAGTCGAGGATCGGTGTATGATGTCAGTTACGTAACGCTCGCACGATGTGACCGCCACCCTGGCAGGTATCGCGCACCAAAGACGAGCGATCGAGATCGGGCAAGGAGGAGAGTTTGTCACGCGTGCCGCGGTTCGTCCCACGACGTCCCAGCCTCGAACGTTTCCGACGCCAGTTGGCGAGCGTCGATGCCATGCCCCAACTCTGCCTGCTGGGGATTTTCGCCGGCATTCTGACAGGCTCCGTGATGGTCGTTTTCCGACTGTTGCTGGAGTTCGGCGCCCTGTTGTTCATTCCCGGTGACAATCCCGAAGCCTTCGAGACGCTGCCGCCAACGTTTCGCGCGGTGCTGCCGCTGATCGCGGTCACCTTGATCGGACTCTGGCTGTGGCCGCAGCCCAGCCGGGCGCTGAAGATGGGGATCGGCCATGTCATCGAGCGCCTCGCCTACCACCAGGGCAAGATGCCGCTGCGCAACTGGATCAACCAGTGGTGGGTCGGGGTGATCTCGGTCATCGGCGGGCTATCGGCCGGCCGCGAGGGGCCGGCGATCCACCTCGGCTCCGCGGCCTCGAGCTGGATCGGCTCGCGGCTGCGGCTGCCGCACAACAGCCTGCGCGTGCTGGTGGCCTGCGGCACCGCAGCGGGCATTTCCGCGTCGTTCAACACGCCCATCGCCGGCGTCATCTTCGCCATGGAAGTGGTGATGATGGAGTACACCATCGCCGGCTTCATGCCGGTGATACTCGCCGCCACCATGGGCGCGCTGGTGTCGTGGGCGGTCTACGGGTCGGAGCCGGCGTTCAGTGTGCCGCCGCTGCAGCTCAATTCGTTGCTGGATCTCCCCTGGATCGTGCTGACCGCGCTGGTCGTCGGCGTGCTGGCCGGTGGCTTCGTGCGCCTGGCCCAGGGGCATCCGTCGATCGCCCGGATACCCTTCGCTCTGCGGCTGGCGACCATCGGCCTGCTCACCGGAGCCGTGGCATGGTGGTACCCGCAGGTGCAGGGGATCGGCTACGACAGTCTCGAGCAGATGCTCAACGGGCCGATGGCGCTGGACGTGCTGCTGGTGCTGGCGGTGGTCAAGCTGGCGCTGACCGGACTCTGCATGGCGGGCGGCGTGCCGGTGGGCGTGATCGGGCCGATGCTGGTTTCCGGGGCGGCGGTCGGCGCGGTGATGGGCATGGTCGGCGGGGCGCTGCTGCCGAGCGTGGTCACTACGCCCAATCTCTACGCGGTACTGGGCATGGCGGCGATGATGGCGGCGGCGCTCCAGGCCCCGCTGGCAGCCCTGTTGGCGCTGCTGGAGCTGACCCGCAACTCGTCGATCATGCTGCCGGGCATGCTGGCGGTGGTGGTCGCCGTTCTCACCGCACGCCAGCTCTGCCGCTGTCAGGGATTCTTCCTCTCCAGCCTGACCCAGCAGGGGCTCCATCCGCTGCAGCAGCCGTTGATGCAGGCGTTGTCGCGGGTTGCCGTACCGGCGGTGATGGAGCGCAACCTGGTCCGTACGCCGAGAGTCATCGATCATGACAGGGCCAAGGCGCTGCTCGATTCCAAGCCGACCTGGCTGGTGATCGTCCAGGACAACAAGGACAAGCCGCCACTGGCGATGAAGGCTGCCCACCTGGCGCGGGTGCTGCACGATGAGGAGTGGCTCGCGGAGCACGAGCGTATCGATCTCGAGGAGGTGCCCGGGCAGCGTCTCGATCTGGCGCCGGTGCACCTGGAGGCGACGCTCTCCGAGGCTTACGACACGCTCAACGAATCCGGTGTCGACGCGCTCTATGTCGAGCACACCACGGCGCCGATGATTCGCAAGATTTCCGGTATCATCACTCGCGAGGCGATCGAGAACTATTATCGACGTAAACGTTGATAGGATGAACGCGCCTGGTGTCGAGACTCAGGACACACCGAAGCGATCGATGAGGAGAGCTCCCATGCGAGAGATGAACGGCTATCTCGCCACACGCTCCCCGGCGGTGACGAGCGTCCCGGGGGAGGCGTCATGATTCGCTACGAAGACAAGCCCGTGGTCATGGTGCTGGCGGGCCACGATCCCAGCGGCGGCGCGGGACTGGTCGCGGATGCCGAGGCCGTGCGCGGCTGCGGTGGCTGGCCGGTGACCGTGCCCACCGCCATGACCGTCCAGTCGACCCGCGACGTGGTCAGCGTCGAATCGTGCAGCGGCGATTTCATTCGTCGTGCGGCCCGGGTGCTGTTCGACGACTTCCGTATCGCGGCGATCAAGGTGGGGTTGATCCCCGATCTCGAGGTGCTGGAAGCGGTGATCGATGTCGCCCGGATGAGCCCCGGCACGCCGCTGATCGTCGACCCGGTCCTGCGCAGCGGCCGCGGTTCCGAATTATCCACACCCGCTCTGATCGAGCCGATTCGCCATCGCCTGCTACCCCTTGTGGATATCTTGACACCCAACCGTCGCGAACTGGCACTACTCTCCACGATCGACGACGCCGATGAAGTGGCTCGGGTGGTCGAGGTTATGTCCCTGGGCTGCGCCGCGGTGCTGGTGACCGGTACCGATCCCCTGGGGCAGGAGTCGACGCAGGCCCACGTGGTTCACACCTTGCATACGCCCGAACTCAACCGACAGTGGCAGTGGCCGCGCCTGCCTGCCGACTATCACGGTTCCGGCTGCACGCTGGCGTCGGCGTTGGCGACCCGGCTGGCCGCCGGCGAGGGGCTCGCAGCGGCCTGCGCCCAGGCGCAGCGGTTCACCTGGGATACGCTGGATAACGGTCTGGCGCTGGGTCAGGGCCAGTATCTACCGGACCGGGTCTGGCGTGCGCCGGACTTCGATGCCACGCTGGAGTGATGATGTCGACGCGCCCGCCTTCATCGACCCTGAATGGACTCTACGCGATCACCGACAGCCAGCTGTTGCCGGACGATCGCACGCTGCTCACGGCCTGCGAATCGGCGCTGAGCGAGGGAATCGCGTTGCTGCAGTACCGTGACAAGTCCGCGGATACCGCGCGGCGTTGGCGGCAGGGCGATGCCTTGGCCGCACTGTGCGAGCGCCACGCGGTGCCGCTGATCGTCAACGACGATCTTGAACTGGCGCTGCGACTGCAGCAGCGCTGGGGGGATATCGTCGGACTGCACGTCGGTCAGGACGACGTCTCGCTGGCAACCGCCAGGCAACGGCTGGGCGACCGAGCCATCGTCGGTGCCACCTGCCATGATTCCCCGGTCCTGGCGCACCAGGCGGCCGAGTCCGGTGCCAGCTATCTGGCGTTCGGGCGCTTCTTCGCCTCGCGCACCAAGCCGGAGGCCGCGCCGGCGTCGCTATCGATACTCGAGGAGGTGGCTCATCTGGGGTTGCCCCGGGTCGCCATCGGTGGCATCGACGCTCGCACCGCCCCCGAGGCACGACAAGCCGGCGCCGAGATCCTGGCTGTGGTCCATGCCGTCTTTGGTAGGCCGGATATCGCGCGGGCGGTGCGCGAACTCAAACTCCAGATTGGCGATGGCGCTTCGCCGAATACCAGGATCGGCCGTCATTCTGTAATCGATCAACGCTAGAGAGAACACCATGACCACATCCGCCGAGCTCTTCGAGCGTGCCTGCCGCCACATTCCCGGCGGCGTAAACTCTCCGGTAAGAGCCTTCAAGGGCATGTCCCAGCCGCCGGTCTTCATCGAGCGCGCTCAGGGCGCCTATCTGTTCGACGTCGAGGGCAAGCGTTATATCGACTACGTGGGCTCCTGGGGGCCGATGATCACCGGACATGCCGATCCCGAGGTGCTCAACGCCGTCCGCGAACGGCTCGACAGCGGGCTCTCGTTCGGGACGCCGACCGCGATCGAGACCACCATGGCCGATCTGATCTGCGAGATCATTCCCTCCATCGACATGGTGCGCATGGTCAACTCCGGCACCGAGGCGACCATGTCGGCGATCCGGCTGGCGCGGGGATATACCGGCCGCGACAAGATCGTCAAGTTCGAGGGCAACTACCATGGTCACTCGGACTCGCTGCTGGTGAAAGCCGGTTCCGGTGCCTTGACCCACGGCGAGCCCAGCTCGCCCGGCGTGCCGGCGTCACTGGCCGAGCACACCCTGACACTCTCTTACAATGACATCGAAGCCGTGCACGAGTGCTTCGAGGCCATGGGCGAACAGATCGCCTGCATCATCGTCGAGCCGGTGGCCGGCAACATGAACTGCATACCGCCGCAGCCCGGTTTCCTGGAAGCCTTGCGCGAGGTGTGCGATAGCCACGGCAGCGTATTGATCTTCGATGAGGTGATGACCGGTTTCCGGGTGGCGCTGGGCGGTGCCCAGGCGCACTACGGGATCACGCCGGATCTGACCTGCCTCGGCAAGATCGTCGGCGGTGGCATGCCGGTCGGCGCCTTCGGTGGCAAGCGCGACATCATGGAACAGATATCGCCGCTGGGTCCGGTCTATCAGGCCGGCACGCTATCGGGGAATCCGCTGGCGATGGCGGCCGGTATCACGCTGCTCGAGAAGGTACGCCAGCCAGGTTTCCACGAGGCGCTGTCCACCCGGGTCGAGACGCTCTGCGACGGGCTCGAGACACGTGCCCGCGATGCCGGTATCGAGATGATCACCCAGCGTGCCGGCGGCATGTTCGGCCTGTTCTTCACTGCCCAACAGCGGGTCGACAATTTTGGCCAGACCATGGCGTGCGATGCCCAGGCGTTCCGCGATTTCTTCTCGCACATGCTCGAGTCCGGCGTCTACCTGGCACCCTCGGCATTCGAGGCCGGATTCATGTCTAGCGCTCACACCCATGACCATATTCAGACGACCTTGATGGCCAGCGAGCGTGCCTTCGCCGCCATGCGTCAACAATGAGTCACGAACGCCACTGACAGGGAGACGACGCATGAGCCGAACGCTGATACAGGCGCTCAAGGAGAGTGATTGTTTCGATCATCCGATCGGCGCCGTCGAAGTGTTCGAAACCCCCATCTCCTGGGTGGTATCGACCGGCGATTACGCCTACAAGATCAAGAAGTCGCTGGATTACGGCAGTTTTCTCGATTTCTCGACGCTGGAGAAGCGCCGGCGCCTCTGCGAGCAGGAGGTCGCGCTGAATCGTCGCGTGGCGCCGGCGCTCTACCTTGGCTGCGTGGCCATCTCGGGCACCGAGGAGGCGCCCCGGGTCAACGACGACAGCGCGCCGATCGAGTACGCGGTCAAGATGCGTCAGTTCAGCACCCGCCATCTGCTGAGCTCGCTGCAGGCCAGCGGAGAGCTGTCGGCGGAGTTGATCGACGATCTCATCGACCAGTTGGTGGCGCTTCACGAATCCGCTCCCAGCGCCTCGGGGGACAATCCTTTGGGGTCGCCGCCGAGCATTCACGAGATGCTGGTCGGCGAGTTCGACGTGATCGAGCCGCTGCTGGAATCGTCTGGCGATCTCGAGCAGCTGGCCAACGTCAAGACGTTGACGCTCGAGAGCTTCGCGCGTCTGGAACCCATTCTGGCATCGCGCTGGAGAGAGGGTTTCATCCGCGAGAGCCATGGTGACATTCATCTCGGCAATGCGGTGCGGTTCGAGGGCAAGGCGATCCTGTTCAACGGCATCGAGTTCAACGATCGTCTGCGCTGGTGCGACGTGGCCTGCGAGCTCGCCTTCCTGATCATGGATCTGGAAGCCCGTGGCGAGCGGGAATTCGCCCATTATGCGCTCAACCGGTACCTCGAGCTGTCCGGCGACTACCAGGCGGTACGGCTGCTCAACTTCTACAAGCGTTATCGAGCCCTGCTCAGAGCCCGGATCGAACTGGTGCGAGACCACGATGCCGGGGTGATGGACGATCTGCCCGGTGGCGAGCCGATAGAGGTCTTTCGCCGTTATCTGACGATGGCCCAGGAGTACAGCGAATTCCGCTTTCCCTACCTGATCCTGGCGGTCGGCGTCTCCGGCAGTGGCAAGAGCCGGTTCACCGAGGAGATCGTGCGACGGCTGGGCGGGGTGCGGATACGCTCCGATGTCGAACGCAAGCGGCTTTTCGATTTTACCGCGGCACCCGACGATGCAAAAGCCGTCTACAGCGAGACAGCGACCGACCAGACCTATCGTCGGCTGGCCGAACTGACGGGCACGGTACTCGAAGCGGGGTTGCCGGCATGCATCGATGCCACCTGCCTGCTGCTGGAACAGCGCAAGCGGCTACGTTTCGAAGCCGAGAAGCGTGGTCTGCCAGTGCTGATCGTCAGTTTCGAGGCCGACCGGGCGACCTTGCGGGCCCGTATCGTCAAACGCGCCAGGCGTAGCGGAGAGCCGTCCGAGCGGAGTCTTTCGATTCTGGAGCGTCAACTTCAGCGTTTCGAGCCATTCGCCAGTGACGAGACGACCCACCTGGTGCATCTCGATACCACCGCGCCGGATGCCAACCTGACGCTAGCTTCTCTGATTCAGGAGCGGATGCGGCTAAACTGAGAGAGCCGGGAAGCCATGTTTCACTGGCTTCCTGGCTGAGTGACAGGCTGTTACGCGGCGGCTTCAGCGACGCCCGTTAGCATAGCGCGAGGCCATGACCGGAATCGTCCCCAGGTTCTGCCGTGCCCAGTTGGTCGCCTGAATGCGGTTGTGGACGTTGATCTTGCGGAAAAGGTTGTAGAGGTGCGACTTGACCGTATGCTCGCTCACGAACAGCTTTTCCGCGATCTCCGTATTGCTCGCACCGGAAACCAGCAGCGTGACGATCTCCAGTTCTCTTCGTGTCAGACCGCACACGGGCCGGTAGGTATTGACCTGTTGGCGGCGATAGAAGTCGATCAACATCGCCGAAAGAGGCCGGGAGATCCAGAGCTCTCCGCCGAGAAGCTTGATGATCCCCTTGCAGATGAGCTCGAGGCTGTCCTGGCGGTAGAAGACGCCACGGAGGTGGATGCCGATCAACAGCTCCATGACCTGCTTGTTGTCGCGGACATTGAAAGCCGACAGGATGATGGCATCGCTCTCTTCGGCTCTGGTGTTCCAGGCCAGCAGGTCCTTCTCCTGGACGTGATCTCCATCCAGTAATACGAGCACTCTGCTGCCTTCGGGTACCGGGAAACGATCCTGGGGACTGAGTGCCGAGACTCGGCAACCCGTTTTCTGGTGGATGTAATCCAGAAATAGCACGGACTGTGAGTTACAATCCGTAACGAGAACGATGTCGGTGTGTTCAGTGTTCATGGTCTGATCCCTTTGAAGGATTTTAATTAGTGTTTTACGTTTTTTCGTTGTGATCCTTAGCTGAGTAACCTACTGCGGCTCCGTGATTGTTGGAGCTCAATAGTGTTAATAAAACCCATGCGTTGTAAATA
Source organism: Salinicola sp. CR57 (assembly GCF_003206585.1). Lineage (NCBI taxonomy): Bacteria > Pseudomonadati > Pseudomonadota > Gammaproteobacteria > Oceanospirillales > Halomonadaceae > Salinicola > Salinicola sp. CR57. The sequence goes on from NZ_PZJL01000001.1 coordinate 621,023, forward strand.
TAGGGTATTGAGGTTTTCAAAAATTGACACGAAGGCGACAATTAAGCGGTGCTTAATTTATCTAATTTATTCAATTAAATCAATTTGTTATTTGCAAAATTATCTCTAGCTTTTTAAAAAACAATGTTTCCTTTTCGAGAAAAAACACGCTCGCGCTCATGAGGACCCGGAAGCCTCGGCAGGCGAATTACTGAGGTTTCTCATCCCGATATGATGAGTGATTGATGGCTTCCCGGCCCAGGGTTTCCTATGCCTCGAATGCCACACCCCGTAGAATGAACGTTTTGTCAGGAATCCCGCCCATGAACCCGTCTGTAGAGAATCTGGTCGTCGCCAGTGGCAACCCCGGAAAGCTGGCTGAATTTCAACAGCTTCTCGCTCCCTTGGGGCTGCAGGTCCAGCCGCAGTCGGACTTCGGCGTCAACGACGTCGAGGAGACCGGATTGACGTTCGTCGAGAATGCCATCCTCAAGGCACGCGCCGCCGCCCGTGCCAGTGGCCTGCCGGCGCTGGCCGATGACTCCGGCTTGGCGGTCGATGCCCTCGCCGGCGCGCCAGGCATCTACTCGGCGCGCTATGCCGGGGACACCGGCAGCGGCGAGTCCCGGGACAGCGCCAACAACGCCAAGCTGCTGGAGGCGCTCAAGGAGATCCCCGAGGGGGAGCGAACGGCGCGATACTGGTGTGTGCTGGTCTACCTGCGCCATGCAGACGACCCGGTACCGCTGATCGTCCAGTGCGACTGGCCCGGCGATATCCTGGCCTATCCGCGTGGCGAGGGGGGGTTCGGTTACGACCCGCTGTTCTGGATCCCCGAACGGGGCATGAGCGTTGCCGAGCTGAGCGCCGAGGAGAAGAATCGGCTAAGCCACCGGGGACGTGCGCTGCAGGCACTGTTGACGCAGCTCAGGGAATCGGAAAAGCACCGGGAATGATGGATCTACCACCGCTGGCGCTATACATCCACGTACCCTGGTGCGTGCGCAAGTGCCCCTATTGCGACTTCAATTCGCACGGCGTGGGTCGAGGCGCCGAGCTGCCGGAACGTCGGTACGTCGATGCCTTGCTGGCCGATCTCGAGCAGGACCTGGTGGCGGTGCAGGGTCGCGAGATCGTCAGCATCTTCATCGGCGGCGGGACGCCGAGCCTTTTCTCCCCCGTGGCCTACCAGCGTCTGTTCGACGGTCTGCGTCAGCGTCTCGTCTTTGCCCCGGACATCGAGATCACGCTGGAGGCCAACCCGGGGACGGTGGAGCAGGCGCGCTTCGAGGGATATCGGCGCGCGGGGATCAATCGGCTCTCCATTGGCATACAGAGTTTTGCCGCCGATCAACTCGAAGCACTGGGACGCATCCACAGCGGCGGGGAAGCGAAGCGCGCGATGTCCAGCGCCCGGGAGGCGGGCTTCGATAACGTCAACCTCGATCTGATGCACGGCCTGCCGGGCCAGACGCTGGCGACCGCGCTGGGGGATATCGAGCAGGCGTTGGCGCTGGAGCCGACACATCTGTCCTGGTACCAACTGACGCTGGAACCCAACACCGAATTCTTTTCCCATCCGCCGCCGCTGCCCGATGAGGAGAGGCTCTGGGATATCCAGGATGCGGGGCATGACCTGCTCGAGTCGGCCGGCTTCTCGCGCTACGAGATTTCCGCCTACGCCCGGCCCGGGCGACAGGCGCGTCACAATCTCAACTACTGGCGCTTCGGCGACTATCTGGGTATCGGTGCCGGGGCCCACGGCAAGTTGTCCTCTATCGACCCGGCGGGGCAGTGGCGTATCGAGCGGCGCTGGAAGACTCGGCAGCCGGAAGCCTATCTGCGCCGAATGAACGACCCGCGAGGATTCGTGGCGGGAAGTCAGCACGTGGATAATCAGGCCTTGCCGCTGGAGTTCCTGATGAACGCCCTGCGCCTGACCGAAGGCGTCGATGCCGAGGATTGGGAAAACCATACCGGGCGACCGCTGTCTGAGCTAACGCCTCGCCTGGACGCGGCGCGACAAAAAGGTCTGCTGGCGACTTCGCCATCACGTCTGCAAGCGACCCCGCAAGGCCTGTTATTCTTGAATGATCTGCTCGCGCTGTTCGACGAGGAGGCTTAGCTCTCCCCGCCGGCGAAGGCCGGGCAGTGATGGATTCATCGTCACGCACCTCATGACAAGGCGAGACGTGACGGTCGGCAAGCAAGGAGCTCTCCAAGCATGAAGATGATGAAAAAGACGTTCTGGTTGTCCATTCCGGTTGCCGTGGCGGTCGGGGTGGCAGGCTGCGCCTCCAACGGTGCCGACACCCAGCAGCAGCAAGGTGGTGGCAACTCCAATACCTGGGGCGGTGCCGGTATCGGTGCGGTGGCGGGTGCCGTCGTCGGGGCGCTCACTGGTGATGGTGGCAGCAGCACGCGGGACCGTGCCTTGATCGGTGCGGCAGCGGGCGCGGCGATCGGCAGTGGCGTCGGTGCCTACATGGATTCCCAGGAGAAGGAGCTGCGCAATCGCCTGGACGGCACGGGCATCGGTGTCGAGCGCAACGGCAACGATCTGATCCTCAACATGCCGAGCAGCGTGACGTTCGAAGTGGATTCGAGCGACCTTCAGACGCCGGCACGACAGGCCCTCAACGACGTCAACGCGGTGCTGCGCTCCTACCCGGAAACCCGGATCAACGTGGCCGGCTACACCGACAGCACCGGCTCGGAGAGCTACAACCAGAAGCTTTCCGAGCGCCGCGCGCAGTCGGTGGCGACCTATCTCGAGCAGGGTGGTGTCGAAGCCGGTCGAATCAATGCGGTCGGCTACGGCGAGAAGAACCCGATCGCCAGCAACGAGACCGATGCCGGGCGCGCCCAGAATCGTCGCGTCGAAATCACTTTGACGCCGACCCGGCAGTCCTGAGACGACCCGCCGTCACGAGACGGTCGACGTATCGATCTCGAATCCGGGCGTGGCCAAGTGCCGCGCCCTTTTTGATGGACAGACGCACATGCTTGCCTACCAGCACGCCTATCACGCCGGCAATTTTGCCGATGTTCACAAACACCTCGGCCTGAGGCGACTCATCTCGGCGATGGCGCGAAAATCCTCCGCCATCAGCTTCGTCGATACCCATGCGGGCCGCGGTCTCTACCCGTTGGCTGCGGCAGAAACGCAGAAGCTCGGCGAGTTTCGTGACGGTGTCGAGCGACTGTGGCAGAAGCGTCGCAGCTTTGCCGCCGAGTCGCCCGTCGGGGAGTGGCTGACCTCGTTGGCGACACTACAGTCCGGGACCGAACTGAGTCGTTACCCCGGCTCCCCCTGGTGGCTGGGCTCGATGCTTCGCCCCCAGGACCGGCTGACGCTGTTCGAGCTGCATCCCGGCGAGCACCGGCATCTGTCGGATCAGGCGGTATCGCCCCACGCTGGCGTGCAGCGCCGACATGCGGATGGTCTCAAGGGGCTGGCGAAGCTGGTGCCGGTCTCCACGCCGCGGCTGTGCGTGCTGATCGATCCCAGCTACGAGAAAAAAGATGAGTACGAAGAGGTCGCCGAGACGCTGATTCAGGTCGTGCGAAAGGTGCGCCATGCGGTGGTGTTGATCTGGTATCCGCTGTTGCCGGCCGGGCGTCATCGACTGCTGCTGGACACGCTGCGACAAGCCGGCATTCCCAAGCTGTGGCGCAGCGAGTTGAAAATCCGTGAGCCGGCTGCCGAGCGTGGCATGTACGGCAGCGGGCTGCTGATGCTCAATCCGCCCTGGCAGCTCGACATCGAACTCGACCAGGCGTTCACCACGCTGGCCTCGGTATTGGCCGATGACGCCAGGCACCAGGGCCAATGGTGGACCGACGAGGCCTGACGGCGCCGCCCGGCGCCGTCATTCTGCTGCTTTCGTAGCCCGTCAGACCAGGTCGTTGGTCGGATTGGAAGGGCTTTCGGTGCCCTCGGGTTCCTGGCCCTGGATGGCGGCGATGAATTCGTCGCCCCAGCGTCGGATGTCGTTGTACTCGACGATATCGTTCAACTGGCGCAGGCGTGCCTCCGCTTCCGCGCGAGGCAGGTTGAGCCCCAGGTAGCAGGTCCGGGCCAGATCGTGAAGATCGTGGGGGTTGGTCAGGATCGCGCCCTTCAACTCCGCTGCCGCGCCGGCGAATTCCGACAGCACCAGCACGCCGCATCCCTGGGTCATGCCTTGGGTGGCGGCGAACTCCTTGGCGACCAGATTGAGGCCGTCACGCAGCGGTGTTATCCACATCACGTCGGCCATGGCGTACCAGGCGACGACCTCCTCGAACGGGAACCCGCGGAAGTAGAATTGAACCGGCGTCCAGCCCACATCGGCAAAACGGCCGTTGATATGACCGATGGTCTGCTCGATCTGAGTCTGGAGCTCGTTGTAGATGGTCATCTCGCGGGCGGCGGGCACGCAGATGCTGACCAGGGTGACCTTGCCGCGCAGTTCGGGGTTCTCGTCGAGCAGGAGTTCATAGGCCCGGAGCTTCTCGAGAATGCCCTTGGTGTAATCGAGCCGTTCGACCGACAGGATCAGTTTGACGCCCTCGAACTCCTGGCGTAGTTCGGCCATGCGCGAACTGGCGCCCTCCTGGTCGAGCGCGTTCCTGATCCGGTTGAGATCCAGTCCCACCGGGTGCGCGCCGAGCCTCACCACCCGGGAGCCGGTATCGACCGCCGTGGTCATGGTCTCGAGTCCCACCGCGCAGCCGTAGGTCAGGAATCGCGGCGCGCAGCCTTGGCGGGACAGCGTGGTCAGCGGGACGACGCCGCGGGCGACATCGACGAAGTTCTCGACCTGACGCGGGATGTGGAAGGCGACATAGTCGCACTGCAGCAGGCTGCCGATGATCTCGCGGCGCCATGGCAGCACATTGAAGACATCCGCCGAGGGAAAATAGGTGTGATGGAAGAAGGCGATGCGCAGATCTGGGCGCATCTCGCGAAGGTAGGCCGGCACCATCCACAGGTTGTAATCGTGAATCCAGATCAGCGCCCCCTCGGCGGCCTCTTCGGCGGTGCGTTCGGCGAAGGCGCGGTTCACCTCGCAGTAGACTTCCCAGTCGTCCTCGCGGAAGTGCGCGCGCTCCCAGAAGGTGTGCAAGGTCGGCCAGAACGCCTCCTTGGAGAAGCGTTTGTAGAAAGTGTCGACCTGGACCTTGGTCAGCGGGACGCGGGCAGCCGTCAGCAGCGGATACTGCTTGGCATCGACACTGGTGTGGGTGACGAATTCCTCTTCGTCCTCCTCCTCGTAGATCGACCACGCGATCCACGAACCGCGCTGGTCGGCGAAGAAGCTCAGTAGCGTCGGGATGATGCCGTTGGGCGAGGTCGGACGGCGACGCTGGATCTTGCCGTCGACCCGATACTCTTCGTAAGGCAGACGGTGGTAGACCATCACCAGCTCGGCCTTGCCGGTCTGGGTTTCGTCGCGACGGTTCTCCGCCGCCACGCCATGGGCGCCGAGAAAGCCGAAGTGGGCAAACGCTTCGATGATGCCGGCACAGCCGGTGTTCTCGGCGTGCATCACCCGCGTCTGGTTCTGGGTCTGCTCGAGCAGCTTGGGTTCGGATCCCCCGACGCAGACAGATTTGAAACCGGCGGTGAGCATGGCGAGATCGTTCATGGTATCGCCGGCCACCAGCACTTCTTCCTCGTCGATCTCGAGCCATTCGACCAGTTTCTGCAGGCTACTGCCCTTATTGACTCCTTTTGGCAGGAAATCGAGGTAGCGCTCGGACGAGTAGAGCATCTCGCAGTCCAGTTCCCGGGCGAGGGCAACCAGGGCCTCGTCCGTGGCGCGCTCGGGCGGGCAGTAGTAGGAACAGCGTCGCAGTTGCGGTTCGTCCTGGCGCACCACATCGGGAAAGCGTTGCATGGCGCTGGCGATCCGGGATTCGCCGGGCCAGCGGGAGTCGATCTCGTTCTGCAGCGGTTGGATCGGCTGCAGGCTGTCACCCAGATATAGGCTGGCCCCGACATCGGCGACGATATAGTCCGGCTGAGGCAGCGTCGGGTCGGACAGCAGCGGCAGGATCGCTTCCAGGCTGCGGCCGCTGATGTAGGCGAGCTTGATGTCCGGATGCGCGGCAATGGTCTGGTAAAGGCTCAGGCGGGCTTCGGAGTCGCCGCCCAGAAAGGTGCCGTCGAGATCGGTTGCAAGTAGCATGTTTTCCTCCTGTCCGGCCTCAGGGGACCGGGACGATTTTCCCTGCGCGAGCGGTTCGCGCGTTCGTCGAGTGGCTGTGGCGCAGGGACCGTCGCCGTTTCGGCGCAGCCGTGCATGAAACGGCGACAGCCCCTGGATTTGGGATCAGGCCTTGCCGGCCATCTCGACGATTCGCTGGCGTTCGTGCTCTTCGTAGAAACTGGGGTCGGCGAACAGATCCCTCTGCACGTCGTCGTACATCATCTCCAGGGCTTGGCTGCTGGTGGGTGTCATGGGCTCGAAATGGGCCGTATCGCCGCTGACCAGCACCGAGACACGACGTCGGCGGTAGATGGCGTAGCCAGCGAGCATCGCCAGGACGGCGGCGATGTAGAGCGGTAATCCCTGGTTGCCGACGTTATGCATGATCACTCCGGCCAGAATCGGGGCGACGGCACTGCCGGCGCCTTGTACGACCAGCATATCAGCTGAACCGGCGACGATTTCGTCGGGATGTAACTGATCGACCAACTGGGCCACGGCAATCGGGTAGATCGAAAACGATAGACCGCCCCAGACGAAATATAGTCCGAGCAGCGTCATCTGGTTGGGGGCGAACGGCATGGCGATCGCTGCGACGGCGGCCAGAATCACGACGTAGGTCATGACCCGGGGGCGGTCGTGAGTATCGGAAAATCGACCGATGGGTATCTGCAGCAGCGCGCCGCCGAGAATGGCGCAGCTCATCACCACGCCGACCCCGGCCACGTCGAAGCCGACGCCGCGCGCATACACCGGTGTCATCGTCCAGAAAGCTCCCATCGCCAGCCCGGACATCATCGAGGCGGCAACGGCCAGCGGTGCGAATTTCAGCAGTGCCTTGAGGCTGCTTTTCGGGCGCGCGCTCATGACCGGCTGGCTGCGTTTGGTGATCGTGATCGGCAACAGCGCCCAACTGATCAGGATCGACGCCAGCGCGAACAGCAGGAAGCCGTCCGGGGTATCCAGGCGCAGGATCTGCTGGGCGATGGCCAGCGCCCCCAGGTTGACCACCATGTAGATCGCGAAGACCCGCCCTCGCTGGTGGCTGGAGGCCTGGCTGTTCAACCAGCTCTCGATCACCGTCATCAGGGTAATGAAGGAGAGGCCGTAGATCACCCTGAGACCCAGCCAGACCCAGGGGTTGATGAAGATCAGGTGAAGCAGCGCGGACGAGGCGCAGAGGCCGGCACAGAACGCGAAGGTACGGATGTGGCCCATGCGTTTGATCAGCCGGCCGCTGATCCAGGTACCGCCAATGAAGCCGATGAAGTAACCGGACATGATGATGCCGATCAGGCTGGTCGAGAATCCCTCATCGGCGCCACGCAGTGTCAACAGGGTGTTGATCAGGCCATTGCCGAGCAGCAGTAGCGCCACGCTCCCCAGCAACGCCCGAATGGGTCGCAGTAACGACCACATAGCCTTCTCCTTGCCATCGCTCGATTCAATCCATGCAGTAAGCGTGCCGAAGGGGCTGGCGATCGCAAAAATCGCCTTTATTATAAGATGATATTATTGACTCGTGGTCGTAACCATAACCGATGTTATTCGGTGCCGTGCACTCGCAGGGTGCATATCGGCTGACCCGATTCAGCTTAGCAGCCGTAAGTGAAACTGCCGTGTCATGTCAGGGGACGCGTCGCAACCAGGCCTCGCTCGAGAACTTGTCGTTGGCCAGGGCACGTGCCCGTTCCAGCTCACCCTCGGTGAGAGACGCCGGCATCAGGGTAAAGCGCGCGGCGAACGAGTCGATCATGCGCTGGATGATCGTCTCGCGCTCGAGCCCGGTCTGGCGCCTGAGGGGATCGACGCGCTTGCTGGCACTGGCGGTGCCCTTGTCGGAGAGTTTCTCGCGCCCGATCCGCAGCACGCGGGTCAGTTTGTCGGCGTCGATGTCGTAGGCCATGGTGACGTGATGGAGAACGGCGCCATTGATGCGCTTCTGCGCGGCGCCGGCTATCTTGCCGCCCGGGGAAGTGATGTCGTTGATCGGCACGTACCAGGCCTTGATGCCCATGTCGCCCAGTGCCTGGATCACCCAGTCGTCGAGAAAGGCGTAGCTTTCGACGAAGGTAAGCCCCTGGACGAGGGTTTCCGGCACGATCAGCGACCAGGTGATGGTGTTGCCCGGCTCGACGAACATGGCGCCGCCGCCGCTGATGCGCCTGACCACCTCGATGCCCTCGGCAGCCGCCGCATCGCTGTCGACCTCGTTGGCCAGCGACTGGAACACGCCGATGATGATGGCGGCGCGATCCCACTCCCAGACCCGCAGCGTCGGGCCGCGGCGACCTTCGGCCACCTCGCGGGTCAGCACTTCGTCCAGCGCCATGTGCAGTAGCGGTGGCTCTGGCGGGCGGTGAATCAGGCCGAACTGGTGATCACCCCAATCCGACGTCCGGGAGAGCGCGCGTCGTATCACGGTGGCGATGGCCGGCACGGAGAGTCCGACCATCTCGGTCTGCGGGGGCAGTGCGGATTGAATCGTTGCGATCAGGGTGTCGGTAGCGGCATCGACCGATGCGCCCTCGAGGGCGCGGTCGATCGCTTCCAGCGCGTCGTCGGGCTCGAGGAAGAAATCCCCGGATAACTGCACCGATGCCAGTCGCCCATCGTGGACTGTGACATCCGCCACCAGCAGTTTTCCGCCTGGTACCTTGTATTCGCCGTGGTAAGTCCCTGCGTCACCGTTGACCGCTTCCGACATCGTCTCGCCTCGTTCTGAACGTTCGCACTGCCGCCAGTATAGTGCTCGCTGGCACAGGAGCATGTCGCTCAGAGATAGAGATTTCCCTCGCCGATGATGACGGATTCGCCTTCGATATGAATGATGTCTCCGCGGGTGCCATGCTCGACCTGGCCGTAGATATGGCTTGGGCGCTCCATCTCGACGCCCTGTATCACGTGCCAGTCCAGCGTTCGATCGAAGGACTCCTGGCGGGAGAGGTAACCGATCAAAGGCGCCGCTGCGCTACCCGTTGCGGGATCTTCGGGAATCCCCATCGAAGGTGCGAACATGCGTGTGCGCAGTTGCCGTGCCGACTGGCGAACGTAGAGATAGAGATCGCGGTCAGCGGGATTCGAGAACACGGCTTGAAGCCGGGCACTATTGACCTGGGCTTGTCGAAGACTGTCGAGGTCGGTTATCTCGATCAAATTGAATCGTATCCCGCAGGACGCCGCCACGGGTCGTGAGGCAATGGCGCTCGTCGGCAGGCCGAGTGATTCTGCTGCCATCTCGATCGTGAGAGGACACTCGGTGATCTCGAGCGGCATCGCCGTGGTCAGGCGCGCACGTTTGCCCATGAAGCGGATCGGTACATCACCAACGCCTTCTTTTAACAGCAGGGGACGCTCGCCATCGTGCCACCCCAGCGCTTTCAGCAAGCAAGCGGTACCCACGGTGGGGTGCCCTGCAAAAGGAATTTCTCCTCCGGGAGTGAATATCCGAATGCTGACGTTATCGATCTGCCGGCGATCGGTAATGAATACGGTTTCCGAGAGATTGAGCTCCTTGGCGATGCGCTTCATGGTGTCGCCATCCAGGTCGGCTGCATCAGGAAATACCGCCAGTGGATTGCCCGTGAAGGGCGTGGCGGTGAAGACGTCCAGCAGCACATAGTGATAGCCGCGCCGCCCTTGGACCTGCGCCGCGGACAACGTGAGATTGGATTCTGGCGAGCTGCCAGCTGATAGTGTGTGCTTACTCATCAGGTTATTTCCCGGGTTGTTTGCCTACCACCGTGGTCGACTCAGCGCCAGAATGGGCGATGCGTCTCCCGGTACACCTGACTGGGTAGCAGGCCGATATCCCGCAACTGCTGGGCATCGAGTTCCGCCAGCTGGCGCCGGGTGCGGTGACGCTGCCAGGCGTTGGGCGAGTCACGTCGCAGCGATCGTTGGCGTTGGTGCAAGCCGCCCCACAGGATACCGTCCACGGTGTCCAGCGTGGTGACCAGCAGGTGCAAGGGTGTGAAACGCATGGCGGTGACTCCCGTGTCTCGAGGGGGAGCGTCCAGCTTAGGCAGGCGCCGACGTGCCACACAGAGGCAGAAAATGACTATCTCGGGCACACAGATGGGCGTTTTTCCGCTCTGTATGCCCACTTTGCGAGCCATCTGTCCCGTGAAGTGCCGGGCGCAAGCATACACAATGGTTGGCGTGACACGTCATGCGATGCGGGGAGGGGAACATGCACCGTTACGAGCAGTTGGCCGATCATCTGCGCGAACGTATCCAGGCCGGCTTCTATCAGGTCCACGAGCGCTTGCCCTCGGTGCGCGCGCTGGCGCAGGCGCACGGGGTCAGCCTTTCCACCGTGCAGCACGCCTACCATCAGTTGGAAGACGCCCAACTGATCGAGGCGCGGCCCAAGTCGGGCTATTTCGTCTCGCCGCGGCGCGAGCGCCTGCCCGCGCCGCCGGTCGCACGCACTGCCCAGCGCCCGGTCGAGGTGTCACAGTGGGAGCATGTGCGCGAGGGCACCTGTGTGCTGCCGGACACCAGCATGCACAACCTGGGCCGCGGCATGCCGGATATCGATGCGCCGACGCTCAAGCCGCTGCTGCGCGCGCTCGCCCGGGTCAGCCGGCGCCAGGATCTGATCGGGCTCAACTACGACACCCTGCACGGGCGTCCCGAGTTGCGCGAGCAGATCGCGCGGCTCGCGGTGGGCCAGGGCTGCCGGCTGCATCCCGACGACATCGTGGTCACCACCGGCTGCCACGAGGCGATCTCGATCGCCATGCGCGCGGTGTGCGAGCCCGGTGGCATCATCGCGGTTGATTCCCCCAGCTTCTACGGCGCCCTGCAGTCGATCCGCGCCTATGGCATGAAGGCGATGGAGATCCCTACCGACCCCGAGACCGGGATCAGCCTGGAGGCGCTGGAGCTGGCCCTGGAGCAGTGGCCGATCCGCGCCATCCAGCTCACCCCGACCTGCAACAATCCGCTCGGCTACACCCTGTCGGAGGCGCGAAAGCGGGCGCTCTATGCGCTAGCCCGGCGCTTCGACGTGGCGATCATCGAAGACGACGTCTATGGCGATCTCAGTTACGGCTTTCCGCGGCCGGTGACGATCAAGTCGTTCGATGAGGATGGCCGTGTGCTGCTGTGCAGCTCGTTCTCCAAAACCCTGGCGCCGGGACTGCGCATCGGCTGGATCTCTCCGGGGCGCTATCACGAACGCGCCCTGCACATGAAGTACGTCGGCACCGGCTCCACTGCGACCCAGGGGCAGATGGCGGTGGCCGAGTTCATCCGCGAAGGGCACCACGAGCCGCACCTGCGCCGGATGCGGGCCCAGTACCAGGGCAACCGAGACCGCATGCTCGACGTGATCGAAAGCGCCTTCCCCGCCTCGACTCGGGTCAGCTATCCGGCGGGGGGATTCATGCTCTGGCTCGAATGCGCTGACGGCATCGACAGCGTCACGCTCAATCAGCGCCTGATGGAAGAGGGCATCCGCATCGCCCCCGGGGTAGTGTTCTCCGCCACCGGCAAGTATCGCCACTGCCTGCGTCTCAACCACGCCGTGTTCGATGCCGAGATTGCCCGCGCGGTGACGCGCGTGGGTCACTGCGTGGCGGAGATGCTGGCGCAGCGGGTCGACGCCAGTCAGCCGGAGACGGCCTGAGCTGTGGACGGCAGCCGCCCCTGATCTGGGCGTTCAGTCGATCAGGCGGGGCACTTCGGCGGCGATCGCCTCGCCCAACAGGCGCTGCTGATCGGGCTCGATGTGCACGCCGTCGACTTCGCTGACCTGGATCAGGGTGCCGGCGTCGATGAAACCGACCCCCGCCTCCCGCGCCATCTTGCGGTAGCGGCTCGCCAACTGGCGCGACTTGCGCTCGCCGCCGGTGAAGATGCCCGCCAGGGGGCCGATCTCGCGAATCGGTGCCGGGGCGATCAGCAGCACCTTGGGGGCGGCCACGCCGAACTGGGCGCTGGTGGCCTCGATCTCCCGCAGCAGCCGCTGAATGCTCAGGGCGATATCGTCGGGGGTGACGGAGAAGCGCGCCTTGAGATCGTTGGTGCCCAGCATCAGCGTCATCACGTCCAGCGGCAACTGGCTCAGCAGACACGGGCGCAGATAGCGCAGGCCGTTGAGATGCACCCCTTCGATGGGGTCGTCATGCAGCGTGGTACGTGCCGGCAGACCCTCCTCGATCACCCGCCATTCGCTGCCCAGGGTGGCGGCCGCCACCCCGGTCCAGCGCGTCTCGAGGGGGTAGCGTGAAAGCGGCCCCAGCGTCCTGACCGGCTCGGTACCGTGGGTATTGGAGTCGCCGTAGCAGAGCAGGGTACGCGTGGTCATCGTGGATCTCCGGTATGCGGTGGCGTTCAGTATGAACGCGGTGTGCGCACCACGGTACCCTGCGGGCGGCTAACGCGTACGGAACACCAGCGCCACGCCACCGAGGATCGCACCCATGCCGAGGATGGCCAGCGGCGAGAGCGCATTGCCCAGCAGCAGATAGTCCAGCACGGCGGTGACGATCGGCACCAGGTAGAACAGGCTGGTGACGTTGACCAGGTTGCCCTGACGGATCATGCGGTAGAGCAGCAGCTGTGCCAGGACCGAGATCACCAGCCCCAACCACACCACGGCCACGATCAGCCCCGGCTGCCAGCTGATGCTCACCGGACGCCACGGTGTCAGCAGCAGGAACAGCGCCAGGCTTGCCAGATACTGCAGCGGAAGCACCTGGCGCGGCGGCAGGGTGATCGACTTCTGTCCGATCGCGCCGAGGGTCATGCAGGCCAGGGTGGCCAGTGCCAGCAGGATCCCGAGCGCGGGAAAGCGCGCGGCCATCAGGCTCTGCAGTACCACCAGCGCCAGTCCGCACAGCGCCAGCAGCAGCCCGGCGATGCGCCAGCCGGAGATCCGGCGCTCGGTCAGCAGCAGCGTCAGCAGCGGCTGAATGCCCAGCAGGGTCGCCAACAGCCCGGGAGTGATGGCATGGTCCAGCGTTTCGAAGTAGCACACCGAGTAGCCGCCGATCAGCAGCGTGCCGACGCCGGCGACGCGTAGCCGCTGACCCCGCGGTGGCAGCCAGGCTTCGCGCTGGATAGCGAGCGGCAGCAGCACGCCGAGGGCGAGCAGAAAGCGCAGGATCAGCAGCGCCAGCGGCGAACCGTGATCCAACCCCCAGCGGGTGAAGATCGGGGCGCTGCCCCACAGCAGCACGAACAGGGCCATCGGGGCGGCCTGGCCCCATGAAGAAGAACGGATCATGTGAAGACTCATCTGTCGAAGACGTGACGACCCGTTGCTGGACGCGATCTGCGTCGACCTGCATGAACAGCGAACGGGAATTGTCTGGCTTGGGATAGCCGGGCGTGATCAGCCCAGTGCGACGGGGCGTGGCGGCGCTTGCACGCCAGCGACGACCGCGGGCGGTGCCACGACGTCGGCCACGACACGCGCGACAGATGAGCGGGGGGGAGGTGTCGCCGCCAGCACTTGCGGCCCTACCGACAATTCGGCAAGGCGGAAAGCGTGCGGATGCTGGATGCGTGGCGACATGGGAAATCGGCATTCGAGTGTGAATGGGTTCACCAGCATAACGCCGGCGAGGGCATCGGAAAAGCCGACCTTTGGCCGATCACTTGCCGATGCAGAAGCTGCCGAAGATCTCGCCGAGCAGATCGTCGGCGGTGAACTCGCCGGTGATCTCGTTGAGCGACTGCTGGGCGTCGCGCAGGTCCTCGGCGAGCAGCTCGCCGGCGGCGGCGCCCTCGAGCTGGGCCGTGCCGCTGGCCAGTGCCTGGGCCGCTCGGTCGAGCGCATCGAGATGCCGGCGGCGGGCGGAGAAGCGGCCTTCGGTGGTGGCATCGAATCCCATCACCGCCTTGAGGTGGGTCTTGAGGTTATCCACACCGGCGCCGGTCTCCGCCGATATCCGGATCACCGGAGGCGTTGTGGATAGGTCGAAATCGCTGCCCTCGCCGCTCTCGTCGATCTTGTTGCGCACCAGCGTCAGCCGCTCGGGGTGGGGCAGGCGGGCGACGAACTCGGGCCAGATCGCCTGAGGGTCGGTCTCTTGCGTGGTGCGGGCGTCGACCAGCAGCAGTACGCGGTCGGCCTTCTCGATCTCGGTCCAGGCGCGGGCGACGCCGATCTGCTCCACCGCATCCGGGGTGTCGCGCAGGCCGGCGGTGTCGATCACGTGCAGTGGCATGCCGTCGAGATGAATATGCTCGCGCAGCACGTCGCGAGTGGTGCCCTCGATCTCGGTGACGATGGCGCTGTCGCGCTCGGTGAGACGGTTGAGCAGGCTCGATTTGCCGGCGTTGGGTCGCCCGGCGATCACCACGCTCATGCCCTCGCGCATCAGTGCACCCTGGTTGGCGGCGGCACGGACGGTTTCCAGCGTCTGGCGCAGGGCTGCCAGCCTGGCGGCGACCACGCCGTCGGCGAGGAAGTCGATCTCCTCCTCGGGGAAGTCGATGGCGGCCTCGACGTAGAGACGCAGTTGAATCAGCTCGCTGACCAGTTGTGAGACGCGGCTGGAGAATTCGCCCTGCAGCGAGCGCAGGGCGTTCTCCGCGGCGGCGCGGGAGCTGGCGTCGATCAGGTCGGCGATCGCCTCGGCCTGAGCCAGATCGAGCTTGTCGTTGAGGAAGGCGCGCTCGGAGAACTCGCCGGGCCGGGCCAGCCGCGCACCGAGCGCCACGCAGCGCTCCAGCAGCATGTCCATCAGTACCGGACCGCCATGGCCCTGGAGCTCGAGCACGTCCTCGCCGGTGAACGAGTTCGGGCCGGGGAAGTAGAGGGCGATGCCTTCGTCGATGACGCTACCCTCCCCGTGGAACGGCCCGTAGTGGGCGTATCGCGGGGTCGGATGATGCCCGAGAATGCGCTCCGCCAGGGCCTCTGCCGACGGCCCCGAAATACGGATGATGCCGACGCCGCCGCGCCCGGGGGGCGTAGCCAGGGCCGCGATGGTGTCCTGGCGGTAAAGCGGCGCGTGGGCATAGGGGGACGGCGCGTTCATGAGCTTCTCCGAGAATCGATATCGTAGCTGGCCTGGCGGGCATTGTCCGAGGGCTCTCGGTGGAATGCCAGTGCGGAAAAGCCAGAGCCTGAAACGCCAGACCCCCGCCGGGGCGGGGGTCTGGTGGTGCGGGGGAGAGCCGTGTCAGCCTTTGGCTTTCACGGCCTTGCCGTTGCCGGCATCCTCCTTGAGCACCTTGTTGGTGATGAACCACTGCTGCAGGATCGAGATCGAGTTGTTGACGATCCAGTAGATCACCAGACCGGCCGGGAACCACAGGAAGAAGAAGGTGAAGACCACCGGCAGCATCTTCATGATCTTCGCCTGCATCGGGTCCGGCGGGGTCGGGTTCAGGAACTGCTGCAGCAGCATGGTGGCGCCCATGATGATCGGCAGGATGAAGTAGGGGTCCTTGGCCGAGAGATCATGGATCCACAGGATGAAGGGCGCGTGGCGCAGCTCCACCGACTCCATCAGCATCCAGTAGAGCGCGATGAACACCGGCATCTGGATCACCATCGGCAGGCAGCCTCCCAGAGGATTGATCTTCTCCTTCTGGTAGAACTTCATCATCTCCTGCGACATCTTCTGGCGATCGTCGCCGTACTGCTCCTTGAGCCGCTTCATCTCCGGGCCCATCTTGCGCATCCGGGCCATCGACTTGTAGGCCTTGGCCGCCAGCGGGAAGAGCACGATCTTGACGCAGACGGTCAGCAGGACGATGGACCAGCCCCAGTTGCCGATCAGGCCATGGATCTTCTCCAGCAGCCAGAACAGCGGGTTGGCCAGGAACCAGAGCCAGCCGAAATCGACGGTCAGCTCCAGGTTCGGTGCCACCGCCTCGAGGCGATCCTGCACCTTCGGGCCGACGAACAGGGTGGCAGCGAGCGTCGCCTTCTGGCCGGGCTCGAGGGTCTGGTTGGGTCCGGCGAAGGCGGCGACGGTACGATCGCGATTGTCGACGCTGCCGTAATAGAGGTTCTGCTGGTCCGGGTTGGGCACCCAGGCGGAGGTGAAGTAGTGCTGGATCATCGCGACCCAGCCACCTTTCACGTCGCGGTTCTGGAAGTTGCCCTTGCGGATGTCGTCGAAGTCGACCTTGCTGTACTTCTCGTCCGGCGAGGAGAACGCGGCGCCCAGGAACGAGTGCATGCCGACGCCCTGGCCGCTGGTCGGGTCGGCGCTCTGGTCGCGGGCGAGCTGGCCGATGAAGCGGGCGGTGACCGGCTGCTGGCTCTCGTTGTCGATCAGGTATTCGACCTTGATCGCGTAGCTGTCGCGGTCGATCACGAAGCGCTTGATGATATCGACGCCGTTGACGCTGCCATGCAGGTCGACGTTGATCGAGTCTTCACCTTGGCTGAGCTTGTAGCTGTTCTGGTCGGCGGTGAACGGGATCCGGCCGGAGTGGCCCTCGATCTGCAGCCCCGACTTGGCCACGTAGCTGCGCACGTTGTTGTCGCTGAGCAGAACGAAGGGGGTATCGGAGTCGAGCGCCTGGTCATGACCGAACAGCGCGGCGTAGACGATATCGCCGCCGTTGGGATTGATACGCAGGTCCAGCACGTCGCTCTGGACCTGGATCAGGTTGCTGCCTTTGGCCGGATCGGCGTCGGCGGGCATGTCGTCCTGAATCGGCTTGGCTTTACCGTTGCTGCCCGTCGGCGCGGACAGGGCGCTGCCCTCGCCGTCATTGCCGTTACCCGATGAAGCCGCCATCTCCGGCGCCGGGTTGTTCACGACGTGCTGACCGTAGTCCTGATTCCACTGCATGATCAGCAGGTAGGCCAGCACGGCCAACGGAATCACGAAAAGGAGTCGTTTCAAATCCATATAGGGGTCTGCCCGGTAAGGGAATGGGTCGGTGGGCGCCGGGCATCGGCGATCGACCGGCGAGGTTCGCCGGTGCTCCCCGGCCTTCGGCGCGGGGATGTCCGATCAGGAAGACGAAACGTCTTGACGCATCTGGCGAGCGGACTTCTCCAGGCGTCGCCACATGCCATTGAGCTGGCGGGCGACGCTGGCGTTGTCCAGCTCATGTACCCCTCGTCGCGCGAGTATGACGATATCCACTGCCGGTAAACGATGCTGTTGATGGCGAATGGATTCGCGCACGAGGCGCTTGAGGCGATTGCGGTCGACGGCACGGCGCACGTTCTTCTTGCTGAAGATCAACCCGATCCGTGGATGGCCCAGAGCGTTGGGTCGGGCCAACGCCAGCAATCCTTTACCATGGACCTTGTAGGGAGCGTGGTCGAAGACGTGCTTGTAGTCCCCGGCATTCAGCAACCGCAGCTGCCGGGGAAAACGCTGATCGGACACCCGGCGTCCGATCAGGCGCTCAGGCGTTTACGGCCTTTGGCACGGCGACGAGCAATGACCTGGCGGCCGTTCTTGGTGGCCATGCGGGCGCGGAAACCGTGGACGCGCTTACGCTTCAGAACGCTGGGCTGGAAGGTGCGTTTCATAGTTGCTAATTCCCAATTAGTTGATTTCTAAAGAAAACTGGTTGAAGCGGGACGCCCGGCGCATTCGCGGGAAGCGGGCTCACTCGACTCAAGAGCGGGAATTCTAGTGAATCCGCGGTTCGGGTGCAATTTTTCCGTGAATTATCCACACCCCGTTGTGAGTGGATCGCCAGCCGTTACGCCCCGGACGGGAGACCGGTGGCGTGGGTGGCCATCGACGATTGTCGTGGCGATGCCGGTTACCGGCTCGGGGTGCGAGATCGAAGTTGCTCGAGGGTGTCAATCACACCATGTGGTTAACGACGGGGATAACCTTTGTGGATAACCCTATAAAATCAATATTTATCATTGGTTTAATGGATTTTCTGGGTTGTGGGGAAGTTGCGAACGAGCCGTGCATAGGGTGAGGATCGCCAGCCGGTGGCAAGACCGTCCACACCGCCTTGTCCACGCGGATTACCCTGGACATCCACAGTATTGCCAGCGGTGACGGGCGAGTTATCCACAGTTGTTGGAAAGTCGACTTCGTGTGGATAACCTGGCAGGCCGACGCTACAATGTGCGGCCGTTTTTTCTATTCTCTCTCAACGTTCGGTGAGGTCGTGTGTCTGTCGCTCTCTGGCAACAATGTCTGAACTCGCTGCAGGATGAGTTGAGCTCTCAGCAATTCAATACCTGGATTCGTCCTCTGCAGGCCGAGGACGGCGAAGTGGACGAACTCTGTCTGTTGGCCCCCAACCGATTCGTCCGTGATTGGGTCAGCGACAAGTACCTGAAGCGGATCAACGAACTGTTGCGCGAGGTTGCCTCCAGCAGCAAGCCTCCCAAGGTCCACCTGACGGTGGGGAGCCGGCGGGCCGCGGCGGTGTCGCCGCGGGGTCTTGGCGCGCCGGTTTCCGCCCCGAGTCGTCAGCCTCAGCGATCCACGGCGCCGGGGATTCAGACGAGCCCGCGCTCCAACGAGGCGGCCGAGGAGAAGCAGCTCGATCGAACCCGTGAACGCGAAGAGAGTGGACGCCGGGGCAGCGAACGCCAGGTCCAGGTCGAGGGTAGCCTCAAGCACGGCAGCGGACTCAATCCCAATTTCACCTTCGAAACCTTCGTCGAGGGCAAGTCGAACCAGCTGGCGCGGGCCGCCTCGCGCCAGGTATCCGAGAACCCCGGCGGGGCCTACAATCCGCTGTTCCTCTACGGCGGCGTGGGTCTGGGCAAGACCCACCTGATGCATGCGGTGGGCAACCACCTCGCGGGTCTCAGAGACAACGCCAAGGTGGTCTATCTCCACTCCGAGCGCTTCGTCGCCGACATGGTCAAGGCGCTGCAGCTCAACGCGATCAATGATTTCAAGCGTTTCTATCGCAGCGTCGATGCGCTGCTGATCGACGATATCCAGTTCTTTGCCGGCAAGGAGCGCTCCCAGGAGGAGTTCTTCCACACCTTCAACGCCTTGCTGGAAGGCGGACAGCAGATGATCCTGACCTCGGATCGCTATCCCAAGGAGATCAGCGGCGTCGAGGAGCGCCTGAAATCGCGCTTCGGCTGGGGGTTGACGGTGGCGATCGAGCCGCCGGAACTCGAGACCCGGGTGGCGATCCTGATGAAGAAGGCGGATCAGGCCGAGGTCGATCTGCCCCACGATGCGGCGTTCTTCATTGCCCAGAAAATCCGTTCCAACGTGCGCGAGCTGGAGGGGGCGCTGAAGAAGGTGATTGCCGACTCCCACTTCATGGGCAAGCCGATCACCCAGGATTTCATCCGCGAGTCGCTCAAGGATCTGCTGGCACTGCAGGACAAGCAGGTCGGGATCGAGAACATCCAGCGCACGGTGGCGGAATACTACAAGATCAAGCTGGCCGATCTGCTCTCCAAGCGCCGCTCGCGTTCGGTGGCGCGGCCGCGCCAGGTGGCGATGGCGCTGGCCAAGGAGCTGACCAACCATAGTTTGCCCGAGATCGGTGACGCTTTCGGCGGCCGCGACCACACGACGGTGCTGCACGCCTGTCGCAAGGTGGTGGCGCTGAAGGAGGAGAGCGCGGACATCCGCGAGGACTACAAGAATCTGATGCGACTGCTGACCAGTTGAGTCGGCGTGTGACGAATTCCCTGGCCGCGGGGATTGCTAGCGACGACCGGCACGGCAAGAATGAGACGGCGCGGCCCGACGGTCTCCTCGTCCGTCCCATGATGCAAAGCGATCCACCGGTACCGGATTCAACTTCAGGCTTATTGAACCAACAACGGAGCCCCAATGAAATTTTCCATCTCTCGCGAAGCCCTGCTGCGCCCGCTGACGCTGGTGGCCGGGGTGGTCGAGCGCCGCCAGACCCTGCCGGTGCTCTCCAATGTGCTGATCGAAGTCCAGAACGAACAACTGGCATTGACCGGTACCGATCTCGAGGTGGAATTGATCGGCCGTGCCACGCCTGCGCTGGTGGACGAGCCAGGGTCCGTCACGGTGCCGGCGCGCAAGCTGATGGATATCTGCAAGTCGCTGCCGGACCAGTCCGACATCAGCTTCTCGCTGGAGGATGGCCGTGTCGTGCTGCGCGCCGGGCGTTCGCGCTTCACGCTCTCCACGCTGCCGGTGGCCGAGTTCCCCAACATCGAAGATGGCCAGAACGACACCACCCTGTCGCTGCCGCGGGGCACGCTGAAGTATCTGATCGACTCGACCTCGTTCGCCATGGCCCAGCAGGACGTGCGCTACTACCTCAACGGCATGCTGCTCGAACTGGCCGACCATCTGGTGCGCACGGTCGCCACCGACGGCCACCGTCTGGCGGTCTGCGAACGCAGCGCCGAGATCGAGATGGAGGCACCGCGCAAGCTGATCGTGCCGCGCAAGGGCGTGCTGGAGCTGACGCGTCTGCTCGACGGCAGCGACGAGCCGGTCGAGCTGATGCTGGGTTCCAACCACATCCGCGCTAACACCGGTGAATTCACCTTCACCTCGAAGCTGGTCGATGGCAAGTTCCCCGATTACGACCGGGTCATTCCCAAGGGCGGCGACAAGGTGTTCATCGCCGAGCGCGGCGAGCTGCGCCAGAACCTGGCGCGTACGGCGATCCTTTCCAACGAGAAGTACCGCGGCGTGCGCCTCCACCTCGAGGAGAACAACCTCAAGGTGATGGCCAACAATCCCGAGCAGGAAGAGGCCGAGGAGAACGTCAGCATCGAGTACTCGGGCGACGCGCTGGAGATCGGCTTCAACGTCGGCTATCTGATCGATGTGCTCAACGTGCTCGACGCCGACCGCATGCAGATGACGCTGTCGGATGCCAACAGTTCGGCGTTGATGGAAGAGCCGGGCGGGGGGGATGCCCGTTACGTGGTCATGCCGATGCGCCTTTGAGTGCAGGGAAGTGGCTGCGCTCGATCATGATTTGTTAAAAACCGGCGAACCTTGCTCACTTATACCCACATAAGCTCCGCTGGTTCGCCGATTTTTGCCGCGCCTGATCGTCGCTCGCCAACTTCTTCCATCTCGGCGGTTAAATGTTCGGGTGCTTCTTTCCACGCTGCCCGCGGTCCGGGCGTTTCCTCTCGTCTCTTGCCATGAGTTGTCACGTGCCATGCCGCTCGATCGGTTGAGTTTTCACGGCCTGCGCAATCTGGGTGCGCTGGAGATGGCGCCCGGGCCGCACATCAATCTGATCACCGGGCCCAACGGCAGCGGCAAGACCTCGCTGCTGGAGGGCATCCACGTGCTGGGAATGGCGCGGTCGTTCCGGACCCAGAAGCTCAAGGCGCTGATCGATCACGATGCCGATGAGGTGACGCTGTTCGGGCGGCTGGCCGGCGATCCGCCACTGCCGGTCGGGGTGCGTCGTCGCCGCGATGGCACCGAGCTCGAGCTGCGGGTCAATGGCGAACGCGCCTCGCGCATCACCCAGTTGGCCGAGGCGCTGCCGCTGCAGTTGATCAACCCCGATGCTTTCCGTCTTCTCGAAGGCTCGCCGGCCGCCCGACGCGAGTTCCTCGATTGGGGCGTGTTTCACGCCGAGCGGGAGTTTCTGGACAGCTGGAAGCGGGTCAGAAGGGCCTTGAAACATCGGAATGCCCTGCTCAGACATGATAGAATCGACGTCCAGTCGATCCATGTCTGGGAGCGTGAACTCGCCCACTGGAGCGAGCGTCTGGACGGGCTGCGCGCGAGCTACATGACGCGCTTCCTGCCGGTGTTCGAAGAGACCCTGGCGGCGCTGCTGCCACTGCCGGATCTGACGCTGCGCTATTCGCGGGGTTGGGATCGGCAGCGGGCCCTGCTGGAGGTATTCGAGGCCGGGCGCGACACCGATCGCCAGATGGGCTTTACCCAGCAGGGGCCGCAGCGTGCCGACCTGCGTATTCGCGTCGGCCGCCATCCCGCGGTGGAGGTACTGTCGCGCGGTCAGCAGAAACTGGTGGTCAGCGCCATGAAGCTGGCCCAGGGGCGCCTGCTCGAGCAGTTGACGGGAGGCACCTGCCTTTACCTGATCGACGACCTGCCGGCGGAGCTCGACGGTGATCATCGGCGGATCTTCTGCCAATGGTTGGAGCGGCTCAACTGCCAGGTCTTCATCACCAGCGTCGATCGCGCGGCGCTGGCCGACGTCTGGCAGCCACAAACGGATGTCGTGGCATCGACACTGGCCGGCGGGCGGCTGCATTCGGAATGATTTCACCATGGAGTGAGCAATGAGCGAACAGGCCTACGATTCATCGAGCATCAAGGTCCTCAAGGGATTGGACGCGGTGCGCAAGCGTCCCGGCATGTACATCGGCGATACCGATGACGGTACCGGGCTGCACCACATGGTGTTCGAGATCGTCGACAACTCCATCGACGAAGCGCTGGCCGGTCATTGCAGCGAGATCCGGATCGTCATCCATCCGGACGAGTCGGTGACCGTCTCCGACGACGGTCGTGGCATCCCCACCGATATCCACGCCGAAGGCGTCTCCGCGGCCGAGGTCATCATGACCGTTCTCCACGCCGGCGGTAAGTTCGACGACAACTCCTACAAGGTGTCCGGTGGCCTGCACGGCGTGGGGGTCTCGGTGGTCAACGCGCTCTCGGAGCAGCTCAAGCTGACCATCTGGCGCAACAACCAGGTCCACGAACAGATCTATCACCACGGTGTGCCGCAGGCGCCGCTCGCCATCGTCGGCGAGACCGAGAAGTCCGGTACCCAGATCAGCTTCAAGCCGTCCAGCGATACTTTCGCCAATATCGAGTTTCATTACGACATTCTCGCCAAGCGTCTGCGCGAGCTGTCGTTCCTCAACTCCGGCGTCGCCATTCGCCTGGTCGACGAGCGCGACGGCCGCGAGGAGCTGTTCCACTACGAAGGCGGCCTGCGTGCCTTCGTCGACCACCTCAACACCAATCGCACCGCGATCAACCCGGTCTTTCACTTCGAGATCCAGCGTGAAGACGGTATCGCCGTGGAAGTGGCGATGCAGTGGAACGACACCTTCACCGAGAACGTGTTCTGCTACACAAACAACATTCCGCAGCGTGACGGCGGCACCCACATGGCGGGCTTCCGCGCTGCGCTGACGCGCACCCTCAACAGTTACATCGAAGCGGAAGAGATCCAGAAGAAGGCCAAGGTGGCGACCGCCGGCGACGACGCCCGTGAAGGTCTCACCGCGATCATCTCGGTCAAGGTGCCGGATCCCAAGTTCTCGTCGCAGACCAAGGACAAGCTGGTCTCTTCCGAGGTCAAGACCGCGGTCGACCAGGAGCTGAGCCGCCAATTCTCCGACTACCTGATCGAGCATCCCAACGAGGCCAAGGCGATCGTCAGCAAGATGATCGATGCCGCCCGTGCCCGGGAAGCCGCGCGCAAGGCCCGCGACATGACCCGGCGCAAGGGTGCGCTGGATATCGCCGGGCTGCCCGGCAAGCTGGCCGACTGTCAGGAGAAGGACCCCGGTCTCTCCGAACTCTACCTGGTGGAGGGCGACTCCGCCGGCGGTAGCGCCAAGCAGGGGCGCGATCGGCGTACCCAGGCGATCCTGCCGCTCAAGGGCAAGATCCTCAACGTCGAGAAGGCGCGCTTTGACAAGATGCTCTCGTCCGCCGAGGTGGGGACGCTGATCACCGCGCTGGGCTGCGGCATCGGGCGCGAGGAGTTCAATCCGGACAAGCTGCGTTACCACTCGATCATCATCATGACCGATGCCGACGTCGACGGCTCGCACATCCGCACGCTGCTGCTGACGTTCTTCTTCCGCCAGATGCCGGAGCTGATCGAGCGCGGCCACGTCTTCATCGCCCAGCCGCCGCTCTATAAGATCAAGCGTGGCAAGCAGGAGATGTACCTGAAAGACGAGCAGGCGATGACCGACTACCTCACCACCACGGCGCTGGATGGCGGGCGGCTCTACGTCAATGCGGACTCACCGGGCATCGCGGGCGAGAATCTGGAAGCGCTGGTCAACCAGTATCGTGACGTGATGAAGCGCATCGACCGGCTGTCACGGGTCTATCCCAACGCCGTGCTGCGCAAGATGGTTCACGCGGTCAAGCTCGACGAAACCAATCTCGACGACCGCAACACCATGCAGAACTGGATCGACGAGCTCCAGGTGGCGATGGACTCGCTGATCGCCCATGAGGGCGGCCCGCGCTATACCTTCCAACTGCAGGAAGACACCGAGCGCGGCCTGTGGATGCCGAGCGTGGCGCTGACGGCTCACGGCGTGACCACGGATTACGTCTGGGGCATCGACTTCTTCCGCAGCGCCGACTATCGCGCGCTGGCCACCCTGGGCGAGACCCTCGATGGCCTGATCGAAGAGGGCGCCTATATCGCCCGTGGTGAGCGCCAGAAGCCGATCGGCAATTTCTACGATGCGCTCGAGTGGCTGATGCTGGAAGCGCAACGCGGGCTCAGCATCCAGCGCTACAAAGGGCTGGGCGAAATGAACCCGGATCAGCTGTGGGAGACCACCATGGATCCGGGCTCACGGCGCATGCTCCGGGTCTCCATCGAGGATGCCGTCGCCGCCGACCAGATGTTCAACACCCTGATGGGCGACGAAGTCGAACCGCGTCGTGATTTCATCGAGCGCTTCGCGCTGGTGGCCAATCTGGACATCTAGGGCCCGTCCCTTCCGGTTGCGCGTCGAATCCGCTCAGGCTTCGTTGCGTGACTGGACAAGGCCCTAGTACCGGGTCCGCCAGCGCGGGCCTGTTGAACCAGCGGCTCATCCCTCGGGATGGGCCGTTTTTTTTGCCTGTCGTTGGCGCGGCAGCCCGCCTTGTCGAAGTCAATCGGCCGTGACCTCGGCCCCGCGATATAGCGCATTGGTCGATGCGACTTTGGGTGGAGAAGCCGAGCCCGTCTGGCCGGAAAGCGCACCACCATGCGCGGTGGCGTCGGCCAGTGGCACCCGACGCGACCGGGCGTGCATCCATGGTTGTATTGTTAGGCAAAAGCGGTTGGGCAATAGTCGCGATCACCCCACCAAGGCATCGAATAAAGTGGGCCGTTTCGTAAAAGAACGAGATACCGCTCCCCAACAAGAAGAGGAATCGAAGGGATGCACGCCAATCGAAACAAGATCGTCATGAATTGCCTGGGACTGGCTCTGTTGCCATTCGCGTTTGCGCTGCCGACGAGTGCAGTGGCTGCCGATACCGCCACCAACGGCGAGGTCGAGGTGCTCAACTGGTGGACCTCGGGCAGTGAGGCCAAGGCGCTGGGTGCGCTCAAGGATGGGTTGTCGGAGCAGGGAATCGGCTGGAAGAACATGCCGGTAGCGGGCGGTGCCGGCACCAACGCCATGGCCGTTCTGCGCTCGCGGATCACCTCTGGCAACCCGCCGACGGCGGCCCAGGTGCTCGGCTACGATGCCCAGGACTGGGCCAAGCGCGACGCCTTGAGCTCCCTCGACGAGGTCGCCAAGGCGGGCAACTGGGACGAGGTCTTCCCGCAGCCGTTGCAGCAGTTCGCCAAGTACGAGGGCCACTGGATCGGTGCGCCGTTCGAGATCCATTCGACCAACTGGGTCTGGGCCAACAAGTCGCTGATGGATGAGCTGGATATCGAGCAGCCCAAGACCTGGGACGACTTCATCGCGTCGCTCAAGAAGGCCAAGGACGCGGGCTACACCGGCCTGGCCTATGGCGGCCAGCCATGGCAGGACACCACGGTGTTCGAGAACGTGGTGCTGGCCACCGGTGGCGCCGACTTCTACCGCAAGGCGATGATCGACCTCGATCCCGAGGCGCTCGATTCCGACACCATGACCCAGTCGTTCGACCACCTGCGCGAGCTGCTGCAGTACAAGGACGACAACTCGCCCGGCCGTGACTGGAATCTGGCCACGGCGATGGTGATCAACGGCAAGGCGCTCTACCAGATCATGGGCGACTGGGCGAAAGGGGAGTTCCTCAACGCCAATCTCGCGCCGGGCAAGGACTTCATGTGCTTCCGCACCCCGGGCACCCAGGACGCCGTGACCTTCAACAGCGACCTGATGATCATGTTCGATACCGACGATGCTCAGCAGCAGCAGATGCAGCAGACCATGGCCACTATCATCGGCTCGCCCGAGTTCCAGATCGCCTTCAGCCAGATCAAGGGCTCGGTGCCGGCGCGCATGGACCTCTCCGCCGACAAGCTGGACGCCTGCGCCCAGCGCGGTTACGAGCAGGTCAAGGCCGCGGCCAAGAACCACACGCTGATGGGCAGCATGGCGCACGGCTATGCCGCACCGGCGTCGGTCAAGAACGCCGTTTTCGACATCATCTCCTCGTTCGTCAACAGCGACATGCCCAGCGATGTCGCCGCCGAGCAGCTGGCGATGGCGGTGCAGGGCGCAACGTCCTGATGATCGGCCCCGCCGCCAGGCGGGGCGTCTCGTTCACGAGCCGAGAGTGATGTGATGTCCAATGCTTCTCCGGAGCGGGACGGTGGTGCGCGGGAGCGCCTGCAGCGCTGGCTACCCAAGCTGGTGCTGTCGCCCTCCTGCGTCCTGGTCCTGTTCTTCGTCTATGGCTTCATCGCCTGGACCAGCTACATCTCGTTCAGCGACTCCGGCATGATGCCGGACTACACCTGGGTCGGATTGCACCAGTGGTCGCGGTTGTGGACCTCCTGGACCTGGGGGATCGCGCTGCACAACATCTGGATCTTCGGGCTGCTCTATATCGTCAGCTGTATCGTGCTGGGCCTGATACTGGCGATTCTGCTCGATCAGCGGATCCGGGCCGAAGGCGTGCTGCGCACCATCTATCTCTATCCGATGGCGCTCTCGTTCATCGTCACCGGCACCGCCTGGCAGTGGTTTCTCAACCCCGGACTGGGGCTGGAGAAAACCATGCACGACCTGGGCTGGCAGAGCTTCAGCTTCAACTGGCTGATCGATTCCAACATGGCGATCTACACCGTGGTGATCGCTGCGGTCTGGCAGGCCACCGGCTTCGTCATGGCGATGTTCCTGGCGGGGTTGCGCGGCATCGACGGCGAGATGATCAAGGCCGCCCAGATCGACGGCGCCCCGGCCTGGAAGATCTATGCCCGCATCATCATTCCCCAGCTGCGACCGGTCTTCCTGAGCGCAGTCGTGGTACTGGCGCATCTGGCGATCAAGAGCTTCGACCTGATCGTGGCGATGACCGGCGGCGGGCCGGGCAATGCCACCGCGGTGCCGGCGACCTTCATGTACTCCTACGCTTTCTCGCGTAACGAAATGGGTATCGCCGCGGCCAGCGCGGTATTCATGCTGGCGGTGATCGCCGCGCTGATCATCCCCTATCTCTACTCCGAGCTGCGGGAGCCCCGATCATGAGTGCCGCTTCCTTCACTGCACGCCGGGGTCTGGCGACCCGGGCGGTGCTCTACGCGATCCTGGTGCTGTTTGCGGTCGTCTATCTGATGCCCCTCTATGTGATGCTGACCACGTCGTTCAAGACGCTGGAGGAGATCCATCAGGGCAACATGCTGGCGCTGCCCGGCGAATGGACCCTGGACCCCTGGCGCGAAGCCTGGGGCAGTGCCTGCATCGGTCTCGAGTGCAACGGCGTGCACGGCTACTTCTTCAACAGCATCAAGATCGTGGTGCCAGCGGTGCTGATCTCCGGGCTGCTGGGCGCGTTCAACGGTTACGTGCTGACCAAGTGGAAGTTTCGCGGCCACAAGATCGTGTTCGGCCTGATGCTGTTCAGCTGCTTCATTCCGTTCCAGATCATCCTGCTGCCGATGGCCCGGGTGCTGGGCATTTTGCATCTGGCCAACAGCACCGGTGGGCTGGTTCTGGTCCACATCGTCTATGGCATCGGGTTCACCACCCTGTTCTTCCGCAACTTCTACGCCAGCTTTCCGGACGAACTGGTACGGGCGGCGCAACTCGATGGCGCAGGTTTTTTCACCATCTTCTTCCGGATCCTGCTGCCGGCCTCGGTACCGATCATCGTGGTCACCATCATCTGGCAGTTCACCAACGTCTGGAACGACTTCCTGTTCGGCGTCTCGTTCGCGTCCGGCGGCAGCGCGCCGATCACGGTGGCACTCAACAATCTGGTCAACAGCTCCACCGGGGTGAAGGCCTACAACGTCAACATGGCGGCAGCGATGGTGGCGGCGGTGCCGACGCTCATCGTCTATATCCTCGCGGGCAAGTATTTCCTGCGCGGGTTGATGTCGGGATCGGTCAAGGGCTGAGGATCACATGAGCTTTCTGCATATCAACAACGTTCACAAGCGCTTCGGCGAGACCCATGTCCTGAAGGGCATCGACATCGCGATCGAGCAGGGCGACTTCCTGGTCCTGGTGGGGCCATCGGGCTGCGGCAAGTCGACGCTCTTGAACATGATCGCCGGACTCGACTCTATCAGCGAGGGCGAGCTGCTGCTCGACGGCCGCTGCATCAACGACGTGCACCCCTCCCGGCGCGATATCGCCATGGTCTTCCAGTCCTATGCGCTCTACCCGAGCATGACCGTGGCCGGCAACATCGGCTTCGGGCTGGAGATGCGCAAGGTCCCGCGCAAGCAGCGCCGTGAAGCGATCGACCGGGTCGCCAAGCTGCTGCAGATCGAGAACCTGCTCGACCGCAAGCCGGGCCAGCTCTCCGGTGGCCAGCGCCAGCGGGTGGCGATGGGGCGGGCGCTGGTGCGCGATCCGCAGCTGTTCCTGTTCGACGAGCCGTTGTCGAACCTGGATGCCAAGCTGCGCGTCGACATGCGCACCGAGATCAAGCAACTGCACCAGCGCCTGGGCACCACGATCGTCTACGTCACCCACGACCAGATCGAGGCGATGACACTGGCCTCCCGGATTGCCGTCATGCGTGGCGGCGAGCTGCAGCAACTGGGAACGCCGCAGGCGGTCTACGACGACCCCAACAACCTGTTCGTCGCCGGTTTCATGGGCTCGCCGTCGATGAACCTGGTCAAGGCGCGGATCGTCGAGCAGGATGGGCTGCCGGTTGCCCAGGTGGCGACGGACGCGTCCACCCTGACACTGCCTGTCGTGCGCGACCGTAATGCACTGCGTGACTGGTGCGACCGCGACGTCATCCTGGGGCTGCGGCCCGAGGCGATCACCGACCCGGCCAGTGCCAATCATCGCGAGGGCAACATCCACGAGGCGGAGCTGCCGGTCGCGCTGGTCGAGCCGACCGGGGCGGATCTCTATGTGGTGACGACGCTGGGTGGAACCCACGTCAACGCCCGCATGCGCCCCGGCACGCCGTTACGCCCGGGGGAGCGAACCCGGTTCGCCTTCGATGTCTCGCGCATGGTGGTGTTCGACCCCGAGTCCGAGCGGCGTATTCGCGACGAGCGCGTCACCGAGACCACCCCGATCGGAGAGACGGCCTGACAGGCGCAGGAGGGCAGTGGCGCCGGGAGTCGCTCAGCGCTGCTGGGCGACGAACTCGCGGATGCCCTCGGCCAGGCGCCGGCCCTGGCGCTCCAGTGCTTCGCCTTCGACCATGCCGACACCGAGTATCAGCCCGCGTCGAGGGTCGCCCGGTCCGCAGACCCGGCTCAACGGCCGGGTGACCAGGTGATGCCGGTTCAGCAGATGTTGCGACAGGCGCTCGTCGTCGAGCGTGGGCGAGAGCGCCAGACTCAAGCTGATATTGCCGGCCGGCGGCGAGATATCGGCGATCCCGGGGACGTCGGCCAGCAGCTCGTGCAGCCGTTGCTGGCGCTCCAGGTACTCCTGCGTCATGCGCCGACACCAGCGGTCGAGATCGCCATCGTCGATGAACGTGGCCAGTACCGCCTGGTCCAGCAGGCGCCCTTCGCGAAAGACGCCGGTGCGTACCCGGTTGATCGCGGTGCTAAGCCCCCTCGGCACGATCAGGTATCCCAGACGCAAGCCCGGGAACATCAGCTTGGAAAAGGATCCGACCAGGATCTGGTTGCCGGTCCTGGGATCGAAGGCCAGCTCGTGGTGACCGCCGTCGCCGAACTCGTAGTCATCCTCCAGAATCCAGTCCGGTTCGAGAGCGTCGATCAACCCCTGTTTGTGAGTGCTTACTGATGACACCCCCAACGGATAATGGTGGGTGCCGGTGAAGTAGAGCAGTCTTGGGTGTGGCCGAGGCAGCGAACCGACATACCCGCGACGCGGCTCCCAGATGGCGTGGTCTATCTCGAGGCCGCCGGCCTGAAAGACGTTGCGCGCGCCCCAGTAGAATGGCGAGTCCATGACCGCACGATCGCCATGGTCGGCCAGCGTCAGGGCGCATAGCTGCAAGCCATGATGGGCGCCCTCGGTGATGACGATCTGATCCAGTCCGCAGTCGATGCCCCGCCACCGGGCGAGATAGCCGGCGATGGCACGTTTCAGGGGCCCGTAGCCGCCGGATGCGTAGGCGAGCAGCAGCGTGTTGTGGGGTACGGTGATACGCGAGTAGAGCTGTCGCCAGCGGGCAATGGGGAAGTGTGCGATATCCGGAACGCCCGGCACGAAGGCGCCGCTCTGCAGCGGGCTGGCCCCCACGTCATTCAGCAAATCACCGGCGCGGCGGGAAATCGGCCCGATGTCGGCAACCCGTTGCTCTCGCAGGGGTGAGTGCTTGCATACCCAGGTGCCCTTGCCGTGGTCGGTCACCAGATGACCCTGGCGGATCAGACTCTCGACGACGCCAGCCAGCGTGTTGCGGGCCATGCCGAGCGCGTCACACAGGGTGCGATGCCCGGGCAGCCGCTGGCCGTTCTGCCACCGCTGCTCGATGAGCGTCAGTAGCGTCTGCTCGAGACGGCAGTACTTGGTCAGATGGTCGGGCTGAGCCAGGTAGCCCTGCCGAATGTGATCCAGCGCCTGACGACGGTCGTCCATGGCCTACCTCACGAGAGACGCGGAAACGTCTGCGGATTATGCGGGGAGAGCCCCATGTGGTCCACCGTCGTCGGGAAGTGGTCTAGTCCCGCTTGCGCAGCGGAGTGATAGCGTGGCGTCAGGGCCGAGTCCCGCGGCGGGATCCGGCCTATCAAAAACAACCTGAAGAGACCCTCTCATGTCGAACGCTCCTCAACCCGCGGAGCTCGTGCGAGTCCTCGCACGAGCGGATGTCCTGGCCCTGGCTTTCGGCGCCATGATCGGCTGGGGCTGGATAGTCCTGACCGGTAGCGCCATCCTCGATGGCGGTAGCGTGGGTGCGATACTCGCTTTCGTCATCGGCGGCATTGCGGTGCTGCTGGTGGGGCTGACCTATGCCGAGTTGGCGTCGGCGATGCCGCAGGTCGGTGGCGAGCACGTCTACAGCTATCGCGCGCTGGGCCATTTCGCCTCGTTCGTCTGCACCTGGAGCATCGTGCTGGGGTACGTCAGCGTGGCGTCGTTCGAGGCGGTGGCGCTGCCGACGGTCGTCGAGCACCTGTTCCCCGGCTACGCCGTCGGCGACCTGTGGACCATCGCCGGCTGGGACGTCAAGGCGACCTGGGTCGCGGTGGGCGTACTCGGCTCGCTGGCGATGATGGCCGTCAACTACGTGGGGATCTCCACTGCGGCGCTGCTGCAGAAGGTCGTCACCGGGCTGATCCTGGTGGCGGGCGTGATGTTCGTGACCGGATCACTGTTCGCCGGCGACGGCGGCAACATGCAGCCGCTGTTCGCCAGCGGCGAGCACGGCGCCTTCGGCGGTATCGTGGCGGTGCTGGTGCTGGTCCCGTTCCTGTTCGTCGGCTTCGACGTGATTCCCCAGGCGGCCGAGGAGATCAACCTGCCATTCCGCGATATCGGCAAGGTGCTGGTGCTCTCGGTCATCATGGCGGTGTGCTGGTACACCCTGATCATTCTCGGCACCAGCCTGATGCTCGACAACGAGGCGCTCCAGGGGAGTTCGCTCAGCGTCCCGGACGCGATGACGGCGGTCTTCGACGGGGACTGGGCCGGCAATCTGATGGTGCTGGCGGGGATCGCCGGGATCATCACCAGCTGGAATGCGTTCTACATCGGTGGATCGCGGGCGATCTACGCCCTGGCGCACTCCGGCATGCTGCCCGCCTTCCTGGGCAAGCTGCATCCACGCTACAAGACCCCGACCAACGCCATCATCCTGATCGGCGTGCTCTCCACCGCGGCGCCGTTCTTCGGGCGTCCGGCGTTGGTATGGCTGGTCGATGCCGGCGGCCTGGGCATCGTGCTCGCCTATCTGTTCGTGGCGCTATCGTTCGTCATCCTGCGCTATCGCGAGCCTGACATGCCGCGTCCCTATTATGTCGGTGCCGGCAAGCTGGTCGGTGTGCTGGCAGTGCTGCTGTCGCTGGGCATGACCTGTCTCTACCTGCCAGGCAGCCCTTCGGCGCTGACTTCCGTCGAGTGGTCCATCTTCGGTGGCTGGATGATCGCCGGATTGGCACTGTACGGATGGGCTCGGCGGCACTACGGTCGAGAGATGGGCGATCGCCTCATTCGGGCAGCCTACGATAAAGCCTGATCCCGATTTCATGGCGCGCCGCCTGCCGAAACCGACGACGACGCGCGATTCACGTTAACGGCATCCGATGCCGTGTCAGGAGGAGTGTTCCATGACCAATGCAGAACTCAACGAACTCAAGCAGCGCTACGTGGCCAGCGGTGCGGCCAGCCCGGCGGTCGAGTTCGCCGCGCGGGCGGAGAACGCCGAACTGTGGGACGAGGACGGCAAGCGCTTCATCGACTTCGCTGGCGGCATCGGCGTGCTCAACATCGGTCATCGCCACCCCAAGGTGGTCGAGGCGGTCAAGGCGCAGCTCGACCGTGTCATGCACACCTGCCAGACGGTCATGCCCTACGAGGGCTATGTGCGCGTGGCGCAGAAGCTCAGTGAAGTGACGCCGGTCCGTGGCCACGCCAAGGTGATGCTGGCCAACTCCGGCGCCGAAGCGCTGGAAAATGCGGTCAAGGTGGCACGGGCCGCCACCGGGCGCTCCAGCGTGATCTGCTTCACCGGCGGTTACCACGGGCGTACCTTCATGACCATGGCGATGAACGGCAAGGTCGCCCCCTACCGCAACGACTTCGGCCCGATGCCGGGCCAGGTCTACCGCGCGCCCTATCCGGTGCCGTCCATCGGCGTCAGCGAGGAAGAGGCGCTACGCCACCTCAAGATGGTGCTGAAGACCGATGCCAATCCCAGCGACACCGCCGCCATCGTGATCGAGCCGGTGCTGGGCGAGGGTGGCTTCCATGCGGCGCCGGCCAGCTTCCTGAAAGCGCTTCGCGAGATCTGCGACGAGCACGGCATCCTGCTGATCGTCGACGAGGTGCAGTCCGGCTTTGGCCGTACCGGCAAGCTGTTCGCGATCGAGCACAGCGGCGTCGAGCCGGACATCATGACCATGGCCAAGAGCATGGCCGACGGCATGCCGATCTCGGCCGTGGTGGGTACCGACAAGATCATGGACGCCTCCGGTGGCAACTCGCTGGGCGGCACCTACACCGGTAGCCCCGTTTCCTGCGCCGCGGTACTGGCCGTGCTGGAAGTGTTCGAGGAAGAGCGCATTCTGGAACAGAGCCAGGCGCTGGGCGAGAAGCTCAAGGTGCGCTTCGACAAGTGGCAGCAGGACTACGCGTCGGTCGCCAACGCGCGCAACCTGGGTGCCATGGCGGCGTTCGATTTGGTCAGCGACAAGAAGAGCGGCGTGCCCAATGCCGAACTGGCTGGCAAGCTCTGCAAGACTGCTCGCGAGCGCGGTTTGATCCTGCTCTCCTGTGGCCTTTACGCCAACACTATCCGCTTCCTGATGCCGGTCACCATCAGTGACGAGGTGCTTGAAGAGGGACTCGATCTGATCGAGAAGATGCTGAGCGAATTCGGCGCCTGACCGGAGCGATATCCGCCCCGCGTGGCGGGGCGGATACGCTGAAAAGAAGCCGACGCTGTTATCCAGCGTCGGCTTTTTTCGCTTCTTCAAAAGTGAGTGCTTACTTACCTTGAGAATCTCACTTTCGCTGCATATCGATATGCGGAATGCCGTCTTCCACATAGATATCGCCGATCGGTTCGAACCCGTGACGGCCGTAGTAGGCTTGCAGATGCGCCTGGGCGGACAGCCGGGCACTGCGGCCGGGCCACAGCGATTCGATTCGCGTCAGCGCGGCTCGCATCAGGTCGTGGCCCAGGCCGCCGCCGCGGTGGGCGGGGTGGATGACGACGCGCCCGATGGAGGCCGGTTGGTCGACCGGATCGGGCGCCAGCAACCGCAGGGTGGCTGCAAGCTGGTTCGCCGCCAGGACCTGCAGGTGGTGCGTCGATGCCGCCAGGTCGCGGCCGTCCAGCTCCTGATAGGCACACTGCTGTTCGACCACGAACACTGCCTCGCGCAGCGACAGCAGGGTATATAGCCCGGCGGGGTCGAGCTCTGGCCCGGTCTGCCATATCCAGTCGTATGATCGCATCTGTCCCTTTCCTTGCAGCCGTCGAGCCATCATGATCGATGACACTTTGGCTGGCATATTACGCAGCGCGCCGCGGAATGTCAGTGGCGCCGGAGACAGGAGAGAGCATGACCAACCTGGCGATCGATTACGACGACGTGGCGGCGGCGCACCGGCGGCTGGCGGGCATTGCCCACCACACCCCCGTGCTGCGTTCGACGACGGCAGACGAGCGCAGCGGCGCATCGCTTCACTTCAAGGCGGAACATCTCCAGCGCATCGGCGCCTTCAAGTTTCGGGGTGGCTACAACGCCATCAGCCAGTTCGATCGTGAGCAGAAGGCCGCGGGAGTGATCGCCTTCTCCTCGGGCAATCATGCCCAGGCGATCGCGCTCTCGGCCAGGCTGCATGGCATTCGCGCCGTCATCGTGATGCCCGAGGATGCGCCGGCGATCAAGATCGCGGCCACGCGGGGCTACGGTGCCGAAGTGGTGCTCTACGATCGCTATACCCAGGATCGCGAGGCGCTGGGCCGGGAACTGGCCGAGGCCGAGGGGCTGACGCTGATTCCGCCGTTCAATCACCCGCACGTCATGGCAGGGCAGGGTACCGCCGCCAAGGAGCTGTTCGACGATGTCGGCGAGCTGGATACGCTGATCGTGCCGCTGGGCGGTGGCGGACTGTTGTCGGGCTGTGCCACGGTCGCCAGGGCGCGCTACCCGAGCTGCCGGATCATCGGGGTCGAGCCGGAAGCCGGCAACGATGCCCAGAGAAGCCTGGCCTGTGGCGAGATCGTCTCGATTGCCACCCCGCGCACGATCGCCGATGGCGCCCAGACCCAGGCACTGGGCAGCCTGACGTTCCCGGTACTGCAGCAGTGCGTCGACGAGATCATGACCGTCACCGACGCCGAGCTGGTCGAGACGATGGGCTTCCTGGCCGGTCGCATGAAGCAGTTCGTCGAGCCGACGGGCTGCCTGGCGGCGGCGGCGGCTTTGGCCGGCCGTACGCGGATCGAGGGGCAGCGTGTCGGGATCGTGCTCTCTGGCGGCAACGTCGACCTGAACCGCTTCGCCGAACTGATCCAGTCGGCCCAGGCGTAAGCTTTCCGGCGTGGATCAAAGTTGAGGCGCGAGTTCTCGGAGCAGTGATCGGGTGATCTCCTGCCACTCGTCGTCGAGGCTCTGGTCCGGCACCTGGCGCCCCGCCTGCCGATACCAGTAACCGGCATTGCCGATATCGCCTTCCCAGCGGTGAAGGTAGGCGTGGACCCAGGCGGCCCGGCGGCCGGCCGCGGAATCCACCTGATCGTGGGCCTTGGACCACTCGGACTTGCCGGCCCACCAGAGTGCGCGAAGCTCGCGATTCAGATCGGTGGGGGGAGACGGTCGATCGAGACTGCCCAGGAAGGTCGTCATGGCGGTCATGGCGTTGTCCCTCTTCTAGCCTGTCCGTATGTCTGTTTCACTGTAGCCAAGTGAAGATCGGCCCGACACAACGTGGATCAAGCCGGCGTCCGCGAACCGGACGTGCCGAAGGGTGGCGAAGCCGTTCGCTCGCCACCCCTACAACCCGCGCTCCGGGGCCCTTGCGGACCCCGCACCTCATCGGTCGGTCTAGAAGAAACCCATGGGATTGATGTCGTAGCTGATCAGCAGGTTCTTGGTCTGCTGATAATGCTCCAGCGCCATCTTGTGGGTTTCCCGACCCACACCGGACTTCTTGTACCCTCCGAAGGCGGCATGGGCTGGATACTGGTGGTAGCAGTTGGTCCAGACGCGGCCGGCCTGGATGCCCCGGCCCATGCGATAGGCGCGGTTGATGTCGCGGGTCCAGACCCCGGCACCCAGTCCGAATTCGGTGTCGTTGGCGATGGCCAGGGCTTCTTCTTCGTCCTTGAAGGTCGTGACCGAGACCACCGGGCCGAAGATCTCCTCCTGGAACACGCGCATCTTGTTGTTGCCCTTCAGCAGCGTGGGCTGGATGTAGTAGCCCCGAGAGAGATCGTCGGAGAGCGATTCCCGCTCGCCGCCGGAGAGGAACTCCGCACCTTCGTCCCGCGCCACGTCCATGTACGACATGATCTTGTCGAACTGCTCCTGGGAGGCCTGGGCGCCGACCTGGGTCTCGGTATCCAGTGGGTGACCACGTTTGATCTTCTTGACTCGCTCGAGGACCTTAGCCATGAACTCGTCGTAGATGCTTTCCTGGACCAGGGCGCGGGAAGGGCAGGTGCAGACCTCGCCCTGGTTGAGGAAGCCCATCACCAGCCCTTCGGCGCACTTGTCGATGAACGCCGGTTCGGCGGACATGACGTCTTCGAAGTAGATGTTCGGGGATTTGCCGCCCAACTCCACCGTGGAGGGAATGATGTTCTCGGCGGCGCATTTCATGATGTGCGAGCCGATGGGCGTCGAGCCGGTGAAGGCGATCTTGGCGATGCGCTTGCTGGAGGCCAGCGCCTGGCCGGCCTCTTCGCCGTAGCCGTTGACGATATTGATGACGCCCTTCGGCAGGAGATCATGGATGATCTCTATGACCTTGAAGATCGATACCGGGGTCTGTTCGGCGGGCTTGAGCACGACACAGTTGCCGGCCGCCAGTGCGGGCGCCAGTTTCCAGGTGGCCATCAGGATCGGGAAGTTCCACGGAATGATCTGACCGACGACGCCCAGCGGTTCGTGAAAATGGTAGGACGCCGTGTTGTCGTCGATCTCGGCGGTGGTCCCTTCCTGGGCCCTGATGCAGCCGGCGAAATAGCGGAAATGGTCGATCGCCAGCGGGATGTCGGCTGCCAGTGTCTCGCGCACTGCCTTGCCGTTGTCCCAGGTCTCGGCGACCGCCAACATTTCCAGATTCTGCTCCATGCGATCGGCGATCTTCAGCAGCAGCGTCGAACGCTCCTGTACGGAGGTCTTTCCCCACGCCGGAGCAGCCTTGTGGGCGGCGTCCAGCGCGGCATCGATATCCTTCTGACTGGATCTGGCGACCTCGCAGAAGACTTCCCCGGTAACCGGGCTGATGTTTTCGAAGTACCGCCCCTCGGCCGGCGGTATCCATTCACCGCCGATGTAGTTCTCGTACCGCTTCTCGAAGCCGACGATGGCATCGGATGTGTTGGGATTGGCGTAGCGCATGATGAGCGTCTCCGAATATTGAGGGTAGCGACCTCTGGCTTTCTCTCCCAATCTGCGCTCTCCACTGCCTTCATGCCATTACGCTTTAGGCGACTTCCTTGACCAATGAGCCGGCGGAGGGTTCGACCAATGGCGAACGGTCAGGAAACATGCTGGTGGTACCATGGACCGTATGGTTCAGCGACCTAAAGGAGGGTCTGACCATGTTCCAGACTCAGCAAGAGAATGCCCAGAATCGCCCGCTGACCGACGATAGCGGCTGCTGTCAGATGAGTTCGATCAACCTGCTGGACGATAGCGTCTCCACACAGAAGGAGGTGCAGGACCGTAATGTCCTGCAGCTTTATCTGCTGACGGTTCAGGTCAGGGCGTTGATGGACGTAGCTTGCCATCAGGGGCACGCCGAGTTCTTGACCGAGCGTCTACGTTTCCATACCGAGCAGCTGGAATCGCAGTTTTCCAACCTGGTGAACAAGCATAAAGGCTCCTCGTACACCCGCCATTTCTATGCTCAACAGCAGCAGCGCTTCGATGCCGAAATCGAGAAGCTCATTAGTGCACTGGAATCGCTGGGCGAGCAGTACCGCAAGAACTCTCAATAATGTCATCCCTGCCGCTTCGAAATCCGCCACGGTGAGTAGTCCGCGTTCAGCCATGGCGGATTTCGTATTGCCGTACCCGTAGCATTACCCAGCTTGGCAATGTGCTTATCGGGCACTAGCCCCCTGACTCGGCCGGCTAGCTCCCTAGCTCCCGCCCCTCCTTCCTCGTCATCAGTGCTCTGGGTTATGACGTGTAACAAGAGTGAGATGTTTCACGTGAAACCCTCCGTTCGTCAGGTTTCACGTGAAACATTCCTCTCAAGGGGAGTCGGTCTGAATCTGACTCAGGAAGTCGTTACATGGCGTGGTTTCATCGGCGCTCGGCGATACCAGTGCCAACAGCGCTGCCGCTGGCGTCGCAACGGTCCCGAGGAACGCCCCTACCGCGCCCCGTGCCAACAGCGAGCCGGCATCGACCCCGGGTGACGGATTTTTCATGGTGCCGTGCACGTAGAGCGGTGAGCGCAAGGTGAACACGCGCGCGCCCTTGCTCTCCGGTTCGATATTCAGATCCAAGCCTTCCGTCTTGAAATTGACCGTGCCGTCGACCCGGATCAGAGCGTTCTCCGTGTCGATGACGAAGAAGCGGGTCGTCGCCAAGCCGTCGTCGACCTCGAGATTGGTCGCCGCACAGTTGATATTGACCTGCTCGTCGCCGAACAGCTGGCCCACGAGATAGTTCCCGACGTTGAGGCCAGCCAGTTCCATCAGGTTCTGGCTGATGACGCCATCGCTGATCAACATCTGCAAGTTGCCGTTGCTGCTGCCGAGAATGGCGGCCACCGAGTTGCCCGTGCCACTGAGCGTGGCATCGCCGTTGAGTTCGCCACGGCTGTTCTGCATCAGGTCGACATCGGGAAACATCTCGCTGAGCAGCAGGCGGCGAATGTGCATGTCCACACGACTCTGCATCGGCTCCTGACTACCATCGAGCCGCAGCGTGGTATTGAGGTTGCCGCCAGCGACGCCGAAACGCAGGGGATCCAGCAGGATCTCGCCGTCTTTCAGGGTCACGTGGGTATAGAGGTTATCCAGCGGCAGCGAATCTCCATGCTCGATGTGCTGAGCCGTAAATTTGACGTCGGCATCCATGGTCCGCCACTGCGCGGTCTGGAACTCGCTGACCGGTAGCACCTTGTCCGGCGGCTGCTGCCTCTCTCCACCCTGGTTACCTTTGCTCTGGTCTTCGCTACCGGCATCGGCTCCGATCAACGGCGCCAGATCAGCGAATCGCAGCTGGCGCGATACGACCTCGCCGGTGAGAGACGGTCGCGGCTCGCCGAGCAGGTAGGTGAGGTCGCCATGGATATCGCTCTCCCCAATCTGACCGTCAAAGCCTTGATAGTGAAACGATAGTGCTTCCTGACCATCCAGGTTTGCGGTGAGATGCCCTCGGGTAGAGTAGGGGGGCGTATCCGGCAAGGTAACGCCGATCACGTTGTAAAGATCACCCAGATTCTGGCCGGAGAAACTGAGATCCATGTCGATTCTCTTGGGAGCGAGAGGGTCGGTGAGTGTGCCGTTGACCGACACCCGGGTCGCCCCCGCGTGTAGATCCGCCTGCAAGGGGTAGGCCGCGCCGCGCTGGCGTAACGCCGCCAGATCGCCCAGCCGACCACTGCCCTCGAACGCCTGATTCCTGTAGCTGCCCTGGGCGCGCCAGCCGAAGCGATAGTCGGCGACCTGCTGATCGGCGACGGCCTGACCGGCGGCACTCTCGCCGTCGGTCAGCGCGTCGAAGGCGATCGGTTTACCCAGTAGCTCCACCGTGGCATCGACATTGGCCGCTAGCGTTGCATCCTGGTAATGAACGTCGATGGGGTCGAAGGCAATCTCCCTCACGTCGACAGTCCAGCCACCTTGCTGATCACTGTCGTCCGGCTGCGATGCGTCATCACCGGTACCGAGATCGAATGTC
The DNA here is from genome assembly GCF_003206585.1 of Salinicola sp. CR57. NCBI lineage: Bacteria > Pseudomonadati > Pseudomonadota > Gammaproteobacteria > Oceanospirillales > Halomonadaceae > Salinicola > Salinicola sp. CR57. The sequence goes on from NZ_PZJL01000001.1 coordinate 661,135, forward strand.
CAATTATTGCTGCCATCTTGGAGGCGGATCAGTGTCGCCTCACCGCCAGTGAGCTCGATATGAGGTATGGAAAGTGTCTTGTGCAGCAGGGGTAGCGGTGACAGCACGATGTCGAGTGCAGACAGGCTTGCCAGATCGGCATCGGTAACCGCGTCGGGGCTACCCAGGTGGATATCTTCGGCGCGCAGGTGTGGCCACGGGACCCAGCTATGCCAACCGGACTCACCCTTCGGGCGCTGCCAATCGAGACTGAGGTCCCCTTCGATGGCGAAGGGGCGGTGAATGGCTTCCGACACGCGCTGATTGATAGTTGGCTTCAGGCGGTTCCAGTCGAAAGTGAGAATGACGACGATCATCGCCACCAGGATTATCAGGATGACCGCCACTACCCAGAGGCTGATCTTCTTTCCCAGAGTCATTTCCGTAAGCCCGTCCGTTGGGGATAACTCAAGGGTAGTTCAGGAGAAGGGTTGCGTTTGTGATTTAAAGTGAAGACACCCTCTGTGTGTTTCACGTGAAACACACAGAGGGTGTCGTCCTGGACCTGGAATCATGACGGGCTCCGGTCCTCGCTGGCGTTATCCCCAGTTAGCCTGGTCACGAACTGGTCGAGGTCTCGGCATATCCACGTCGAAGGGAACGCAGCCCGCACTTGGTCCACGTAGCGCTGGCCCTTTCCGGTCTCGACCAGTGCGGTACGGCAGCCCGCCGCGATGCCAGCCTGGACATCGCGGAGGCTGTCGCCGACCATCCAGCTCTGCTCGAGGCTTGGTATGGCGAGATCCCGCTGCAGCTGCAACAGCATGCCCGGTTTGGGCTTACGACATTCACATCCGACTTCCGGACGGTGAGGGCAGTGAAGCACTCGGGCTATTTCACCACCGGCCAGACGAGTCTTTTCCAGCATCCTTTCGTGAATGGCCGTCAAGGTTTCTTCGCTGTAATAGCCTCGGCCGACGCCAGACTGGTTGGTTGCCACCGCGACCGTCCAGCCCGCGGCTCCCAGCCTCGCAATGGCTTGGAAAGCCGTGGGGTAGGGGTGCCACTCATCCACTGACTTGATGTAGGCGTCGGAGTCTTCGTTGATGACACCATCCCGATCCAGAATGATCACATTCTTCACGCTGCAGCCTCCATGGGCGTTTGCTACCAGGACTGTGAGTCCACGACTCTACTCGATGGCAATAGTTAGAACCGGATGCCTCTTGGATGGCGGAACTTGTTCCACGTGAAACATTGGTTCGAGCTCGATGCACTCCGGTGGATGGTCCGGATGCCCGAGCTTTCACCCGGACAATGGGGTTGCCCAAATCGAGAGTCAAAAAAGCCCGGCATTCTG